>CAISCU010000028.1 GCA_903883965.1 uncultured Bacteroidota bacterium
TAATTTCCAAACAATATTTGTTGGATATAAGCCAAAGATACAAATTGAAAGCAAATCACAACCAGAGATTAAGAACATTTGCAATTCAAGACGTTGTTGGATATAAGCCAAAGATACAAATTGAAAGCAAATCACAACCAAGACTTTGACAGCATCGGAACTCCGAAAGTTGTTGGATATAAGCCAAAGATACAAATTGAAAGCAAATCACAACTGCTAACTCGTTTCTGTAACTTAAAACATAGTTGTTGGATATAAGCCAAAGATACAAATTGAAAGCAAATCACAACTCACTTGTTGTAGCTCTATGAAGTCCTTTAGTTGTTGGATATAAGCCAAAGATACAAATTGAAAGCAAATCACAACTAAGTTAGTAAGTGGTTACTTTCATTTATCGTTGTTGGATATAAGCCAAAGATACAAATTGAAAGCAAATCACAACGAAGGTATCAATACCTACGAAAATTGTTGTGTTGTTGGATATAAGCCAAAGATACAAATTGAAAGCAAATCACAACAGTATCATCTTCCATCATTAACCTTGCATGTTGTTGGATATAAGCCAAAGATACAAATTGAAAGCAAATCACAACAAAGAGTTAATTGAGAAAACGGAATTTGAAGTTGTTGGATATAAGCCAAAGATACAAATTGAAAGCAAATCACAACTGCAGAATAATGGCAATTGGGACATAATTTGTTGTTGGATATAAGCCAAAGATACAAATTGAAAGCAAATCACAACGGGGATTGACTTTAAATGTCCTACAAGCCTGTTGTTGGATATAAGCCAAAGATACAAATTGAAAGCAAATCACAACCAGCCATACCTCCTTGTATTTGGTCATCACGTTGTTGGATATAAGCCAAAGATACAAATTGAAAGCAAATCACAACAACCTATTACTGCCTTCGCCTTAATAGAGTGTTGTTGGATATAAGCCAAAGATACAAATTGAAAGCAAATCACAACCCATAATCAAGTTTTCTAAGTTCTGCAAGGTTGTTGGATATAAGCCAAAGATACAAATTGAAAGCAAATCACAACCTGACAGCTATTATACTACTGACTTATTAGTTGTTGGATATAAGCCAAAGATACAAATTGAAAGCAAATCACAACGAGGCACTCAACTTAACTATGCTGGGTTTGGTTGTTGGATATAAGCCAAAGATACAAATTGAAAGCAAATCACAACTGAATCTGGTGAAGAACATTTCTTTGATTGTTGTTGGATATAAGCCAAAGATACAAATTGAAAGCAAATCACAACAGCAGCGCTTTTAACGCTATTCCACGCTTTGTTGTTGGATATAAGCCAAAGATACAAATTGAAAGCAAATCACAACGGAGCAGCAGTTCCATAATTTGAGCTTGGAGTTGTTGGATATAAGCCAAAGATACAAATTGAAAGCAAATCACAACTAGCGTCTCAGTATATCTATTGAGTTAATGTTGTTGGATATAAGCCAAAGATACAAATTGAAAGCAAATCACAACTTAATGTCTGAAAAATACGCCAAAAAATCAGTTGTTGGATATAAGCCAAAGATACAAATTGAAAGCAAATCACAACGCCGCTTTGTCGCATCAACTCCAACCAATCGTTGTTGGATATAAGCCAAAGATACAAATTGAAAGCAAATCATTAAGCACAAAAAAAGGGAGCAGATTTACACCTACTCCCTTTCTGTTTTTGGGTGGAATATGGGGCTCGAACCCACGACCTCCTGAACCACAATCAGGCGCTCTAACCAACTGAGCTAAAACCACCGTTTGTTCCATTGACAAGAATTCCTATCAAAGGACTGCAAATGTAGAACAGGAATCAGATATTACAAAGCATTCCTAAATATTTTTTCAAGTTCCTTGAAAGCGAAGCATTTACCCAATGTTTTGGGCTACTTGATCCCAATTTAATACATTCCAAAAGGCCGCCAAATAATCGGCTCTTTTGTTTTGGTATTTGAGGTAATACGCATGCTCCCAAACATCTAAAGCCAAAACAGGTTTGCCTTTTTGTTCGGCAATATCCATTAATGGATTGTCTTGATTGGCGGTGGTCACAATTTTAAGTGTTCCCATTTGGTTAATTACCCAAACCCATCCAGAACCAAATAAGCCTGCTCCTGCTTTTTCAACATCTTTTTTAAATTGTTCCATAGAACCAAAACTATTTTGAATGGCCAATTCTACAGCTGCTGAAGGCTTGGTATTGGGCTTCAACAATGTCCAAAAGAAGGAATGGTTGTAATGCCCTCCGCCATGATTGCGAATGGTATTTTTAACCGAATCTGGCAATGATTGAATCATTTTCAACAAGGCTTCGAGCGGTATTTGTTTGAGTTGTGGCTCTTTTTCTAATGCTTCGTTGAGTTTATTGATGTATGCCTGATGGTGTTTGGTATGGTGAATCTCCATGGTTTTGGCATCAATAAAAGGCTCTAAAGCATTGTATGCATAACCCAAAGCTGGTAATTCATATTTTCCATTTACTGCTTTTAACTCTGTTAACACAGGTTGTGGTGTAAATGCAAAAGTTTGAATAGGGTCAACCAAAGCCATGCCACTGAGCAAAGCTGTGGTTTTGATAAAATCTCTTCGGTTGTTTACTTTTTTCATGACTTATGCTTGTTGTGCCTCCGGCATGGTTTTAACCAATTGTATTTCGGCATATAATTTCACATCTTCACTGATGAGCACACCACCTGTTTCAAGTGGCGCATTCCAGGTCAATCCAAAATCTTTGCGATTCATTTTTCCTTCTACAGAAAAACCTGCTTTTAGATTACCCCAAGGGTCTTTGTGAATGCCTCCAAATTCTGCTTTTAAAGTTATAGGATGTGTAATTTGTTTGATAGTAAGCTCTCCATTTATTTGAAAATTGTGGTCATCTGTTTTAGAAACAGCAGTAGATTTAAAAATCATTTCAGGATGTGCTTCTGCATCAAAAAAATCGGCCGATAACAAATGTGCATCACGTTGTTCGTTTGAAGTATCTATAGATTTCATTTGAATTGAAAAATCTACTTGAGCACTCGAAAAATCTTCTCCTGATGTGTGCATATTCATATTAAACTGGTTAAAGTTACCATGTACGTTGGTCATCATTAAGTGTTTTACTTTAAAGCCAATTTCGCTGTGTGTAGGGTCTAATACCCATTGAATTTTTTCCATTTTATTGAGTTGTTTATTGAATTGTAATCATTGGAACTTCCATTAACAAAACGCTTGCTTTGGAATTGGAGTTGACTTGAATGGTTGTGGCATTTGTAATGCCCATTCCATCTCTTTTATTTAAAATTTGATTATTGATAGTGATGTCTCCTTCAAGAACAAAGATATAAACCCCATTTTCTTTGTTATGAACTGTATAGGAGGTTTGACTGTTTTCTTCAAAATGACCCAAACTGAACCAAGCATTTTGGTGAATCCAAACACCTTCATCGGTGGGGTTGGGTGAAAGAATTTGCTGAAAGCGGTTGTGAGCAGCACTTTCATCTAATTGAATTTGATCGTACCTGGGCTTTACACCCATTTGGTTTGGAATGACCCAAATCTGCAAAAAATGAACCGGCATTGTTTTGCTGGCATTGTATTCACTGTGATGAATACCCGTACCAGCACTCATGACTTGAATTTCTCCAGCCTTTATGATTTGCTCATTGCCCATGCTATCTTGATGCGCCAAACTTCCGGATAATGGAATGGATACAATTTCCATATTTTGATGCGGATGTGTTCCAAATCCCATACCTGGTGCAACTGTATCGTCATTTAAAACACGCAAAGCACCAAAATGAATGCGTTCTGGATGAAAATAAGAGGCAAAACTAAATGTGTGTTTAGAATCTAACCAGCCATGATTGGCATGACCTCTAGTTGCGGCTTTGTGTATGATATAACTTGGTTCCATTGTTGAATAAAGGTACAACAAGTATAGGACTTTAAAGTTTAATTAAATGTGGTGTTTTTATGATATTCATTAGTCATTATAAGGGCTGTCTTGCTCATAAATTATATGAGACTTACTCAAAATCAAATACCTAAAATGGCCAATTTGGATATTTAGCCTTTGAAATTCTATCTTTCAAAAAAAACTGATATGCAATTGTTTGAAAATTTATACCAATCAGGAGTAGCGCAAAGACTCATGAAATATGTTCAGGTAGATACTACTGCCGACCCCAATAGTGATAGCCAACCTTCTTCAATGAAACAAAAAAACCTGAGCAAAATTTTGGTTGAAGAATTGCTTGCTTTAGGGCTTAAAGATGCTGAATTAGATGAGCATGGTTATGTGTATGCCACCGTTCCGGCAACCATAAATGCAGCAGTTCCTGTTATTTGTTTTTGTGCGCATGTAGACACATCTCCTGACTGCAGTGGAACAGCTGTAAAACCTTTGTTACATGCCAAATGGGATGGATCAGACTTGGTTTTACCAGATGATACTTCTGTTGTTATTTCGGCTAAAAACCACCCCTATTTATTAGAAAGAATTGGAGACGATATCATTACGGCATCAGGTTTGACGTTACTTGGGGCTGATGACAAAGCTGGTGTTGCGGTTATTATGGATTTGGTGGCCTTTTTAATGCAAAACCCTCAAATTCCTCATGGTAAAATTCGCATCTTGTTTACTCCCGACGAAGAAATTGGCCGAGGCGTAGACAAGGTAAACATGGATAAACTGGCCGCCAATTTTGGCTATACCTTAGATGGCGGTGAACGAGGAAGCTTGGAAGGTGAAAGCTTTTCGGCAGATGGAGCAAAAGTTGTATTTTCAGGAATCAGTGCACATCCTGGTTATGCTTTTAACAAATTGGTTAATGCTCAAAAAGTTGCTGCTTATTTTCTAAACAGCTTACCACAATTAGAATGGAGCCCAGAGCGAACCAATGAACGCAAGGGTTTTGTTCACCCAGTTCAAATTCAAGGAACAGCCGAGCAATGTCAGGTTCAATTGATTGTTCGTGATTTTGAAACAGCCAAATTAGATTGGCATGTGCAACAATTAGACCATTATGCAAAGGTTGCCTGTGCTGCTTTTCCTGGGTCGAGCTATGTATTACACCGCACAGAGCAATACCGCAACATGCGTGAAATTTTAGACCAATATCCTCAAGTGATGGGGCATGCTGCCAAAGCATACCAAATGGCAGGTATAGCGCCCAATATAATGGCCATACGTGGGGGAACAGATGGGTCAAGACTTTCTTTTATGGGCCTACCCTGCCCCAATATTTTTACTGGAGAAATGGGTATACATAGTAAGCAAGAATATGTGAGTGTACAAGACATGGAAAAGGCCGTTGAAATTTGCGTGAACCTGGTACAAATTTGGGCTCATGATGCCAGCAATGCCGTATAGCTAAGTTTCAAGAATTTTGCAGCTTCAATCAAACCTAATTATATTCGCTTTATGCTAGAAAAAGAAACCAGTGTCAATTCATCTAAAGCTCCTGAACCTGTAGGGTTGTATCCGCATGCTAAAAGAGTTGGAAACTTGCTTTTTTTATCGGGTGTAGGCCCTAGAGAAAAAGGTTCTAAAAAAATACCCGGAGTAGAATTAGATGCAGCAGGTAACATCATCAGTTATGACATTGCCACTCAATGTCATGCCGTATTTCAAAACATCAAATACATTTTAGAAGATGCAGGTAGTTCTTGGAACCAAATAGTTGATGTAACTGTATTTCTAACCAATATGAAAGACGATTTTAAAATATACAACCAGTTATGGGCAGAATATTTTAAAGAAAATCCACCTTGTAGAACCACTTTAGAAATCAATTGCTTGCCTACCCCTATTGCCATTGAGCTAAAAGTGATAGCCACTATAGACTAAGCACAATGACGCAAAACCTCATATATGCTTGTTTGACTGCCTTTTTAATGGTTATATTTTCTATTCCATCTATTTTAACCATTGCCAAAGAAAAACATTTGTATGATGAACCAAGCGAACGCAAAAGACATGTTGTAAAAACACCTCGTTTGGGGGGATTGGCCATTTTTGTATCTTTTATTTTTGCCATTGCATTGTGGGGTCAATTCGAAAAAGTAAAAGAACTTCAGTTTATTTTAGCTGCCTTATTGTTGTTATTTTTCAGCGGATTAAAAGACGATATCATAGTCATTGCCCCCCTCAAAAAATTGGCGGCACAGGTAATTGCATCGGGTATTATCTTATTCAAAACCAATTTACTCATTAGCAATTTTCACGGCGTATTTGGCATACATGAATTGCCTTTGGTTGTTGCCTTCTCCATTACATTATTTACCTTGATAGTTGTATGCAATGCTTACAATTTAATTGATGGGGCTGATGGCTTGGCAGGCACTTTAGGATTGGTGATGTGTGTGTGTTTTGGTTGTTTATTTACCATTAACAACGATTTAGAATGGGCCATGATTGCTTTTACATTGGCAGCAGCATTACTGGGTTTTCTGTTTTATAATTTTTATCCAGCTAAAATTTTCATGGGTGATGGTGGGTCTTTGATAGTTGGTTTTATGTTGGCACTGTTTTCGATTCATTTTTTAGAAATGAACATTCAAAATTTCGGCTACACCGATAGAATGAACGCTTCACCAGGAATGGTCATTGCTATTTTAATTGTTCCATTGTACGACACCTTGCGTATTTTTATATTGAGGATTAAACAAAAAAAATCACCTTTTCATGCAGACCACAACCATTTACACCACCAGTTGATGAAATTGGGCTTGAACCACCGTCAAATTGCATTGTCTTTGAGTTTTGTAAACATTGGTTTTATTGTGTTAGCTTGGTTGATTCAGAAACATTCTGCACACTCTGTCACATTGGTGATTGGGCTTACAGCTTTGGTAGTTGGCCAAATTCCAGTATTTGTTTTTAGACACCATTTAAATGACAAAACTGAACATTAAATCACCTATTGTTCAAAGTGGCAAAGAACACCATTTACAATCGAGCAACAACTTCGATTTTCTGAGATTCTTTTTTGCTTTCATTGTCATTCTTGCACACCTCATTGATTTAAGTAGATTAGAGTGGCTTAAACCTTACAAAATATTTGTTGATTCACAATTGGCAGTAGCCGGTTTTTTTGTGATTAGCGGCCACTTAATTTATGGCAGCTACCTGAGGTCTAAATCTGTCAAAACTTATTTTATTAACCGAGCTAAAAGGTTGCTACCAGCTTATACTTTATTGGTATTGGCTGCTCCAATTATGCTTTGTTTGATGAGCAGCTATTCTTTGCAATCATTTTGGACCCATTCAAAAACGTTTACTTATTTATTGGCCAATTTGAGTTTTCTCAATTTTTTGGAACCATGCCTACCTGGTGTTTTTACTGACAATGCCATTTGCGCTGTAAATGGAGCATTGTGGACCATTAAAATTGAAATCGGATTTTACTTGAGTATACCCATTTTGGTGTATCTCATGAAACGCTTTCAGTCAAAACAGTTATTTTATGCATTGCTATATGGCAGCAGTTTAAGCTACCATTTTTTAATCACTTTTATGGGGAATCACAACCCTCAACAAGCTGATTTGTTTAGATTGCTAGAACACCAGCTACCGGCTTATTTTACCTATTTTGCTGCTGGTATGCTCTTGCATGATTTTAAAACCGAATGCATTAAACTACCCTATTTTGTGTATATCATAGCGCTTTGCGACTTGGTGTTTGAATATAGGTTGGGTATTACAATATTGTTTCCATTATCAACTGCTTTGTTTGTGATTTGGGTTGCTTACCATTTTCCTGTACTGAACCGTTGGGGCAAACACGGCGATATTTCTTATGGCATTTATTTGATTCATTTTCCTTTGATACAGGTAGCCGTGCAGTTGGGCTTTTTTCAGCGATACCCTTTTGGATTGGTAGCAATTACGCTCATTGTAATTGTACTGTGTTTGGCTTTTTTATCTTGGCATTTATTGGAAAAACGCTTTTTAAGAATGCGTTAATTGTTTTGTTGCAGCATTTTTTTGTGTTCGTACTTTGTCTATGAACCAGCCCCATTTGTTAAAATACAAGAAGGCTGATTGAATATGGTAAAAAAGCAATTTATTGAACTTGTATGAACCTTTTTCGTAGGCATGAACAATTTGTACTTCTGGGTAATATACGGTTCGGTAATGCATGCCTATTCGCCTACACAAATCGGTATCTTCTAAGTACATGAAAAACCTAGGGTCAAAAACACCAACTTTTTTTAAGGCTTCAGTTCTCATAAACATGAAACAACCCGATAAATTTGGCACATCCATGGTTTGGGAATAATTGAGTTGTCGGCACTCATACGCATCCATTTGTTTTTTGAATATTTTTTTAAGGATACCAGGCAAAAATCTTCTTCCCAATAAATCAAATGGGGTGGGCAACAATTTACACAGGTATTGCAATTGGCCATTTGGGTATAAAACTTGTGGCATTAACAAGCCTATTTCAGGCGCTTGTTCCATCATAGTCAATAATTTCATAATGCCTGAAACCTCGAATTGAATGTCGGGGTTCAATACCAAATGACAATAGCTATGTTGTGCAATGGCCCATTCTATGGCTATGTTATGACCTTTTCCATAACCATTGTTTGCTTGCATAAAATGATAGCTGACACAGGGGTCGGAATTTCCCAAAAATTGCAATTGGTTATTTTCCGAATGGTCTATCAAATAGAGGTGTTTTGAACAAGGCAATTCTGCAAATGCAGTGATTATTGTTTGAATGGCATTGGGCTTGCTGTGGTATAAAACCAAAGATGCCGAGAGTTTAATGGCGGTCATGGCTACTAGTCATTTCTTGGTAAACCTCTTGATAAGCTGCGGTCATGAGCGCTGCAGTCTGCACCAAATAAGAGGCTTGATAAGGCTGAAACTGATTGAATAAAGCAATCAATTGGTCTATTTCGTTTAATTGAAATAACTGAATGCCTTGTTGGTTATTGGCTTCTGATTGCAATTCAAGGTGTGCTGGTATATTGCTCAAAAAACAGGGCAATTGAACAGACATGGCTTCTAATACAGACAACGGCAAGCCCTCCGAAACAGAAGCTGAAACAAAAGCATCAGCTGCCATTAGCCATTGAGCAACCTGGTTTTGTTGACCTGCAAAAATCACATTTGAACTTTGTTGGTATTTCATTTTATAAGCCGAAAGTTCAGGGCCAGTTCCTAATATTACCAAATAGGCTGATTGAGCCTGTTGAGATTGCAAGAAAGCATCAATGATAAATGCCACATTTTTTCTCTTACTCAGTGCCCCTACTACTATAAAATGATGGGCATTGGGGTTCCAATTGAGTGCTTTTTTATATTGGTTTTTTTCTGAAAAATGAATTGTTGCACTTGCAGGAATACCATTTTGAATGGCTTGAAGATTTAAATTTGGAAACAACTGACTCAAATGCTTTGCTACGGCAATGGTTTTGTGCATGAATGAAAGCCCTTTTAATTCCTTTTGTGCTATGTATCTTCCTATTATTTTTCCGTAAGTATCTACATAATTTTCAAAAACATTGCTCGATAAAACACCTATGGTTTTGTATTGCTTAGAAAAATAACGACCCATTAAATAGCTGGGCCTGTATGTAAAGGTTTGAATTAAATGGGGGTTAATGGTTGCCAATTCCAGCTTGAGTTTTTTAACAATTCTTGATTCAAGGGTCCATTTATTGCAATGAATTTGATGAATTTGAATGCCCATTTTTGCTAGAGTAGGTAAATCTGAATTTGATTTCTCATCCGACAAACACAACACTATAGGTTCAAATTGTGTCCTGTCTAAATGTTGTAAAATACTTTTAAGGTGATTGGTGATGCCTCCCTTTTCTAATGTGGATTGCACATATAAGATTCTAATCATGAGCTGTAGGCTTTAGCTGAAAATACAACAGCAGCGTTCTTTTATAAATAAACCGGATCCATTTATTGGCATTGAGTTGGTATTGTATATAGGCACTGATATTTGCCCATGACTTTTTTCTATGCACAAGGTAATCCAATAGGGCAACATTTTGTGCAATATTGGATTGGTATATCAAAGGCATATTGGCTTTTAATTCTTCCCAAAGTGCAATGCTGCAGGCATACAAACCCTTCACATTGTTTCCAAAATTACTTGCATGCAAATAAGCCTGATAGGCTTTTACACCAATGTATTTAGCATTTAAATCTGGGTTATTGGCAAACAATTCAATCCAAAAAAAACGGTCGTCACAACCTTTGTTGCATATAGCAGTTCGGAATCTGGTATGGCCAATGAAGTGTTTTTTAAGCATAACTTGCCCGGGTGAACGGATAAAATCATCTAGAATGAGGTGTTTGGTATTGAGTGTAGGTGCTAAGAAATAGATGGCATGTGCGAGGTTGTTTTCGTAAATGAATTCTCCGTTGAACAATATAAAATCAACTGATTCTTTTAAAAGGGGTTCCGTATAAATAAAAGGTAAAATACAATCGTCTTGGTCAATAAAATGAATCCATTGACCTGTTGCCAATTCCAATCCTATGTTGCGTGATTGGGCTACTCCGCTGTTTTTAGAATTATGAATAGCCTGAAAACCAACTTGTTCCTTGAAAGAATGAAAACGTTTTACCAGTAAGGCTTGTATGGTTTCAGGATTTGTTTCAGGTGAATCAATAATGACAATTATTTCAAATTGATGAACCGATTGTTGAATGGCCTTTTCTATGCTATTCATTAACCTTTCTAGAAAATGAATTTTTTCATAAAAGGGTACAACAATAGAAATTTTCATAGGTTGCATTATTTGAGCCATACTCCTTTGGCTTTATTTTGAACAATCAAATGGTATTGAATGGCGCTCAATATTGTTCCAGGCAATAGGCATATACAAGCCGATAACATGATACCTTCAATACCCATTAAATAATGCCTGCATAAATAAATAGAAAGAGGTATATGAAACAATATCATAAACAAGGCGCAATACAACTGAATTCTTAATTTATCTAATGCGTTGTTAAACTGGTTAAACAAATTTCCAAAATTGCTGAGCATGACAAAAATAGCAAAGTAGATAGTTAACTTGTAATCATACACAATTGGCGTTTTGATCCATATATTCAGCACCATCGGGAATATAAAAACCATTAAGCACAATCCAATCGAAACCATTAGCCAAGTATACATGAGGTTTTTAACCGACTTTTGAATCCATAGTAATTCTTGTTTGTGAAAGGCCTCACTGAAACTGGTCCAAAATGGCACAATCACAATTGCAAAACCTAACAATGGAATAGAAAAATATTTACTCACTATGGTATAAACAGTAACTTCAGCTGGGTCAAACAACCGGGCAATTAACAATTGGTTTACTACCAAAATGAACATGCCTGCCAATTGCAAAATAAAAAATTGAATGCCCTTGTTAAATAACTGTCCACTGAGGTTAAAATCTACCATTTTCAATGAAGGCTTAAACGCTTTTAAAGTACTTGCAAACAATATAACGCTCGCAATTAATAACACTAAAACCGGAATTGCAGTATTGATAATGCCAACCAACACAATGTCTACAGGTGCAAATTGAATGGCAAAATAAGTAGCGAATAAGATACCTAATGAAGATAGCAATTCAATAAAATTACTGATTCTAATTTTATGATAGGCAATTAAGGTTGTTGTAATTACAGACAATACCAATTTTAAAGCCAGCATTAAAACAGTCAATTGCACCAAAGTATCAATGGTTGTAGCTTTAATATTTGTATTGAATAATTGATTCCAATCAATGACAGTTCTAAAACTATAAAACACAAGTAATACTATAAGTACGAGGAGTGAAATAATCGCATAAGTTGTACTCAAATAAATGCGTGCACTCAGGTAATCTTCCTGTGTAACCGATTGCGTAAATTTATTTCTCAGACCATTTGCCAATCCAATATCAAAAAAATAAAACCAAGTGGTTAGAGAAGATACTGTTAACCATACTCCATAATTGGTTTGGCTTAATAAGGTTAAGTTGAGTGGAACCAATGCCAATCCTATAACTGCAATACCCAATTTAATAAAAAATGAATATACAATATTCCGAAACAACTCCAGGTTTCTATTGCCCGTGCTCCGCAATAAACTTGTTAGTTTATTTGGTATTGAAAACTTGCTACTCATGCTTGTGCAAATTGAGTGTGTTGGAGTTTGATTGACTAGCCAACCAACAAGCATCTACAACAAACAGGGTGAAATAATGAATGGGGTAATAAACCGGATTGGATAACAAAAAGAGTTGAATTGACAACATGATCATTAATGGCCAAAGCTGCTGTGTAATGGCTCTTTTTGTAGCTATCCACAAAAAATAAAAAAACAACAAGGCCCCAATGCCATACTGACAATATAAGAAAACAAAACTGTTGTGAGGAAATGGAATTTGTACCTGAACATAGTTTGACCATTCATTTTCAAACAAAAACAGGCCCGTTCCATATAAATAAAAATGGTTCTTGATATATGTTAAACCAGCTGTCATAGCACTACTTCTTTCTAGGTCGCTATTGATAGATTTTGGATTTTCAGAATCAAACAACACCCTCGCTAAAGAAGAATCAGGATTTTGCAATAAATACTGGTAAATAACTGGTGAAAAGGCCAGTAATAACAATATGAATACAGACAGTACAAGCAACATGCGCTTGACCCCTAGTATTTTAACCAAATTGGGAAGGAAATATGCACACAATACTATAAACAATAAAATACCTTGCCTAGAACCCGATAATTCAACCAAATACAATATGGTTACTACTACAAATAAAACCAAGCCCATTTGCTTTTTATTGGGCAATTGGGGCATGAATTTCAATACTAAAAACCCCAATATAACAACCGCATTTGAATACGCATTGGCATCGGCAAATGTACCTCCTACCCTCAACATTGTTTTAGATACATTCTCTGAAAGCAACAAAGCAAACAAAAAAGGGTCTAGCATTTCTACAATGCCTTCAATCAATAAAATTATAAAACATACCAAAGACAATTTAAAAATAAAGGCTGTTAAATGTGCTTTGTCTTGGTATAAAAAAGCTGTCCAACTGAAATAAATTGAGTAGATTAGAATGCGAATGCTGTCGTTGATTTTTAATTCAATTTTATTCTCAGCCAAAGCCAGTTGAATGAGCAACAAAAAAATAGAAAAAACAATATAAAAGAAAGTGTTCCAATTGTTTACCAAATTCA
This sequence comes from uncultured Bacteroidota bacterium, assembly GCA_903883965.1. Lineage (GTDB taxonomy): Bacteria > Bacteroidota > Bacteroidia > UKL13-3 > UKL13-3 > CAISCU01. The sequence goes on from CAISCU010000028.1 coordinate 13,210, forward strand.
CAAATATGCTTCTGTCAAATCGGTCAATCATAAAATAAGTGGCTACTCCCAAACACAGTATCAAAACAGGGAAATAAGGCATTTTAAATATGCCTGTCAGCAAATACAAGTTTAGTAACAATATGGCTCCAATTGAAAAATGGAGTTTTCTCTCTACAATTTGTTTGTTATCAATTGCTTGTTGCATCTGATTTGTATTTGAATACCAACCAGGTTGTAAAACCCATCACTGCTATAAATAATGCGATCAAACTACTTATTAATGGAAACAACACCAATGAATACTCATTCTTCTTGAGTGGCAACTGCGGATAATCAACCAATTCAAACACAGGTTTCTGTTGATTTAAATTGAACCTAGCTACTTCTCTGTTTTTTAACAATTCTGCATACAAAGTATTGAGAATTTCACCTGAACGTCTGAGTTGGGTTTCATTGATTCTACCAGAAACCCTTACCATACCAATAGATTCATCAATGGCCCTGGCTTTACTTTTATCTATGTTTGAAACCAATTGCTCTACTGAATCTACTTTATATTCTATTAAATCAACCAATTCCTGTTGTTGGTTGGTCATGGCTTTTAGGTAAAACTTAGTTAATTCTTGGTACATCGAAACCAAAAAAGCCCTTGCCAATGCTTCTTCTTTGTGTTTAAATGTTAACTCTATAATTCCAGATGAAGTATTACCTACAAAAGTTGTCGCTTTCTTTTTAACAGACTCTACTTGTAAATAATTGGGCTTTGTAATGATTTCTAAAATGGCATTGATTGCAAAATTTTCTTGGTAATTGAGCTTGTTGAGGTCTGTATGAACAAATCCGCTGAACCCTTGCATTTCTGGTGTTTTTTCGAATAATTTGTTCAATTTGTGGTAGGCTATAAATTCATTAGCAATCAATAATTTTCCGGGCATGCTGTCCAAAAGTGCTTGTCCACATATTTTACGAGAATTGCTCAAAAATAAAATGCGGTCATCTGTTACACTCATTGCATTCACACCTAAAATGCCCAATTGTGAGGTAATGGCACTTAAATAATTACCTGAATTGTTTTTGGCATCATTGATAATGAAACTCAATTTGGCTTCATATTTGGGTTTTAAAAACACAGCAAGTGCAAAGCCAATTAACAATCCAAACAAAAGCCCTGCATACAAGAATTTGCGTTTTTGCACCAATTGCTTCCACCAATTGATTATGAATGCATCAGTTTGAGATTTGGTTTGCATTATTTAATAAAATTTAAAATGAGTACCATTAAAGTTGTCATAGATGTAGTAATTGAAATGGCTTCAACTGTAGTTAAAGTCTTTCGTTCAGGTTTAGATGGTACTATTATTTCTGAACCTGGTTGCACTTTAGGATAACACCTAAAGAACAAATAATTTTTGGTAGACTTTGCTGTACCATTTTGGTAAACAACATAGGCCTTTCTTTTTAATGAATTTGAGGTAAATCCACCGGCTTCACTGATGTATTTTTTAAAACTTTTGCATTTGTTGTATTTGAGTTGGTTGGGATATAAAACTTGCCCTTTAACAGATACCAATGGATTAAAAGTAGGCACATACAACACATCGTTTTCTGCCAATACCAAGTCTGCATTTGAACGATTACTACTTAAAATCTTTTTTAAATTTAAACCAATTACATCTTTTTGATTCATTTTGTTCTGCTCTTGGTACAAGCTATCATCAGTTCCTTTTTTATTTAATTTAAAGAGCGTCATCATAGATTTTTGATCTTTGATACGATCTACTTCTGTGCCAGGCCTGGTTCTTATGAGAACTGCTCCTTCTGGAAATGCATTGGCTGTTAAACCTCCAGTTCTTTTCATGATTTCAGAAATTGATTCATTGTTTTTTAACAATGAATAAGTTCCAGGATACAAAACCTCTCCTTGAATTGAAATAGATTTCAATGGTTGAAAATTAGATGAACTAAACACATGTATTTGGTCAAATGGTTCTAATTTGAATTGACGCAAATCGGCTAAATTATTATTGATTTCAATGGTATTTACCTCTGCAAGTTTGCCTTCTTTTAATTGTTTATTGGCATCTTTTGCCCTTCTTGAAACTTGAATTCTTTTGGTATCGGCACCTGTTTTAATACCTCCTGCCAACACCAATACATCTTCCAATACCATTTGGGTGCCAAAATCAAAATAACCTGGCATCAATACTTCACCGGTTACATATACTTTTTCAGGTACTTTCATTTGCAATTGAGAGGCTACTATTAATTTGTCCTCACGCTTGAGTTGAAAGTTTGCTGACTTCCCAGCCAAAATAGCTCCAATATTCAAAGAAATAATTTCTTGAGAATTGTCTGGATTTAGCCTATATAAAATAGCTCTGGTTGTGAGTGCATCTTCTTTTAGGCCACCTGCATTGTTTAGCAATTCAATAATATTGGGGTTTGATTCCAATGCAAAATAACCTGGACGAAAAACCGCTCCTTCAATTTGAATTCTGTTTTTAAACCTATCCAACACCGCATTTACAAAATACGCATCCCCATTTTGAGGCTTAAACACCTGAATTTCTGACTGCTTTATATTTGCAATTGATTTTTGAAGCCCATCATTCCTATTGACTTGAATTTGCTCTTTGTAGGCATCAGGCGTGTATCCTCCAGCAAAATTGATTAAATCTTTGAGTGTTTCAGTGGGTTTTAATTCAAACAAGCCAGGGTGTTTTACCTGACCAGCCAATTGAATTCTACTGATATACGGTTCAACTTTTACAATGTCTTGGTCTTCTAAACGTATATTCCCTTTGGTAGCACCAGTCATTAAAAAATCATAAATATCCATAGTGGCTATTTGTCGGCTATTTCTAATTAACTTGATGGTTCTGAAACTGCCATTTTCATTTGGACCTCCAGCAGCATACAAAGCATTAAAAACTGTAGCCAATGAAGGCATTGTATAGGTACCCGGATTGATAACCTCACCCAACAATACCACTTTAATACTGCGAATATTTCCTAGGGTAATGGTTAATTTAGTTTGTCCATTTTGAATACTTGGGTTGTATTTAGACAAGTGTGACTTGATTTTTTTGGTAGCTTGTTCAATAGTGGAAGCTGCAACAAATACACTCCCAAACATGGGTATTCTGGCTTGTCCATCAGGAGAAATTTTTACACTATAGGTTGCATCTGAATAACCACTCAAATCAATGATAATTTCATCATCAGGACCCAATATATAATTCAAAGGAGTTGCTATTTTAAGGTTGGGTTGAAAATTGTACTGTTTGTTTCTAAATAAACTTGCTCCGTAAATAGTGGAAACCTGAGCCTTATCAGTAATATTGCCTTCTACAATTGGGTCTTGGTTCCAAGTGCGTCCACTGTTAACAATGGCAGACTTAGAATCAGAGGTAGCAAAAGATTGTTTTTGCAATCGTTGGGCTAATTTTTCAATTTCAGAATCTGTTATCTTGTTTTTAATTAACTCTGCTTTAACCTGTTCCCAATTTTTGCCATTGTTTTGCATTTCTTCTCCAATTTGTCTGACTTGAAAATCAGACAATTTATCTGCACTAAAACTGGAAGGATTGGCCATGAACAATCCTGAATTTTGAGCAATTAGATGAGAAGAAACAACCAGAAACAAGGCTAAAAAAAGCAATATTTGCTTGTAAATAACCCTTTGGATTTTTCTTGTGTATAGTAAGACCATGTTTGTATATATACTGTAGATTCTGCAATATAATCAAACGGCTATGTACTTTCAAACATGCAACCTAAAAGGGATTTATTTCCACTTGCTCATGTAAACAATTCAATTGGTAAAAAAACCTGTTATATTTGTAATTCTAATGAAAAAAATACTTTTCGCATTTACTTGTTTCTTACTGGCATACAACTCTATAACCGCACAAAATGCTGAAATTAGAGGCTTTGTTTACGATAAAAAATCTGGCGAACCCATTATTTTTACAAATGTTGTTGTAAAAGAATTAATGATTGGTAAATCTACAGATATCAATGGCTTCTACACCATCAACAGAATTAAACCTGCAACATATACACTCATGTGTTGGTCTATCGGCTACGATACAACCAAGGTAATTGTAGAATTAACGGCAGGATCTATCAAAAATCAAAACATCTACTTAAAAGCCAAAAACTTAGAACTGGGTGAGGTTCAAATCAAAGCTGACCGACAAAAAGCAAAAGAACAAATCAATATTTCTACCAATGTCATTACGCAAAAGGAATTGAAACAACTCCCAACATTTGGTGGGGAACCTGATTTGGTGCAGTATTTACAAGTTTTACCTGGCGTTAATTTTAGTGGAGACCAAGGTGGGCAATTGTACATTAGAGGGGGGCCTCCAGTAATGAACAAGGTAATGATGGATGGCATGATCATTTACAATCCTTTTCATTCTATAGGTTTGTTTTCAGTTTTTGATGCCGACTTAATCAGAAACGCAGATGTGAGTGCTGGTGGTTTCAATGCACAATATGGCGGCAGGGTTTCTGGAGTGATAGATGTCAATACCCGTGAAGGAAACAAAAAAGAATTTTCAGGCAAACTCAGTGTGAACCCAATTACAGCCAAAGTTTTATTAGAAGGCCCATTGAGTAAGTTTTCTGAGGGAGGTTCAAGTTCTTCGGTTATTTTTTCATACAAAACTTCCTATTTAAACAAATCAGCACCTCTATTTTACCCTGGAGCTGACCCTAAATATGGTTTGCCTTATTCTTTCAATGATATTTATGGAAAATTCAGTCAAATAGCTGAAAATGGAAGCCGTTTGAACCTTTTTGGTTTTAATTTTTCGGATGATGCCAACTTCAGTACTACCAAATACAATTGGAATTCTCTTGGTTTTGGAGGTAGTATAATGGTGATTCCTGAAGCTTCTAGTACTGTTATCAATGCTACATTTGGCTATTCAAATTACCAGATGAACCAAGTAGAGGCTGCCGATAATTTACCCCGTCAAAGTTCTATCAATGGATTCAATGGCAGTATCAATTTTACTAATTTCATAGGTAAAGATGATATTAAATATGGTTTTGATGCTGTTGGATTTGCTACCGATTTTACATACAAAAATGCTGTAGGCAGAACATTGCAAGCAACTGATTACAATACTGAACTGCATGGTTTTTTAAAATACAAAAAGGTTTGGAACAGGTTGGTTGTTGAACCTGGTTTGAGAGCCGTTTACTATGCTTCACTATCTGAAAGCAGTTTGGAACCCCGTTTGGGTATTAAATGGAATACCACCAGTTTTTTAAGAGCCAAATTGGCTGCTGGCACTTATTCACAAAACCTCATGAGTGCAGTAAGTGACCGAGATGTTGTGAATTTATTTTATGGTTTTTTATCGAGCCCAGATAAAGTAAACGGCACTACTTCAATAGACTACAAAAGACAAACAGCCGAACATTTGGTTGCTGGTTTTGAGTTGGATTTAGGCCGATACATAGAAATCAATGCGGAGGTGTTTTACAAAAACTTTAGTCAAATCACCAATATTAACAGAGACAAAGTCTATGATGATGTTCCGGTAAACCAAAACAAACCTTTTTACCAAAGAGCAGATATTATCAAAGAAACTGGCGATGCTTCTGGATTTGATATCCGTTTTAAAATGGATTATAAAAGATTGTATGTATGGGCTGTTTATTCTTTAACCTATGTAAACAGGGTATTTGACAAGAATGACAGTGTGAGTGTTAAATATTTTCCAAATTTCGACAGGAGACACAATTTCAATTTGGTTGTGAGTTATGAGTTCGGAAAAAACAAAAGCTGGCATGTGAATACCAGATACAATTTAGGATCAGGATTTCCTTTTACTCAAACCCAAGGTTTTTACGAACAACTTGATTTAAATGGAGGTGTTTCAGGCAATATCAACAATCAAAACGGAAACCTTGGAATAGCCTACAGCGAAACCAATTCTGGACGTTTGCCTTATTTTCACCGAGTTGATTTTTCTGTCAGTAAAAAAATCAGTTTCAATCCTAAAAATGCATTAACCATAGTTGCCTCTGCAACCAACATACTAAATAGAGAAAATATCTTTTATTTCGACAGACTGAACTATAAACGCATCAATCAGCTCCCAATTATGCCCACTTTGGGGATAAATTGGAACTTTTAACCCAATTCACAGCGCATAGATTCGTTTATCACAACTATGCGCGTATTCGTCAACCAAATTAACCTGCAAAACTGGGGGCATCCGGTTCTGCACTTCATTGGAAAGCTCATTGCATTCCTGCTATTTATGTTGCTCTGCACATTGCCATCAAAAGCTCAAAAAACTGCTGTTTATGAAGATGAAATTCGTTATTACAACAGGGGTTTAGAACTATTTGACAAAGAAAAATTTGCAGCAGCTCTCACCCATTTCAATTGGTATGCTGGCTTAGGTAAATCACCTCAACTGAAAATAAAATCTCAGTATTATGCAGCCACTTGTGCCATGGAATTGTTTAACCAAGATGCCGAACAATTGCTTAAAAAAATAATTGCTAACTACCCTGAGAATCCATCAGCTAAACTGGCCGTTTTTCAATTGGGCAAACTACATTACCGTGCAAAAAACAACAAAGAAGCAGTTAAGTGGCTTCAAAAAGTAGATCCAAACTACTTGTCTGAGTCTGATAAAATTGAATTTTATTTTACTGGAGGATACTGCCATTTTAAAGTGAATCAATTTGAAGAGTCTAAGAAATCATTCATAGTTATCAAAGACACCAAAAGTAAGTTTTATGATGCCACCAATTATTACTATGCTTATGTGTGTTACCAGTCAAAAGAATTTGATGAGGCATTGACTCATTTCAAGCGGGTTCAATCTCATAAAACATTTGGACCTCTTTCTACAGTTTATGTAGCCCAAATATATTTTTCTAGGAAACAATACGAATCAGTGATTACCTATTGCGATACCATCACCAATAAAGAATTGGCCATAGATGTTGCAGGCATTTTAGGACAATCTTATTTTAACCTAAATAAATTTGCTAAAGCTGTTCCATATTTAGAAATATTTATGAAAGATGCGCCTGTAATGCCCAAAAATGAAGATTTCTACCAATTGGGAATTTCGTATTACAAAACAGCACAATATGCCCAAGCCATTGAACAATTGTTAAAAATAGAACAGGCTTCAGATACATTGAAACAAGCAGTTTGGTTTGCTTTAGCTGATTCATATATCAAGGTTCAGAAAAAGAACAATGCCTTGTCGGCATTTAACAAAAGTTATGAGGCCAATGCCTATTCTGAACTTGGCGAACAATCTTTGTTTAACAGTGCCCGAATAGCTGAAGAATTGAATTTTCAGGGGCAAGCAATGCAAACATATGCTAGGTTTTTAGACAGTTTTCCAGCCAGTAAATATGCCAATGAAGCACGTACAAACCTTGGTAACTTATTGTTAAATGCAAGAAATTACAAAGAAGCCATTCGCATTTTAGAACACATCAATAACCCCGGTAAAGCTGAAAAAATCTTACTCCAAAAGGTCTATTATTATAGAGCAGAAGAATTGTATTTAAACAACCAAATTGAAGAAGCCAAAACTTTATTTGAGAAAAATGTAGGTATCCGATTAGATGCAAACACATTGGGGCTTTCTACATTTTGGCTTGCTGAAATTGCATACAAACAAAACCAATATAAAGAGGCTATATCGCTGTACTTAACTGCACAAGAAATACCCGAATTTAAAAACAGTAAATATTTTGCTGGTTCATATTATGAGAAAGCATATGCCTTATTAAAAACAGAAGATTACGAGGCTGCGGTTGATGCGTTTAAGCAATATGTTAAAATTAGTCAATTGGATAAAAATCCTGAAATTTATACCGATGCTGTGATTCGTATAGCTGATTGTTATTTTGTTTCAAAACAATACCAATTTGCTATAGATTACTACGACAAGGTAATTCAAAATAGTTTAAATGGCTCAGATTATGCTTTGTACCAAAAAGCCTTGATACTAGGGGTATTGAACCGATATGAAGAAAAGAGTGTCGTGCTAAAAACTTTGATCAAATCGCATCCTAAATCACCTTATATTGATGATGCTGTTTTTGAGAGTGCCAATCTACATTTGCTCAATGAAAAATACGAACTGGCAGTTGCTGAATTCAATGAACTCATTTCTAAATACCCTAGGAGTATATACATTAGAAAAGCCAAATTAAACAAAGCACTTTCACTGTTTAATCTAAAAAATGATGAAGAGGCTTTGACTGTTTTAAAGCAACTCATTACTGATTTTCCTAATTCAGAAGAAGCCATACAGGGGTTGTTATTGGTTAAAAATATACTGGTAAACAAAGGTGAAGGTGAAGCTTATATTGAATTTGTAAACGTACTGCCTCATTTGGTGTTGGCTCCAAGCACACAAGATTCTTTGTCGTATGAAGCTGCTTTTAATTTGTATAAAAACAATGAACTTCAAAAAGCTGCAAAATCACTGGGTAATTATATCAACAAGTTTCCTGGAGGTTTCTTTATTCTTAAAGCAAATTATTTTAAAGCTGAAGCCGATTATACTTTAAAAAATTACGATGCAGCATTGGTACACTATGAATACGTGGCCAACGCGCTCAGAAGTGATTTCACTGAAAGAGCAACCAGACAAGCCGCTACGCTCAATTATATGAAAAAGAATTACGATCCAGCCTATACTTTTTATGCCGCATTGGAACGAATTGCTTCAAACAAAGACAATACATTGGTAGCGCTATTAGGCCAAATGCGAAGCAGTATCAATCAAGGCAAACAAGACTCTGCTGCAATTGCTGCTTTTAAATATATTAATTCAGGTATGGGTTTAAAAGACCCATTGGTTGAAGCCCACCTTCAAATTGGCAGGTATTACATGGCTCACAACAAATCTGACTCAGCACAATTTTCTTTTCAGTATATCTTAAAAGAAAGTAAGCTCATTTTTGCCGCAGAAGCCAAATACAATATGGCTTTGATTCAATTCCAGAAAAAAGATTACAAAGCAACGCAGAAACTCATTTTTGATTTGGCAGACCATTTTAGTGCTTTTGAATTATGGGTTGCAAAAGCCTATCAGTTACTGGCAGAAACTTATGTAAAACAAAATGATTTCTTTCAAGCAAAAGCTACATTACAAAGTTTAATTGACAATTATGAAGGCGAAGAAATAACCAATGCCTGTAAAGCGCGCATGTTAGAAATTATAGAACTTGAAAACCAACAAAAAAGTACTCAAAAACAACAAGTAGAACAAAGAATCAATCAACATGAAAACAAATAAACATAGCTTCTATAAAATGCTGTTTGGACTTTGTTTGGTTGGCTTACAAATCCAGTCAGTAGCGCAAGTAAAAGACAGTATCATTGACAACAGTGTAGTTGATGTAGTAAAAACATTCAAACCCATTTTGTCTGATGCCATAAAAATTCCTATTCAACCAAATCCGGATAAACCTGAAACCAAAAAACCTGTTTATACATATGATTTAGATGTTCAAACTGTTCAAATAGCGCCCAATATTTACACCATTAAGCCATTGAGTTTAGGCACCTCTCTCCTACCCAAGTTAAAAAATAATTATTCAAAAATTGGATTTGGAAATTACAACAGCCCTTTGGTTGAGTTCTATTTAAATACAGTTAGAAACAAACAAATGAGGGCTGGTATTTTTTACAAGCATATTTCTGCAAATGGCAACGAAAACCAAACCAATTACAGTAACAATACTTTGCATGGAAATTTCAATTATTTTAAATCAAACCAACACTATTCTATTGAAGCTTATTACCACAGAAATAGGGTACAATTGTATGGTAGGCCTGATAGTTTTGGGTTCGATGCCGAACAAGGTAAAATTATTTACAATTTAATAGATGTACAGGCCGGAGCAAGTAATTCAGCCAAGGACAGTGCCAGTTTTACGCACCAAACAAAAGTTCATTATTACAATTATAGCAATCAAGCCAAACAACAAGAAAACAACTTAGGCATTTATACCACCTTGCGAAAAAGCTTTGAGCAATTACCCGTAGAACTTCAAGCCGGATTCAGAATGAACCAATATGATTCGGCTGGAACAGCCTATAACAGAAGATTTTTTTATTTAAACCCCGAAATTAAATTAGAAGAAGCCAACTATTATTTGAAAGCCGGATTCAATACTTTTTTTGTAACAGACAGTGTCGATTCAAAAGGACATTTTTTTCCAAAGGCTGAAGCTGGTTTTCATATCATTCCCAAAAAGTTTGAAGTTTTTGCAGGTTTAACAGGTAATGTGCAAGTAAATACTTACAGGAGTATTACCACTGAGAACCCATTTGTACAAAACCCTAATCAGAACAATACGGTTCATCAATTAGAACTTTATGGAGGCTTCAAAGGTCAATTGAGTCCACAATGCGGTTTTCATATTCAAAGTTCATCAAGCCAATTAGAAAACAACTTGTATTTTATTTACAGAGCCCAAGATTCTTTAAAAACAACAGACCCAAGTGCTGGTTCTCAAATAGCCGTTTATGATGGAACAAAAGGCACCCTGACACAATTGCAAATTCATGTGTATTACCAAAATGGAGAAAAATGGAGAATCAATATGAGCACATTGATCAACAGTTACAAAATGGATAAACTAACCGATGCATTTGGCAGACCAGAGTTTGAAAGCAAATTGAATATTTGGTACAATATTGCTGATAAAATTTACACCAAGTTTGACTTGTTTTATATTGGGGAGAGAGCTTTTGGTTCTAATACTATTGGCAATTTAACACCTGTAAAAAAAGGAATGATGAATGCTTATACCGATGTCAACTTGGGTATAGAGTACAGGTACAAAAAACACATATCAACCTTTTTGCAACTCAACAATTTAACGAACAACAATTACCAACGCTGGGCAGCTTATACCAATTATAGGTTTAATTTAATGGCCGGATTTACATTTACTTTTTAATTGAAAAAACATGGGATCATTTAAAGTTACTGGTGGCAAACAACTCAAAGGGGAATTGATTCCTCAGGGAGCAAAAAATGAAGCTTTACAAATTATTTCGGCAGTACTATTAACTGAAGAAGAAGTTATCATAAGCAATATTCCCAATATCAGGGATGTAATGAAATTGATTGAACTGCTTGGTGAAATGGGTGTTCAAGTATTACAACTTAACGACGATACGTTTTCGTTCAGAGCAAAAGATATCAATTTAGAATACCTAATCAGTGATACTTTTAAACAAAAAGGAGCCAGTTTACGTGGTTCAATTATGATTATTGGGCCCTTGTTGGCAAGATTTGGAAAAGCATATATACCAGAACCTGGAGGCGATAAAATAGGCCGCAGACCCGTAGATACCCATTTACGTGGATTTGAAAATTTAGGCGCCAAGTTTGAACATTTACCTGGTGACCGTTTTTACAAAATAAATGCCAGTCATTTGCAAGGCACCTACATGGTACTTGATGAGGCTTCAGTTACTGGTACTGCTAACATAGTAATGGCGGCAACACTTGCCAAAGGCAAAACCAGTATATACAATGCTGCAAGTGAACCTTATGTACAACAGCTTTGCACTATGCTCAATTCAATGGGAGCTAAAATTACAGGTATTGGTTCCAATTTATTGCATATTGAAGGTGTAACTCAATTGGGAGGATGCAAACACCGCATGTTGCCAGACATGATTGAAATTGGAAGTTTTATTGGATTGGCTGCAACCACACAATCCGAAATTACCATTAAAAATTGTGCAATTGATCGTTTAGGTGTTATTCCAAAAACATTCCAAAAAATGGGAATTGAAATGGAATTCAGAGGAGATGATATTTATTTGCCTTCACAAGCATCCTATAAAATTGACACCTTAATTGATGGGTCAATTCTCACCATCAAAGACGGAATTTGGCCAGCATTTACCCCTGATTTAATTTCTATAGCATTGGTTACTGCTACTCAAGCGAAGGGTTCTGTTCTCATTCATCAATGGATGTTTGAAAGCCGCTTGTTTTTTGTAGACAATTTAATTGATATGGGGGCCAGCATTATATTGTGTGATCCTCATAGGGCAGTTGTAATTGGTTCAAACCGAGAAACCAAACTAAGAGGAATAACCATGTCTTCACCAGATATTAGAGCTGGAGTTTCTATGCTCATAGCGGCATTGGCTGCTAATGGACAAAGTACCATTCACAATATTGAACAAATAGACAGAGGTTATCAATTTATAGAAAAAAGACTTCAGGCAATTGGTGCAGATATACAACGCATAGACTAATGTTTAGAGCTTTCTTACTTTTAATTTTCTGTTACCTGTTATTTTCATTTAAAGTTGCAGATTCAACACCTGGTAAACCGACTATTTTTCCAGATTTTAGCTTTACTGGAATGTTCGACAAAACATACCAGCTCAGCGATTTAAAAGGGAGTTATGTTTTGGTCAACTTTTGGGCTTCTTGGAATGAAGAAAGTAGAAAAATGCAACTCAAACAAACTCCAATTTATTCTAGGTTCAAAGACCAAATTTTTAAAGGAGCAAATGGTTTTGAAGTTGTATCTGTCAGTATAGATACCGAGCCATTAGACATGCAATTGGCGCTCAAAAAAGACCGTCTCAATTGGGCCAATCAAAGCAGTGATTTTAAAGGTTGGGACGGGAAATTGGTTAGGCAAATTAAACTAAAAGGTATACCTGCAAATTATCTATTAGATACAAAAGGGGTTGTCATTGCACAAAATATTGAGGCAGATAGTCTTGAAATTTTATTACTAGGTTTTCAATAGGTGTCACATTGTCACAAAATAGGCATTGGCAAACTCTTTGAATGTATAAGAAAAAAATGACTGACATGAATTCATCAGAACAAACCAATAACACAAACGAAGTATCTCCTGAAGCATTAGACATTGCGAGTAATGAAACAATTGGAACCTCAGAATCAGCTGAAAATACTCCTTCAGATGCTCCTATAGATCCCCTTGTTAAATTACAATCTGAACTGACAGAAGTACAAGACAAATACATACGGATGTACTCAGAATTTGAGAACTTTAAACGTAGAACCACCAAAGAAAGAGCCGATTTGTTAAAAAGTGCAAACCAAGAAACATTGGTTTCTTTGTTACCTGTTTTAGATGATTTTGACAGAGCTCAAAAGTCTATTCAAACCACGGAAGGAAATGAAGCCATTAAAACTGGGGTTGATTTGGTGTATAATAAATTAAAAAATATTCTTCAACAAAAGGGCTTGAAAGAAATGGAATCAGACCAACAAGTTTTTGACAGTGAATTTCATGAAGCCATTACCAAAATTCCAGCTCCTACTGAAGCTTTAAAAGGAAAAGTAATTGATACCCTTGAAAAAGGCTACTTTTTAAATGAAAAAGTGATCAGATTTGCAAAGGTAGTTGTAGGAGAATAAATAAACAGAAGCAAACAGCAATGTCAAAAAGAGATTATTACGAAGTATTAGGGGTTTCTAAGAATGCAAGTCCTGAAGAAATCAAAAAAGCATACCGTCAAATGGCTATCAAGTTTCACCCCGATAAAAATCAGGGAAACAAAGAGGCCGAAGAGAAATTCAAAGAGGCTGCTGAAGCTTATGAAGTATTGAGTGATGCCAATAAAAAGGCCAAATACGACCGTTTTGGACACCAAGCAATGGGTGGCGGAGGCGGTGGTGGTCAGCATATGAACATGGACGATATCTTCAGTCAATTTGGAGATATTTTTGGTGATGGCAGCCCATTTGATTCCTTTTTTGGAGGTGGAGGCAGACGTGGAGGTCAAAGACAAAGAGTTGGTGGCAATCTCAGAGTAAAGGTTAAACTTACACTACAAGAAATAGCTACAGGTGTTACCAAACAAATAAAAGTAACCAAACAAGTATCTTGTAAAAGTTGTGGTGGAAATGGGGCAAAAGACAAATCGTCCTTCAATACTTGTGGTACTTGCGGCGGTGCAGGACAGGTTAGAAAAGTAACCCAAACTTTTCTAGGTCAAATGCAAACCACGAGTACTTGCCAAACATGTAATGGTGAGGGTAATGTTGTAACCAATAAATGTACTCCATGTAGAGGAACAGGACGCACAGAAGGAGAAGAAGTAATTTCTGTTCAAATTCCTGCGGGTGTTTCTGAAGGTATGCAATTGAGTATGAGCGGCAAAGGAAACGCACCTGAAAGAGGTGGTATTCCAGGTGATTTAATTATTTTAATAGAAGAAATTGAAGACCCTGTTCTCAAAAGAGATGGCAACAATGTGGTATATGATTTATTTTTAAATTTTGCAGATGCTGCATTGGGAACCCAAGTAGAAATACCAACAGTAACAGGAAAAGTAAAACTAAAAATAGATGCAGGCATTCAAGCTGGTAAAATACTTCGATTAAAAGGTAAAGGTTTACCAGAGGTGAATGGACCTAAAAGTTACGCTGGAGATCAATTGATACATGTGAATGTTTGGACTCCTAAGAAACTGAGTACTGAAGAAAAAGCAATGCTTGAAAAATTAAGAGGTGCTGAAAACTTTGAACCAAAACCTGAAGCCAACGAAAGAAATTTCTTTGACAGAATGCGCGATTTCTTTAATTAAAAACGCGGACACCTGATTCTTTTACTTGAATTTCCGGTTTGTCCGAAATTCAATTCTAATCCTAATACATTAGACCAAAAAGCATCAGGAGGAAAAGGTGAATTCCGATACATATTACCTGAAAATTTACTGGTTGTTGTTAAATTGAACCTAGACTCCCAGAATAAATTAAATTTGCTAATTAACTCATAATTCAGTTTGATTCCTGAACTAACTAAAAAAGTAGTTCTTTCTTGTGATTCATGAATTTTAATACCCTCTACGTTGGTTTCATCTCTGCCATATCCAATACTTGTGCTAAAAGTGGAAATCTGATTGTCTATTGAATACATTTTAGAATGAAAACGAGCCAAACCTAAACCAAAACCTGCTTCAAGATTTAGACCTTTTCCTTTAAAAATATCAGGAGTGATGTTTGTATTTGCTATAACTTGAAAATCTTTAGAATGCGCCTCAAAAGCCAAAACATCGCTATTTACAAAAAAACTCCATAAATGGCCTTCTGCATACCTAAAACCGATATCCCATTTTTGATTGAGCCGTGTTACCAAATATAAATCGGTTAAATTTTTAAGCTCTGTATAATTACCTTTTTGAAAAGTAATTTTACCATCACCTGCTGTTCCTACGTAAAAGTTTAGGCCTGTACCAATTCCAATTTTAGAATTTGAGATATATTTGCCAATATCAAAGCTTTGGGCATTCAATAAAGAAGTTTGAAAAAATAAAAATAAAACCAGTAGTTGGCGAAACGGCATTTTATCTGATAAATTGATGAACGAAGATACCCCTTTTAAGGTTTTGTTAATTAAATAATTATCAAAAAAATATAAACAACTACATGTTTAATCCACAAATTAGCTAAAAAAATGATCATAGAAACAAAGGATATCACAAAATATTTTCAAGGGAAATTAGTACTAGACCAAATTAACATTAGCATACCAAAAGCTTCTATTTTTGGTTTACTAGGGCCTAATGGAGCTGGCAAAACCACCTTTATTCGAATTTTAACTAAAATTATTGAAGCCGATGCAGGTGAAATCTTATTCGAAGGCAAACCACTTTTATTGACAGATGTATACCAAATGGGGTATTTACCTGAAGAAAGAGGTCTGTATAAAAAAATGGGCGTTGAAGAGCAATTGTTATTTTTTGCATCACTTAAAAACATTCCTAATAACCAAGCAAAAAAAGCCATTAAAAACTGGGCTGAAAAATTTGACCTGGCAAATTTGTTACACAAACCCGCAGAAGAATTGTCTAAAGGTATGCAGCAAAAAGTACAATTAATGGCATCTTTGTTACACGCCCCCAAATTACTCATTTTAGACGAACCTTTTTCAGGATTTGACCCCATTCATGCTCAATTATTACAAGACGAAATAGTTGCCTTAAAACAACAAGGCACCAGCATTATTTTATCGAGTCACAGAATGGAAACAGTAGAACAACTCTGCGACCACTTGGCATTGATTAACCACGGAAAAGTTATTCTTAAAGGTTCGCTCAACCAAATTCAAAAAGCCTATTCAAAACAAGAATGGATTTTAGAATATGAAGGAAATAAGCCTCAAAATCATGTTCTTTTTAGTTGCGAAAACTTGCAGGATCCCTTTTTAAAACAAGTTTCAATTAAGCCTCGTGAAGGTGTTTCTCTGAACGAAATTTTAACCGCACTTTTGAGTCAAGGAATTGTTATTAAAAGCATCAAAGAACAACAACCCAGTATGAACGCTATTTTTATAGATGCAATAGCCCAAAACAAAAACCAATATGCATAAAATTATCATCATCGCCCAAAGAGAGTTTTTAACTAGGGTTAGAAAAAAATCTTTTTTGATAATGACAATACTCACCCCACTTTTATTGTTGGTATTTTATGGGGTTATATTTTACTTTAATATCAAAAAGCAAACACCCGAAGAGCCATTTAGAGTAATGGTTGTTGATGAGGCAAATTATCTAAAACAGGAATTACCCCAAGAAAAATCAATCTTGTTTCAATTTAAAACAGATTATGTGGAAAATATTGAGAATATTCTCAATTCAGGTCAGTGGGATTTGGTTTTAGAAGTTAAAAAAAACAAGCAAGAACCTGAATTCAATTTATACAGTTTAAACAACATTGGTTTTATAGAAAAAGAGTCTATTTCCAAGGTATTGACCCAACAAATTCAACAACACAAATTAATTGACAATGGAATTTCACCGAAATTGATTCAAGAAATTAACCAAACCAATGTACATCTGAATGCCATTCAAATCAAAGATCACCATGCCAAAGCTAATCATTCAGAAATGGGCGCATTAATAGGTTTTATTATGGCATTTGTCATTTACCTGTTTATTTTTTTGTATGGGGTTCAAGTGATGAGAGGAGCAATGGAAGAAAAATCGAGTAGAATTGTGGAAATACTGGTATCATCGGTAAAACCCACCGATTTAATGTATGGGAAAATACTGGGTATTGCTGGCGTTGGAATGACCCAGTTTGTAATATGGGTAGTTGTTGGTTTGGGTCTAATGGGCCCCTTATCAGGTGTAATTGGAGAAATGGTACAAACACAATTAGAAAGTGGATTACAAAACAGTGTTCAAGTTCAAAATTTAACACAAAATATTGGAATAGAATGGCTTGCTGAATTGAATTTACCTATGATGTTTGCTCTATTTATTTGTTATTTTATAGGTGGCTATTTGTTTTACGGCGCCTTGTTTGCAGCAATTGGAGCTGCTGTTGACAACGATACAGATACCCAACAATTCATGATGCCCATTACCATGCCATTGGTATTTAGTTTGATTTATTCCCAAAGTATTATTGGAACAAACCCTGATGGTTTCATGACTACCTTTTTATCCATGTTACCCTTTACATCGCCAGTAGTAATGATGGTTAGAATACCTTATGGCGTGCCTACAATTGAATTATTTGCATCTTTAATTTGTTTGAGTGCAGGATTTGTACTGAGTGTTTGGTTTGCAGGAAAAATATACCGAGTGGGCTTGTTGAGTTACGGCAATAAAACTACATACAAAACCTTTTGGAAAATGTTCAGACAAAGCAACTAATGAATCATACAAATTTATTCAAGAACCGCCAATACACCTATTTTTTAGGTACACGTTTCTTTTTAACTTTTGGCATACAAATGCAGGCCATATTGGTTGCTTGGAAAATATACAGCCTTAGCCATGATGCATTGTCTTTGGGTTTAATAGGATTAACAGAGGCTATTCCTGCTTTGGGTGTAGCTTTGTATGCAGGGCATTTGGCAGACAGCCAGAATAAAAAATCTATTTTAAAATATTGCATTCTATTATTACTGGTTAGTTCATTAGGCATGCAATTGGTGAGCACCAATGTATTTGAATTAGATCAAAGTAAACAAATTCAATGTTTGTATTTGTTTGTGTTTATAAGCGGTATTGCAAGGGGTTTCTATGGACCAGCCTCTTTTTCTCTTATACCTTCATTGGTTGCAAAAGAACAATTGGTTAAAGCAGGAACCATGCAAAGTACTGCTTGGCAAATTGCCGCAATTGCTGGCCCAGCTATTGGTGGTATATTATATAGTTCAATTGAATTGAACAGCTGTTACCAATTGGTTTTGTTGATGGAAGGAGTTGCCCTTGTATGTTTACTCTATATCAAAGGTAATTTTGCGCCTATACCTATTGTTGAAAAAGAATCTATGTTTAAACGTTTACAAGATGGCTTGCATTTTGTTTTCAAACACAAAGTTATTTTATCGGCAATTTCATTAGACTTATTCTCTGTTTTATTTGGTGGAGCAACTGCCCTTTTACCCATATTTGCAAATGAGATATTATTGGTTGGAAGTGCTGGATTGGGCATTTTAAAAGCGGCTCCTTCATTGGGGGCTGCCATGACCATGATTGCAATGAGTTTTCAGTCAAACATACACAATCCCGGAAAAACATTGCTCTTAGTTGTTGCTGCCTTTGGGCTATGTATGATTGGATTTGGCTGTTCTGAGAACTTTTATTTATCTGTTTTTATCCTGTTTTTAAGTGGGGCTTTTGACAGTGTAAGTGTTGTTATTAGGTCAGCAATTATTCAGACCCAAACCCCAGCAGAAATGAGAGGACGTGTAGCTGCTGTAAACACCATGTTTATTGGATCAAGTAATGAAATAGGCGCATTTGAAAGCGGTATTGCGGCCAAACTATTTGGAACAGTTCCGGCCGTTGTAGGAGGTGGAATGATTACCTTATTGGTGGTTGGAATTACGCATGTAAAAGCCAAAGCAATTAGGACTTTTCAGTTCAATTAAGCTTTGGTATTTTCTTTGGGTATTTCTAATGAAATGGCATCTGGTACTTGCTCATCTAACAAGGCAATATCCAATACTTGTAACATATTGGTTACATAGAAAAAACTGAGGTCTTTCAAATAAATTGGCTGAATGTCTTCAATGTCTTTTCTGTTGGCTTCACACAAAATAATATTGGTTATACCCGCTCTTTTAGCCGCCAGTATTTTTTCTTTGACACCACCTATAGGCAATACTTTTCCTCTCAGTGTAATTTCTCCTGTCATTGCCAAATTGGGTTTGATTTTGCGTTGGGTAAAAACGGAAGCCAAAGATGTCAACATGGTTATTCCGGCAGAGGGCCCATCTTTAGGAACAGCGCCTGCAGGTACATGTATGTGGCAATCAAAATGATCAAATACTTTGGCGTCTATACCCAAGTAAGCACATTGCGATTTTAAAAATGTCAAAGCAGTCACTGCCGATTCTTTCATCACATCTCCCAAATGCCCTGTTAAGGTTAATTTTCCTTTACCGGCTGTTAACCTAGATTCAACAAAAAGGATCTCTCCTCCTACGCTGGTCCATGCTAAACCGGTTACCACACCAGCAACATCATTGCCTTGGTATGATTCTTTTTCCATACGGGCAGCACCCAAAATTTGATGCACCTTTTCCAAATTCATCGTCTTGTCATATTTTTTATTCATGACTTTTTCTTTGGCAAAGAACCTGGCTATAGATGCAATTTGTTTTTCCAATCCACGTACCCCACTTTCTCTGGTATACGACTCAATGATTTTTTCAAGTATTTCGTCCGTCAATTGGAAATCATTTTTTTCTAGTCCGTGGTTGAGTTTTTGCCTAGGTAGCAAATATTTTTGAGCAATTTGAATTTTCTCCTCAAGTGTATACCCGTTGATTTCAATAATTTCCATCCTGTCTAATAAGGCAGGCTGGATGCTGTCTAAATTATTGGCTGTAGCAATGAACATCACCTTAGATAAATCATATTCAATTTCTACATAATTGTCATAAAAACTGGCATTTTGTTCTGGATCCAATACTTCTAACAAAGCACTTGAAGGATCGCCTCTAAAGGTATTTCCAACTTTATCAACCTCGTCTAATACAAAAACGGGATTTGAAGTTTTAATTTTTTTGATATTTTGAATGATTCTACCAGGCATGGCTCCAATATAGGTTCTGCGGTGACCTCTGATTTCACTTTCATCATGCAAACCTCCTAGAGCTATTCTGGCGTATTTACGACCTAAGGCTTTGGCTATTGACTTACCCAATGAAGTTTTACCTACACCTGGAGGGCCATACAAACATAGAATAGGACTTTTTAAATCTTTTTTGAGTTTAATGACAGCCAAATATTCTAATATTCGCTGTTTTACTTTTTCTAAACCAAAATGGTCTTCATCGAGTATTTTCTGTGCCTTTTTGAGATCAAAATTGTCTTTGGTAGTTTCGTTCCAAGGAAGGTCTAAAAGCAATTGCAAATAATTGAGTTGAATGCTATAGTCTGGAGCCATTGGATTGATGCGTTTTAATTTCTCCAGTTCTTTTAAAAACGATTCATTGACTTGTTCTGACCACATTTTTTGGGCAGCCAATTTGAGCATGTTTTCAATTTCTCTTTCAGGAGAATCACCGCCCAATTCTTCTTGAATGGCTTTGATTTGTTGTTGTAGAAAAAAATCGCGTTGTTGTTTGTCTAAATCGCCCCTGACTTTGTTTTCTATTTGTGCTTTTAATGCCGTAAACTGATAATCTTTGTTTAGCGCCTCCATTACTTTTGAAGCCCTCGATTTAAAATCTAGCAGTTCTAGAATGGCCTGTTTTACCTGTACCTCGGCATTGAGATTTGAAGCAACAAAATTAACCAAATAATTAGGCGTTTTGATGTTTTTTATGGCTATGGCAGCTTCACTAGGCATGTGTGGAGACATGCTGATAATCTTTTGAGAAACTTCTTTGATAGATTCTACCATGGCCAAAGATTCATCATCATTTAAAAAATCTTCTTCGGCCAAAGTGCTCACCCCACAAATTAAATACGGTGAATCTTGAACTTGCTTTTGCAACTGAAACCTTCTTTTGCCTTGAATAACGGCCATTGTACTTCCATCGGGCATTTTAATCATCCTAACAATAGAAGCCATTGTACCAATGGTATACAAATCTGCCATGGCTGGATCTTCTGTTTCAGCACTCAATTGGGTAACCACTCCAACCAATTTATCATTGCTTTTATAAGCTTCTTTGAGCAATTGAATAGATTTGTCTCTGCCAACAGTAATAGGTATGACAACTCCTGGAAATAATACGGTGTTTCTAAGCGGTAAAATTGGCAGTGTTTCTGGCAAGTCTTCTTTATTGAGCACTTCTTCTTCTTCCTGACTGAGTAGCGAAATAAAATCGGCCGACTCTGTTTCGTCATTGAGAATTGTGCTCATCATCATTCTATCTATTGAATTATTCATGTTGTTTTGTTAAGAAACCTTTCAAAGGCATTGTATGGAATCAATTCGCATGCCAAGGATGAAATGGCAGTTTTTTTTGGTTAAAAAAGTAACTGATGGGTAATGATTCCACAAGCAATTGCAGCATTGAGACTTTCTGCCTCTCCAATTCTTGGAATGCTGATTCGTTCCTGAATGTACTGGTTATAAAGCGGATGAATGCCTGAACCTTCATTGCCTATTAATAATATGGATGGTTTTTTCAGCTCAAAAGTTTGAATGGGTGTACCAGCTAAATCGGCTGCCAAAACAGGCAATGCATATTTTTTAAAAATGTTTTCAAGGTTTCCATAATGAACCTTTACCCTTGCAATAGACCCCATACTGGCCTGTATCACTTTGCTATTGTAACAATCGGCAGTTTGTTCACTGCAAAAAATTTGTTCAATGCCATACCAATCGGCCAAACGAATGATGGTACCCAAATTACCAGGATCTTGAATGGTATCAAGTGCTAAACTGAGTTTTTGTATCAATTGTTCAGGCAAGCTATTGGTAGGAATTTTTACCAAGGCTACTACATCTCTGGCACTTTGCAATGCACTCAATTGTTCCATTTCTTTATTGTTGACTATTTGTATGCAATTGTCAGGTATGGAAGAAAAAGGTGCAACTTGTACCAATTCTTCTTTGCAAAATAGTTTAGCTATTTCCATTCCGGCTGTTATCAAATCTGAAGAAAGCTTCTTACCTTCGGCAACGAATAGTTGAAATTCCTCACGGACTTTCTTATCTTTCAAAGACTTTACTAACTTGATTTCAGATTTAGTCAACATAAAAAATTGTTTTTGGTTCTGCCTTTTAATGGGTTTGTTGAGTGCATGCAATATAAGCAAACATGCAAGCAATGACGCACGATTTTTATACAAGAACAAAATTCAAATTCAAGAAAGAACCATCGCACGCTTTTATGATGCTGATTTGATGAGCCAAATCAAGCAAATGCCCAATAAAAAAATAGTTGGGATATACCGATTGGGTTTGCGTTTTCATTTACTTGGGGCATCAGGAAAAGACAATCAATTCAAACAATTTTTAAGGTATCAAATTGGCGAGGCACCTGTTATAGTTGACAGTTCATACATAGAAGCCTCTTGCAAAGCCATGAGTGCTTACCTTAAAACAAAAGGTTTTTACTATCCAGAAATTCGTTACCAAGTAACTGGACCTGCACACAGAAGTACTGTCATATTTAATTTATCTATGGGAAAGCCTTATACCATTTATAAAATTGAAAGGCATATAGCAGACCCTGTCATTGATTCTATAGTTACTGTCAATTCTGAGGAATCATTTATCAGACTTGGAAACCCCATTCAATTCGAAAACTTATTGAATGAACAAAACCGCATTACCGATTTGCTCAGAAACAACGGCTATTTTGGATTTTCAAAAGAACTCATCACTTTTGATTTTGACACCCTTCGTTTTGGGGATTTTAGAGCCCTGTTGGGTATCAATATTCAAAATCCTGATCATTTTAAAACCAACCAAACATTTAAAATTGACAGCATACATGTAAGTATTGATCCGGGTAAAGATTCTACCGATTTCCAAGCCTGTCTGCCAATAACATACAAGGAGTTTAGTTTCGCTGCCAATGGTTTTCCTTTAAATCCTTCTGTTTTAAAATCAACTCTTTTGATTAGTCCCAATAGCTTATTTAGTCAAAAAAAATCAAATGGTACTTTCCAAAGGCTCAACGATTTACAATTGTTTAAAACGGTTAACATCAATGTTGTTCCAAATGATGAAAATACTGATTCTGCCAGTGTAAATTATACGATCAGGTTGGTTCCTGCTAGCAAGTATAATTTTAGCATCGAACCTCAATTAATAACTACCGACCAAGCCAATTTGGTAAGCGGTTCAACTTACCGTAATTATGGTTTAGCAACTGTGTTTACGAGCAATATCAATAATATATTTAAAGGTGCTGAAATCTTGCAATTTAGGTACCGAATTGCCTTAGAAGCACAAAGAGGACCTTCCATATCAGAAAAACCTTTTTTCAATAGTTTTGAATCGGCTCTCAATGCCAATTTAATCTTTCCCAAATTGCTCGGATTTTTAACGTTGGACAAAGCATTTGAAAACTCTATCAATAAAACCATTTTATCTTCTTCGGTATTGTTTGAACAAAATGTGAATTGGAAAAGAACTGTATTTTCTTTGGGTTTGAATTATCAGTTTTCAAAAAAACAACTTACATTTCAGGTAACACCTAGTGAAATTAGTTTTATTAGAACAGATTTTGCCAATAATGAATTGGCGAATAAAAGTAAAAACGACCCTTATTTACAAAGCATTTTTGCCAATAATTTAATTACCAATTCAAGGGTGGGCTTGTTGTATAATAACCAATCACCTAAAAAGAACAACAGCTATTTTTTTATTAGATGGGATGTATTGGAATTGGCTGGTATCATACCCAGTGCCATTTATGAGGTATTTCAACTACCAAAATCGGACAGCGGCTATTACCAGTTGTTTGGGGTTCGTTTTTTCAACTATGCCAAAACTTATGCCGATGTGAGGTTCAATCATTACATTGATGTTAACAATAAGGTAGTATACCGCTTGGCCATTGGTTGTGCCTTGCCTTTTTGGAATTCAGATGAATTTGTTCCATTTGATAAAAGATTTTTCAATGGTGGAGCCAATAGCATTAGGGCTTTTTTACCGAGGTCATTAGGCCCCGGAGCCTACAATGTAGATGGACAATTGGACCGCAGTGGAGACGTAAAAATTGAAGCCAATGCCGAATACCGTTTCAATATTTTTAAACGCTATTTTGAAGGGGCATTGTTTGTAGATGCTGGTAATATTTGGCGCATCAAAGAAGATGGCCGAGCAGAAGCCACCTTTCATATAGGTGATTTTTACAAACAGATAGCCATGGGAACAGGTTTTGGATTCCGATTAAACCTAGACTTTTTGGTATTCAGAATAGATTGGGCCGTACCGGTTATGGACCCAAGAAAAACCTTAAGTAAACGCTTTGTATTACCTAATTATGAGGACCCTAGTTTACTTTGGGATGCCTCTATTTTGAACTTTGGTGTTGGTTATCCCTTCTAAAATTATTCTCTTAACAAGGTGATTGACCCTCTGGCATTTCTCACTGCCGGTTGTGTAACCAATCGGTAATTGAAAATGTAATAATAAACGCCCTCAGGACAAGCTTCTCCAGTTTGGTGGTTGTTTCCGTTCCAATTGACGCCATCGTTTCCAATACCATCTTTGGTTGATTCGTAAACCAATTCTCCCCAACGGTTGTAGATGTACAATTCATAAAAGTTACCTCCCATCATGTTAATATCAAACGCGTCGTTTTTGTTGTCGTTGTTGGGTGTAAATACATTTGGTATTACCAACAATACTTTGGGGGTTGTGTTTTTGCACAAAGAATCGTAACAATCATTTGAGGCAAATGCTTTCAAACAAATTTGAAAACTACTACCAGTATCGGCTTTATAGGTATGTATTGGATCTTTTTCAAAACTATAGTTAGAGGAACCAGCAAGGGCTTGTCCAAAATCCCATTCGTAACGAACGGCCTGCATCGATTTATTGAACAATTTTACTTGAGGGAAATTGCTTTCATCTAAATCAAAATCTGCTTTTACTTGGGTGGCAAATATGTTTTTTTGTGCAGTATCAATACACAAGCCTTCCTGAAGTTGAGGTGCCAAATAAACCCTATACCAACCTGTATCAGCATACGTATGAGTTAACGTAGTATCTGGCCAAATTTGATTTTGTTTGTTTCCATCTCCAAACAACCATGTAAAACCAGGTACAGGTTTTGGGCTAGAGCCAGTTAATTCGAAAGCTTGATTTTTACAAACAGTATCGGGAGCATACAAATTGAGTTTACTAGATGGTAATACCCTCACTTTTCTGACAGGGGCATTGGCATTGGTTGAGTCAGGGAAAACCGACCTACAGGTTTTATTCCTCCCTGTTACCGGATCAATCAGGTTTTCCTCCCCCATTAAGTATATTTTAAATATGCCAGCACTTGGATAGGTAAAACTAACAGCCGTATCTTTTTGAGTTGATAAAATACTGTTGTTGTAATCTCTAAAAAACCAAACCCAATTGAGCAATTGTTTTCCTGTAGTATTGGTTAATTTAACCTTAAAAGGCGCACAACCTAGGGTATCGCTAATTGTAAATGAGGGCTTGGGGCCATCTATAAAAACTGGTGTTGAATCTATAGCAATGCAACCTGCTGCTGACTGAACTTTTAATTTGGCATAAAACAAGCCATTGCTCGTATAATCATATACAGGACTCTGTATATAAATGGGGTTCTTGTTTTCACCAAATTCCCAAGTCCAGGCATTGATATTGTCGTATGGTGATGGAGAGCCATACAATTTAGATGAATCAATGACATAAGATAAATCGGTAAAACTTAATATTTGTGGTGCACACAAATACCTCGGCAGCATAGGTTTTATTTTTGCCTTTACATCTACCACTTTTACTTTTTTAGACAATACAGTTGTGTCTCTGCAACCCAAACTATCAATGGCAATCATGCGAATTTGAAAATTACCTGGCTTGCTGTATTGGTAACTGGGTTCAGAACCTTTTACATTGAACCCATTTCCCTCTCCAAAATCCCATAAAAGCTGTTCCTTACCTGCCGCAGCCCTTGCTGGTTCTTTCCAGTATTCTCTGGTAGAATTGAAATACTGAACATATTCCTGTAATTTGAGCGGGGTGTTAAAGCAAGCCACTGGTGGAGGAATGCTGATACTTTTGATAAACCCTAAAGGAAGTTGGTATTTGACAACCTTTGAACAGCCTCTGGTATTGAGCATATAAACCGATAATTGTTTCAAACCTGGAGTTGTAAATTGAAAATACTGACTTGGTATGATTGAGTCGTTTGGACCAAATTCTATATTGGTAACAACCTGGTTATTCCAGTTGATGCGTACTCGAACCAAACTGTCTTGAATTGAATCTTTGAGCGACAATTTGATTTTCCACGGACTACAAGCACCATTTAAATTTTCAACGGTAAACTCTGGATTGAGGGGCAATAGCCGAATCATGTTGTGGTACCAAGCAGTGTCGTAACAAGCATTGCCATTTTTATCGGTTCCATTTTTAATGATCAAACCAACAGTAACATTTCCAGATGGGTTACAGGTTTCAGAATAATAATGAACCGTTTGGTTTAAATTGGAATCTATTTCAACCCATCCGTTGGCATCACAGGTTGAGTCAAAATTGATCCAAGCTTTTTCTCTGCCACACAATGGCAATGTTTTTTGCAACAAAAACTCTATGGGCGAATTCAAACAAATATTGCCAGCATACATCAGTCCTGGTCTAATGGGAATAGATAAACTGTCCCAACCCGCATCTGGAGGAGTTAATTTTAAAGCTGCTGCGCTAGTGTCTGTACAGCCCGTTATAAAATCGGTTAAAATCAATTTGGGATAATAACATTTCTCTTTCCCAGGGGTATATGCATGTATGACAGGAATGGAATCTTTTGAATAGTTGCAATTCCGATTTAAGTTCAAGCCATTTTTGGTATCGGTTGTACATGGTGGTGCAAAAGCATCGTCAAAATCCCACATACGAAACAACGCATTGTTGTTGTACAAACAAGAATGATCAATGGCTGGCCCCCTGAACCTCACCGTATCATGCACCTCACATTGATTTTGATTAATAATCGGATCTTTGAGCGTTTGTATCACAGCTTGAGGACCTAATATTTCAATGGTAGTATCTACTTTGAGTTTGCAATTGCCAATTTGAGCATACATGCTTACTTGGTATTTTCCGCATGAACTCAAACGTTTAGGAAAATTCAAAGGGTTGTTATCGAACGAGTCTATTCTATTGGCATCTCCAAATTTATAAATGCTCCAATTGAGCTGTATTGGATCGAGGTTTTTAGACATAAAATTAAAGGCATTGCCTCTAAAACATGCTTTTTGATTGTTGAGGTAAATGATAGAATCTAATTTGTAATTGCTAACCGCATTGTTGAGTACAAAAGTGTCCTTACATCCGTTTAAATCTTCTACAAACAAGCTGATATCAAAACTTCCAACACCTGTATAGGTATGCGCTATATTGGTCCAAGGACTGCTAATTTGAGGGCTGCCATCGCCAAAATCCCATGTATATTTTTTAAGTTGATTGGGCACTACCAAACTGTTATTTACAATTGTAACAGGTGTTTGGTTACAGGTTGGTTGGTAATTGGCTTGAACGCTTAAATCTGGTATTTTAGGATAGAGTAAAAAAGCATTTTTAAGTTCGAACCGGTCTAAACAGCCATTGGTATCTGTTACTTCTAGTACAAAATTGTACTGCCCACCCAATAAACTTGAGTATTCATGACAAATTGTATTTGAAGAGCCGGGTAAACTGTTGTCGAATGAACCGTCACCAAAAAGTAAAACTCTGGTTTTTAAAGGAGTGAGGTCTTTACCAGGTACAGATTCGTCTTTGATACAAATTTGATTGCCTTTGAAACATTGGGTATCTTCTGATAAAATTGAGAAATTGGCTTTGGGTTTGTCTACTACTAAAATTGGATCGGCAGCAACAGTACAAGTTGCACCATTGTTAAATGTTACTGTAACTTCGGGTATAAAACTTCCCCTGTTTGGGTACTGATAAACAGGATTACTTTGACTAGAAGTAGCCCCATCTCCGAATTTCCATTTGTAACCAGTGGGCACAAAGCCAGCATCAAACTGAACTTGAAAAGAGGAGGTATTGCCCAAACAAACAATTGCATTGCCCGGAATGAGTTTACAATTTTGAGCTTGTAGTTTGAATAATAACAAGCAAAATAAGAAAAAGGTAATTTTTTTCATTTGTGTCAATAGCCAAATATAGTATTAAAATAGCTTTTAGACATATGTGATTTCTTTAAAAATACATAATTCTACACAAGATTTAGTTTCATACACAACCCACTCATTCAATGAATGATTCATTTGCTCCTAGTTTTTTGTAAATTGCAAACCCATGTCAAAATCAGTTGCATTTTACACCCTGGGCTGCAAGCTCAACTTTTCAGAAACATCAACCATTGCAAGGTCTTTGATAGATGATGGGTACCAAAAAGTAGCCTTCCACGAACCAGCAGATGTGTATGTAATTAATACCTGTTCGGTAACTGACCACGCCGACCGAAAATGTAAAAAAGTAGTTAAAGAAGCCTTGCGCCACAACCCCAATGCATTTGTTGCTATTATAGGCTGTTATGCCCAATTGAAACCGCAAGAAATTGCGAAAATTCCTGGTGTTGATGTGGTGTTGGGTGCTGCTGAAAAGTTCAATATAGAGTCATACATAGGCGATGGGTTTAAAAAAGAACAAGCCGTAGTACATGAGAGTAAAATTAAAGAGGTGTTGGATTACCATGCCTCCTACTCTATTGGCGACCGCACGCGTACATTCTTGAAAATTCAGGATGGTTGTGATTATTTCTGTGCATTCTGTACCATTCCATTGGCAAGAGGCAAAAGCCGCAGCGATACCATAGAAAATGTGGTCAAACAAGCACAAGAAATTGTGGCGCAAGGTATCAAAGAAATTGTATTGACTGGTGTAAACACTGGCGACTTTGGCGTTCAAACAGGCGAAACTTTTTTTGGCTTATTACAGGCTTTAGAAAAAGTTGACGGCTTAAAGCGCACCCGAATTAGCAGCATAGAACCCAATTTATTGAGCAATGAGATCATTGATTTTGCAGCCAAATCAAGCAAAATTGTGCCTCATTTTCACATTCCACTACAATCGGGGTCGGATGAAATTCTAAAAGCCATGCGCAGAAAATATGACACTGCTTTGTATGCTTCTAGAATTGCACACATCAAAGCAAAAATGCCACATGCCTGTATTGGAGTCGATGTAATTGTAGGGTTTCCGGGCGAAACCGATGAGGAGTTTTTGAAAACATACAATTTTTTGAATGAATTAGACATTAGCTATTTGCACGTGTTTCCATACAGCGAACGCAGCAATACCACAGCTAACAAAATGCAAGGGAAAGTATTGTTAAGAACCCGAAACGAAAGGGTGCAACAACTGCAAATTTTAAGCAAAAAAAAGAAAAGGTATTTTTACGAAACACAATTGGGCAGCACTCAAGAAGTATTGTGGGAGGCTGAAAATGATGCAGATACTTTGGTAGGATTTACTGAAAATTATGTGAAAGTTAAAACAACATACGACCCAATGCTGATCAACGAAATAACCAGTGTGCAGTTGCAATCAATAGACACTGATATGCTTGTTCAAACCAAACAATTGCAAACTTTTATTGCTTAGTTGAACTCAATTTCTTGGTGCTCCATAATGAGCAAACCAGTTCTAATTTTAGGCTCAATCCAAGTTGACTTTGGTGGCATAATTAAGTTTTGATCTGCAACAGCTTTTACTTCATCTATTGCGGTTGGATACAAACTGATTGCCAAATCATAATCACCAGAGTCGACAGCTATTTGTAAATGACCAATGCCTTTTACTCCGTCCATAAAAGACAAACGGTTGTCTGTTTTGCTGTCATTAATTTGAAATACTTTTTGTAAAATAAAGCGTTCTACAATGCTTACATCTAATTGATCAAGTACTCCTTGCAATGTTGCTTTTATTTCAGGCTTGAGTTTTAACAAATAAGCTTTTTGTTGAAAGTAAATTCCAAATTCTCCTTTGTTTAATGGCTGAACAGGCAAATTGCCAGAAGGTATGATTTCAAAAGATTGCTTTATTTTTTCTAAGAAATCAGGGGCTTTAGCAATTGTAGCATCTTTTACCAAACGGTGGTATTCAAAAATACTCAGCTTGCTAAAAGGAATTAAGCATACTGGAAAATAGGCTGATGATGTTTCAACTGCTTGGCCAGCATGTTTAGCTATCATACGAGCCGAATAAGCTGCTGAGCCAGCCGAACGGTGGTGCCCATCTGCAATGTACAAATGAGGAATTGCGGCAAACTGGCTTTCTAAAAACGCAATATCATTGGCATCAGTCATGACCCAAAGGTTATGCTTCTTTTGGTCGGCACTGATAAAATTGTATTCTGGAACATGTTGCACCACATAGCGTTGAATGATTTCATCAATGCCTTGGTCGTCGGGGTAGGTTAACAATACGGGGTTCCCCAAAGAATGAAAAAACTCAATGTGATTGGCAATTTCCTCTTGTTTTTCAGTGAGGGTATTTTCATGTTTTAAGATGATGTTATTGTTATAATCTGCTACTGAAGCAGCTGCCATTATTCCTGTATAAGCATGGCTCCCAACAATCATTCTATAAATATAGTAAGCAGGTTGTTGTTCTTTGATTAAAACGCCTTCTTTTTTAAATTGATTGAGGTATTCCAATCCTTTTGGAAAATGTTTTTCAGGATTTTTTTTCTCTCCTTTGAAATGCAAATAGGGTTTTACAACATGCAAATAGGAATACGGATTTTGCTCAATTTCTAAGTTCGCCAAGTCTCGGGAACCAGAATCAAAAGGTTGGCTAGAGACTAAGCCCGCTTTTTCTTTACTTGGGCGCAATGCCGCAAATGGTTTAACAACTGCCATTTTAAAACTTAAGCGTTTCTAAAATATTCAATGACTTTTTCGGCAAGTTCAATGCTGATTCTGTTTTGGGCTTCTTTGGTTGATCCGCCTACATGTGGACTCAGTGATACATGTGGATGTTGTAGAATTTGCATGTTTACTGGAGGTTCTTTTTCAAACACATCCAATCCAGCAAAAGCTACTTGACCAGATTCAAGCGCAGCCAATAAATCGGTTTCAGAAATAACACCACCTCTAGAACAATTGATTAATGCTACCCCTTTTTTCATTTTGGAAATCATGTTAGCATCTACAGGTGATTTGTCTCCTTCATTAAAAGGAATATGAAAGGTTATAAAATCACTTTGCGTAATTACAGATTGTTCACTTACTGTTTGAACTGGCACCTTAATTCTAGATTGTGTGCCTAACATTGGTAAGTTCAAAGTTAAATCTACTTTTTCTACATAAGGATCAAAGGCTAGTACTTTCATACCCAATCCAATGGCCATTTTTGCAACCTCTTGACCAATTCTTCCAAAACCAAAAATACCCATGGTTTTGCCTTGTAATTCTATGCCTTCAGATGCTTTCTTTTTTAACTCAGCAAATTTTGTATTGCCCTCAGTTGGCATGATGCGGTTGGTGTGTTGAATAAACCTTGCACCTGCAAATAAATGAGTAAAAACCAATTCTGCTACACTTACCGATGATGAAGCAGGAGTATTGATGACTTTAATGCCTTTTTGTTTGGCAAATTCTACATCTATGTTGTCTAAGCCAACTCCACCTCTACCAATTAATTTTAAATGTGGACATGACTCTAACAATTCTTTTCTGATTTTAGTTGCTGATCTCACCAATACTGCATCAAAATCTTGAAGGGCCTCGCTCAACTTATCTTGAGGTACCTTATTGGTATCTACTAAAAAACCTGCTGCTTCTAATAATGCTTTTCCGCTGTTGTCAATGCCGTCATTGGCTAAAATTCTGATCATGTTGCTGTTGAATTTGTTGGTTTAGCTTTTTAATTTTTCGAAAGCTTGCATGGCATCAACCAATGCTTTTACACTTTCTAATTCAAGCGCATTATACAAAGAAGCCCTTAAGCCCCCAACTGAACGGTGACCTTTTAATCCACTTAAGTTGTGTGATTTGCACAATTTAAAGAACTCCTCTTCCAAACTTGGGTCATTCAAAACAAAATTCACATTCATTCTGCTCCTGTCTTCTAAACTAACAGTGCCCTTAAAAAGAGGGTTGCGGTCTATTTCAGCATACAATAAATCTGCTTTTTCTTTGTTGCGAGCTTCCATGGCTTCTAAACCAATTGATTTGATCCAACGCAGCGTGTGCATGGTTACAAATATGGCAAACACACTTGGGGTATTGTACATGCTGCCATTTTCTATGTGAATTCTGTAGTCCAACATGGTTGGAATTTTACGCTTGATTGTTGCCAAAAAATCTTTTCTGATAACTGCTAATGTTGCACCCGCAGGCCCCATGTTCTTTTGAGCTCCGGCATAGATCATTGCAAATTTTGAAGCGTCGATGGGTCTGCTAAAAATATCACTACTCATGTCACATACAACAGGCACATTGGTTTGAGGATAATCAAACATTTCAGTTCCATAAATGGTATTGTTTGAAGTGCAATGAAAATAAGCTGCATCGGCAGGAATTGGGTAGCCTTTTGGAATGTATGAATAGTTTTTATCTTCAGAACTAGCTACTACATCTACTTGTCCAAAAAAACCTGCTTCTTTTATGGCCCTTTTGGCCCAAACACCTGTATTTAAATACGCTGCTTTTTGACCATCATTTAAAAAATTCATAGGAACCATGTCAAATTGCAAGCTGGCTCCACCTTGTAAAAACACCACTTCATAATCATCGCCTACTTTCAGGAGATCCTTAACCAATTGTGTTGCCTCTGTAACAACCGCTTCGTATTCTTTGCTTCTATGACTGATTTCTATTAAGGATAATCCTGTGCCTGCAAAATCTTTCAAAGCTTCGATACTGGCTTCAATAGCAGATGCCGGCAAAATAGCTGGACCGGCAGAAAAATTGTGAATTTTACTCATGTGTTTTAGAATGGATATGCGAATTAAGGAAACCAAATGTGATTTTTTCAATTTC
The DNA here is from genome assembly GCA_903883965.1 of uncultured Bacteroidota bacterium. Lineage (GTDB taxonomy): Bacteria > Bacteroidota > Bacteroidia > UKL13-3 > UKL13-3 > CAISCU01. The sequence goes on from CAISCU010000028.1 coordinate 46,325, forward strand.
AAATCATTTATTTTCGTTTCATGAATTTAATCATCAGTCAAATTTTATATCTAATACACAATCGAATTCTATTCACTTTGGTTCTTTTGGGCTTTACCTTATCTGTAAATGCACAACGCAAATTGGTACCATTAGATGATCAAGCACCCATTGAAACAGCACCAACTAATAGTATTTTGGACAATAAGGACCGGTGGCGCTTTGGAGGCAACTTTACTGCTGGATTTTCTGATGGTGGCGGCATGTTGTTGCTACAACCAATTGCAGGATATTTATTAAAACCTAAAACCATGGTAGGTGGTGGATTTACCTATATTTATTATGCACAATCATACAGGGGTGTTAAATATGAATCAAGCATTTATGGACCGCAGATTTTTGCCCGTCAAGGTTTGATTTCGTCTTTGCAGGCTCATGCCGAATACATGCCCATTAACTTACAAAGTTATACTAAAAAAGACCAACGAGACTGGTTGCATCAATTGTATGTTGGAGGTGGAATGATGCCTGATAAAGGTGTTTATATTTTGCTCCTTTACAATGTTTTGTATGATGCAAATACCAGCCCTTTTGGAAGCCCTTGGGACATCCGCATTGGCATGATGTTTTAAAACCAGTTTTTAACTTGCATCAAACAGTACAATCCAATTTCTGGTTTCAAAAAAATGGGGAAAATAAATCCATAAACAGCACCATAGAAATGCGCTTCATGGTTAATTCTGTCACTCATTTGTTTAGCGGCATAACTCGAATAGTACAAGTAGATAGCTCCCATTGCAAATCCAGGAATGCCAAAATAAAATTTTTGTAAGGGATGAAATAAAATTGATGCAAAAACCACTGCAGACGTTGCTCCTGAAGCACCCAAAGAAAGATAATTAGGGTTGTTGTGTTCTTTAAATAGAGAACTCGTATGTGCGGCAACAATAGAACTGGTGTACATGGCTGCAAATAAGACTTTTCCTACAGGGCCAAAAAACTGAATAAATTCAGATTCTACCATGGGTCCAAAAGCAAACAACACAAACATATTGAGCAATAAATGCGACCAATCAGCATGTAAAAATCCGGCTGTCACCAAACGCCAATATTCTTTGTTTTTGCGAACTCTGTATGGGCTCAAAATGGCTTCTGACAAAATACGGGAATCAGAAAAAGCACCTATGCTGACCAATACAGTAATTGCAATGAGCCAATAGGTAGCTGGCATGTTATTAAATGCATTCATTTCACAAAGGTACCTAATTCAACAAAAATACTTTTGGCAATTGGCTATTCATTTTTTTGAGTTGATTTGTAGGGTGAAGCAAATTGGAATTTTAAGCGATACGCATGGATATATACCAAAATCATTGTTTGATTTTTTTTCGAATTGTGATGAAATATGGCATGCTGGTGATTGGGGAAGCCTAGAACTGGTGAAAGAACTGTCAAATTTTAAACCTTTAAAAACGGTTTATGGCAATATTGATGGCCCTGAATTGAGGCAGCAAATGCCCGAAGTTTTAACCTTTACTATTGAAAATTTAGAGGTATGCATGTTACATATTGGCGGATATCCAGGGAAATACACCCCACTATTTAAGAAAACAGCAATGCATCATCCATTTGATTTAATGGTATGTGGGCATTCACATATTTTAAAGGCCATGAGAGACCCAAATTCGGGCATGATGCATCTGAATCCAGGGGCTGCGGGTATTCATGGATTTCATTCGGTATGTACCGCCATGCGTTTAAAAATAGCCGATAAAAGATTATTTGACCTTGAAATTTGGGAATGTCCAAAGCACTCAGCATGACAACCTTTTAATTTAATTCGTTGACTTAAAAAAATAATTCATTATTTTGCCCTCCAAACGAGTATTAACAACTATGAAGAAGTTATTATTAATTGCATCTTTAGCCATTTTAGGTACAACATCTAGTCTGCAAGCACAAAACTCTTGTGGAACAGACCATGATTTTGCTGAAAAAGCAAGGAAACATCCTGAATTGATCGAAGCCAGAAAAAAATTCGACGCTGGTTTTAAAGAGTATATCAAAAGCTACAAACCCAGTTCAGGCCTTAACAAAAAAGGTTCAAGTCCTAAATACATTATACCGGTTGTAGTGCATGTTTTGCATGACAATGGAGCTGAAAATATCAGCGATGCTCAAATTAAGAGTGAAATTGACTTTTTAAATTTGAGTTTCAGAAATTTAGTAAGCGATTCTATCAACCGCAGACAAGATACTTTCAATGGTACATTTTACAGTTACAAGCAATTGGCAACAGATGCTGAAGTTGAATTCAGGTTGGCTAAAAATGACCCTCAAGGGAACTGTACCAATGGTATCGTAAGGGTTCAAACACCTCTCACAAATAAAGGAAACGACGAGTTAAAACCAATTAGCGTTTGGGATACCAAAAGGTATTATAATATTTGGGTAGTAAGAGGCATCAACAAAGGCAATTCAGTTGGAGTAGCAGGATATGCTCAATTCCCTATGGGTTTTAGTGGAGGAGCTTCTACTGATGGTATTATGGTTATTCACCAAGAATTTGGAAACATTGGTACTTCACAAGCTGGTCAAACACCAAATGTAACTACTAGTACACATGAAACAGGACACTGGTTAGGTTTGTATCATCCATTCCAAACTCAAGTAGATACCTGCGAGATGAACGGTGATGAAATTTTAGATACACCTCCAACCTATTTTACAGCAACTTCTAACGAACCGTTAAGGAACCGTTGCAACAACAAAAATTTCAATTCTTGTACTATGGATGTACCTGATTTGCCAGACATGCAAGAAAATTACATGGATTATTTTATTGGCAATTGTGCCAGTAACATGTTTACCAAAGAACAAGTAGCCCGTATGCATTATGTATTGGAAACATACAGAAGTGGCTTGTGGTCTGCAGAAAATTTAGCCTTAACTGGTGTGTTAAACCAAACTCCAAGCAATTGCAAACCTATTGCTGCTTTCAATAGCCCAAGCAGAAATACTTGTATTGGAAACAGTTTATCTTTTAACGACTACTCATTTAATGGAACTGTTACCAACTACAATTGGTCTTTCCCTGGTGGAACACCATCAAGCTCAACAGCTAAAAGACCTACCATTAAGTATGATGTAGCAGGAACTTATGATGTCACTTTAATTGTTACTGGCCCTGGTGGATCTGATACTATTGTAAAACCTAATTATGTAACCATTCAGGCTAATACAGCCAATCCTAAAGGTTTTTACACTGTTGACTGGTGGTACCAAAACAACTGGCAAGAACAAGGTTGGTCTTTTGAATATGAAAGTCCAAACAGAAAATTTGAACGTACAACTGCAGCATCATACAACCAAAATGCGAGTATGTTTTTACCTAAAGATCCATTCAATCAATTGATGACAGTAGGAACAACAGCTTCTTTAATCTCACCTTCTTTTGATTTCAGTGGCACTCCTACTGGTTATTTTGCTTTTGATTATGCATTTGCTCAAGGTCGTCTGCCATCATCAATTGGTGGAGGAGCAACCAATGAAGAAATTAAAGTATATGTTTCTACTGATTGTGGTAAAACTTGGACTCCCAAAACAACAATAGGCTCTTCTTCAATTTCTACTATAGGAAACAATGCATCGAGCATTCTTGCTAGCTCTGTCAACTTTGTTCCAGCTGATCAAGGAAAATGGAAAGATGTTGTTATTTCTGGTGCAACCATCCCGAACAATTCAAATGTAAAGTTCAAGATTGATTTCAAATACCAAGGAGGAAATAATTTCTTCTTAGACAATGTGCGATTAGGTTCAAATACTGGAAACGGTGAATTATTAAGCGAAGAGCTGAAATTAAGCGTTCAACCAAACCCATTTGCATCAAGCACTAAATTGAGGTATTTCTTGAGCAACCGCAAACAAGTAGAAATTCGCATCATTGACATCACAGGTAAAGAAATTGCCACTTTATTCAATGGCGAACAAACTGCCGGAACGCAAGAAATTGAAATAGGTAAAAGTCAATTCCAACTCAGTTCAGGTATCTATTTTGTAAGCTTGAACATTGATGGACAAAAATTCTCTAAAAAAATAGTTGTTGAATAACAGCCACTTCAAATAAGAAAAAGCGCTTTGGAAACCCCAAAGCGCTTTTTTTTTTGGTAATCAAATTAGGAATATTATTTTCGCACCGGAGAGTTGGCAGAGTGGTCGATTGCGGCAGTCTTGAAAACTGTTGTCTGTAACAGGACCTGGGGTTCGAATCCCTAACTCTCCGCCAGAAGATGAAAGCCTTAACGCAGTTAAGGCTTTTTCTTTTTTAAAGACTTCCCAAGTGCCCCAAGCACTTGAGGAAGGATATAAAAAAGAAAAAGAAGCCCACCGAAGGTGGGCTTTCATCTTCTGAAGCCTCCCCCTTGGGATCAGCGCTCGCAGAGCGCTAATCCCACTCAATATTTATTGTTCGAAACAATAGCTTCCGAAGGAAGCGTATCTAGAATACAAAAGCTTCCGAAGGAAGCGCATCTAAAACACATTAGCTTCCGAAGGAAGCCTCTCTAAAATTCATCAGCTTCCGAAGGAAGCGTCCTTTCCAAACAGCACTTGTTAGAACACAAAAGCTTCCGAAGGAAGCGTCATCCCAAACAGCATTTGTTAGAAGATGAAAGCTTCCGAAGGATGCACAATCTTCAGAATACCAGCTTCCGAA
>CAISCU010000029.1 GCA_903883965.1 uncultured Bacteroidota bacterium
TAATCCAGCTTCAATCTCTTTGACTACTCCTAACTTAAAGGACATTGAGTAATCCTTTTGGCTACGCTTTTCATAAACGCTTTTTTCTATTTTTTTCATAACGATAAATTTTATGTATCGCTATTTCAGGACTAGACAAATTATGTACATAAAAAATCCCCAGTTGATTTAACAACTGAGGATCTTATTTAATTATCTTTGAACTGTCAACTTATTCTAGGACGACTCATATAAGGTCTTGGTCTAGCTGCAACCTGTTTGTGTACCACAGTTCAAGCATTTGTAACAAGCACCACTTCTGATAGTAATGTGACCACAAGTTGGGCAAGCAGGTGAATCACCCATGCGCTTGTTCATTTCATTTTGCATATCAGGCATGTTGGCACTACCCATTTTTTCTTCAGCAGCTTCAGCTACAACAGGTGCAGGCTTTACAACTGCTATTGGATTTACGAGCGGGCTTGCAACAGGTGTTGTTAATTTTTCTGATGCTTGCTTGTGTAAGTTTACAGCAAGGTGTTGTCTTTGAGTTTCTGTAGCTGGAACTTGAATAAAATCTTCACGACCCAAGTATTCAAATCCTAACATTCTAAACATGTAATCAATGATTGAAGTAGCATTCTTGATATTGTCATGTCCAGTTACCATTCCAGCTGGTTCAAAACGAGTGAATGTAAATTTATCTACGTACTCATCTAATGGCACACCATATTGCAATCCTAAAGAAACAGCAATAGAGAAACAGTTCATTAAACTCCTCAATGTTGCACCTTCTTTGTGTAAGTCAACAAAGATTTCTCCTAAAGTTCCATCTTCGTATTCTCCGGTTCTAACAAATATGGTTTGTCCACCAACAGTTGCTTTTTGCGTAAATCCACTTCTTTTTCCAGGCAACGCTTTTCTGGCAACAACACCAGCAAGTTTGTGTTTGAAAGTGGTATCGTGGGTGCGGTTCAAGATGGCTTGTGCCGCTTCCAATACTTGTTCAGGGCTTAATTCCCCAACAGGTTTGTTTGCATCAGATCCCAATACGCTTTCTACCACTTCTTGTACATCTTCGTCGTCTTTTACATCAGATTTATTACTCAATGGTTGAGACAATTTACAACCATCTCTGTACAATGCATTGGCTTTTAATCCAAGGCTCCAGCTTAAGTAGTAACAATCTTTGATATCTTCAACATTTGCTTCATTAGGCAAGTTGATGGTTTTAGAAATGGCACCACTCAAGAAAGGTTGAGCAGCAGCCATCATTCTGATGTGGCCTTGAGCAGCAATGTATCTTTCTCCTTTATTGCCACATTTGTTTGCGCAATCAAATACAGGCAAATGTTCGTCCTTTAAATGTGGTGCACCTTCTACTGTCATGGTACCACAGATAAAGTCGTTAGCTGCTTCTATTTCTTTTCTGGTGAAATTTAATTTTCTCAACAAATTGAAATTAGGACTGTTGTATTCTTCAGGAGTAAATCCTAAACGTTTTAAGCAATCTTCGCCAACTGTCCATACGTTGAAAGCAAAACCAATTTCGAATGCTCCGGCTACAGCTTTGTCTAATTTTTCAATTTCTTCTTCAGTAAATCCGCAGAATTTTAAAGATTCTGTATTGATGAATGGAGCGCCTTTTAAGCTGGCAGAACCTATAGCGTATTGAATGATATCATTGGTTTCTACAGCAGAATAGCCTAAGTTTTTTAAAGCAGCAGGTACACTCTGGTTGATGATTTTAAAGTAACCTCCACCTGAAAGTTTTTTGAATTTTACCAAAGCAAAATCAGGCTCAATACCTGTGGTATCACAATCCATTACCAAACCAATGGTTCCAGTTGGAGCGATTACAGTTGCTTGCGCATTTCTGTATCCAAATTCTTCACCCATTTGTACTGCTTTGTCCCATGCTGCTGTTGCTGCAGTTAACATGTATTCTGGACAATATTGAGGGTCAATGCCAATTGGTTTAACAGTTAAGCCTTCATATGCTTCAGTTGCATTGTAGGCTGCATAACGGTGGTTACGCATGACACGCATCATGTGCTCTTTGTTGTCTTCGTATTTTGCAAAAGCACCTAAGTACTTAGCCATTTCAGCTGAAGTTTGGTAAGCAACACCATTTAAAATGGCTGTTACTGCGCCACATATTGCATATGCTTTTGGAGAATCGTAAGGAATACCTGCAACCATTAACATAGAACCTAAGTTGGCATAACCCAAACCTAATGTACGGTATTCATAAGACAATTGAGCCACTTCTTGAGAAGGGAATTGTGCCATTAAAACAGAAATCTCCAAAACAGTTGTCCAAACCCTAGAAGAATGTTCAAAGCCTTTTACGTCAAACTCAAGTGTATCTACATTGAAATAACGCATTAAGTTTAAGCTAGCCAAATTACATGCTGTATTGTCTAAGAACATGTACTCTGAACAAGGGTTAGAGGCGTTGATGCGTCCACCTTCAGGGCAAGTATGCCATTCGTTAATGGTAGAATCGTATTGTACACCTGGATCTGCACATGCCCATGCTGCATCAGCAACCATATCCCAAATTTCTTTTGCAGGCACACTCTTCATCACTCTTCCGTCTGTACGCGCTTTTAAATCCCAATTGGTGCCATTGTCTAGTGCTTGGAAAAACTCATTAGGAATGCGCACCGAATTATTTGAGTTTTGACCTGAAACAGTAGCGTAAGCTTCTCCTTCATAGTCACTAGGGTATCCAGCTGCAATGAGAGCAGCTACTTTCTTTTCTTCGTCTTTTTTCCAGTTAATGAACTCAATGATTTCTGGGTGGTCTAAATCTAAACAAACCATTTTAGCAGCTCTTCTGGTTGTACCACCTGATTTGATAGCACCTGCAGCACGGTCCCCAATTTTTAAGAAACTCATTAAGCCCGATGATGAACCACCTCCACTTAATTTTTCTTGAGAACCTCTTATTCTTGAGAAATTGGTACCAACACCCGAACCATATTTGAAAATTCTGGCTTCACGAACCCATAAATCCATAATACCACCCTCGTTTACCAAATCATCATCTACAGATAAAATAAAACAAGCATGTGGTTGAGGTCTTTCGTATGCTGAGCTCGATTTTTCTAATTGACCTGTTTTAGGATTCACAAAATAGTGACCTTGTGGTTTACCGGTAATGCCATATGAACTGTGCAAACCTGTGTTGAACCATTGTGGTGAGTTGGGCGCAGCATATTGACCCATAATCATGTATACCAACTCATCATAAAATACTTGCGCATCGTCTGTGGTGTCGAAATAACCATAATCTTCACCCCATTTTCTCCAGCAATGAGCCATTCTATGTGCAACTTGTTTCAAGCTGGTTTCTCTACCCAAACTTCCGTCTGCTTGAGGTACACCTGCTTTTCTGAAATATTTTTGTGCAAGTACATCAGTTGCAACTTGGCTCCAAAAATTGGGCACTTCAACATTTTTCATTTCAAATACTACACTGCCGTTTGGATTTTTAATCACGGAGGTGCGGTAATCGTATTGGAACATGTCGTATGGACTTACGCCATCTTTTGTGAAATGGCGCTCAAATTTGAGTCCATTTTGAGTGTTGTTTTTTTTGCTGCGGCTCATGTACTATTTTTTTATGGTTATTGGGTTCTGTTTTTTGGAATGGTTGTTATTTGAGTTAGGGGGGTAGATGATCCTTAGAACAACTTTTAACATTTATTTAGAATGTTTCCGATTGTTCACTGCTGGTTAAAAGTATCAAGGAGGGTCAGAAAAGCGTTAAGGCAAATATGTAGACCGGCAGATTGTCTGGAAATGCTGAATCAGTGCAAACTCAAAAGAACGAATATTCCATTTAAAGCTGAACCTTTTTTGGTTTAGCTTCCTTTCAAAAGTCTCATTCCGTTTTGCCAATATCAAACTACAATTTCAACACTCCCCTATGTGAATTTCTAAGTGGCTTAGTAAAATAGGGCGGTTACCTTGTTTATAACAATAGTTATTCACATTGCTACCCTTGTACACCATGGCCTAGAGCTTTTTGAGAAACTATTCATTATCAGTAATTTGTCTTTTAAAAGATACACAAATCTTTCAATTGGCTCCTTTGGGCAATTTGTCACAAAAATTTAATTTTATTTCTCCTAAAAATTCTTTTATTATAGAAAGATCATTTGCGTAAAAATTCAATCAAAATAGCTTTTATTTGTTATACCTATCAGCAATGGCTCATCAAACAATATTCAATCAATTAGCTCAGTCAACTCAAAAATGCCTAGCTGTTTTAATAGACCCAGACAGTGTAACAGATAAACATGCACTAGACAAAACCCTTGCACTGTGTCAAGCAAATCAAGTAGATTTTATTTTGGTTGGAGGCAGTTTAATCACCAACGGATTTTGGAATGATTGCATAGCACAGATCAAATCGTGCACACAAATTCCGGTGGTATTGTTTCCGGGTAACAACATGCAAATTCACCAAGATGCAGATGCAATTTTGTTCTTGAGTTTAATTTCAGGACGCAATGCTGATTTGCTCATTGGCAAACATGTATTGGCCGCACCAGAATTAAAAAGAACAGGCATTGAAGTAATACCTACAGGCTATTTGTTAATTGAAGGTGGTAGCAGCAGCAGTGTGTTATACATGAGCAATACCATGCCTATTCCTAAAAATAAAAGCAGTATAGCTGCAACCACCGCAATGGCAGGAGAGATGTTGGGCTTAAAAACGATATACATGGATGCAGGAAGTGGTGCCAATTGGCCAGTAGCTTCAGACATGATTCAGGCAGTGCGTAAAGCCGTTCAATTGCCAATATTTGTAGGTGGAGGTATTCGTACACCAGAACAAGCCGTAGCGGCCTGTAATGCAGGTGCAAATGTGGTTGTGGTAGGCAATGCCTTTGAGCAAAATCCTGAATTGATTCAGCGCATTGCAGAGGCAGTTCACGCCTTGAACAACTAAATTAAAGCGAATCGTTTTCTTCTACATTCCCAGTAGAATCCATGAGTGCATTGATAGCCTGTTCTAGGGAATCCATTGCTTCTTGGTCTTTTTGAAGTTGTTCTTCAACGGCAGTTTCTTCTTGCTTGTTGAGTGGAGCATCGTTGTTACAAGAAGAACCTGCAAAGCCTGTGATTAAAAAAAACGATACCCATATTAAGGTTTTAATTGACTGCTTCATGCGCTTTAGATTTAATGTAAAGATAAGCAATTTTATAAAAAATAAATTTGCCATGAAAGGCTCCTATCTCAGAACAAAGTTTTGACCCAAATATACTTTTCTGACCATTTCGTCATCGGCCAATTCTTGCGCTGTACCTGCTTTTAAAATTTTGCCTTCAAACAACAAATAAGCACGGTCAACAATAGACAATGTTTCGTGCACATTGTGGTCTGTAATTAAAATGCCAATGTTTTTGTGTTTGAGTTTGGCAACAATTTGTTGAATGTCTTCAACTGCAATAGGGTCAATACCTGCAAAGGGTTCATCTAACAAAATAAATTTAGGATTTACAGCCAAAGCTCGGGCAATTTCGGTACGTCTTCTTTCGCCACCACTCAGTACATTTCCCATACTTTTACGCACCCGGTTCAAGCCAAATTCTTCCATCAAAGATTCTAATTTTTCTGCTTGTTCGGCTTTGCTCAAGTCGGTCATTTCTAATACGGCCTTAATATTGTCTTCTACTGAAAGTGTTCTAAAAATAGAAGCCTCTTGAGCCAAATAACCCAACCCTTTTTGAGCCCTTCTATACATAGGCAAAGCAGTAATGTCTTCGTCATGTAAAAACACCTTCCCCTCGTCTGGTTTAATTAAACCAACGGTCATGTAAAAAGTGGTAGTTTTACCTGCTCCATTTGGCCCCAATAATCCTACACACTCTCCTTGTTCCACTTCAATAGAAACATGGTTTACTACAGTTCTTTTCTTGTAGCGTTTTACCAAATTTTCACTTCTTAATTTCATGTTATTGGACCTAAAATATTTATATTAATATGCCCTTGAACTATCGCCTTCCATGTACAACATAAATGCTTTACATACCACCTTGTTGCCGCCAGGTGTAGGGTAGTTGCCGCTAAAATACCAGTCGCCACTGTGGTTAGGGCAGGCTTTGTGCAGGCCTTCTATACTTTGAAAAATAACATCAACTTCTGCTTCAATTTGTTCTGGAGTAACAATTTGTGCAATTTTTTTGCTGATTTCATCATCTGTAAAATGCGCATACAATGATTGAACATGGTTTGCCATTTGTTCTTTTGGCAAATGCTCTTGCGCTTTACACAAATCGTATACTTCTTGTAAGCGGTGTTCTAAATTGCGTTCCTTGAGCAGTGCTACCATAGCCTGAAACGCAACAAAATCTTTCATGCGGCTCATGTCTATGCCATAACAATCAGGGTAACGTATTTGTGGAGACGAAGAAACAATGATGATTTTTTTAGGATGCAAACGGTCTAATATTCTCAGAATACTTGTTTTAAGTGTAGTACCTCTTACAATAGAATCATCAATGACTACAAGTGTGTCTTGCTGGTTTTTAATAATGCCATAAGTAACATCGTATACATGAGCAACCATGTCTTCGCGGTGCGCATCATCGGTAATAAACGTTCGGAGTTTGGCATCTTTTACAGCCAACCTTTCTCGGCGTGGTCTGAAGGCTAAAATTTCTTTGAGTTTATCTATTTCAAGGTTGTTGCCTTGCTTTTTTATTTCGTTTGCTTTCCAATCATCCAGCAAATCGTTCATGCCATCAATCATTCCATAGAAAGCCACTGCAGCTGTATTTGGAATGTATGAGAAAACAGTATTTTTAAAATCGTATTGTACCGCTTCTAAAATTTTGGGTCCTAACAAATAACCCAATTGTTTGCGCTCTTGGTAAATTTCGCGGTCGTTGCCTCTAGAAAAATAAATGCGTTCAAAAGAACAAGATTTTTTCTCGCCAGCGGGCATGATATTTACCTCTTCAACTTTACCAGATTGGTATATCATCAGCGCATTGCCTGGTCCTAATTCTTTGACTGCTTTGTAAGGAATATTAAAACCAGTCATGATGGCCGGTTTTTCGCTGGTTACCACACAAATTTCATCGTCTTGGTAATAGAAACAAGGTCTAATTCCATTGGGGTCTCTCACCACAAAGGCATCTCCATGACCAATGGTTCCTGCCATTACATACCCTCCATCTGCTTCTTTGAGTGAACGTTTGAGTATACTCTCTAGGTTGATATTTTCTGCAATTAATTTGGTGATAGATTGGTTGTCTTTTCCTTCCAATTTAAAACGGGTAAAATTTCTTTGTACTTCTTCGTCCAAGAAATGACCCATTTTTTCGAGCATGGTAACCGTATCTGCTTTTTCTCTTGGATGTTGACCCAAGTCAATTAATAACTGAAACAGTTCGTCAACATTGGTAAGGTTAAAATTGCCAGCTAGCATGAGGTTTCTGCTCATCCAATTATTTTCTCTGATAAACGGATGGCATAAATCTACACTATTGCCCCCATGCGTTCCATATCTCAAATGCCCTAAATACAATTCTCCAACAAATGGGGCATGTTTTTTTAAATAATCTGGATCTTTGGTTTGCGTTTCGGTTCCTGATTTGGAAATTTTCTTAGTTACTTTCTCAAAAATTTCTGCAATGGCACCACTGCCGTTTGCCCTTTGTCTAAAAATATAACTTTCTCCTGGTTCAGGATTGAATTTAATTACCCCTAATCCTGCTCCATCTTGCCCACGGTTGTGTTGCTTTTCCATGAGCAGGTACAATTTTTTGAGTCCGTAAAGAGAAGACCCATATTTTTCTTGGTAAAAACTTAGTGGTTTGAGAAGACGAATGAGTGCAATGCCGCACTCGTGTTTGATTGGATCGCTCATAAAAGTAGTTGCAAACTTAATGAAATGCTTGCAAGAAATTATTTATAGTCTTTTAAAACTTGTTTAAGAACACCTGAAAACGTTGCAGCATCATGGTATCCAGGGTCAATAAATAAACTTCTTTTAGTTGGATTTATAAAATAAGTGGTTGGGAATCCAGTACGCTCACCTCTGGTTAATTGGTTAAAAAAGTCGGCAGCTGAGTAACTGGTGCTGTCTACCCAATAAACGGAATCTCTGAGTTCAGGATTGAACTTAATGGCTATAAAATCTTTATTGAGGGTTTGTATGATACCCGGATTGCTATACGTATCTCGGTCCATTTTTTTACACCATCCGCACCAATCAGTGTAGGCATCTATTAAAATTATTTTACCTTCTTTTTTGGCTAATGGATAGCCTTCATTCCATTGGTACCAGCGTAAATCTTGGGCCTGTAACTTGAACCCAATTAATACAAATAAGCAACTGACAAATGCGATCTTTTTCATGCTACAATTTATAGATTTGTTTTGGCTTTTTTAGCCAGATAAAACCCTACCTGCAAATTAAAGGCCAAATAGCGCTCTATTTGAGAATTTCCGCTTACTTTTGTCAGATATGATGGAGTTTAACAGAAGGAACTACAGCAATGAGGTATTGACCTCACTTTACAAATCAATCATTAAGCCTCGCATGATTGAGGAAAAAATGCTCATTTTACTCAGGCAAGGAAAAGTCAGCAAATGGTTTTCTGGTATAGGTCAAGAGGCCATCAGTGTTGGAACTGTTTCAGCTTTAGAGCCTGATGAATACATTTTACCCCTACACAGAAATTTAGGCATTTTTACCGGCAGAAATATTCCATTTGAAAAACTCTTTGCCCAATGGCAAGGCAAATACGAAGGTTTTTCTAAAGGCCGAGAAAGGTCTTTCCATTTTGGAACCAACGAATACCATATTGTGGGCATGATTTCGCATTTGGGAGCCATGTTGGGTGTTGCAGACGGTATTGCTTTGGCCAATTTGCTCAAAGAAGAACAAAAAGTAACGGTTGTTTTTAGTGGAGATGGAGGAGCCAGTGAAGGTGATTTTCACGAAGCACTCAATACAGCAGCCGTTTGGCAATTACCTGTTATATTTTTAATTGAGAACAATGGGTATGGCTTGTCAACTCCATCGAACCAACAATTTAGGTTCAAGAGTTTTACCGATAAGGGCATTGGGTATGGCATGGAAGCCTACCAAATAGATGGCAATAATTTATTAGAAGTTTACGATACGGTTAAAAACTTAGCTGAATCGATCCGAAAAAATCCAAGACCGGTTTTGTTGGAATGCATGACCTTTAGAATGCGTGGGCATGAAGAAGCTTCGGGAACCAAATACGTACCACAAGAATTGTTTGATGAATGGGCCAAAAAAGACCCAGTTGCCAATTTTGAGCAATATTTGTTGGCACAAGGAGTAGTGGATCAGGCACAAATTGATGCCATTAAATTAACCATCAAACAAGAGATTGATGCGGGTGTTGAAGCCGTATTGAACATGCCAGATTTAATTCCAGACCTCCCAACTGAACTCAATGATGTATATGCGCCAGTGCCTGAACAACATGCCATAGCCGAATTTGAACACTTGCAACAGGTTCAGGTATTGCCCCAGCACACAGGCACTAGCAAAAAAAGATATGTAGATGCCATTAGCGATGGGCTCAAACAAGCTATGCAACAGCATCCCAATTTGGTATTAATGGGGCAAGACATTGCTGATTATGGTGGGGTTTTTAAAATTACCCAAGGTTTTTTAGAGGAGTTTGGTAGGGGCAGGGTAAGAAATACCCCATTGTGTGAAAGTGCCATTATTGGTGCTGGTTATGGCTTAGCCATTAAGGGAATGAAAGCCATGGTAGAAATGCAATTTGCCGATTTTGTGAGCGTTGGATTTAACCAAATAGTGAACAATTTGGCCAAGAGTTATTACCGTTGGGGGCAAGCTGCCGATGTGGTAGTGCGCATGCCAACAGGTGCAGGAGTTGGTGCTGGCCCCTTTCATTCACAAAGCAATGAAGCTTGGTTTTTTCATGTACCCGGTTTAAAAATAGTATATCCTGCTACACCTTCCGATGCCAAAGGTTTGTTAACCGCTGCCATTTCTGATTCCAATCCGGTATTGTTTTTTGAACACAAAGTATTGTACCGTTCTGTTGAATTAGAAGAAGAGGTGTTTGACGATTACTACGAGTTAAAAATAGGTCCTGCCCGAAAAGTAAAAACAGGTAATGAGGTTTCTATCATTACTTATGGCGCCGGAGTGCATTGGGCAACGCAGTATGTCAACGCAAACCAAATTGATGCCGATATCATTGATTTGAGAACGCTCTTGCCTTGGGACCAAGAAACAGTCATGGAAAGTGTGAAGAAAACTGGCAAAGCATTGGTATTGCATGAAGACACTTATACCGGTGGCATAGGTGCTGAAATTGCAGCTCAGATTTCGCAACATTGTTTCAAGTTCCTAGATGCACCTGTTATGAGAACAGCATCATTAGATACCCCAGTGCCATTTAACATGGACTTGGAAGAACAATTTTTACCGAAGAAACGCTTTGAAACTGATTTGGATACCCTCCTAAATTATTAAGAAATAAGGAAGATTGGGGTTAAAATTAAATCCTTATTTTCGCAAAACTTGCATTAAAAAAATACAATTTATACGGCTACAATTTGCATGAATGATCAAATAGAATTAAGTGTTGTGATGCCCTGCTTAAACGAAGCAGAAACAATAGGTACCTGTATTCAAAAAGCCATGAACTGGATGCAAACCAATGGCGTCAATGGAGAGGTAGTCATTGGCGACAATGGCAGTACAGACGGTTCACAACAATTGGCAACTGAATTGGGAGCAAGAGTGGTTGCTGTTCCAAGAAAAGGATATGGCAGCGCGCTCATGGGTGCCATAGAAGCAGCCAAAGGCAAGTATGTTATTATGGGCGACTCAGACGATAGCTATGATTTTGCCAACCTAGGGCCCTTTGTTCAAGAATTAAGAGCAGGTAAAGACTTGGTAATGGGCAACCGTTTTAAAGGCGGTATTGCACCTGGAGCTATGCCTTTTTTACACAAATATTTAGGCAATCCGGTATTGTCTTTTATTGGCAGGTTGTTTTTCAATTGCCCTGTGCGCGATTTTCATTGTGGGTTAAGAGGATTCAGACAAGACATTGTAAGCCTACTCGATTTAAAAACCACAGGCATGGAATTTGCCAGCGAAATGGTGGTAAAGGCCACAATTTTTAAACTCAATATTACAGAAGTACCCACCACATTGGCCAAAGATGGAAGGTCTAGACCGCCTCATTTAAGAACTTGGAGAGATGGTTGGAGACATTTGCGTTTTTTACTTATTTACTCGCCGCGTTGGTTATTTTTATACCCTGGTTTGTTTTTGATGTTGTTGGGTACCATTTTGGGTGCGCTCACCATTCAAGGGCCTATGGGTATTTTTGACCAAGTGTTTTTTGATACCAATACCCTATTGTATGCAGGCGCCCTCATGATAGTAGGTTTTCAGGCAGTGAGTTTTGGCGTATTTACCAGAACATATGCCGTAGAAGCAGGGTTTTTGCCTGCCAATAAATCATTGAACAAATTTGCCGAAAAACTAAGCGTAGAAGCTGGTTTGGTTTTTGGCTTGTTGGTTTTTTTAACGGGCATTGCAGGTACGTTTTATTCGCTTTACTTGTGGCAAGAAACCCATTTTGGCAGCTTAGATTATCCTAAAATTTTACGCGTTGTTATACCCAGTGTGGTATTTATTATTATGGGTTTACAAACCGTATTGTCTAGTTTTTTCTTGGGTGTGTTAAGTGTCAACAAAAAGAAATAAGCATGAAAGCATTAGACAGGTATTTACAAAATGTACGCATCAACAAGGCTAAAAAATTCATCAAACAAGGCGATACCGTTTTAGACATTGGCAGTGTAGATGGGGTGATGTTTGAAGCGCTACGAGGCACCATTAGCAAAGGATTTGGCATTGATCCCACTTTAACACAACAGGTTGAAACCCCTTTGTATACCCTCATACCAGGTTATTTTCCTGAAGTATCACCAATGGGTGTGCAATACGATGTCATTACCCTATTGGCGGTATTGGAACACATTCCTAGTCAATTACAAAAAGAATTGGCCAACAATTGTTTCAATTATTTAAAACCAGGAGGTAGGGTCATTATCACCGTTCCATCTCCGCAAGTTGATACCATCTTGGCCGTTTTAACTACCCTCAAATTAATTGATGGCATGAGCCTCGAAGAACATTATGGGTACGATCCGGCTCAAACCATTTATTTGTTTACTGCACCACAATTTAAACTCGTTTGCAAACAACGCTTTCAATTAGGTTTGAACAATTTGTTTGTATTTGAAAAGATCTCTTAGCATTATATGACAACACAATCAGAGGCTAAAATTAGCGTATTAGTAAATGTAGCTAAAGCCAATCAGGCTTTTGTTTCAAACCTGCAAACCACGCTTCAAAAATCTAAACTAGATGTTGAAATTATTTGTTTACAAGCCCAACATTTAGATACCAGTTCTTTGGCTCCGTTCAAAGAGTCGGGTAAACTCATATGCATAGAACAGGCAACTGATTTGTCTGCTCAAATAAGGGAAGCGCTAGCCAATGCCAAAGGGGCGAATGCCTTGGTATTGTTTAATGCAAACGAAAACTTAGGCAACCTCATGCAATTGTTGCTTACGCATAAAAAGCAATTACAAGGGCTCACTATACTCAACAAAGGCAATGCAAAACACACAGCAGAAAAATCTTTATTGAACCGCTTTACGCGTTTGCTCAGCCCTTTGAATTTAGCAGACAACTATGCCGACTGTTGCATGGGCAAAACTACTGAATTGGCAAGCCTGTTCAACAACCAGCTCAATTACTGCAATACTTTTGACCAAGTGGCTTATGCCGTTTCGGTAAACCAAGTGCCACATACCACTGTTCCCTATTTAAATGCAAGTAGCCAAACGGGTTCGGTATTTCGTTTGCTCAAAAATACTTTTGGTTTAAGGTGGCATTATTTTGTAAGCAGTGCTGTGTCTGAAATCAAAGAAAAAGGCCTGCAATTTTCAAATTCAAATGGAGCCATATACCGCCTGTTATTTTTAGTGATGGTGGTGGCGGGCTTATTTTTGATGCCTTATTTGAGCCAAGATTTTGGCAGTACCTGGGACGAAAAAGCGCACAACGATTATGCAGAATTGTCGTACAGGTATTTAACTACTGGAGGCAAAGATACTGCGGCCATTGCAGAGCCCTTGAATGCGGGCGAATTCATTAGGCAAGCCTACCGTTTTTATGGAGAACAAATCAATACCATTTCAGCATTTGCGTACCATACTTTTGGAACGGGTGTGTATGAAACCAGGCATTTGATCAATTCATTATATGGTTTTTTAGGAGTTTTGTTTGTAGGCTTAATAGCTTTTGAATTGGCTTCATGGCGTGCAGCCTGCTTGGCCTTTTTAATGTTGTTTTTTAACCCAGGATGGTTTGGCCATAGCATGAACAACCCTACAGATATTCCGTTTGCATTGGGCTTTGCCTTTGCAGGCTTGTATTTTGTAAAATTGTTTAAACAGCCCAATAAACCTAAAACAGCTCATTTAATTTGGCTTGCATTGGGTATAGGTATAGGCATTGCATCTAGGGTAGGGGCCTTTTTGTTGTTGGCCTATTTTGCCATGTTTATTGGCTTAATTTGGTTGTACCGTGTGTTTACCAAACAAGCACAATCAGGTGCATTCTTAGTAAAAGGAATCAAATGGTTTTTAGTAGTAGCGGTATTGAGTTATGTGATTGGAATTGCCCTTTGGCCTTATGCCCATGAACATCCACTTAGTAACCCGTTTGTGGCATTTAAAAAGGCATCAGAAAATGCTTTCTATACCAACAATGTAGAATTGTTTGAAGGCAATCGCATGTATATGCTAACCAGTGCGCCTTGGTATTATGTGGTTAAATTTTTAAGCATAGGCAACCCATTGTATGTGTTAATTGGTTTTATTGGAGGCATTGTATTGTTACCTTTTATCAAACGCAAACAAGCACAGCAATTTTGGTTTTTGTTGATGTTTTTGTTCATGACCTTGTTCCCAATTGCCTATGCAGAATTGAGCAACCTAAACTATTACAACGGGTGGAGACACTATTTATTTGTGTTGCCAAGTGCTATTGTAATAGCAGCTTTTACATTTGATTATTTATTGAGCCGTAAAAAAATTATTGCCCTTTTAACTGCGGTAATGTTTGCAGGTTTGTTCATTAAACCACTCATTTGGTTTGTAAAAAACCATCCCAACCAATACGTTTATTTTAACGAATTAGTTGGTGGTTTGCCTGGTGCTTATGGCACTTATGAAACAGATTATTACAGCAATTCATGTAGAGCCGCTGCCGAATGGATAGCCACACAACACCCAACCCAAGCCTTGAAAGTAAGCATCAACAATGAGGTAACCACTGCTGCTTATTGGGCACACCGCATCAACCCTAAAATAGAATTTACTTGGACCCGCGAAAACGAAGAACAAAAAGCCAATTGGGATTATTTAATTTTAACCAGCCGTACTTTTTCGCAACACGAATTGCTAACTGGTTCATTCCCTCCTAAAGGAACAGTTTACACTGTAAGTGCTGATGGAGTACCTTTGGCTGCCGTTGTAAAAAGAGAAAACAATTTAATGCCTTTGGGTTATGCTGCCATTGACCACAACCAATCAGATTCTGCGGTGTATTATTTTAGCCAAGCGGTTGCCTACCAAAATAAAGACGAAGAAAGCTGGCGCATGTTGGGTTATGCCTATTTAACTTTGGGTCAGTTAGACAGTGCCGAACATGCACTCAACAAAGCCATTGAAATTTATCCAGAAAACTATTCGGCCTATAGCAGTTTGGGTTTGGTGTTTTTTAATAGAAAAGATTATAACAAAGCCATCGAAACCTTTAAGAAAGCAACCGACTACAAAGAGAATGTGGCCGAAAGCTGGTATTACAGCGGTATGAGTTACATGAATTTGGGCGACTATGCTGCGGCGGTAAAACAGCTCGAAATGGCTGCCAAACATGGCAGAAGCATACCTGAAATTAGTTTTGCATTGGCACAAGCCTATGAAATGGTTGGGAGCTTGCAAAAAGCAGCCGATGCTTATCAAGTAGCCTTAAGTATCAATCAAAATTACAAAGATGCTTGGTACAATTTGGCCAATGTATTTAATAAAATGAGCAGGCCACAATATGCTGAAGAATGTATGAAACGCTACCGTGCTTTGGGTGGCCAATAATGCATTTATACACAGCTAAAAATAAATCTGTCTAAAAATGTTGTAATGCGGAAAGTCCTTATCAGATAAGGCTTTCCGCATTTTTTATTTGCAATAAATTACCTGTAATAACACAATCCACGAAATCTGTTAAAGCAGCCCTTTCGCAAGCAATTGTATTTGCTCTTAGCTTCGTGAGAGATGATATTAGTAAACAGATACGAGCCACAAGTTTCATTAGATGATGCATTCCTTGCACTTGCCAAACAATACAGCGAGTTGCAAAGCATTTATGAATTCATTGACTTGCCTGAAAATATCAGCAACATAGAAAAAGCCAATAGCTCTATTCTTAGAAACTATTATGCCAATGCCATAGACCACAATTTGGTTGACATTAAAACGGTTAAATACATTGTCAATAAAAACATTCATGCCAATGGCATCAATGAGCGGGCTATAGAACAATACCACAAAGCAGAACAATACTTGCAATTGCAAATTCAAGAACCACTTTCATTGAATTTGTTTTACAAGTTGCACAAAATACTCATTGTAGATTTGTTTCAAAGCAACAAAGAGTGGAACCTGTTTTCGGGCAAACAAATTGGCTACCCAGAACGCCTCGATGTAGAAACAGAATTGGAATTGGATGGCTTGTTTGAATTCATGAATTCAGATTCAGAATTTCACCCAATGGTGCAATCGTGGATGTTGCATTTTAGAATCATGGCCCTACCCATTTTTGATGAATTGAAACCCAAAGTAGCTTGCCTCTTGCAACATTTTTGGTTGGCCAAGCACCAAATGGATTGCTTTGGTTTAATTAGCATAGAACACGAGTTGTACCTCAATAAGAACATTTATTTTCAACTCTGCGGCAGCAAAGACAAAAAAGCTGCTGGTTTTGACGACCAAGTGGTTTTTGGCTTGAACATGCACCAGAACCAGTTGTTCAGAATAAAAGATTTGTTTCAGTCTTATTTTAGAAAGCAAGTTGATTTTGAAAAGTTGAATCCTCGTCAAAAAAACATCATGAACTATGTGTTTGAACGTGGCTATAAACTCAAAGAAATAGACGAAAGCATTCTGAACAAAAGACAAAAATTAATCATGTACATTGTTCAACACAAAGGCTTTATTTCTACCAAAGAATTGGTAAACGAATTTGATTGCAACCGCAAAACCATCCAACGTGATTTTACTTTGTTATTAGACCTAGGTTTGGTAAGATCAATTGGTGCGGGTGCGGGTTTAAAATATTGCATTAACCTGCAAGAAAAAACAAATCCGCAACTGGAAGCATACCAGGCGGATTTTGTTCAATTAGGTCGTAAAAAT
This sequence comes from uncultured Bacteroidota bacterium, assembly GCA_903883965.1. Classification (GTDB taxonomy): domain Bacteria; phylum Bacteroidota; class Bacteroidia; order UKL13-3; family UKL13-3; genus CAISCU01. The sequence goes on from CAISCU010000029.1 coordinate 16,526, forward strand.
GAAGTTGAAGAACTATAGTTCGTCTTCGTTGTAGAAATAATCCTCGTTGGTAGGATAATCAGGCCAAATTTCTTCAATTGTTTCAAAAGGCTCTCCATCATCTTCTAGTTCTTGAAGATTTTCTATGACTTCAAGCGGTGCGCCCGAGCGAATGGAATAATCAATCAACTCATCTTTAGTAGCAGGCCATGGTGCATCATCTAAATACGATGCCAATTCTAATGTCCAATACATATCTTTAAAAATTAACTTCTGCGAATTTAAAAATTAGATTGGCATTCGCACATGAAATTTTTGCGGATTTCAAATTATCACGCTTTTAGCTGATTTTGAGCTTGTTCAATTATTTTAAAGCGGTCAATTTTACCCGATTCTGTTCTTGGAAATGCAGGTAGGGCAATTTGTGCCTTCGGAAATGCATAAGGATGGATGCTTATTTGCAGTGCTTTGCAAATGCCTTCGAATACATTTTGAGCAAACAATTCATGTTCGGTAACCAACAACAAGGCTTGCCCTAGTTCAGCATGCTGGTTCCAAGCAATGACAAAAGGCCTGTTTTGAATGCCTATACTAAACAAATACTGAGCAATGTGTTGTTCTAACAATTCAGGGTTCATTTTAATGCCTCCAGAATTGATCAAAAAATCGAGCCGGCCCTGAATGGTAAAACGGCCATCAGCTAATATGCTTGCGCAATCTTTGGTTGTAATGGGTGTTTGGTTCCATGGAGTTTCAATGAACAAACAATGTTCGTTGGTTAAACCAATTTTTACTCCGGGTAAAGTTTTAAATGCCTTTTCGTGTCCAATTTTTAGAAGGGCAATATGCGAAAGGGTTTCGGTCATGCCATACGAATGGTACGCATTCAATTGGTGTTTTACAATGGCTTGTTCCAAAGCGGGGTCTATGGCTGCGCCTCCAATTAAAATGGTATCAAAAGCTTTGAGTTTTTCTGTAGATACTGGGCAAGCCAATATGTGGTTCAATTGGTAAGGTACCAAGGAAACAAAGTTGTAGCCATGAGCCAAGGGCAGGTCTTTGAGCGGGTTTTTAGAAGGGCCAACTACTCCCAACTCTGCACCTAACAATGCCGCTCTGTAAACCAACATGGCTGTCCCAACAAATTGCGGCTGCATGCACAATAAAAAACGGGTTTGCTTGCTCAAGCCAAAAGCCTGAATACTGGCCTGGGCACTCAATTGTATTTGTTGGTGGGTAAAACAAAAAGTTTTGGCAGCACCAGTGGTACCAGAAGTATTGAAACAAACACTGTTTTTGTTGAACCAGTTTTGCAAACAGTCAAGTACGGCCTGCTCATGGGCCAAACTTGTTTGGTGCTTTAGTAAGTTGAGCGCTTCAGCTTGCAGTACATTGGCAAATTGCCCCGATTCCAATAAACGAAGCAACATGCGTGTATTTAATCTAAGAGTGTTTTCCAGCTAATGGCATTTTGAACCAACTGCTGAATATCGGCTATGGCAATGCGCTCTTGTACCATGGTGTCGCGGTGTCTGATGGTAACAGTTTGCGTGCTTAAACTTTCGTGGTCAATGGTAATGCAAAACGGAGTACCAATGGCATCTTGTCTTCTGTAACGCTTGCCAATGGCATCTTTTTCTTCGTAAAAACAAGTGAACTCGTATTTTAGCTTGTCCATGATTTCACGCGCCATTTCAGGTAAACCATCTTTTTTGGTTAACGGAAAAATAGCCAATTTTACTGGCGCCAATACCGGTGGCAAACTCAATACGGTTCGGGTATCGCCTTCGCCCACTTGTTCTTCTTTATAGGCTGCACAAAGCGTAGCCAAAAACAAACGGTCTAAACCAATTGAAGTTTCAACTACATAAGGAATATAATTGCCATAAGCCTTGCCGTTTTCGTCTAATTCGGCATCAAAATATTGCAATTTTTTACCCGACAATTCGGTATGGTTTTTTAAATCAAAATCGGTACGGCTATGAATGCCTTCCATTTCTTTGAAACCAAACGGAAAATCAAATTCAATGTCAACCGCTGCATCGGCATAATGCGCCAATTTTACGTGGTCGTGGAAGCGGTATTTTTCTGATCCAAATCCCAATTTGTGGTGCCATTTCATACGGGCTTCTTTCCAGTAAGCATACCAGGTTTGTTGGGTGCCTGGTCTTACAAAAAATTGCATTTCCATTTGCTCAAATTCACGCATGCGCATGATAAATTGGCGGGCTATAATTTCGTTGCGGAATGCCTTACCCGTTTGGGCAATGCCAAAAGGTACTTTCATTCTGCCTGTTTTTTGTACGTTTAAAAAGTTTACAAAAATACCCTGTGCTGTTTCTGGGCGTAAGTACACTTTGTTGTCTTCTGCTCCGGCCATGGCGCCCATTTCGGTACTGAACATGAGGTTAAATTGGCGCACATCGGTCCAGTTGCGGGTACCGCTTACTGGGCAAACAATTTCGTGGTCAACAATCAATTGCTTGAGGGCCTCTAAATTGTTGTCAAGCAAAGCCGCATCTAGGCCTTGTTGCAAGTCTGCAGCTTTTTGTGCTTTGCCGTCTTTGTGGTAACGTTCAATTTTGTCTTCCAACAATTGATCGGCACGGTAGCGTTTTTTAGAATCTTTGTTGTCAATCATGGGGTCGCTGAACCCATCAATATGCCCGCTGGCTTTCCAAACCTTAGGGTGCATGAAAATAGCCGCATCTAAGCCTACTATGTTTTCGTGCAATTGCACCATCGACTTCCACCAATATTGCCTCAAATTGTTTTTGAGTTCAACCCCGTTTTGGCCGTAATCATACACAGCACCTAGGCCTTCATAAATTTCACTTGAAGGGAACACAAAACCATACTCTTTGGCATGCGAAACTACTTTCTTGAATATTTCTTCTGACATACCGCGAAAATAGGGAAATTAGTGGAAAGGGAAACGCAAAAATTAGATTTGTTCCTTGCCTTCGCTCATGTGAAAAAGCTCTCTAAGCAGGTTGTATTTTTTGCGGCAATCTTGCAGTTCGCTGGTTAACGTATCTAAACTGGCGGGACCTGCAGTATATATAGCCTTTTCTGAACTGAATTCAGTTTGCTTAAAGGAATAAAATTGAAAGAAATCATACCTCAGTACCAAAGAAATTCGGTATAGCAATTCACTGTCAATGCTTTTGCGTTTGTAAATGGAGTAGATGTTTTGTTTAGAGCTATTGACAAGTTGTGCTAATTCAGTTGGTCCGATGCGTAATTCTTTTGCCCTTTTCTTGATCTCTTCACCAATATGAACGCTCATAGAGCAATTATAACCCAATGCAGCGGTAAGTCATAGATTTACAATACGCTTTTATGGTGTGCCTATTCTATTAAAATTTGCTTTTTGGTAAATTATTTATTTACATTTGATAGGTAAATTAATTTATCCAATACAATGCCCTTCCCCATTAACATTGATTTGATTCAACCGCCAAAAGCCATCTCTTTAAAAGGTTTTGATTCTTTTTTTAAATATATATATAGGTTTATAGCGGTAGTTCAAGTGCAGAAATACTACCCGTTTTTGCATAAAAACTACAGCCAAAATGTAAATTATAAATTTACATAAGATACAAATGAAATGACTTATGGGCATTGAAAAATATATCATTTTAAAGCATAAAATCAGCCTTTTTGAAAATTTTCTCAGTTTTCTGAAGCCTAAATCACACAAGTCTTATCCCTTAAAAATGAATTTACCCCAAATAACTTCACAAAAAATAGTAAAACATGAACAATAAACTACCAATTTTTCTTTGCTTGATTTTCTTAAGCATAGGCGCTTTCTCCCAAAACATTCCTGCTTATGTACCCACCAACGGCTTAGTGGGTTATTGGCCTTTCAATGGCAATGCCAATGATGAGAGTGGCAATGGAAATCATGGAATGGTGAATGGGGCAACATTGACTAGTGATAGGAATGGAGTTGCAGGGAATGCATTTAGTTTTAATGGAGTGAATTGTTGTGGTACTGCTGATTTAACTCAAGAAATTGAAATTAATAGAAGTTTAGTGAACTTACAAAATAACTTTTCTGTTTCTATTTGGATGAGCTCTTCAAATATTTTAAAATATCAACAATGTTTGTTCAATAGTATTAATCATACTGGTTTTGCAGTTGAATTAAACAATGAACATGTACCCAATAGACTAACGTATGGTGTTGGACCTGCAAATGCTTTTTGGGATTTAATATATGCTCAAGGAAATTCAATAAATTATTCAAATAACATTTGGTATCATGTGGTTTTTATTAAAAGTGGGCTATACTATTATTTATATTTAAATTCTAACCTAGATGGTTCAAGTAATGTTCCTAACTCAATAAATTACAATCAAAATATTGGCCTTAGAATAGGGTCTATAGGAGGAGGACATGAAGTATTTAAAGGTAAACTTGATGATGTTGGTATTTGGAACCGTGCCTTAACCCAACAAGAAATTACGGCTTTGTACACAGGTGCCCCCCCTTGCACACCCACCAGTTCAACAACCAATTTGAGCATTCCTTCAACAAGCTTGCCTTATACTTGGAATGGTTTGACGTTCAACAACAGTGGCAGTCAAACAGCAACTTTAACCAATGCAAAAGGGTGTGATAGTACAGCTACGTTAAACTTAACTATAAATTATATACTACCTAATTATATTCCCACAAACGGCTTAGTAGGTTACTGGCCTTTCAATGGCAATGCCAATGACGAAAGTGGGAATGGCAATCATGGAACGGTGAATGGGGCGACTTTGACATCAGATAGGAAAAATAACAATAATGGTTGTTTCTCGTTTTCAAATCATAGTCAATACATTCAAATTAATGGATTGTACCAAACAAATATTAATGAGTACACAATTTCAGTTTGGTTTAAGAAAAACCCTGGAACTCCAAGTCAATCTGGTTCATTGGTTGCTGGTTCATCTTGTAATCCATCTCCTGTAAGAACCGGGTTGAGAGTTTTTGCAGGTACTGATAATAAATTATACTACTCAGCAGAGTCTCAAAATTGTGGAAATGGAGTAGGAAGTGGTACAGCCCAATTTAGTCCATCTGATGGTGTTTGGCACCATTTTACAGCAGTATTTAACTCACCTCAAGGTTCAATTCAACCCTCAGCATTTACAATATACATAGATGGAAATTTAGTAGCTCAAAATAAATCAGCACAGAATTATTCTAATTTACCAATATCACCTATAAACAATCAAAACTTATCTCTAATAATTGGTAATTCAACTCATTTTAATGACCATTTTCCAGGCTTTCTCGACGATATAGCCATATACAACCGTGCTTTAACCCAACAAGAAATTACAGCATTATACACAGGTGTAACTCCTTGCACACCCACCAGCTCAACAACCAATTTAAGCATTTCTTCAACAAGTTTACCATACACTTGGAATGGTTTGACATTCAATAATAGTGGCAGTCAAACAGCAACACTAAGCAATGCAAGTGGTTGTGACAGTACTGCTACTTTAAACTTAATTGTAAACTATACGCTTCCTACTTATGTTCCTACCAATGGCCTGGTTGGTTACTGGCCCTTCAATGGCAATGCCAATGATGAAAGTGGAAATGGGAATCATGGAACGGTTTATGGTGCAATTTTAACAAATGACAGGAGTGGAAATAATAATAAAGCGTTTAATTTTAATGGTAGTTCAAAAATTAATATTCAACATTCAAATTCATTAATAGTTGGTAATGAAATGACATTAAGTGTTTGGTTTAAACAGAGCATTATGGGTAACACGACAAACTATATATTACAGAAAGGTACCGGCGGTGGTTGTGTTAATACTGGATATTACAGCGCAATTGATTATGGTGGAGGGTCAGTACCAAATGGTGTTAAATGTTTGGGTTATGGAATTAACAGTAACAGCTGTGGTTCAATAGGAAGTGATATAGCAATTAAAGCCTCTGAATGGCATTCAATGATAATAGTATATGCGCCACAAACTCAAAATAAAATTTATATAGATGGAACAATAATTTCGAATCCGAATTGGAGTGCATGTAATACATGCACAATATCAAATTCAAGTACACCATTAATTTTAGGTGCTTTATATAGTTCAAATGGTGGTAATAATTGGAATGGTGATTTAGACGATATTTCCATATACAACCGCGCCCTCACCCAACAAGAAATTACCCAACTGTATACTGGCACTGTAACACATAGTATCGATGCCAGTTCAGAAGCAAATGGTACCATCACTCCATCAGGGTCAACAAGTGTCAACTCAGGTACTTCACAAACGTATATTTTCACTCCTAACCCAGGTTATTGGATTGACAGTGTTATTGTAAATGGAATAAAAGTGCCTACTGCCAGTTCTTATACTTTTAGCAATGTAAGCAGCAACCAAAGTATTCGAGTGACTTATAGGAGTTTGGCGGCGGCGCTAGCCGCCGCCAATATCTGCGCCAACGACACCACAGTAGCAACGGTAAACCTACCAGCAACAAGCCTTGTCAGAGCCACCACTTATTATTCAAATATTTACTTGTTTAACCAAAACAATACAGGCAATGCTTACAAGTACAATGTGAATGACAGAAAATACACAGCCATTGCAGACAAACCTACCCCATGCGTAGAATGTGGCGTAGCAGCAGCCAATGGTAAAGTTTATTGTTTCAATACCAATGGCACTACCCAAGCTTATGACATTGCCAGCAATACTTGGCAAACACAAACGAACCAACCCAACAGTTCAACCAGCAGTGTTTATGCAGTGAGCATCAATAACAAAGTATATGTATTGGGAGCCAATAACAACAACCAAAATACTTTCACCCAATACAACCCATTAAACAATACGTACACTGCACAAGCTAGCCCTAACCAACCAACCAGCCAAAGCAGATTGGTAGCCTATAACAACCTCATTTATAAAATTGGAGGCATCAATACCACCACCAATACTACCAGCACAGTAGTAGAAGTATATAACCCAAGCAACAACACTTGGACCAACTTGCCTGATTTACCAGAAGCACTTAGCCATATAGGTGCAAGCAATTACGACAACAAATTGTATGTATTTGGAGGCAAACAAAGCACAGCAAGCAATTCAAGCAATTCAAACAAGGTATATGTATTTGACATTGCAGGCAATTCTTGGTATGCACAAGGCAATATACTCAATTTTCAAAGAGCCAATATAGAAGCCAAAACAGCCAATGGCTTAGTTTACCTATTTGGAGGAACAGACTCTTCAAACACTGCAACCAATCAAGCTAACAGATACTTCTGCAAAGACCAATTGTGTACCTGTAAATGGTCTGAGTATGTGTGTAATGGGCAAACGAGTGATATACCATGTACTCAATTGTCACCAAGCATCAATAGTCTAAGCCAAGATACCACAGCCAATACTGGTAGTTTGTATAGTGGCACCTCAGCTATAAATACAACAGTCACTTTAAACTACACAGGAGCCAATGGCGCCAACTACAATGCAAGAACGATCGTTTCAACAGGTGTAACAGGCTTAACAGCAACCCTTGCAGCAGGCACCTTGAACAATGGCAACGGTTCACTCATATTAAACATTACTGGTACACCGAACACAAATGGTACTGCAAGTTTTACAATTACTATTGGAAGAAAAACTTGTGTATTTACAAGAGAAGTGAAAACAATGCCATACAGAGCTGGTACTGTATTTTGCAATGGTGTCATTACAGAAGTTGTAGAAGTAACCAACCCCATCACTGGAAGAACTTGGATGGATAGAAACTTAGGCGCTTCAAGAGCCGCTACCAGCAGTACCGATTCATTGGCCTACGGAGACTTGTACCAATGGGGAAGAGGAGCTGATGGACACCAGTGTAGAAACTCAGCTACAACAACAACATTGAGTTCAACGGATCAGCCTGGGCATGGAAATTTTATTTTAATATCTCCTTCAAACAGTTCTTATGATTGGCGAACTCCTCAAAATGACAATTTATGGCAGGGGGTAAATGGTATAAATAATCCTTGTCCAACAGGCTATCGTTTGCCAACCAATTTAGAGTTGGAAGCTGAACGAATCAGCTGGACTGAAAATAATAGTTTTGGTGCGATCAATTCAAAAATAAAGTTTACAAGAGCAGGATCAAGATATATTAATGGAGGTTTTGATGATGTAGGAGGAACAGGATATTATTGGGGTATTTCTATTATCGGGTATTTCCCATATTTATTACAAATAGAAGGTGGAATAACATATGCAACCTCAAACTTTGATAGAAGCTTTGGTATGACAGTTCGATGCATCAAAGACTATCCAGCATCTATAGGTTCTTTGGATACTATAGGTTCAATCAATCAAGGTAATTTAACCAATGGGATAGTGGCAAACAATGTTACCATTGAATTAAAATATACAAGTGGAAATGGTGCAATGTATGAA
>CAISCU010000030.1 GCA_903883965.1 uncultured Bacteroidota bacterium
GGTGTCCACCTCTTCCCATTCCGAACAGAGAAGTTAAGCCCTTCAGCGCAGATGATACTTGGGTAATACCTGGGAAAGTATGTCGTTGCCAAGTCTTTGAAGCCCCACATTTTTGTGGGGCTTTTTTTTTGCCCTAGAATTTGTAATTACAAGTATTTGATAGTAATATTGACAAAACATTGTTAATGAAGCTATCATGATTATCAACTATTTTGGTGCAAATTTAAAATACCTCAGATCTGAGGCACATTTATCACAAGAAGCTTTGGCAAAAGCATTGGGAATTACTAGGGCTAAATTAAATAGCTACGAGAATGCCATTGTAGTGAATCCTCCATTAGAATTTATTGTCAATGTTTCTAATTATTTTAAGGTTCAAATTGATGTATTAATCAAGAATCAATTGCTAGCATATCCAAACCACAGAGCCCTGTTAGAAGATGAATATTTAAGTGGAACAAAACTGAGGGTTTTGGTTTCAACCATTGATACTGCCAACCGTGATAATATAGAGTTGGTTCACCAAAAGGTAAAAGCAGGTTATTTGGCTGGTTACAATGATCCAGAATTCATTACTTCATTGCCTACTTTTCAATTACCCTTTTTGGCAAAAGAAAGAAAGTATAGGGCTTTTCAAATAGAAGGCGATTCTATGTTACCCATTCAACATGGTAGTTATGTTATTGGTGAATACGTTCAAAACTGGCATGAAATTAAATCAGGGGAAGCATATGTATTGTTAAGCAAAGAAGAAGGGGCTGTATTTAAGATTGTACAGAACCAATTAGATACCAAACGTTCATTAATGCTTCATTCATTAAATACTTTGTATAATCCATATGAAGTACCTATTCATACTATTTTAGAGGTATGGAAATTTATCAATTATTTCAGCGATGAAATACCTGATGCCCAAACCAGCACCCAAGATATTTTGAACCGTTTGACCCATTTAGAATCCAAAATGAATGGTGGAGGGAGGTTGTTGTAAATGTTTTTTTAGTTTTGCTTATCTAATATTGAACTACTAGACGGCTGAGCTGCAGCCGAAGCCTAGTTGTATTTTAACCAATTTTATACAGAAGTGCGAGAATGCACGCTTGCCAGTTATTATACTTTACCGGCTGGCTGAGCGGCAGTCGAAGCCTAATTGTATTTTAGTTGATTCTTCTATGATTGGTTTTCCTTTTTGTGTTAATCAGATCCGAACCATAGTGTTTGATTACATGCATTTAAAGAAAAAACTTTTGAAATTATGCTGCGTTGCTATCAAATTGTTTAATGGTATTGAGGTCTTTTTCTTTTTGTCTTAATGCTTCTTCTATGTCAAAATCATCTTGAAGTCCTAACCAAAATTTAGCTGAATTTCCAAAATACTTTGATAGCCTCAATGCAGTATCTGCAGTGATGCGTCTGTTTCCTTTTATGATTTCAGAAATTCGTGTTTGAGGTATAGCAATTTCCTTAGACAATCTGTATGCTGTGATTTCAAGAGGAATTAAGAATTCCTCTAATAAGATTTCACCTGGATGTATGTTTTTAAGTTTTTTCATTTGATTGATTTAATGATAGTCTATTAATTGAACATCAAAAGCATTTCCATTTTCCCAACGAAAAATAATTCGCCATTGGTTGTTGACTCTTATTGAATAAAAATCTTTCAGTGTTCCTTTTAGTTTTTCAAGTCTGTTAGATGGAGGTATCATCAAGTCTTTAACATCTATTGCATTGTTTAACATTCTGAGTTTCCGCCTTGCTACTTCTTGTATTTCCAAGGCATATCCTTTTACCCACTCTCCCTCCCAAATTTTCTTGGTATTTTTTTCTGCAAACGAAACTATCATGCTAACCTTTTACAATACTAACGCCAAAGGTAAGTATAAGTTTTTATCAAATCAATAGTTCTTAAATTCTATTTTGGGGTTTTACAGTAGCTATTGTTTCAGCAATGGTTGCTTGCCTGTTAATATATTGACGGGTGGCTTAGCGTATTTGAAGCAGTGAATTTGTTCAGGAGTGCGTGTATGTAAGCTAGCTAGTTAATGTAATTTACAGTGGCATTGGAAGCATAGTTGTACTGTAGGATTTTTTTTGATATTTATTTTATATTATAAATATCATTTCTTTAACCAAAAACCTTTGAGTTTATATTACAAACACTTATAGGTGTGAAAAAACAAAAATGGCTATTACACTCCGTTAGGAATGAAATAATAAAAGGAATTAAGCATAATTATGGTTTACTATTTTAAACATTTAAGTGAATTGGTAATAGCTGTAATTGTTTTCCAATTCAAAATTACAAAACTAAGCGGTTCTATATTGTCAATTTAATATGCAAAAAGCATAGTTTTTATATATTTGTATTAATTGTTAAAAAGACAATTAATGATTATACTTATGAAACAAAAATTACAACTACTCGTATTTTTATTATTTTTTTATTCTTTAATAAAAAGCTCAAAGGCCCAAACGCTATCAAACCTTAGAATTGACGGCAACCCCACACACCTGTGCAGTGGCAGTAGTTATATCATCCGTTTTGATACGACGGGTTTTGCAGTGAGTCCAGCTCCATTTTTTAAAATAGAAGTTTCAGACCAAAATGGCAATTTTGGAAGTGGCATCTTAGATGTGAATGTTACTAATACCAATTACAGCTGGTTGGTGCCAACTAGGTCAATTGCCAGCAGCTATTCAATTCGGGTTACTTATGGCGCTAAAGCTGATACTTTGAAAAACTTAACTATTTCAAAGCCAATTCCTGATTTTACTTTTTCCCCTATTACACCTTGTTCAGGTAGTACAGTTAATTTTAACAATAGTTCAACAGGAGTAAATCCGTTGACATTCAATTGGCAATTTGGAACAGGAGTAGGGACTCCTTCAAATTCAAGTAAAGCAAATCCTTCAGTAGGTTTTAATCCTGCCAACGGATCAGGTAGTCAAACTTACACAGTGAATTTATTGGCTACTGATCAATATGGATGTTATGACAATACAAGTAAAAATATTATAATCAATAAAAACCCTATTGCATCATTTACCAATACACCAAACAGTATTTGTGCTAGTACCAATGTAACTTTCAATGCAACAGGTACAGGCAACACTCCCTTAAATTATTCTTGGCAATTTGGAACTGGAGCACCATCCAATAGCACTCAACAGAACCCAATTGTTAGTTTTAATCCAGTAAATGGAACAGGTAGTCAAACTTATAATACTCAATTAACTATTACCGATAACAATGGCTGTTTTACCAATACAAATAAAAATATTGTTGTAAACAGAAAACCAATTGCATCGTTCTCATTTAGCCCAGATTCTGCATGTGCAGGGAGTCCAGTTACATTTACCAATACTTCAACTGGTAATCCCCCATTAACCTATAATTGGAATTTCAGCAATACCGTTGGCGCTCCAAATGTAAGTTCAGCAGCAAACCCAAATGTAAGTTTTAATCCAACATTTGGAAACGGATATGCTCAGTATTCTGTAATCTTAGATTTAACTGATGGAATTGGGTGCACTAGTTTTATAACTAAAAATGTCTTAGTGAAAAAGCCAACTGATTCAAGGTTTGATACTACCTCTACTGATTTTGATCCCTATCAAAATCTATTTATAAATTGTACAGCATCACGTTTAACACCTGATTATATTTTAAATTTAGTAAATGCAAGTACAACTTCAAATACTAGTTATAATATAAATTGGGGTGATGGAAATTCAAATTTATATTCAAATCCATTTACATCAATAAGTCATTTATATACTGCTCTTGGATTTTTTAATATTGCATTAACAACAACAAATCCATTAGGATGTTCAACAACTAAAACATATCGTTTTTTTAATGGAAATTCACCACAAGGTAGTTTAATAAATCCTGGAAATGTAAATGACTGTGCTCCTTATACAATTACTTATCCTGTAGATACTGTTAATACCAATGAAAATCCACCAGGAACTAACTACACTTTTAGTGTTAATGATGGAACACCACCATTAACTTTCACTCAAGAAAATTTACCAAGTTCCATCACACATCTTTTTTCGACAACTTCTTGTGGGTTACCTAATAATGCTTTCACAGTAACATTTGAAATTTCAAATCCCTGTCAATTGTATTATCCTTCAAGTCCAGGAGTTGTTAAAGTTACAACAAAACCCAAGGCATTATTTAATATTAATCCAGATACAATTATATGTCAAAACACAATTTTAAACATAGTTAACAAGTCAATTGGTAATTATTTTAACACAAATGGAAGTCTATGTTTTACGACTTTTCAAAAATATTGGACCATAACACCTTCTTCCGGATGGTCTTTAAATGCTGGAGTACTTAAAAATGGAACTGAGAGTATTGATGTTGCATTTACTACACCCGGAGTATATTCAATAAAACTAATGATTCTCAGGCCAGGAGCTAGTATATCAAGGTGTTTTGCTGACTCCATCACCAAAACCATCTGCGTTCAACCCATACCCGTTCCTAACTTTACATTTGTACAAAACAAAGGCAATACCTGCATACCCGATACCTTGCCAATTACCAATTTGTCGAACACGCTCAACAGTTGTGGTAAAACCTATTACAAATGGAGCATCAAAGACAGTTTAACAGGTTTGTGGTTGCCTGCTGAAAGCCGCTATGCGTTTATCAATGGCACCTCAGATACTTCAATTAACCCAGTATTGTTGTTCAAGCAAAAAGGAAATTATATCATTCGTTTGCAAGTTTCCAATACCTATGCAGGGGTGTATACCAAAGATTCTTTTGTAATTATAGACAATATAAATCCAGTTATTAATTCTAGTTCAAGCACCAACGGCACAATCACCCCTGCTGGTTCAACAAATGTGAATTCAGGTACATCACAAACGTATACCTTCACACCAAACTCTGGTTACTGGATAGACAGTGTGATTGTGAATGGAACCAAAGTGCCTACCGCCAGTTCTTATACTTTTAGCAATGTTACCAGCAACCAAAGTATCAGAGTCACTTACAGGAGTTTGGCGGCGGCTTTAGCCGCCGCCAATATCTGCGCCAACGACACCACAGTTGCAACCGTAAACCTACCAGCAACAAGTCTTGTCAGAGCCACTACTTATTATTCAAACATTTACTTGTTTAACCAAAACAATACAAGCAATGCGTATAAGTACAATGTCAATGATAGAAAATACACAGCCATAGCAGATAAACCTACACCTTGTATTGAATGTGGCGTAGCAGAAGCCAATGGCAAAATCTATTGCTTCAATACAAATGGCACAACCCAAGCGTATGATATTTCAAGCAATACATGGCAAACACAAACGAACCAACCTAGCAGTTCAACAAGCAGTTTGTATGCAGTAAGCATCAACAACAAAGTATATGTATTGGGCACTAATTCAAACAACCAAAATACCTTTACCCAATACAACCCACAAAACAATACCTATAGCGCACAAGCTAGCCCGAACCAACAAACCAGCCAAAGCAGATTGGTAGCGTACAACAACCTCATTTATAAAATTGGAGGAATAACACTCAGCAACAATACTACTAGCACAGCAGTTGAAGTCTATAACCCAAGCAACAATACTTGGACCAACTTACCTGATTTACCAGAAGCATTGAGCCATGTGGGAGCAACCAATTACGACAACAAATTGTATGTATTTGGAGGAAAACAAAGCACAGCAAGCAATTCAAGCAATTCAAACAAGGTATATGTATTTGACATTGCAGGCAATACTTGGTATGCACAAAGCAATACCCTCAATTTTCAAAGAGCCAATATAGAAGCCAAAACTGCCAATGGTTTGGTGTATTTATTTGGAGGAACCGATACCTCAAACACCACCACAAATCAAGCAATGCGTTACTTCTGCAAAGACCAATTGTGTACTTGCAAATGGGCAGAATATGTGTGCAATGGGGTAAGCCAAAGTGAGCCATGTTCAATACCAACACCAAGCATCAATAGCCTAAGCCAAGATACCACAGCCAATACCGGCAGTTTGTATAGTGGCACAGCAGCAACAAATACAACAGTTACATTAAACTACACAGGAGCCAATGGTGCCAACTACAATGCAAGAACCATCGTTTCAACAGGTGTAACAGGCTTAACAGCAACCCTTGCAGCAGGCACCTTGAACAATGGCAATGGCACACTCACTTTAAATATCACAGGCACACCTAGCACAATTGGAACTGCTAGTTTTACAATTACCATAGGAGGAAAAACTTGTGTGATTACGAGAGAGGTGAAAGCAATGCTTTACAGAGCAGGTACTGTATTCTGCAATGGTGTGGTGACTGAAGTAGTTGAAGTGACCAACCCCATCACAGGTAAAACATGGATGGACAGAAACTTAGGTGCCTCAAGAGCAGCTACCAGTAGCACAGATTCATTGGCCTATGGAGATTTATACCAATGGGGCAGAGGCGCTGATGGACACCAGTGTAGGAATTCAGCTACGACAACTACATTGAGTTCAACAGATCAACCAGGGCATGGGAATTTTATTTTAGCACCCAACAGTCCATTTGATTGGCGTGCAACACCAAATGAAAATTTATGGCAAGGTGTCAATGGAGTTAACAACCCTTGCCCAACAGGATATCGATTGCCAAATTATACTGAATTGGAAGCAGAAAGAACCAGTTGGTCTCAAAATAATGGTTTAGGCGCATTTAATTCTCAATTAAAATTGATTGGAGGCTTAACAAGTGACGGATCTGTTAGTTATCCTGCAGTTTTTGCTTGTTTTTGGAGTAGTTCTATAATTAGTCAATATTTATCAGCTTATCTTGAGTTTGTGAATAATGATGCATCATATTATGCTTATTTAAGTACTTGGGAGAAAAGAGGGGGTATGTCTGTCCGCTGCATCAAAGACTATCCAGCATCTATAGGTTCTTTGGATACTATAGGTTCAATCAATCAAGGTAATTTAACCAATGGGATAGTGGCAAACAATGTTACCATTGAATTAAAATATACAAGTGGAAATGGTGCAATGTATGAA
>CAISCU010000031.1 GCA_903883965.1 uncultured Bacteroidota bacterium
GACTCCAAAACAAATGCATCTACAAAATGAAATCAAAATAAAAACCTATAAAAATAAATATCCCCGAAATCACTTGACTTCGAGGATATAATTAGTAAATTTAATCTTTAATAAACTGTATCGTTTATTTAGGACTAGTCAGACTTAAATTTAATTAATGTCCAGCTCCACTTTCTAAATTATCTACATCAATGCCTTGGTTCTTCAGCACTGATTTTACTTTTAAAGCGTAAAATGCAATATATCCAAAACATAGCAGGGTGATGAAATAAGAATGGTGAATGCCTATTGATGGCACATCTGCCAATTTCCCTTGTACAGGAGGAATGATAGCCCCTCCTAAAATCATCATAATTAAAAATGCAGAGCCTTGACTGGTATATTTTCCAAGACCTGCAACTGCCAAACTGAAAATATTAGGCCACATAATACTACAAGCCAAACCGCCACTAATAAATGCATACAATGCTATTTGACCTGTAGTCATTAACCCTACAAGCATGGCTACTACTCCAAACATACCAAACACAAACAAAGATTTTGCTGGTTTTTCTTGACCCAAAAAGAAACCTGCTACCAAAATACCAACACAAACAGCATATACCATTAAGTTACTTACGTCATTACCTCTTAAATAATTAACGGCTAAAATAACACCAAATGCCAAGAACGGAACCACAATGGTGAGTACTTTTTTCATAGCGCCACCTAAGTTAAATGCACTGATTGCTCCTGTCCAACGACCTATCATTAAACTGCCCCAATACAAGGAAATAAAACCCGATATGAAGGATTCATCCAGGGCTCCAAATTCAGGTAATTTAAGTAAAGCACCCATATTACTTTGAATGGTTACTTCCACACCTACATAAGCAAATATGGCAATCATTCCTAAGTACAATTGCGGATATTTGAGAGCACCTGCCGCATTTTCGAATGGCTCATTATTGGTGATATCTGGCAATTTTGAAACTCCAAAAAATAAGGCAACAGCCACAAATACTCCAGCTAATATAAGATACAAGTTATTGATTGAATCTATAGAAGCATCTGAAGGATTAGACAATGAACCAAACAATACATAACTCACAATCAATGGGCCAAGTGTGGTACCTAATGAATTAACCCCACCTGCAAAATTGAGTCTATGTGAAGCGGTTTCTACTGAACCCAATGCAGCAACAAATGGCTGTGCTGCAGTTTGCTGTAAACTAAATCCTATAGCAATTAAAAAGAATGAACTCAAAATTAAATTGAATGAACCTGCATTGACAGCTGGAATGATTGCTAAAGCCCCCATCACAGAAATAAGAAGCCCAATGATAATTCCTTTTTTGTAACCAATTTTATTGAGAATATCTACTTTAGAAAACATAGACATCAAAAACAAAATAATTGAACCTATGAAATAGCCCCCATAAAATGTTAAGTCTACAAGTTGACTTTGAAATTGACTCAGTTCAAAATGTTTTTTACAAAATGGAATGAAAATTCCATTAGAAGCTGCTACAAATCCCCAAAAAAAGAACACCACTGCTAAGGTGTACAATTGGGTTTGCTGTTTAGTTGTATTCATATTTTCTTTTTTTTTCAAATAAGAATAATCTGAGCAGAAAAACAAGTGCTGTTTCAGATTCTAGCACTAAAAATTGATTTAACTCATATCAAAATAACAAAAATAGGTTTTAGATTTGAACTGAAACATTTAACAATGTGTTCATCCGAATGAATTACATTTACAAATTAATACAAAGACTATGATCAATCATATTATTCTACCTACCGACTTTTCTGCAAGTGCAAACAAAGCTTTGGACTATGCCATTTTGTTAGCAAAAAAAACAAATTCGAATCTGACCATCCTGCATGTAAATCAAATTGCACTTTTAGACGCGAGCATGCCACCAGAATCATACCAGTTGTTTGTAAACGAAATTGAGAATTTTGTAGAAGAAGGTTTTGCTCAAATTAAATCCAAGCTTTCTATTTCAGGAATCAACTGTAATTATGAAAGTAAGTATGGTTTCATTGCTGACGAAATATGTGACTTTAGCAACAATGCACAAGCTGATTTAATTGTAATGGGAACCACTGGTACTAGTGGATTGAGTGAAATTTTAATAGGCAGCAATTGTGCAAGTGTCATTGGCCGCTCTAAAATTCCTTGTTTGGCAATTCCTGAAAATGCAAATGTGAAAGAGTTTGAAAAAATCATTTATGCAACAGATTACAATGAACCAGAGTTTCCAGCTTTTTCTAGGCTGTTATTCTTTGCAGAATTATTTGATGCTGAAGTAGAAATAGTACATGTGGAATCAGAAAACGACCATTATTTTAACGCCGAAAATAATTTCTTCAAGAAGAATAAAAACACCATCAACTACAGTAAAATCAAGTATACCAATTTACCTAAAGGCAAAACAGCTGAAGTGATTAATCAATACATTGAACAAAACCAAGCAGATTTATTGGTACTTGCTAAACACAACCGAAATTTCTTTGATAGGTTAATGCACAGAAGCTTGAGTAAGAAAATGGCATACCACATTCATCTACCATTGCTTATTTTAGTTAAATAGGTTTTAACCATTCATTGATGCAAGGAATTCCTCATTGTTGCGAGTTCCTTTCATGTTTTTCAACATCAAGTTCATGGCCTCTTCAGGGTTCATATCAGATATGTGATTCCTGAGTACCCAAATACGCTGCAAAGTTGTTTTATCAAGCAACAAATCTTCTCTTCTTGTACTAGATGAAACAATGTCTATTGCAGGGAAAACTCTTCTATTGGCTAATTTCCTATCCAATTGCAATTCCATGTTTCCAGTTCCTTTAAATTCTTCGAAGATAACTTCGTCCATTTTAGAACCAGTTTCAGTAAGCGCAGTTGCAATGATTGTTAATGAACCGCCATGTTCAATTTTACGGGCTGCTCCAAAAAATCTTTTTGGTTTGTGCAATGCATTGGCATCAACACCACCTGATAATATTTTTCCAGAAGCTGGTTGAACCGTATTGAATGCACGGGCCATTCTAGTAATTGAATCCAATAAAATAACCACATCATGTCCGCATTCAACCAATCTTTTAGATTTTTCTAAAACAATATTGGCCAATTTAACATGCTTATCTGCAGGCTCATCAAAAGTAGAGGCTACAACTTCAGCCCTTACACTTCTTTGCATGTCAGTTACTTCCTCAGGTCTTTCATCAATTAATAAAATAATGAGATAAACCTCTGGATGATTTTTGGCAATGGCATTGGCAATGTCTTTGAGCAATATGGTTTTACCCGTTTTAGGTTGGGCCACAATTAAACCCCTTTGCCCTTTACCAATTGGCGCAATTAAATCTATGATTCGAGTAGAATAAGTGCTAGAATTATCAGCAATTTTAAGCCTTTCATCTGGAAACAAAGGTGTTAAATGCTCAAAAGCTACCCTATCTCTTACTTCAGCAGGATTTCTCCCATTGATAGATTCTATTTTGACAAGTGCAAAGTATTTTTCTCCTTCTTTGGGTGGGCGAATGGTGCCTTTAACAGTATCTCCGGTTTTTAACCCAAATAATTTTACTTGAGAAGGTGACACATAAACATCGTCCGGAGAAGGCATGTAATTGTAATCAGAAGACCTTAAAAATCCATAACCATCCTGAATCATTTCTAATACACCTTCGCTGCTAACAATGCTATCTAATTCTGCATATTGAACGCGTTCGGGCTGATTTTGCCTTTGTTCGTTCCTTTCATTGTTGTTATTGTTGTTGTTGTTGTGATTGGCATGGTTTCTTTCGGGCCTATCATTTTTCCATCTTTCTCTTCTATGGTGTTGGTGGGCTTGTTGAGGTTCAGCTTGTTCAGTTTTTTCTGGAGCAGGAGTAACAACAACTACAGGAGCATTATCTATTTTAGACTCTTGAACAACAGTTGTTTGAACAATAGTTGATTCTTCTGAAACTACTGGGGTTTCGGCCTTTAAATTTTCTGTTTCAATTTTAGGTGCTTTTGCAACTTTAGGGCGTCCTCTTCTCTTTTTAGCGGACTCATCTTTTTCTTCTTCCAAGTCAATGAAATTTAAATGTACAGATTAGGTTGAACCAATTCGGATTTCTAAAATCATTCGCCTTTAATGTAGACATTTCTGTTTGTATCAAAAACGCAATAAAAATGAAGCTTAGACCGGAGTTGAATTTCAAAATTTGATGATTTGAACTACTCCAACGAATTGTTTTGTGTTTACAATAGTAAACATATTTTTTAAAAAAGCAATTATGACATATTTTTTATTTTAAGGCGGTTTGATAAGCATCCAAACATCGTTTTCTGGCAAAAGTATGATCAACTATTGGTTTTGAATATTGGGATGTATTGAATTCAGGAACCCATTTTTGTATGTATTGGAATTTAGCATCAAATTTTTCAGTTTGCAAACTTGGATTAAACACCCTGAAATATGGAGCTGCATCAGTTCCTGACCCAGATGCCCATTGCCAGCCTCCATTATTTGAGCTCAGCTCAAAATCCAATAATTTTTGAGCAAACCAAGCTTCACCCCAACGCCAATCTATGAGTAAATGTTTGGTTAAAAAACTTGCAACTATCATGCGCACCCTATTGTGCATGTATCCTGTATGCAACAATTCCCTCATCCCTGCATCTACAATAGGATAACCCGTTTGACCTATTTTCCATAGATTAAATTCAGCTTCATTGTTTCTCCATTCAATGAAGTTGTATTGAGGCTTAAACGCACCATTTACTACATGTGGAAAATGCCACAGAATTTGCATGTAAAAATCACGCCAAATTAGTTCGTTTAAATATGTCTCGTTTAACCATATGGATTTGTTTACTTTATCACGAATACTGAGCGTGCCAAATCTAAAATGTATTCCCAATTTAGATGTTCCCTCAATTGCCGGATAATCTCTGTTTTTATGGTATTCTAGAATAATTTTAGAAGCTATTGTTGTAGGTGGAAATAAAAGCAAAGAGGGCTGAAATCCGATTGTAGCAAGTGATATTTCTTGAAATTGCTTTTGAATTTGAACACAATTGACAATTAAATCTTCAGAAGGATAATGTACAATGGGATTTTGACTCAATTTGAGTTTCCATTTTTTAGCATAAGGAGTAAATACGGTGTAGGGTTTACCATCGTCTTTTACAACTTCATTTTTTTCGAAAACACATTGGTCTTTGTATGTATGAACCCCAATTCCATTTGCTTGCAACAACTGTTTAATTTTTTCATCTCTTAAAATGGCATCAGGCTCATAATCGTGGTTATAAAAAACCGAATTCACATGGTATTCTTGTATCAATTCATTCCAAATAGTTGAAGGTGAACCAACTTTAACCAATAAATCGGAGCCAACACTTTGAAAAAGCTTTTTCAAATCTGCAACTGTTTGATGGATAAAATGTACCCTTGCATCTGATTGATCGGCTAATTGATGAAGAATATCAGTATCAAAAATAAATACTGGCAAAACCGGTAACCCTGCACTGAGTGCATGGTATAGGGCGGTATTGTCGTTGATTCTTAAATCTCTTCTATACCAAAATAGATTGATTGTTTGTTGCATGTTTTAATAACAATTTGAATGGCTATTAAGTTTTAATTGATCTGCATACCTGGATACCAAAAGCCATATTTAATGGCAAAAGCTACAAAATTATTTTTTCTGTTTTTAATTTTAAGTTTGATGGCCAGCATGCGGCATCGGTATTCTATAGTAGCTTCTTCTTTGAACAATAAATCAGCTATTTCTTTGTTAGTTTTTCCTTCGCAGATGTACAATAACAATTTTAGCTCATCTCTGTTCAATTGTTTGTAGTCATAGGCATCTTCAGTTCCTCTTCCTAAAGCATTCATCACCTCTGATTCTAGGTTATTGATCAGAGATTTAGAGATGACGGCTTTTGCACCCAAACTGTAATACGCCGCTTGTACACTGTGTTTTGAATATGATGTAAAAACTACAAAAGGCAAACAGGGGAATTTGTTTTTTAATTGGTCGGCAATTTCAAATCCATTTTCGGCAGGCAAGTCTAAGTCAAGAATAACCAAATCGAGTTCATCTGTATTTTGGAATCTAAGAAAAAAATCTTCACCCAAAGTACAATTGGCAACTATTTTAAAATTGCCTTTTTTTTCAATCCGATCTTGAATGATGTATTTCCAAACATCATTGTCTTCAATTACAGCTAATTTAATCATAGGTAGATATTTAAATTTCTCCCAAAATATCTGTATGAATTTGTATCGCAAAATTTGAATTTAATATTTAAGGCAATCCCTAAACTAGCTTATTAACAAAGCCATACGCAATAATTAACCTTTTAATAATACATATCTGACTGGTTGTTATTTTAGCTGACAAAAAGAGGTTTTGGCAAAAGGTGAATTGTCAAATTGAGCACGCATTATTTTTAGTAGAAAATCATCATTAAGGTTATCCAAATCACTTGTTAGGATATAATTCTGCTAAAGCAACAGTCAATTGTTCGTATTTAAATACATAGCCACTTTGTACTATTTTTTCACAACTCACTCGTTGGCTTGCATATAACAAATCAACTATTTCACCTAAGATTAATTTCATAAACCACATAGGAATTCCAGGTAACCAAAAGGGCCTGTGCAACCTTTTACTTATAGACTCAAGCAATTGATTGTTGCTAACTGGATGTGGTGCAACCGCATTAAAAATACCTGTTAGGCCGTTATGATAAACATGTCCATAAATGCCAATTAAGTCGTCAATGTGAATCCATGATTGCATTTGTTTCCCATTTCCAAATGGTGCGGCCATACCAAATTTTGCGGGAAATTCTATTGATTTAAGCATACCTGCTTCTCTTGAAAGTACCAAACCCACTCTGATGATAGAAACTTTTATTCCAATTGAATTGAAGGCATTTGACTGGTTCTCCCATTCTTGACAAACCTTTGCTAAAAATGAGTTTCCTGCATGGCTGTCCTCTTTCTGATTGATGGTTAAACTGCTTTCATAATAACCAATTGCAGATGTACTAATTAAATGTTTTACCTGATGTGATACATTTTTTAAAGTATTTAATAGCAATTGGGTAGAACTGATTCTACTTTGTAAAATAGTGTTTTTGTAAGCAGTTGTCCACCTGTGATCGGCTATACCAGCACCAGCCAAATGTATGATGGTTGATACCCCTTCTAGGCATTTGAGATCAATTTCTTGAGTTGATGGATTCCAATAAAACACACCAGGTATATTGGGTTGCTTGTTTCTTGATAATAAATGCAATTGAATGCCCTTTGAATTGAAATATTTTACTAATTTCCGGGCTATAAACCCACTTGCACCTGTTACCAATATCTTTGTTTCCATTGATTTAAAACAATAAAAGCGTTTGAATGTTTAAAACTCTAGAAAATAATAATCTAAAACCATTGGGATCCTTTTCTATTAAAGACATTGAGGCCGTTACCGGCATTAAAGGACATACTTTGCGTATGTGGGAGCAGCGCTATGGCATTGTTGTACCTAAAAGAACCGACACCAATATTAGATATTTTGATGACAGTGATTTGAAAAAATTACTGAGCATTAGCCTACTCAACAACCATGGATTCAAAATTAGTGAAATAGCTAAAATGAATCCTGAAGATATAACCAAAGAAGTACTGAAGTTAAGTTCTAGCAACCATGCACATGAGGTTCAAATCAATGCCTTAATTACTGCTATGCTTGAGTTCAATGAAATTGCTTTCAGTCAACAACTGAGTGCTTGTTTCATTCAGTTTGGTATAGAATATACATTGTTACAGGTTGTTTTTCCTTTTTTAAATGAAATTGGAATTTTATGGCAAATTGGATCTATACAGCCATCGCACGAACATTTTGTAACCAATATCATCAAGCAAAAATTATATGTAGCCATTGATGGACAAGTAGGACGTATCAATGCATCTAGCAAAAGATTCATGCTATTCCTACCTGAAAATGAAAAGCACAGCATTGGGTTGTTATTTGCCAATTACCTAATTAGATCTAGAGGACACGAGGTTCTCTATTTAGGTCAGGAAGTTCCTTTGAATGATTTAAAGGATGCATTTAAACATGAAAATCCTGATTTTATATTGACATTGATGACTTGCGCGCAACCGCATATAGATAAAATTGAATTTGTTGACTTTTTAAGAACCAATTGGCCTAAGAGTACATTATTGCTAACTGGTTCGCAATTCTTAATGGCCAATATTTCCCAATCCGAAAAAGTACATTTGATCCAAAATTTTGAATCATTTATACAGCTATTGAATCAATTGCCAAACTAATCTCGGCTTTTATTCATAATTGCTTCCATTCGCTTATTTAGTTCTACTTCATCTAGCATTTGGTAATTAATAGGTACTTTAAACTGAGTGCTCTCTATAGGAACAGATGCAACTTCTTTGGCTTTCAAATGGATTTTCATTTGATCGGCTTGTATGTAAAATTCCAATACCATTCCTTCAATTTGTTCAAAGCTGGGATCATTGTTAAAATTAATAGGTATTATTTCAGGGGAATACCAACAATGGCTTTCTAATGTATCTGATTGCATCACTGTTTTTAAAACCAAGTGCTTGCATTTAAAACCAGCAATTACTCTGTCATCAGGCAATAAAACAGGCTTTAGGAGCAATTGATTAGGATTTTTAAGTTGAGTTAATTCCTGTGTGGTTTTCTTGAGCGCAAAACGATTACCAAAAACAGTTAATAACACATACACAGTATTTGAATCTTTGTCAACTATGGTTGTATTCTTGCCAAAAATACCAATTCCCATTTCGGTTCTACTTTTATTTCCCTTGAAATAAATCACTGCATCTTTGGCAAGCTGTTCAACTTTTGATTGGTATTGTACTGGTACATTTTCGTAATTGATATCAAAAAGGACTTTGCCCTCTTTTAATACATTTTGAGCTTGCAAACCCATGAAATAATGAGACAAAACAAGCAATAAAAAACACCTTACCATTGTACTTTTAATTTATGTATAAATGCGTGAATTCCTTTTTTGCAATCATCAGTAGACCTAGCATGAGCGTTTGACTTGGCAGCCAAATCAAGGGCTTCATTTAAATTCAGTTCATTGGATTCAAGCATCAACTGTTTGGTGAGCGCAAAGCTATTTCCAGAAGTTTGTGATATGAATTGATGGGCAAATTCAGCTACTTGAATTTGTAAACTGTTATTGTCTTGAACTACATGTGAAACCAATCCAATTTCATGTGCTTGTTGAGCAGAAATAACATTTCCTGTAAAGAGTAAATTTCTTAAGTGTTGACCCGAAATTTTGTATTTTAAAAACACCATCACCAAAGCAGGGATGAAACCAATTTTAACCTCAGTATAGGCAAATTTTGCATCGGTACTTGCAAAACAAAAATCAGTAATAGTTGCTAAACCACAACCACCTGCAAAAGCAGCACCTTGAACCATAGAAACAATCGGTTTAGAAGACTCAAATATCAATTGAAATAGGCTTCTTAACATTTGAGAATCTGCCAGGTTCTCTTCAAAGGAATTCGTTTGTAATTGCAAAATACTCTCTAAATCTGCACCTGAACAAAAACTTGCGCCTCTGGCTCCTATTACAATGAGCCTACAATCATTATTAGACAATTGTTTTTTAATTTCATTGCTTAGCATCAAAACCATTTCCTGACACAATGCATTTCGTTTTTCAGGTCTATTTAAGTATATCCAAGCAATTCTATCTTTGCATTCAACTTCAATCATGGGCATAATTTAATACAAAAAAAGTTCAAAAGGAGTATTTCTAGAGAGCAACCACTGACCGAAGCTTCTATTTTGATGAAGATTTGTAAGCTCTATGCCTTTGGGTTCATTGATTTGCAGTAACCACCGATTGAGCTTGAATTCATAATTAAAAGAGTAATTTTTGACATGAATGCTTGGCGAATTTTGTTTGATTTTAATAATATCACAAGTATAATTCCCTTCTAATTTTAAGCCCATCATGAAAGGTTTCTCAATGCTGCAAACAGAATCGGCAAAAACTACAGCCTGTTTTCCAGCCACCAGAGCCAAACAAGGATGATTGTTGTAAGCATATACCCTTATAAATGGTTGTGTATAAAATGCATACTTTTTAACGAATAGTTGAATTTGTATGACCAAAAAACAACAAATTGCCCATTGCAACATTAATCCCGATTTGTTTTTGATAGCTACCACTATGCATACCATTGCCAATGCAAAAATAATTGTACCTGATTCGCTCAAATACAAGTAGTCAATTTTTACCCATTTAAATGCTGCCAATTGAAGGGTAAACTCATTGATCAATTCTATTGTAGATGACAACGCATTCCAAAGTGCATCAGGCAAATGTGGTATTGAAACCAACAACAATCCCCAGTATATACAAAGAGTACACATAGGTATAACCAATAAATTAGCAGGTAAAAAAAGCAGCGGGAACTGATGAAAATGATAAACCGCTAATGGCAACGTAGCCAATTGAGCAGCAATTGAAGCAGCACTTAATTTCCAGACTGACAATACCCATTTATTTTTAATTGGCCAAAATTTAACAATTGGCTGATAAAGGGTTAAGAGTCCAAAAACTGCGCAAAAACTGAGCTGAAAACCGGCATCAAACAATAAGTTGGGAGTAAAAAACAACATAATAAATGCTGTTGAAAACAATACATTGAGTTGTTGTTGCGGTCTATTGAGAAAAGCTGCTAATGCATGTAAACTAATCATCATTGCAGCCCTAACAATTGAAGGCGAAAAACCACATACAATGGCATACAGCCATACCAATGTAAGTTGCAATATTAATTTGGGTATTTTGAATGCTGGTAACTTCATCCAAAACAATGCAAAACCTATTAAAGCATATACCAATCCAACATGCATACCACTAACTGCCAATACATGTAAGGTACCTGTTGAGGCATAGGCATTCAAGAGTTGTTTGGGAATCATAGAATCATCGCCATCAATTAAAGCCAGTATAACCCCGCTTACAGAAACAGCTGGCAATTTTAATTGGATCAATCTTCTTAAATAAATTTGTGCATTGACAACTAAATTTGCAAAAGTTTGGCTAGAAGGAGCACATAAAATGACAGGTTGATGTAAGTATTTTATTTGTCCATAAATGCCTTTTCTCTTGTAATAATTTAAAAAATTATATTCATGTGGATTGCGTGTGTTTTGAAAAAGTGAAACCTCATTCATGCTAATTGCTATACAAGTTCCTATAGTTAAACAACTATCAGGTAAGTCAATATTTTTGAGCAACAGCATGCCAATTTTCTGAAATTCCTGCTGCTGAGTTATTTCCAAATAAAGATCTACATGGTATTGATAATTACCATTTGAAGCCATTGTTTTGTTTTCAATTTGAATATAGGCTGTTTTTTTAGAACTCAGTAAAGATTGGAATTGATGGAATTGATTTTGTTCTAATTTTACGAGTCCCATCCCAATAAGCATAACAAACAGATTCAATACAAATCCCTTAAAAACAGATTGGATTAATCCATCTTTTTTGAAATGGAGCATCACAATCAAAGCCAAATTAAGGACTCCCATAACAGAAAGAAACAGACCTGAAAGCATAAATATTGACTGAATATAAATGCCTAAAACCAAAGCAAACAGAGACCTCAACAGTGGAAATCTAAACCAAAATACATCAAACATAACTTAGTGCATAACTATCTGTTTATTGAAGTTAGTAGAATTGTAGTTTTGAAATAAAAAAATTATGTACTTCACATTACTTGCATTGCACAATTTATTGAGGTGGCTATTTTTAGGAACCTTATTAACAGTTGTATTCAAATCATTCATGGGTTCACAAAAAAACAATCCCTATTCACCAACAGATAAAAAAATAGGTGGAATACTAGTGGCATTGGCCCATACCCAATTGTTAATTGGACTGATCTTACTTTTTACGAGTCCTGTTATTGCAGAACTTATGCAAGACATGGCCGCCACCATGAAAGACAAAGTAAAGAGAGCACAATTGGTTGAACATCCAATCACCATGTTACTTGCAGTAGTATTGATTCAGGTTGCAAGAATCAGAGTTAAAAAAGCATACGCCGATGAAGACAAACACAAAAGATCTTTGATTTTAAATGGCATTGCTTTGCTGTTGGTATTGTATATGATTCCATGGCAACAAACTCCACTGTTTAAATTTTAAGGGTTATTCATTGTATACTTTCAAAAAGACTGGCAGTTTTGTTGGTCTTTTTTTTTGCTGTTGTTTGAACAGAAAATGAAATTAGGTATTGGATGAGTTTTGGTTTATATTGAGTTTTAATCGAACAACTATGAAAAAAATTACGCTCTATGTTTTGTGTATTTCAAGTTTCTTTTTTGCTTGTCAGAAAGAAGCCAGTAAAACTGTTATCGTAGAAAACAATACCCCTACCATTCCAGATGGATTTACTAAAAAAGTCTTGCTAGAGGAATTTACAGGTGAATGGTGTGTCAATTGCCCTGATGGTGCCAATATTTTACATGGAATTATTAGCAAATATCCAACAAAGTTAATTGCTGCTGCTGTTCATCAAGGAGATTGGCTTGAATTAGATCAACTCAATCAGTTGAGTAGTCATTTAGGAGGTATAGCAGGTTATCCGAGGGCTGCTATAAACAGAGTTCCTGCTGTTGGCACTAGCAATGGTCAAGACGGAATGGTTGTTTATAGCCGTGGAAACTGGGAAGCCAATGCGGTAAGGTTAATGGATGCCGATCAACAACAAACCGCAAAAATTGGTTTGGCTATTGAATCAAACATTGCAGATAACTTCTTAACTTTAAAAATTCATACTGGTTTCAAAACAACTGATTCAAGAGACACCCGTTTAACTGTCTATTTATTGGAAGACAGTGTTCAGGCTCAAAGTCAAACAGGTGCACCTTCAAATCCATATTTCCATCAACATGTTTTGAGAAGAGTAATTAGCAGACCTTTGGGAGATAGCATTCAACTTAATTCTGGTAATTATGCTTTCAAATCTTACGAAAAAATTGACATTTCGGGATACAAACAAACCCAGTTAAAAGTGGTTGCTTTTATTAATGTAGTTGGAAATTCAAGCACTACACATGAAATATTGAATGTGCAAGAAGTTGAAGTTGGTAAGAATCAATTGTTCGATTAACATATCTAATTCAAACTACATATGTGTTTTTCTGCAAGTGCTAGTTTTACAGCCGCTGCTGTAATTGGCACCATTTCAGTTTATACTGTAAAATCTTCTTGGAACAATCAGTATCGATTTTTTGGAACTATTCCTGTACTTTTTGCCCTACAGCAAGCTGCTGAAGGTTTCATTTGGAATGGGTTTAACAATTCTGAACAAGCTTATTTGCTGCCCTATTTTACTAAAGTCTTTTTACTTTTTGCATGGTCAATTTGGCCTATACTTATCCCGTTAAGCATGTATAAAATTGAAACAGTTAATTGGAAAAAAAATACCATTTTAATGACTTTGATTTTAGGCATATCAACTGCCCTAACTTCAATTTTTCATATTTTTAACAATGAGCCTTTAGCATATATTTCAAGTTTTCACATTGATTACAAGTTGGCCATTCCAATTCAAAATAAAATCTTAATTACCATACAAGAATTGATTTATGGGGTGTGCACCTTGGTTCCTTTGTTTTTGAGTAGCAGTAAAAAAATGTATGTATTTGCAACTGCCAATCTAATTAGCTTGGTTATGGCTTTTATTTTTTTTGAGAATGCATTGCCAAGTACTTGGTGCTTTTTTGCGGCAATATTGAGCGGGATGATTTATTATATGATTCAACTTCCTAGAAAAAAACAGTTGACAGTTTAGTTTATTTTGGCAAAAAGGTGAATTCTATTACCATGGCCTTGTTGGAAAGTGATTGTGAATTTGGAACCTGAAAACCTGCCGATAAAATCCAATTCGAATTCATAAAATAAGCCAAACCGTATACAGCATCACTCATTGCATGGTGTCCGCTGATAAAATCAGCTTGTAACAACAATTTATCTTTTACAATTTCCTGTTCAAAACCAAGTTGAAGTGGAATTGATGTTAAAAAATTACTACTTAAACTAGGTTGTATCTGATTTGGACCAAAATAATTTTGATTGTTAACATAAGAACCTGCAATAATTTTTGTATGCGTATGGTGTATATAAAAACCTAAATTGGCATATAAATAATAGCCAAATTTGACTTGTTTATTGAACCCTGTTTGACCTCCTAAACCTATTTTAAGCCATTTTGAAATAGGTATTGATTTTTGGAAATTTAAACTAAAATAAGGTGCATAGGGTTGTTGTTTGTCTTCAGTTTTAAATCCTGTTGAATACAAATAATTGAGACCTATTAGATTAAACCCTATTTCAGATTTTTTTCCTAATCCATAACACAAAGTTGTACTTGATTGGGCTGCATCATTATTAAGGTTTATTTGTTCCTGAAAAAACAAAGTTCCCTTCTGAGTGATATCAGAGCTGGGTACATTAAAAAAATTTTGTTGAGCGTATGCGCTGGATGATATTATTAAAACAAAAATAAAGTATCTCATTAGCGTTAAAATCGCCCAAAATTAAATGATAAAAAACAAATAAGTACTTAATTAAACATTAATTTAGTCAGTGTTTGAGCAGTCTTATTTAACTTGTTGTAATTGAAAATTTATCTTTTTGTAATCCTTATTAACCATAATCATAACAGAAGGCCTTAATAGAGCAGATTGAGTTCCATTTGATTTAAAACGGTATTGAAATTGGGCTTTCTTTTTGGCTGTTTGATTGATATTCACTGGTACTAAATCAACCAACTGATTGGTATAACTATAAATAATGGCCAGTACAAAATGGGTATTGAAATCAATTGAAGTAGGCTTGCCTCCCTCTCCCATTGTAGTTGCCATTCCAAAATAAGCATCGAACTCTTTTTGTGAAGTAATTTTTAACAATTTAGTTTTACCAGAAGGAATGGAATGCAAAACAAAATAGTTATTTACCTTTTGAAATGGCACTGAAACTGGAAATTTAGCTTGAGCGAATGTAAATTCACTCATATAAAAAAACAATAAAACAGCTATAATACTTTTGAATT
The DNA here is from genome assembly GCA_903883965.1 of uncultured Bacteroidota bacterium. Lineage (GTDB taxonomy): Bacteria > Bacteroidota > Bacteroidia > UKL13-3 > UKL13-3 > CAISCU01. The sequence goes on from CAISCU010000031.1 coordinate 15,138, forward strand.
GTATACTTACTTTCATATGATTAATTTAAAAGTTGTTTGATTTCATTTAACTTGAGTAATGCTTCAATTGGAGAGAGCTGATTCAAGTCCAATTCTTCTATTTGTAAACGAATGGCATTCAATACGGGGTCGTTGATTTGAAACATATTCAATTGCATAGTAGGGTCTTTCTTTTTTGATAGACTGATGCCTTGTTTTTGTCCCCTATTTTTTTCTAATTCTTTTAAAAGTTCATCTGCTCTTTTTAAAATCAATTGTGGAACTCCAGCCATTTTAGCTACATGTATTCCAAAGCTATGCTCACTGCCCCCTTTGGTAAGCTTTCTTAAAAATATCACTTTATTGTCTTGTTCTTTCACACTGACATGAAAATTACAAATGCCATTTTGATTCGACTCTAATTCATTGAGCTCGTGATAATGCGTTGCAAACAGTGTTTTAGGTTTGTATGGGTGTTTGTTTAAATATTCAGTAATAGCCCAAGCCAAAGATATACCATCATATGTTGAAGTACCTCTTCCTAATTCATCTAATAATATCAAACTTTTAGGGCTTAAATTATTTAAAATACTTGCAGTTTCAAGCATTTCAACCATAAAAGTACTTTCACCTGCTGCTAAATTATCATTGGCTCCAACTCTGGTAAAAATTTTATCTACCAGTGGAATTTGAGCAGATTCAGCAGGCACAAAACAACCTATTTGAGCCATTAATACACACAATGCTGTTTGTCTTAAAATAGCTGATTTACCCGACATATTTGGCCCTGTGAGCACCATAATTTGTTGAAGTTCTTGATCCAATAACAAATCATTGGCAATGTATTTTTCTCCTTTAGGCAGTTGCTGTTCAATAACTGGATGTCTGGCTGATTTTAATTCGAGCACTGAACCTTCATGAATGATGGGTTGATTGTATTTGTTTGCAATTGCCAATTCTGCAAATGCAAACAAACAATCAATTTGAGCAAGCACCAAAGCGTTGTGCTGTATCACTGGAACAGCATCCTGCAACAGCAACAACAATTCATTGTACAATTTTTCCTCAATGCCTGCAATTTTATCTTCAGCACCTAAAATTTGTTCTTCATATTGTTTGAGTTCCTCAGTTATATAACGCTCGGCATTGGTGAGTGTTTGCTTTCGCATCCAAGTTACTGGAACTTTGTCTTTGTGCACATTGGTCACTTCTAAATAGTAACCAAATACATTGTTAAAAGAAATCTTTAAACTGGGAATTCCAGTTGCTTGTTGTTCTTTTTGTTGTAATTGTAATAAATAATCTTTGCCTCCAAAAGCAATTTTTCTCAGTTCATCGAGCTGACTATTCACCCCATCATTGATAACATTCCCTTTATTTAACAACAATGGCGGATCAATTTGTAAATACTTATCAATAATGGCAATTGAATCGGAACAATTTTTAAGTTGTGAAGCGACTTGTTTGAAGCGCTCATTTTCTGATGCATTCAAGCAATCTAAAATGGGAGCTATTAACTTGATAGATCGATTGAGTTGTTGCAATTCTCTAGGACCGATTCGGCGCATGGCTAATTTTGAAACCATTCTTTCTATGTCGCCCAATTCTTTTAATAAATCTATAATTTGCTTTCTAATGAGAGGCAATTCCAATGCAACAGCAGTAAAATCTAGCCGGTATTGAATAGCTTCCAAATCTTTTAATGGCATTACCAACCATTTCCTAAGCATTCTGGCTCCAATTGGTGTAACAGTTTTATCAATCACTTGAAGCAATGAAACGCCTTGATCCGATGAACTGTGCAGCAATTCTAAATTACGAATGGTAAATCGGTCTAGCCAAACGTACTTTTCTTCATTAATTCTTGAAATAGATTGAATATGCGCAACTTGTTCATGATGTGTTTCGGCCAAATAATGCATGCAAACACCTGCCGACAAAATAGCCAAAGGCAAATCCTCTATGCCATATCCTTTTAAATTTGGGGTTTTAAAATGAGACAACAGTTTCTCTTTTGCAAAACCCAATTGAAAAATCCATTCATCAAGCGCATAGGTATACAAATTGTCTCCATATAAACTTTTAAAAGCAGTAAGTTCTTTTTTAGAAACCAATATTTCGGCAGGTTTAAAACTTTGAATCAATTTATCGATATAAGTTTTACTTCCCTGTGTTGCCATGAACTCTCCAGTAGAAATATCTAACAAGGCCAAGCCACAAAGATCTTTTTCGAATGAAATGGCAGCGAGGTAATTGTTTGATTTATGGTCTAAAATTTTGTCATTGAAACTTACTCCTGGTGTAATCAATTCAGTTACTCCTCTTTTAACTATTTTCTTTGTTAATTTAGGGTCTTCTAATTGGTCACATATGGCTACCCGTTCTCCTGCTCTAACCAATTTAGGTAGGTAATTGTCTAGAGAATGATGAGGAAATCCAGCTAATTCTATATGAGAAGCTGAACCATTGGCTCTTTTGGTGAGTACTATTCCTAAGATTTTAGATGCTTTAATGGCATCTTCTCCAAAAGTTTCATAAAAATCTCCTACCCTAAATAATAAAATAGCACCTGGATATTTTGCTTTAATTTCCAGGTATTGTTTCATTAAGGGCGTTTCAACACTTTCCGCTTTCTTAGCCATAGCGGCAAATTAAAACTTTAGAGGGAAAACCCTCAACAATGTTTATATTTTGGGGAAAACCGACTATTTGGCACCTTTCATTGCTTGTGCAACGGGTGGTTTAGAATAAAAACCAGTGCCATTGTACGTTCGTTTACCTTCAGCCTGCATACATTCATTTGAACAACAGCCTTCCATTTTATCTGCACATGCTTCGCACATGTTAAATTGATCATTGCAAGTAACATTTGCACAATTGAGGTTTCTAGAAGTGGGCGTGCCACATGCCAAACATTTAGCTATTAAAGTGGGGTTTACCTGGTTAATAGGAACTGAAACCCTTCCATCAAATACATACAAAACACCCTCAAAATCTTTACCCCCGGTATCGTTTGCATATCCAATGATTCCGTTGTGCATTTGGTATACATCTTTGAACCCATTCTCTAACAAGAATGCAGAAGCTTTTTCACATTTGATACCACCCGTACAGTAGGTAATTACTTTTTTGTCTTTTAGCGATTCGAGGTTTTTAACTTGATCAGGAAATTCTCTAAAGTTCTCCATATCAAGTGTGATGGCATTTTTAAATTTACCCAAACGGGTTTCATAATTTGAGCGTACATCTAACAAAACAACATCCTTCTGATGCATCATTTTTTGAGCCGTTTCACCGTTAATATGCTTTCCGGTTCTTCTATTTGGATCAATTGTTTTGAGGCCAGAATACACCAATTCTTTCTTATACCTCACATGAATTCTGTTAAAAGCAGGTTGGTTAACAGGATCTATTTTAAACTGAACACCTGTAAATCTAGGGTCGGAATTTAAGTCATCCATATAGGTTGCACATTGGGCAGGTGTTCCGCTAATGGTGCCATTTATACCTTCTTGGGCTAAATAAATACGTCCTACAATTCCCAATTGTTGGCAATATTTTAAATGGTGAATTGCAAATTCTTCTGCATCAGGAACCCTTGTATAAAAATAATAGGCAAGAACCTGATATGGTGATGTGTCTTGACTCATACCACAAAAATATACTTAATAAATTAAATAAGAATTGATTTTACTTAGGTTTTTGATTTTTGATTCATGTTTATGCTGCTTATATTTCAGCACAATTTTACATTTTATGAAAAAAGCTTTTGGAATTGTATTGGGTTTGATTGTAGCTTGTTTAAGCACAAATGCGCAAAATTACGCCTCATCAGAAAATGAGTTTTACTGGAAAAACAGAAAACCATCTAGTGATTACTGGCAACAAGATGTTCATTATTCAATTAAGGCTAGTTTATCAGATACCAACGATGTCATTTGGGGAACCTCAGAATTAACCTATACCAACAATTCACCCGATACCCTCAAAGAATTGTATTTCCACTTATACCAAAATGCATTTGTAAAAGGAGCCTATTTAGAGAATTTAAACCTAGCAAATGGCTTTAAACAAGAATTTGGCAGACATGAAATCAATGGAAGGGGAACTTTAATAAAAAAGATCAGTGTAAATGACAAAGCTGTACATACCAGTTTAGACAATACCATTTTAAAGGTTCAATTGAATCAATTTCTATTACCTGGAGAACAAGTAAAAGTATTGGTTGATTTTGAAACCTATTTTGATGAAGATGGAACCCAACGCAGACGCATGAAATTGTTCCGTGACAATTGGATGCACAAACATTATGATGGTGTTCATTGGTACCCAAGAATTTGTGTATATGACCGTAAATTTGGATGGGAAACAGACCAGCATTTAGGCAAAGAATTTTATGGAGACTTTGGCTCATTTGACGTAGAACTTCGTTTTCCTCATCATTTTATATTAGACGCAACAGGTACTTTAACCAACCAAGAAGAGGTTTTACCTGCTGATTTAAGACAAAAACTCGATATCAAAAATTTTGCTAAAAAAGAATGGGATTCAGAACCGAGTACCATTATTCAATCAGATTCAAGAAGGCTAAATTACAAAACATGGAAATACAAAGCCATCAATGTGCATGATTTTGCTTGGACAGCAGATCCTACTTATCGCATTGGTGAAAGTACTTTTAAACTAAACAATGGAAAAGAAGTAAAAGTGGTGGCCTTGGCCCAAGAACCTCATGCTGCAGGATGGCAAGATGCTTGTGCATTTACAGCAAGAGTGATGCAAATTTACAGTGCTGATTTTGGCAATTACATGTACCCTAAAATGATTGTAGCTGATGCCCAGGATGGCATGGAATACCCAATGCTTACGCTAGATGGAGGCAGTTCACCTGGCTATTTTGGATTATTGGCACATGAAGTAGGTCACAATTGGTTTTTTGGAATGGTAGGCAATAATGAAACTTACAGAGCCAGTTTAGATGAAGGCTTTACGCAGTTTCTGACCCATTGGAGTACAACCCGAATTTTAGGTGAAATCAAACAAAATGCTGCAAAAAAAGGCTATCAAAATAAAGCTATAAAACCCATCAATTTAAGAGAAAGTACCGTTTATTTAGGCTATATCAACGATGCAATAACCAACGAAGACATGCCATTGAATACACATAGCGATGACTTTAATTCAGCATTGGGCCATGGCGGAGGATACCGTGCAGTTTATTACAAAACAGCTACCATGTTGTACAACTTACAATATGTATTGGGAGATAGTTTGTTCCTATACAGTATGAAAAACTATTTCAATACTTGGAAAAATTGCCACCCCTATTTTGAAGATTTTAGAAACAGCATCATTCATAGCAGTAAAGTTGATTTGAACTGGTTCTTTGACCAATGGTTAGAAACAACTAAAAAAATTGACTACAAGTTGTATAAACCTAAAATGTTAGGTAAAAATGCAAATGGAAATTATGTCTATCAATTGAAATTGAAAAGAATTGGCGACATGCAAATGCCTATTGACCTTCATGGCAAAACAACTTCTGGCAGTCAATTATCATATACCATCCCAAATACCTATTTTGTAAAATCAGGTAATGCCCAAACATTGCCAATGTGGAAGGGTTGGGGCATGTTAAACAAAACTTATACCACCCAAATTGAAACAGAAAACGCAATTGAACACTTGCAAATAGATTCAACTTATCGTTTAGCTGACATTAATTTATTGAACAATAACAATTGCCTGCCTATTCATTGCCAATTTGATTACCAAATTAAAAATCCGCTTGATAGAAAACATTACCAATTCAAATGGAGACCAGATATTTGGTGGAATGACATAGATGGGTTTAAAATAGGATTGCACTTGAATGGCAATTACATGCAAAAAAAATGGCAGTTTAAATTAAACACTTGGTACAACTCTGATTTAGCTTCAAATTACCCTAAATGGATGATGACACACTCAGACAATTCATTGATTGATTACAAGTTTTGGTTTAAAACGTTGGTCGCAAAACACATCAATCTAATTGCACAATCGAGGTACCTTGATGGCTTATCTATGCAACAATTAGGAATGGAATGGTTACCAGGTAAACATATTTTTAAAATAGCTATCAAAGGAATGATAAGACCCAATGAAAAAGGCAATTACTATGTATTGGGAGACAATTCATTTGCAGCTAACCAAGCTGGTTACAATTCTTGGTACACCCAATTATGGGATGTAAAAAAACAGAACACAACCCTAAATTTAGAATGGGAGCACAATGGCAATTGGGGTGAAAACGGCAGTTACCAAAGCCAAATTGCGGCAAGAAGCAGTATAATGGCATCTGATTACAATTACTATGGCATTCAAGCTAAATTTAAATCAAGTAAAGAACTTTGGAAATTTGAAATTCAAAACCGCATATACTTGTATTGGTTTGAAGGCAACATTGCACCAGAATCAAGGGTATATTTAGGGTCGGCAAATCCAGAAGAAATGATGGAAAACCCTTTATCTAGAAGCAGAGGGTTAATACAAGCAGATTGGAATCAATATGGTATCAACGGCAATCATTTTCAAATGGGTGGAGGCGCAAATATCAGAGGATTAAATGGCTACCTCACTCCTACATCTTACAATAACAACCAATACTATATTTATTCAGGTAATAAAGCAGCAGCTGTAAATATGGAATTGGAATACGACAAATTATTTCCAATACAACCAAATGTTATCAGTAAATACCTTCACATTGATGCCTATTTATTTGCAGATGCCGGAATAATTGGAACAACCATTATTGAAAATAACCAAAAAATTGAACTCAATTCTGGTGTCAAATTCAGTGCTGGTCCAGGATTTGATTTTCAGATCAAACGCTTTTGGGTCTTAGATGAAATCAAACCACTCCATATTCGTGTTGACTTTCCTTTGTGGTTAAGTCCTGCTCCATATTCAGACCAAGATAATTTTAAATACAGATGGGTTCTTGGTATAAACAGAAGTTTTTAAACGACAATATAAATGATAAAACCTACAGCTAATTATCCAGTCTATTTCCAAAAATACATAGACATGGTTCCAAACGAACAGTCTATTTTTACAGCTTTGCACGAGCAACTAATGGACACCATTGATTTGATTACCTCATTAGATGATGCAACGCTACAATCGGCTTATGCTCCCGGAAAATGGACCATTATGGAAGTAATTGGACATTTAATGGATACAGAAAGAATAATGTGCCATAGGGCGCTTACCATAGCAAGAGGAGACAAATCAAGTATACCTGGTTTTTCTCAAGAAAGCTATGTGAGCAATAGCAGAATGGGTAACCGTAAAATTTTAGGTGTTGTAAAAGAATTTTCGTTGATTAGAGCCAATACCATTGAATTATTCAGCCAGTTTGACGAACAAATGTGCAATGAAATTGGAAACAGCAATGGACATGACCTCATAGTAAGTGCCATTCCATTTATGATTTGCGGACACGAAATTCACCACCGCTCAGTTATAGAAAAATTGTATATCGGTGCGCTTTAAGCCACCGATTTCTTTTTAAAGAATTCACCTAAAATCCAATTGGGTTTTAGTGGTCCTTTTTTGAGTCCAAATTTTTTGATACTGTATTTTTTGATATGCTGCATGGCTTCATTTACATCATCAGTAACCAAATAATACGACTTAATATCTGATTCAGATATGGTTTTATTTGCAATCATATCTTGCGTTAAATTCATTAAGTTTTTCCAGTATTCTTTACCAATTAATACCACAGGAAACTCTTCTGATTTTCCTGTTTGAATTAAGGTAAGTGCTTCAAACATTTCATCCATGGTTCCCCAACCACCTGGCATAATAATAAAGGCATATGAATATTTCAACAACAACGTTTTTCTTACAAAAAAATACCTAAAGTTAACCCATTTATGTAAGTAAGGATTTTCTTTTTGTTCGTGAGGCAGCACAATATTGCAGCCTATACTCATGCCATTGTTTAGAAAAGCGCCTTTATTTGCAGCTTCCATAATTCCTGGACCTCCACCAGTCATAACAGCAAAACCCAAATTGGTTACTTCCTTACCAATTTCAATCGCTTTTTGGTAATATTCATGGTCTTCTTTAAACCGAGCACTGCCAAATACAGTTACACATGGTCCAACAAAATGCAATGCCCTAAATCCTTTAATAAATTCAAACATTACTTTAATTAAGAACTTGAATTCTCTGGTTCTTGACCTAGGTCCTTCTAAAAACCTGCGTTCTGAATGCAGGTAATTATCTGTGATTTGATTTTTTTTCAATGCTTTAAAAATAAAAACAGCCTGTTTGCACAGGCTGTTCATGAAACATTTTTAGTCTTTTCTATAAATTTCCTCTAGTAGCTTGCTCTCTTTCTATAGACTCAAACAACGCTTTAAAATTTCCTTTCCCAAATGACTTAGCACCTTTTCTTTGAATGATTTCATAGAACATGGTTGGTCTGTCTTCAACGGGTTTACTAAAAAGTTGAAGTAAATAACCTTCATCGTCTCGGTCAACCAAAATTCCCAATTCTTTAAGTGGAGTTAAATCTTCATCAATAGGACCAACTCTTTCAAGTAAAGTATCATAATAAGTAGTTGGTACTTTCAAGAATTCAACTCCTCTAGCCATTAATTGTGTTACTGTAGAAACAATATCATTGGTTGCAATAGCAATGTGTTGAGTGCCTTCACCCTCATAAAACTCAAGAAATTCTTCTACTTGTGATTTCCTTTTTCCAACTGCTGGCTCATTGATTGGGAATTTCACAAACCCATTTCCATTGCTCATTACTTTGCTCATTAAGGCAGAATATTCGGTAGAAATGTCTTTGTCGTCAAATGAAAGAATGTTTTTAAAACCCATCACATTGGCATAGAAATTAACCCTCGGATTCATTTGGTTCCAATCAACATTACCTACACAATGGTCTACATAAAGCAAACCAGTTGGCTCAGGATTGTAATCACTCTTCCATTCTACAAACCCTGGCATAAATACGCCATTGTAATTTTTTCTTTCTACAAAAATATGTTCAACTTCACCGTAGGTTTTAATTCCACTCAACCTCACTTCGCCATTGGCATCTGTTAAAGTTGTTGGCTGCATACTTGCTTGAGCCCCTCTTTTGGTAGTTTGTTCAAAGGCATCATACGCATCGTCAACCCATAATGCCAATACTTTTACTCCATCGCCATGTTTCATGTGGTGTTTTGCAATGGGGCTATCTGAATGCAATGGAGATGTTAACATTAACCTCATTTTATTTTGAACCAAAACATAGCTGGCTCTGTCTCTCACGCCTGTTTCTGGTCCAGCATAGGCCAATGATTGAAATCCAAATGCCGTTTTGTAAAAATGTGCAGCCTGTTTGGCATTGCCCACATATAACTCAATATAATCTGTTCCGTTTAATGGTAAAAAATCTGTGTTCATTGAATCTGTCATGATTTTGTAAAATACGCTGTTTTTAATTTTCAAAAATAAGCTTTTTCTGTTTTTATTGAACCCAACTCAAATAATATCCTGGGTCTTCAACAGAAACTGCCTCTGCTGTAATTGCCAAAGGGTAAAAAGGATCAATCATAACTGCCAATTCTTTGGTTTCTTTTGCGCCTATTGACTTTTCTACTGTTCCTGGATGTGGACCATGTGGAATGCCTTTTGGATGCAAACTGATCATGCCTCTTTCAACATGTTTCCTACTCATAAAATCGCCATCTACATAATACAACAATTCATCACTGTCTACATTGCTATGGTGGTAGGGAGCTGGAATAGATAATGGGTGGTAATCGTACATTCTCGGCACAAAAGAACAAACCACAAAATTATGACCTTCAAAAGTTTGATGTATTGGTGGTGGCATATGAACCCTGCCTGTTATTGGCTCGTAATTGTGTATACTAAATCCATACGGATATTGGTATCCATCCCATCCAATGGCGTCAAATGGATGATTCATATATGTATATGGATAAATCATATCCTGCTTTTTAATCATTACCTTAAACTCTCCTATTTGATCATGAGTTTCAAGGTTTTCAGGTAATTTTAAATCTCTTTCACAATAGGGAGAATGTTCTAAAAATTGACCAAAACTGTTTAAATATCGTTTAGGCGGTTTAATAGGCGAAAAACTTTCGGTTATCATGAGCCTATTTTCAGTGGTATGAAACGTAAGTTGGTAGATGGTTCCTCTTGGAATGACTAAATAATCGCCGTATTCAAAAGCAATTGAACCAAAAACCGTTTTTAAAACGCCTGTACCTTCATGTACAAATATGATTTCATCAGCATCTGAATTTTTGAAAAAATAATCAGTCATGCTATTTTGTGGTGCCGCAGCACATACATACAAATCTTTATTAAACAGCAATATTTTTCTGGATTGCAAATAGTCTGCTTCAGGTTTGGTTTTGAAGGTTTGAAAGCTTCTGTTTTGAAGGTTTTTTGAAATGGCGGCTTTTGGTGTAACATCAATTGGTTCACCTATTGCTTTAACCAAGGTAGGTGGATGTGAATGGTAAACCAAAGAATAAACACTACTGAAACCTTCAGTAGATACGAGCTCCTCAGCATATAAACTGCCGTCAGGTTTTCTGAACTGAACATGTCTTTTTGAAGGAATTTGACCCAATTTGTGGTAAAAAGGCATAGACTTATATTATTTTGCGTTAGTATTTAAATAGGATTGAACAAATGATTCAATCTATCAATTATTCAAGATGCAAAATATAAAACCCGTGTCATTCAAAAAACTGATTTATATCAATGCCTTATTTTTGCTACTGTTTGCAGCATGTAACCAAGGTAGTTCCAATAAAAACAATGTGCCAAAAGATTCAATTGCTCAAATTGAAGCCGTTAAAACCATTAGTAAAGAATTGGAATCAGATGCTAACAATGCTGAGTTGTATTACAACAGAGCCCAAATTTATTTCAATCAAGGCTACCTAACTAGAGCAGAATCTGACTTAACTTCTGCTATACAAATAGATTCATTGAACCCAATTTATACTTTTTTATTAGGCAGGGTTTATTATGCTAAAAATGAAACCAAAAATGCTGAAAAATTATATACAACAACGCTTGCACTGAAACCCGATTTCAATGATGTAAAATTAAAGTTAGCCGATTTGTATTATTTAGTAAAAGAGCATAAAAAATCAATTGGATTGTTGCAAGAACTCATTCTATCAGAACCAGATAATGCTACCCTTTACCACAATTTAGGTATGAATTTCAGAGAACTAGGCGATACATCAAGGGCTATTTATCATTTTCAAACAGCTGTAGAACACGATGCCAAAGACATTGAGTCTATGTTATACATTGCCAATTTATATGCAGCTCAAAACAATAAAATTGCCATTGAATATTACAATTCAGTGATTAAAATAAGTCCTAAAAATACCGATGCATTCTTTGGAAGAGCTGTTTTTTATCAAAAACTACGTATTTATCAAAAAGCACTTTTAGATTACAGAAGGGTCATCGATATCAACCCAAGTTTTTATAAGGCCTATTTCAATGTTGGATACTTGAATTTTGAAATTAAAAATTACAAGGATGCCATGCGCAATTGGGATATAGCCATTGGAATGAATGACCAATATGCTGCAGCTTATTATATGAAAGGTTTGGTATTTGAAATTCAGGGAAACCCTAAAGAAGCCATTTTGAATTACAAAAAAGCATTGGAGGCTGATGCTCAATACACCTTGGCAAAAGAAGCTTTGCAGGCTTTGTCAAATTAATGAGCAGTCAGTTCATTTGAAATTAGTTTCACCTCTAAAATTATTCCTGAACCTATTTCTTGTTGACCTTCCAACAACTTAAAATCTTTGCCTTTGTAGAACAATTCAAGGGGTGGAATTTGATCAAAAAAAGTAATCTTGGCTTTGTAACTTTCACCAGAAAAAGCAAATTCACGGTCTGTAAATTCCTGTAAACAATGCCAAATACTGCCATCGCTTAGGAACAAACTACAACCGGTTCCAGGGAAAACAGGTGCATACTTCCCACCTTTATTTTCTGCCAATAATTCAATATTTACGACTAATTCTATTACATTCATTTTGTTTCAAGTGTAATAAATGGAACCAGCATTTCTTCTAAACTAATGCCTCCGTGTTGAAATGAATTTGCATACATATTGACATGGTAATTGTAATTGTTAGGGTAAACCATAAAGTCTTCACCCTGAGCAAATACATAGGTACTACTCATGAATTGTTTGGGCAAGAGGGCGTCTTCAGGTTTTTTAATGGCAAACAATTCTTTTTCATTGTAAGTTAAACTTTTACCTTGTTTGTACCTTAAATTGGTAGAGGTGCTTTTGTCACCTATTACTTTCACAGGGTTTTGAACCCTAATGGAACCATGATCGGTTGTAATGATCAGCTTTGCTTTTTTGGATGCAATTTTTTTAAGGGCTTCAAATAAGGGTGAATGTTCAAACCAACTGGCAGTAATGCTTCTGTATGCTGCTTCATCTTCAGCTAACTCCTTCATTACATTCATTTCTGTTCTAACATGGCTGAGCATATCTACAAAATTATATACAATTACATTGAAGGGATTGTTAAACATATTAGGAATTTGGTCAATGAGTTCTTTACCAGCTCCCAAGTGAGTGACTTTCTTGAAACTAAATTTACCTGTATAACCTAATTGATTGAGTTGATTGGCCAAGAGGGCTTCTTCATGCAAATTTTTACCTTCTTCGTCTTCCTCATTAACCCATAAATTGGGATGTTTCTTTTCAATTTCTGCCGGCATCATACCAGCAAACAAACTATTTCTTGCATAATGAGTAGTCGTTGGCAAAATGGTCATGTACATTTCATCTTGAACCACATTAAAAAACTCGCTCAGTGAATTTTGAATCAATTTCCACTGATCGTATCTAAAATTGTCTATCACCACCAAAAATACTGGGCAATCTGACTTTAACATTTGTGGCAAATGATGGGCTAACACATTGTGACTCATCAAAGGAGTTTGTGCAGTTGGTTTCTTTATAAAATCTATAAAATGCTTGGCTACAAATTTTGACCAGGCATTGTTGGCATCGCGTTTTTGCATAGAAAGCATGTCATCCATACCTGTATCTCCAGATTTAGCCAATTCTAGTTCCCAATACACCAATTTTCTATATACAGATTCCCAGCCTTTATAATCATTGACATCCATTAATTCTATGCTCAATTGTCTGAATTCCTGTTGGTAGTTTTGAACAGTTTTTTCAGTCATTAATTGTTTGGCGTCCAAATTTTTCTTTAAAGACAATAAAATTTGGCTACTGTTTACTGGTTTTATTAAATAATCAGCTATTTGATTCCCAATGGCGTCTTCCATAATGTGTTCCTCTTCACTTTTGGTAATCATGATTACAGGCATATCTGGTGCAATGAGTTTCATTTGTGTTAGTGCTTCTAGACCACTAATACCTGGCATGTTTTCGTCTAACAAAACAGCTTCGTACCTAGAATTTTTGATCATTTCAAGTGCATCAGTGCCATTGCTGCATTTATCAACCTCATAACCTTTTGATTTTAAAAAGAGGATATGTGGCTTTAACAATTCAATTTCATCGTCAACCCAAAGAATTTTTACCATAGTTCAAAAATAAGCAATTGTTTAACGGAACTACTTATTAAAAATTGTAATGGTAGGCGATATTCTTGTGATTCCTTATTTTTGATGCTCAACAACAAAACAAGATTTTGAGAAAAACCATCAATGACCCTCTCTATGGCTTTGTTACAATAGAAGGCAGTTTATTAATAGGCATTCTAGAACATCCTTGGTTCCAAAGGCTAAGAAGAATCAAACAATTGGGTCTTTCTCATTTTGTATACCCTGGGGCACAACATACCCGATTTCAGCATGTTATTGGTGCAATGAGCTTAGGCAAACAAGCAGTTGAAAATTTAGAAGCCAAGGGAATTGAAATTAGTGCTGAAGAAAAAGAAGCCGTTTGTGCTGCACTTTTACTGCATGATATTGGGCATGGACCTTTTTCACATACCCTAGAAAAAGTGTTGGTAAAAGGCATGCACCATGAACACATTTCGCTTCATTTAATGCACCTGCTCAATCAAGAATTCAATGGTAAATTAGACCTCTGCATTGCCATTTTTACTAATAAATACCCTAAATTATTTTTGCACCAATTGGTGAGCAGCCAATTAGACATGGACCGATTGGATTATTTACGCCGAGATAGTTTTTACAGCGGGGTTCAAGAAGGTGTAGTTGGACAAGATAGAATTATAAACATGCTCAATGTAAAAGACCAAGAATTGGTAGTTGATGAAAAAGGAATTTACAGCATTGAAAAATTCTTAATAGCGCGCAGGCTCATGTATTGGCAGGTATATTTACACAAAACAGTTGTGGCTGCAGAAAACATGCTAGTTAAAGCCATAGAGCGAGCCTACTATTTAAATAAACAAGGTGAAACATTGTTTGCAAGCCCTGCTTTAAATTGGTTTTTGAACCATCAACCCAAATCAGATCAATTTTTTGAGAACCAAACGAATCTTCATTTTTACACTTTGCTAGACGACGAAGACATAATGTCTGCAATTAAGGTATGGATGAATCATGAAGACATCGTATTGAGCACCTTGTGCCAAAATTTAATCAACCGGAAACTTCCCAAAATGGTATTCTCAAACGATCCATTTGATGCAGCTATTATTGCACAAAACAAACAATTGCTTTGTGAACAAATGGGAATAGACCTTCAATTAACCGATTATTTTATTTACACAGATTCTGTTAGAAACAGTGCCTATAGTTTAGACAAATTCAACATTAAAATATTATTTAAAAATGGCACTACTACTGAAATTTCTAAAGCCTCAGACCAATACAATATTGAAGCCCTCAGTAAATCTGTTACCAAGTATTTTATGTGTTTCCCTAAATCAATTTTAACTAAGAATTAAACTCATTATTCATGGAATTATCAGCCAAAGAAGTAGCCAATATACTCGGCGGATTTGTTGAAGGAGACGAACAAATCAAATTAAACACGCTTGCTAAAATTGAAGAAGGCGGAACAGGCGCCTTGTCCTTTTTGGCAAATCCCAAATATGAGCCGTTTTTATACACAACAGCGGCCTCAGCAGTGATTGTCAACAAAACTTTAATACTCAATAAAGCAGTTGAAACAACCTTAATTAGAGTAGATGACGCTTATGCAAGCTTTACACTATTACTAGAGAAATTTGCAACTGGCAATCAAGAATTAAGCGGCATTGATGCGCATGCAATTGTTGCCAAAGATGCCGTTATTGGAAATTTAGTATATGTTGGCGCTCAATCATATGTTGCAGCAAAATCAACAATTGGAGCCAATACCAAAATTCATCCTCAGGTTTATATTGGTGAAAATGTAATTATTGGTGAAAATTGTATCATCAATGCGGGTGTAAAAATATACCATGGTTGTATCATTGGAAATAACTGTATTGTTCACAGTGGTACCATTATTGGAAGTGATGGATTTGGCTTTGCGCCATTGGCTGATGGTACTTACAAAAAAATACCTCAAACAGGAATTGTAACCATTGAAAACCATGTAGAAATTGGATCAAATTGTACCATTGACAGGGCAACACTTGGAAGTACTATTATCAGAAAAGGAGTAAAAATAGACAACCTGGTTCAAATTGCTCACAATGTAGAAATTGGAGAAAACACAGTCATTGCTGCTCAATCAGGTATTGCAGGTAGTACAAAAATTGGCCGAAACTGTGTTTTGGGAGGGCAAGTAGGTATTGGCGGACATATTACCATTGCCGATTATAGCCAGATTGGTGCACAAACTGGTGTAGCATCATCAATTACAGAACCCAATAAAAAATGGTTTGGCACATCCTACATGGAAATGAGAGACAATTTAAAATCTCAAACTGTGTTCAGAAAATTGCCAGAACTGCTTAAACGAATTGAAGCTTTAGAAAAACTTTTTTCAAGTAAATAATTCGATTATTTTATGCGAAATATGGGTATTTTACCTATTATTTCTTTTTTTGCAGTAAATATGCTGCATAGTCAGATTTTTAAAACGAATCATGAAACAAACTACAATTAAAAAACCGGTTGATTTAGAGGGTGTTGGGTTACATACAGGACAAAAAGTAAGCATGAAGTTTATGCCTGCTCCTGAACATTATGGCATTAAATTCCAAAGAACAGATTTACCCAATCAACCCATCATTGATGCAGACGTTGACAATGTAACAGACACCTCTAGAGGCACAACCATTGAACAAAATGGCGGCAAGGTTGCTACTGTTGAACATGTTATGGCTGCATTGGCTGGCTTGGAAATAGACAATTGTTTGGTTCAAATCAATGGTGGCGAAACACCTATTATGGATGGCAGTTCCAGGTTTTTCATGAAATCTTTGTTAGAAGCAGGAATTGCAGAGCAAGATGCAGAAAGAGAGTATTTTACCATACCCCAAAATGTATTTTATACTGAAACAGACCGCAGTGTTGAAATGATTGCCATGCCTTTAGATGATTACAGACTAACGGTTATGGTTGATTACAATTCTCCTGTTTTAGGAAGTCAACATGCTTCTATTACCAGTTTAAAAGAATTTGAATCTGAAATTTCGTCATGTAGAACCTTTTGTTTTTTACATGAACTAGAATTGTTATACAACAATGGGCTTATTCAAGGTGGCGATTTAAACAATGCCATTGTAATTGTTGACAGGGTGATTGAAGACCATGAATTAGACCATTTGGCAAAAATGTTCAACAAGCCAAAAGTTGAAGTAAAAAAAGAAGGCATTTTAAACAATGTTGATTTGCGTTTTCATAACGAACCAGCAAGACACAAGTTATTAGATTTAATTGGAGACCTCGCCTTAATTGGAGTTCCAATCAAAGCACAAATTATGGCTGCCAGACCTGGACATGCCGCCAATGTTGAGTTTGGTAAAAAAATAAAAGCTTTAATTAAGAAAACCAGAAGTGCAGTAAAAGTTCCTAAATACGACCCTTCTGTACCAGCACTTTACAATGCGGATGCCATCGAAAAAATGTTGCCACACAGGTATCCGTTTTTAATGGTAGACAAAATTTTAGAAGTTGGCCAAAACCATGTCATTGCATTAAAGAATGTAACCATGAACGAGCCTTTCTTTCAAGGACACTTTCCTGGAAACCCAGTGATGCCGGGAGTATTGATTATTGAAGCAATGGCGCAATCTGGAGGTATATTGGTATTGTCTAAAGTTGAAGATCCTGAAAACTACAATACCTATTTTATGAAAATAGACAATGCCAAATTTAAAGACAAGGTACTGCCTGGAGACACCCTCATTTTTAGATTAGATTTAGTTGCTCCAATCAGAAGAGGTGTTTGTGTCATGAAAGGCTCCGCATTTGTGGGAGATAAATTAGTTGCTGAAGCAGAGTTAATGGCTCAAGTTGCAAAAAAGAATTAAACCATGATTAGTAAATTGTCACAAATAGATGCACAAGCAAAAATAGCAGAAAATGTAAGTATTGATGCTTTTAGTACCATCCACAATGATGTTGAAATTGGTGCAGGTACATGGATTGGTTCAAATGTAACTATTTATCCTGGAGCTAGAATTGGCGAAAATTGCAGAATATTTCCAGGGGCAGTTATTTCTGCAGTTCCACAAGATCTAAAATTTGATGGTGAAGATACCAAGGTTTATATAGGCAATCACACGACCATTCGTGAGTGTGTTACCATCAACCGAGGCACCAAAGATAAATTTAAAACTCAAGTAGGCGATCATTGTTTGTTAATGGCTTATACCCATTTGGCACATGATTGTATTGTGGGCAACCATGTTATCATTGCAAACGGAGTTCAAGTTGCAGGCCATGTGGCCATAGATGACTATGCCAGAATCGGTGGATTATCTGCCATTCACCAGTTTGGCAGAGTGGGCAGAAATGTAATGATAGAAGGTGGTAGCATGGTTAGTAAAGATGTTCCTCCGTTTATCAAAGCTGGGCGCTACCCTATTAGCTATGAAGGGATCAACTCTGTTGGGCTCAGGCGATTTGGGTTTAGCAATGAAAAAATCAATGAGATTCAACAAATTTACCGCATCCTGTTTGTTCACAACCGCAACCTTTCCAAAGCTTTAGAAATTGTAGAGAGAGAAATGGAACCGAGTCCTGAAAGGAATGAAATTCTTGATTTTATCAAACAATCAGAAAGAGGCGTTTTAAAAGGGTTCAACTCAAAATAAATGGAACTCATCCTTCAGGATATAGGAAAACAGTTCAACAGAAAATGGATTTTCAATGGTATAAACCTACAAATCCAATCAAAAACAAGTACCGCAATCATTGGTAATAATGGCAGCGGAAAAAGTACTTTGATACAGCTTTTGCTCAACTACCAAACACTCAGTAAAGGTTCTATTCAGTATTTGATAGACAAAGCTGAAATAGAGAATGAAGCAGTTGCTTCACATATTAGTTTTGCAGCTCCTTACTTAGAGTTACCAGAAGAATTTAGTTTAAAAGAATTGTTAACGTTTCACTTTAAACTAAAACCAAGCAATCCTATTTTTAACATAGATCTGCTTTTAAAAGAAACCAATTTAGCCGGCAACGAAAACAAATTCATCAAGCATTTTTCTTCTGGCATGAAACAAAAAGTAAAACTCATTTTGGCTTTTTGCTCTGACTCTAAGTTGTTGTTATTAGATGAACCCTGTTCTAATTTAGACCTAGAAAGTATTCAATGGTTTAGAGCCAATATTAGAAAACTGAATGGTTTAAAAACAATCGTCATTGCAAGTAATATGCCAGAGGAATATGATTTCTGTGAGCACCAAATACAGATGCACCATTACGCATAAGTTTATTTTTTCCGAATCTCTTCGTACTTGCGTTCTGTACATTAAACATTGAAATGTTAGGTGGCTGCTCGGCAGTCTAAGCCTAATTTTATTTTAGAAAAAATTGCTTTAACTCACGCCTAGCAGTTCATTCAAAACTATTACTTTACAACCTACTACATAAGAGTTACATATCACAAACACCGAAAGTAAAGGTAAGGTAAGGTAAAACAACACAATGATGAGGTGTAAGTGTTTTTTATATTTAATAGAAAGGTCAAGTTTAATTAGAATTCAATTTTTGATACATTTGTTTTTATATGAGGTATTTTATTGTAGCAGGTGAAGCAAGTGGCGACATGCATGGCGCAAAACTAATGAGCGCAATTTTAGCACAAGATGCCCAAGCAAGTTTTAACTATTGGGGTGGAGACCTAATGGCTCAAACAGCACCAGGACTGATTCAACATTACAAGGAAAATGCCATCATGGGATTTGTAGAAGTTGTGGCAAATCTCCATAAAATCAGTAAGAATTTAAGCAACTGTAAAAAAGCCATACTCGCATTTAAGCCAGATGTGGTAATTTTAATTGACTACCCAGGATTTAACCTTAGAATTGCAAAATTTAGCAAATTAAATGGCTTTAAAACAGCATATTACATTGCCCCAAAAGTTTGGGCTTGGAAAGAAAATAGGGCCAAAATTTTAGAAAAATATGTAGATCTTTTATTGCTTATTTTCCCTTTCGAAACAAGCTATTTCAAAAAATGGAAGGTAAATTCTGTTTATATTGGAAATCCATTGGCTACAAGTATTTCTAGTTTCAAATCTTCGCACACATCATTGGCCGAAAAACCAATTATTGCATTGTTACCAGGCAGCAGAAAACAAGAACTCAAAAGAATGTTACCTACAATGGTTGCACTCAGTCAATATTTTAAAACCCATCAATTTATAGTTTGTGGTGCACCTGGTCTTGAACAATCAGACTACCTGCCCTATTTAAATGCTCACGTTCAAATTACATTCAATCAAACCTATGATATTCTAAGCAAAGCTGAAGCTGCAATTGTATGCAGTGGAACGGCAAGTTTAGAAACCGCTTTTTTTAATGTACCTCAACTCTGTGCATACAAAGCCAATGCAGTTTCTTTGCGCATTGCAAAACTATTTGTAAAAGTTAAATACATGTCTTTGGTAAATTTATGTTTAAACAGAGAGGCCATTCCTGAGCTTTTACAAGAAGAATTTAATTTAGAAACACTCCAATCTCAATTAAAAAATATATTAATTGGAGGCAATCAAAGAAACCAAATGCTGACTGATTACAACGAACTAAACAATTTATTTACTGAAAGTGCACCTACACAAAAGGCTGCAACTGCAATCATTGGATTAACCCGTTCAACACTCAATTCCAACCCAAAGTACTGATCACGTGCAGCATATCTCGCTTTAAAAACTGCAAAACAGGTTGAATTGAATCGGCGTCAGTGGCCTGGTTAAAATACAAAGAACCCCTTAAAAAATGAGAGGTACTATCAGTTACAAAAAACTGTGCGTTGGTTGCTGTACCACCTTCAATTTCATAAAAGATACCATGTATTTGAGGTTTAGAAATGTAATTCTCAATAATTTCATCTGCCCGCATCACGTGTTTGTATACCATTTCTCTCGAATCGTTAATCACTTTAAACAAATCGTCTCTGTTGTTTATTTTACGGTAACTCAGGTGCAAAGTAGCATTGAATTTGGGGTAATGAATATTGTACCAACATTCATCGCCTGAAGGATAAGGGTCATTT
This sequence comes from uncultured Bacteroidota bacterium, assembly GCA_903883965.1. Taxonomy (GTDB): domain Bacteria; phylum Bacteroidota; class Bacteroidia; order UKL13-3; family UKL13-3; genus CAISCU01. The sequence continues at coordinate 35,808 of CAISCU010000031.1, forward strand.
CTAAGTATGGCAAAATCGGCTAAATCAAAAGAATAATTACAGGAAGAAACCTGAACATTCTTGTAACTCAATGCCGGAAATTCTATCCGTGGGAATGATTTGGGCTTAGGGGTTGGGGCTTCAGAACAAGCAATAGCCAAACAACTATAAGCAACTATCAGAAATGCACTACGAATGAGTTTCATTGTTAGAATTGTTGATGGTTACTTTTACTCTTTTGATCCTTCTTTTATCTACTGCTTCAATTTTAAATACAAATTCATTGAAACTGATTTCTTGTCCGTATTTGGGGATGTCTCCATTAATTTCTAACAATAAACCTCCTAATGTATCAGCTTCTTTTCTAAACTCATCAAATACTTCTGAATCAATTTCTAAATGTCTGCACACATCATTGATCAACATTTTGGCCTCAAATACAAATGTATGGTCATTGAGCTTTGAATAAATTTGCTCTTCATCATCAAATTCATCATTGATTTCACCAAATATTTCTTCTAAAATATCTTCCATGGTAATCAAACCTGATGTTCCACCGAATTCATCAACAACAATAGCCAAGTGCATTCTTTTGCTTTGAAATTCCTTTAATAAATCATCAATTTTTTTGGTTTCAGGAACAAAAAAAGCTGGTCTTAATAAGGTCTTCCAATTGTAGTCTTCTTGATACAACAAGGGCAGTAAATCTTTGGTAAATAAAATTCCTTCAATTTGGTCTAAGTTATTTTTAAATACTGGAATTCTAGAATAACCAGAGTCAATAACGGTTAGCATTAATTGTTTAAAATGTAAATTTTCATCTACAGCTACCATATCCGGTCGCTGGCTCATGATTTGTTTTACCGTAGTATTTCCAAAGTTAACAATACCTTTTAAAATGCTCTTCTCCTGCTTAGGGGCATCTTTTTCTGTTGTAATGTCAATGGCATGTGTAAGTTCGTCTACCGATAAAATATGACCTCTTTTAGTAATGCGTTTATCAATAATTGCGGTTGTACTTTCCAATACAAAAACCAAAGGTTGAAAACATTTATAGACAGTATACATTGGAACTGCCACAAAATTTGCCACCTTCATATTGTGCTGAAATGCATATATTTTAGGAATAACCTCACCCAATAATACCAACAAAAAAGTAACAAATACTACTTCTAATAAAAAACCCAATACCGGATTGGCTGTAAAATCGAATAAAATGGTAAAAATACTTGTAGTAACCATTACCACTGCAATATTTACGAACGTATTGGCAATTAAAATGGTACCCAAGAGTTTCTTTGGGTGTTTGTGAAAATACTTGATTGATTTTGATTTGGCATTCTCATCGGAAACCAACTCTTCCAATTGAGAGGGAACTATAGAAAAAAATGCATTCTCAGAGCTAGAAAATATAGCAGATAAAGTAATTAATAGCAATAGCAGAATAAGATCTACTAATAAGGATGCAATGCTGAGTGAATCAAAATTTTGATTGAGAAACTGAAGTAACAAAGGGGTTAAATTGACCGGAGGTTCGTCCATTTTAAAAGAATATTGGTGAAAAGATAAGCTAATTTATTTAAAATAGAAATTCTTAAAATGGCAAATCATCAACAGGCGAATCGTTCTGAGAATTTGTTGAAGGTATTTGCACCGCATTGTTTTGATTGGATTGATTGTTTAGATTTTCTGGAGACCTGTTTTCTCCTCCTTCATTGTTTGCCCTATTGGTTGACCCCAATAATGTTAAACTCAAAACCCTTATTTTTTTACCAACCCTATCAATCCCTTCTTTGTCTTTGTAGTTTTCGGTTCTGATTTTACCTTCTATGTATACCTGAGTCCCTTTTTTAAGGTAACCTTTTTGTTTCAGGTTGTCAATATTACGGGCCAATTGGTCCCACATTTCAATGTTATGCCATTCAGTTTCAGTTTTTCTTTCACCGTTTCTGTCAGTATACGTTTCATTGGTTGCCAATGTAAAACTTGCAACCACTTTGTTATTGTCTAAATACCTTACACTCGGATCTTGCCCTAAATTGCCAATCAATAAAACTTTATTTAAACTCATAATATCAAAAATTGTGTTCTTGCAAATTAAGGGTCTCCTGAAACTTTTCAAACAACCTTGATGCAGGAAATTTTTTTAAGGTATTTAATGGAACCCATTTTGATTCCTGAATACATGTAAGCAATTTTGATGGCACAATTTCAAAAAAGCTAGCATAAATTCTTTGATGAGTTAAAATATGCTTCATATCCAATTTCCTTTGAATAGAAAATGACATGCCGTCAAATTCAGGATACGACATTTTTATTTTATCTAATACAGCAATATCATCTAAAATAGTGGTATCTTCAATCATCGGTAAATCAAACAAACCTTCCCATATATCTCCTTTTTGCCTTTCTTTAATTTGAATTTGATCCTGAAATTGAATGAATAAGTAATGAAAATAACGGTTCCTGACCTTTAGTTTTTTTAATTTAACAGGATAATTTAAGAAATTGCCACTGGCATACGATTTACAGATGATCCTTACTGGACATTCAGCACACAATGGGTTTTGAGGTTTACAAACCAATGCCCCTAGTTCCATGATAGCTTGGTTGTGTATTGCTGGCCTACTTTTATCTAAAAAATCAGAGGCAATCTGCATAAAAACCTGTTTCCCTTCTGTAGAATTGATAGGAACAGACACCTCAAATAACCTTGACAAAACTCTAAAAACATTGCCATCCACTACTGCTACAGGTTCATTGTAAGAAAAACTAGCAATGGCAGCAGCTGTATATGGCCCTATGCCCTTTAATTTGAGCAATGTTGCCGAATGATCTGGAAATACCCCCTCAAAATTTGAAACAACTAATTTGGCTGTTTCATGCATGTTTCTAGCCCTGCTATAATAGCCTAAACCCTGCCAAAGTTTCAATACTTGCTCTTGACTGGCTGCTGCCAAATCAAAAACCGTAGGAAAATATGTGGTAAATTTCAGGTAATAATTTAAACCTTGGTCTACTCGGGTTTGTTGTAAAATAACTTCTGATAGCCATATAAAATAAGGGTCTTGGGTATGACGCCAAGGCAAATCTCTTTTATTTTGATGGTACCAATTGTGTAATGAATTCAGTGACATTGAGGGGTAAATTTGATTAAAATGAATAAAATTCAAAAAAAATCAGATTTTTATTATCTAATTCATACATTTGCAACCCCTTACATTTTTATAAAATTATACTTAAACAACTAAATATCAATTAACAATGACTAAAGCAGAAATTATCCAGGAAATTTCAGTAAAAACAGGAGTTGAAAAAAATCAAGTACAAGAAGTAGTTGAATCTTTTTTCAGAGTAGTAAGAAACAACATGACTGAGGGAAGAAATGTTTATTTCCGCGGATTTGGTTCATTCATTATTAAAAGACGTGCAAAAAAGATTGCCAGAAACATCTCACAAAACACTGCCATGGTTATTGACGAGCATTTTATTCCTTCTTTCAAACCAGCTAAAACTTTTGTAGAAAAAATTAAAAAAAGTGAAGCAGTGAAGTTGAATGCTAGCAAAAGAGAAGCAGAAGCTAAACAAGCACTTAAAGACGCTTAATGCATTTTAACCGAGCACAAATAATCATTATACTGGTATTGCTAAGCATGCTAGGGATTTTGTTTTACCTCAATTACAAAACTCCTGAAGCTGAATTGCAACCTGTAAGTGAGAGCAATCTTCCGGCAAAAGAGCCTTTTGATTTCAATCTGTACCTCAGTAACTTGAACGATTCTATTTCAGTTCAAGCCAAACAACTCATTGAAATTCAAACTGAAGCAATTAATGATGAAAAAAATATCCTTTTTGCTACGGCTCAATTGGCTCATACCTGGGATTCACTTGGATTTAAATTGGTAACAGCAAATTATTTAGAGAAAATTGCACAAAAAGTAAATGACGAAAATTCATGGAATACTTCTGGTAACAAGTATTACGAGTTTTCAGCATTAACAGAAGATACGGCCATGCAATTGTATGCAACTCAAAAAGCAATTTCTTCTTTTGAAAAAACTGTTTCAATCAACGAAAACAACCTAGATGCCAAAAACAGCCTTGCTATTTGTTATGTTCAAAATGATTTGGATGTAATGAAAGGCGTTCAATTACTCAAAGACATTGTAAAAAGAGATTCTAATAATGTCCAGGCTAATTATACTTTGGGCATGTTGTCTATGAGAAGTGGGCAAATGGACAAGGCTTTGATTAGATTTGAAACACTTACCAGAATTGAGCCAATGAATCCAGATTTTTATTATTTCCTCGGACAATGTTATCTTTCGCTCGAAAACAAAAATAAAGCGATACTTGCATTTGAAAATTTTAAAAAATTAGTCCAGGATCCTGAGGCTAAGAAAAACATAGATAAAACAATTACTAACCTTAAAAATTCTAAATAATTATGCCAAGCGGAAAGAAAAGGAAGCGTCATAAAATCGCAACCCACAAAAGAAAAAAACGCCTAAGAAAAAACAGGCACAAGAAGAAGTAATTCATTTGCTGTACCAATTGTTATGCAGTTGGTACAGCCAATACTTCAACCTCTCTTCAGTTATTTTACCTATCTCCCTCCCACAGTATTCACGCTGCACGCAGCACAATTTTATTAAGATTTGAATTACGAATTAATCATCAATTCAAGCCCTTCGGGAGGAATAGATATTGCCCTATTAAAAAACAAGAAGTTAATTGAGCTTCACCACGAAACTGAAAACACACAATACCAAGTAGGCGATGTGTTTTTTGGAACGGTTGGTAAAATCATGCCTGGTTTAAATGCAGCATTCATTGATGTAGGACACGAAAAAGATGCCTTTTTGCATTATCTAGATTTAGGACCTCAGGTACAATCATTGGTTAAATTTGTGAAAATGCTCAGAAATGACAAACCCACAAATTACTTAATTACTAAAGAACACCTAGAAAGTGATATCCAAAAATCAGGCAAAATAACCCAATTATTAAAGCGTAACCAACAGGTTTTGGTTCAAGTCAGTAAAGAACCAATTTCTAATAAGGGTCCAAGATTGAGTGCCGAAATATCCTTGGCAGGGCGTTTTTTGGTTTTGATACCATTTGACAAAAGCATTAGTATTTCTAAAAAAATTGCTAAAAACGAAGAAAGAAAACGTTTAAAAGATGCAGTAGCCGGAATCAAACCGGAAAATTTTGGAATCATTATCCGTACAAACTCTGAAGGCATTAGTAACGAAGATTTGCAAAATGATTTAAAGGATTTACTTTCTAAATGGAATGGACTTTGTTCTCAATTAGTTGAAGCAAACCCACCTCAAAAGGTATTGGGGGAAAATGACCGCACATTAACCATTGTAAGAGATTTAGTGAATGATGAATACATAGGCATTCATTTGAACGATAAATTCTTGCATGCTAAAATTAAAAACTACCTGAACGATAAATCGCCAGAATTGGCTTCAATTGTCAAATTGTACACTGGTAAAACACCTATGTATGAACATTTTGGCATTGATAAACAAATTAAGACAAGTTTTGGGAAAGAGGTAAATTTCATGGGAGGCTCCTATTTAATTATAGAACATACCGAAGCCTTGCATGTCATCGATGTCAATTCAGGAAATATTGCCAATAAGGGCGAAAACCAAGAAGAAAATGCGCTTAAAGTAAATATGGAAGCTGTTGAAGAAATTGCCAGACAGCTCCGTTTAAGAGACATGGGCGGCATTATTGTAATTGATTTAATAGACCTTAAAAATGCTTCTAATAGAAAAGAAGTATATGAAAAATTAAAATTGGCCATGAAATCGGACCGTGCAAAACACAAAATTTTGCCAATGAGTCCGTTTGGATTAATTCAAATAACCAGACAGCGTGTTAGACCTGAAATGGCTGTAGAAGTAATGGAAAAATGTCCTTCTTGTGCTGGAACAGGTGAAATTCAATCGAGTGTAAACATAGCCGATGAAATAGAAAATAAGCTCTCTTATTTGGTAAACAATCTTCACCTCAAAGGTATTACACTTGAAGTTCATCCATTTATTGCCGCATTTTTAACTAAAGGAATGTATTCTCCTCGCATGAAATGGTTGTTCAAATACAAACAGTGGATTAAAATCAATGCGAGCGCCTCCATGCATTTGGTACAATCTAGGTTTTTAAACCAAGACCAAGAAGAAATTCAATTGTAATTAGTCGTCACCAAACTCCGCCGACATATCTGTAAAGCTATTGATTGGAGGTTCGCCCAATAAAAACAATAGCTCTTGTATCTCCTTTTTGGAATCCTGTCTATTTAATTTTTGGTATGAAGCACTCAAATTACGCAATACCCGCTTGAGTATTTCTAAGTTAGAACAGGGTTTAAAAAATGCTGGATCGGGTTCTATGCTAATTTGCTTGAGAAACTGGTCTAAATTGGCTTTTGAAAAGATGGCTCCTAAATTAAACGCATTGATATAAAACAACACATTGCCATTTTTGTATGACTCGTTTACGCCTGGATGGTTATACAATGCATCTAAATTGCCTGCAACTACACTGTCCATGTATGCCAATACAAAATGTTGAGGCAGATTTACCCCAAAAACGGGCAAATTTAATTTTTGTGCAATTACCATATAAATAACTGCCAATAGAATGGGACTTCCCTGCTTGCTTTCTAATACCTGGTTAATAAAAGAGTTTTTAGGGTCATGGTAGGCCGAAGTATTTCCTTTGAAACCATGAATCTGATAAAATACATAATTGAGTATTTTTACTTTTTCGTAGGGACTCAAGTCATAATGCATTTCTAACCAGACATCCATTTTTAATTTTTCAATGGCCTGTTTGATTTCATCAATATTTAATGAAGGGAATTTGTATTTTGAAATTAAAAAACAGCCCTCTAATAAATCTTGTTTTTCGCTATCAACCCATTCTTTCAGAGCTATTTTAAGCGATTGAAAATGAATTTGATGAATGATGTTTTCAACTTTCTGCTGGTGTTGCATGTCGTTGATCAAGGTCCATTCATTTTCTAGAACCGGAATCATTTCTAAACCGATTGAAAGTATTTTCTGTTCAATTAAACTTGCAACCTCAGGATCGTCATCATCTAACAATACAACCAATGACCTTAATTCAGAATCCGAAAGCATGTTTACTTTTTAGCTGTTTTTTTGGGTGCAGCCTTTTTAGGAGCTGTTTTTTTGGCAGCTGTTTTTTTAGGTGCAATTGCTTTTACAGCTTCATTTTTAGGAGTAACAGACTTGGTACCTTTTGAATCTTTCTCAATAATTGCCATTACTTTTTCAAAAGTCAAAGCTTCAATATTTTCTGTTTTAGGAATTTTAAAATTGTCTTTTCCTCTTCCAATATAGGGCCCCCATCTGCCATTCAATATTTTAACCGTTTCATCTTCCGGAAACGATTTTATTAGTTTATTGGCATCAGATACGCGTTTGTTTTCTATTAATTCAATTGCTCTATCAATTGCAATTTCAAATACATCATCCGTTTTTGGTATAGAGATGAATTTACTATTGTGCATCAAATATGGACCAAATCTACCAATGGCAGCTTTTACATCTTTGTCTTCAAACACGCCTAATACACGTGGTAATTTAAATAAATCTAAAGCTTCAGCTAAGGTAATTGTTTCAATTAATTGACCAGTTCGGAGGCTGGCATATTTGGGTTTGTCTTTGGCATCTTCTTTGGCTTCTCCAATTTGAGCAAATGGACCAAACCTCCCAACCCTCACAAAAACTGGCAACCCCGACTCAGGATCAATACCCAAAGATCTTTCCGCATTTTGTCTTTCTGCAGTTTCACTTGTTTTGGTTACACCAGTATGAAAAGGACCATAAAATTTCTCAATCATTTTATTCCATTTCAATTGACCTTGGGCTATTTTATCAAATTCACTTTCTACACTGGCTGTAAAACCAAAATCCATAATTTGTTCAAAATGCTTGCTTAAAAAATCGGTTACAAGCATACCAATATCACTTGGAAACAATTTTGATTTTTCGCTTCCAAATTTCTCTGTTTTTGTTTCTTTGCTAATTTCAGAATTAGCCAATATCATTTGTACAAATTGCCTGTCTTTGCCTTCTCTGTCTTCTTTCAAGACATAACCTCTTTTCTGAATGGTTGAAATAGTTGGGGCATAAGTAGAAGGTCTTCCAATTCCCAATTCTTCCATTTTTTTAACCAAACTTGCCTCAGTATATCTGGCAGATGGCCTTGTATACCTTTGCACAGCTTCCATTTGCATAAAATTCAGTTTTTCACCAATTTGCAATGGGGGTAGCATTTTGCTATTTTCATCTTCAGACTCATCATCTGTGCTTTCCAGGTATACTTTAAGAAATCCATCGAATTTTAGAACTTCACCTGTTGCTATTAGAACTTCAGGTAAGCCTGAAATTTCTATTTGTGCGATGGTTTTTTCTATTTTAGCTTTAGCCATCTGTGAGGCAATGGCTCGCTTGTATATAAGGTCGTAAAGGCGTTTTTCTTGATTGGTGCCATCAATATCCTGATTTTCAAAATAAGTAGGTCGTATGGCTTCGTGTGCCTCTTGTGCACTTTCATTTTTGGTTGCATAGCGCATTGGTCTGCTGTATGCTTCACCAAAATTATTTACAATGTGATTTTTAGCTGCGCCAATGGCTAATTCAGATAAATTGACGCTATCTGTTCTCATATAGGTAATATGCCCATGTTCGTATAGTTTTTGTGCAATACTCATGGTAGTACTTACGCCATAGCCTAATTTTCTACTAGCTTCTTGTTGTAATGTTGATGTTGTAAATGGTGCTGCCGGAGATTTTTCAGTGGGCTTTACTTCTAAATTTTTAATGGTAAATTGAGCCGATTTACATTTTTCTAGAAACTGATATGCTTCAGCTTCAGTTTCAAATCTTTTGCCCAATTCTGCTTCCATTACCTTTCCACCTACATTGAAACTTGCTAAAATTCTAAATGCAGATTGGTAATGAAACTGATTAATTTCTCTTTCTCTATCTACAATTAATTTAACAGCAACAGATTGTACCCTACCAGCCGATAAATTGGCTTTTACCTTTTTCCATAAAACTGGAGAAAGCTCAAAACCTACCAAACGGTCTAAGACACGTCGAGCTTGTTGAGCATCCACTAAATTATGATCTATGGTTCTAGGGTTCTCAATAGCTTTTAATATAGCTGGTTTGGTAATTTCATGAAAGACAATTCTTTTGGTTTTGTGTTCATCTAATTTTAAGACTTCACTTAAATGCCAACTGATGGCTTCTCCTTCTCGGTCTTCATCGGAGGCTAACCAAACCATTTCGGCATCTTTTGATAGTTTTTTTAGTTCTGCAACAATTGCTTTTTTATCGTCGCTGACTTCATATGAAGGCATGAAATTATTGGCAATATCTATTGCAGAGTCTCCTTTAGCCAAATCCCTGATATGTCCAAAACACGATTTAACAGTAAAGTCTTTGCCTAAGAATTTTTCTATGGTTTTGGCTTTGGCCGGTGATTCTACAATTACTAGGTTTTTGGTCATTTGTCTTCAATTAATATGTTCATCTACTCTAACATGCAAATCAATCACAAGTTCTGAGATTTCAAAACATTTCTGCAATCTATGAATAAAAACCTGAATGTACCAATGAATGAGATTGTCTACTGATACTACAGAACATATTATCTTACAAAAAAGGGATTCAAAATTGAATCCCTTTCAGTTAATTTTTAATGAATCTTTTAATTAGATTACCCTTATCTGATTTAATTTCAATCAGATAAACACCCGATTTCAAGTTATCAATATTCAGGTCAATATTTTGAGATTCAGGCATGCTTTGAAAATTCTTTGTCAAAATTAAAGCCCCATCTATTGCATAAACAGATAAGTCAAACTGATCTGTAACTGATTGTATAAATGAAACTGACAAGTTATCTTTTGCAGGATTCGGATATAAATTAAAGGCCAACTGGTTTTGCAAATCTGAAGCCATGCCTGTGGCATCTCCCAAATCAAAATTATCTATGTAAATGTTATTTCCTCTTAATGAGGTGAGTTCAAACCTGATTTGACAATTGTTGTAATCTTTGTATGCACTCAAGTCAATTTTAAATGATTTCCACTCATCTACACTTGGAACAAATTCAGTTGCAGAGGTAAGTCCAGTAGCCATATCAGCTGCAGTTAAGGTTGTAACCAATTCTTCTGTTCTACCATAATTATTAGAGATAAACACCCTTATTTTATCGTTACTGGCACCAATTCTTTTGGCATAAGCCAATAAAAAACTCAATCTCGGTTTAGACAAAGCAGTTATGTCAATACTAGGCGAAACAAATGCATTTCTGTTATTTAAACGTGCATGTAAAATATTTCTAGCACACATGGCACCAGTACCTTCATAGGCTGCTTTACTAGATTCTTTCCAGCCACTGTCTCCAGGGCTTGTATAATTTTCAAATTTCCAGCCATCCTTAGCAAAATCTCCCAAGTTAAAACCACAAGTGTAAGGTGCTTTTAGTGAAGAAGCTGTAAGAGGAATATAAGTACCATCTGTATTTAAACCAATAGCATTGATATTGGCTGTACTAGATATTACTGACCTATATGAATTCATTGAAGCATCAGACCTTGATTTCTGACCTATCGTAAACATATCCATACAAGTTCCATCAGAATAATCCATGTAATTTTTAACCATGGCTAAAGTTCCTGCATTACAAGATTCACGGGTAGTTTGACAACCAAAACTTGCATCAGACAATGGAGGAGTATCACAAACCCAATCACCTTCTACAGCACAAGTGCTGGGTGTTAATCCTACACAACCATCCTGAAAGGTATGGTACAAACCAGTCCAATGTCCTGTTTCATGAGTGAATGTTCTACCCATTTGATTGTCAGTAGCTCCAACTTCAATAGTACCAACCTGATTGGCGCATAACATTACACCATCAGTTGTAGGTCTTTTAGACAACATATAGGGAAATTGAGCATATCCCAATACAATACTACCGGTTGTACCCATTGTATTTTGAATAGAATTAACCACCCATACATTGTAATATTTTTTTGAATCCCAATAAGACAAAGATTTGGCATTGTCTCTTGCATTGTCTGTAAGTAAACTATAAACCCTATTGACTCCATTGGTTGGTTTTCCTGTAGGGTCAAACTGAGCCAATCTAAATTCATATTGCATGTCAACAGCTAATGGGTCTGTTGATTTGGCACCATTGGTTCCTGCAACTTTTCTAAAATCTTCATTCAGGGCTCTGATGGCGTCTAAAGCCTGAGCTTGTGAAATATTTTCAGCCCCCCATTTGTGCAATACATGAAAAACAACTGGAATGTATTTTACAGTTGACGCTTTTTGTGCTGCAAATTGAAGCGTATTGAGTTTGTTGTCACTATCCATTTGGGCTTGTTTCAATGACGGATCTTGTGCTTGCATTTCTTTGTGCATTTCATCTGTTTGACAAGGAACCCTGTTCTGTGCATGCAGCAATTGAATGCTTCCAAGTATTAAAAATAAACCTATGTATTTTTTCATCTTCATTGTGTTCTGTTTAATAAATCAATTATTACCGTCTAAAGGTTGCAAACGACTGTTTTTATTTTTGAGTATAAAATCCAAAATTGTTAAAGCGGCCATTGCTTCTACAATTACAACCGCTCTAGGTAATACACAGGCATCATGCCTGCCTTTGATGCTCAAATCTACCATTTGGTTTTGGATATTGATTGTTTGTTGGGGGATTGCAATACTTGATACCGGCTTAAAAGCTATTTTCATTTCAAGAGCTGCTCCATTTGAAATACCTCCCTGTACCCCACCACTGTAATTTGTTTGCGTTGTAATTTGACCATCTTTCATGTCAAACAAATCGTTGTGAACAGAGCCCTGCATACCTGCACCTTCAAATCCACTACCTATTTCAAATCCTTTTACAGCATTGATACTGAGCATGGCTTTACCCAAAACAGCATGTAATTTATCAAAAACAGGTTCGCCAATACCAGGAGGAACCCCATTGCAAATACAAGTAATCACACCACCCAATGAATCTCCAATTTGCAAGGCATTATCTATGGCAGCTTGCATTTTTTGTTGGCTGTTTTGATCGGCGGTTTTTAGATCATTTAGAGCTGAAAATTGCAAATGTGTTTCTGTAATTGGCTGGTCAAATTTTACATCGCCAATTTGGGTTACCAATGCTTTTATTTTTACTTGGTAAGTGGCTAAAATTTGCTTGGCAACTGCACCTGCTAAAACCCTTGCAACAGTTTCTCTTGCCGATTGGCGTCCACCTCCCCTATGGTCTCTGATTCCATATTTAATAAAATAGGTATAATCTGCATGAGAGGGTCTAAAAACAGCTTTCAAATGATCGTAATCAGCTGTTTGTTGGTCTTTATTCCATACAACCATACAAATAGGTGTACCAATGGTTTTACCTTCAAACACACCACTTAAAATCTCAAAAGAATGGTCTTCATTTCTTGCACTGGCTCCAGTGTATGTGCCAGGTTTTCTTTGATCAAGTTCGTTTTGAATTTGCGTTAAATCCATTTCAAGACCTGCAGGACAGCCATCAATAACTACTCCAATGGCCTTGCCATGACTTTCACCAAAACTGGTTATTCTAAAAATATCTCCAAAAGAATTTCCTGCCATTTACTTGCTGATTGAATAGCAAAAACCTAGCTTATTTGCTTGATCCCAAAATTCAGGAAAGGATTTTTCTACTGAATCAATCTCATTCAAATATACTGAATTTACAGCAAAACTTAGCAATGTTAAACACATCACCATGCGGTGATCATGAGCTGTATTGGCAGTTATTTGATTGGGGAAAGCCGCTGCTTTTACAAATTCAAGTGATTGTGCCGTTAATTGAGTAGTTATACCCAAGGCATTTAAATAATCATTTAAGAGCAGCAAACGCTGACTTTCTTTGTAGTTTAAGTTTTCTAAACCTGTAAAAAAACCCGTTTTAAAATTAAATACAGCTGCCATTATGAGTACCGGTGCTAAATCTGGGCACTGTGAAAAATTCCATCTGACCATTTCTTTAGGAATAAAACCCGGAATGTTATGAATACAAACCCCAGCTTTTGAAAACTCAGAGGCAATTCCTAAATCCGCTGCTAAATTCACGAGAAATTGATCACCTTGTATGCTATTTCTTTGCAAACCATTGATACAGATTTGGTCTTTTTGTAATATAGATTGAACTCCATAAAAGAAGGCAGCTGAACTCCAATCCGCTTCAATTGTATAGTTCAAATGAGTGGTTGATTGCCTTTGAATTGGAAAAACAATTAATTGTTGACCGTTTAATTCCCATTTAATATCAAACTCTTTAAGTACTCCAAGTGTCATCAAAACATAAGAAAATGAAGCACTATTGGGATCAACCTCAAATTCAATTCCGGTTTCTAAAAATGGGGCAATTAGCACCATTGAGCTTAAAAACTGACTGCTATTTTCGGTAGCTACATGCAAAGGTTGATTGGATTGAATTTTGGCAGGTTTAATTAACAAAGGAGCATACCCCTCTTTTTCTAGGTATTCTATAGAAGCACCAAGGGTCAATAAGGCATCTACTAATCCGGATATTGGCCTTTGCTTGAGTCTTTCTGAACCCGTTAAAATTTTATCTTGAGTGCATGTCAATGCAAAATAGGCTGTTAAAAATCGGAAACAAGTACCTGCATTTTTTAAATTTATTTCCGAATGGGTTGATTCCAACGCATGTTGCATGACAAGGGTATCATCAGCTTTTGACAAATTTGAAAGCGTTACCGTTTGATGTCTGTATTTCCAATTCAATAATGCCTGAATTATTAAGGCCCTATTGGAAATACTTTTAGAGGAAGGCAATGAAATATGAGCTTGCCTATCTGCGTTTATTGGGTTGTATAGCAGACTTATCATTTTAACTGCAAACACGTTATCAGAGCTTGTTGAATGAGCTCCTGCTCACAATTGATTTTTAATTTAGGAGAGCCTATTTTGTGAATCAAACTGAACTGAATTTTTCCATTTTCATTTTTTTTGTCATGACCCATTAATTGTATTAAATCATTGATATCAAAATCAAAACCAGGAATGTCAAAATGTTTTCTGATATAATTTTCAATTTGAATACAATCTTTTGGCGCTAAGTAATTCAACTGACAACTTAACCAAGACTCAACAATCATTCCTAGCGCAATCGCATGACCATGTAAGATTGGCTTATTAGACTTTAAAATGGATGCCGATTCAATTGCATGGCCAATGGTATGTCCAAAATTTAAAGCCTTTCTGATTCCTTTTTCTGTAGGGTCTTTGCGAACAATTTTTACTTTAATTTTAATAGACTGGTAAATATACTTTTGAATTGATTCTGGAGTAACATTTTCAAGAGTTTGAAGCTCATGCCACATTTTTTTGTTAGCAACTAAACCATGCTTGACTAATTCAGCAAAACCACTCATGAGTTCTACATTAGGTAATGTTTTCAAGAATACCGCATCTACAGCTATTAAATGAGGGTGCTTAAACAAGCCTATTTCATTCTTAATGCCATTGAAATCAATGCCCAATTTGCCACCAATGGAAGCATCTACCATTGCCAGTAAACTGGTAGGTATATGAATAAAATCTATTCCTCTTTTAAAGGTTGCAGCAGCAAATCCTCCCATATCACAAATTACCCCACCCCCTAAATTAATGAGTAAACTGGTTCGGTCGGCATTATTATCTTGTAATTGTTGCCAAATGAACTGAGCTGTTTGAATATTTTTATGTATTTCTCCTGCCTTAATTTCTATTAAGTAAAATTGAGCTAAAAATGGTTTTAACAAGGGTAAACAATGTTTTTTGGTATGGTTATCTACCAATACAAACACTTTTGTATACGACTTTTCTATCAGTAATTCAGAAAGTTGTGTTAGAGAATCAGCTCCAACAAACACATTGAATTGTTTGGTTAAAATTTCTTTCATTATACTGAAAATAGTCGATTACTTTTGTGGCGCTAAGTTATATAATTTTAATCAAGACGCAGCTAAATTTACGAAACTCATGATTGATTTCAACAATACAGAAATTGCTTTTAAAGCTAAAAACAACAGGGAACTTAGAAATTCGTATTTTCTGTTTAAATCTATAGGCTACAACTGGTTAGTTAAATTAGGGCCTCCAATGATTCAGGCTTGTTTTTCTATGAGATTTCCCATCAAAGGACTTATCAAAGCAACTGTATTCAAACAATTTTGTGGTGGTGAAAACATTGCTGATTGTGAATCAGCCATCGATAAATTACATGCTTTTAATATTGGAACCATTTTAGATTACTCAGTGGAAGGTGAAGAAAATGAAGCAAGCTTTGATGCTACTGCCAAAGAAATTATACAAACCATTCACAAAGCAGCCAACAATCCTAAAATCCCATTTAGTGTATTTAAAGTAACCGGCGTAGCCAGATTTGGCTTATTAGAATCAATCAATAGCAACAAACGGTTGAGCCAAACTGAAACTGAAGAATACCAAAGGGTATACAACCGTATCAATTTAATTTGTGAAACAGCTTTTCGTTTGAATGTACGCCTGTTTATAGATGCTGAAGAATCTTGGATCCAAGATGCAATTGACCAATTGGCGCTTCAAATGATTCAAAAGTACAACCTAGAAAAAGCAATTGTATACAATACCCTTCAATTTTACAGACATGACCGATTGGCTTTTTTGGTCAAAGAACTAGAAAAAGCAAAACAGGGTAAATACATATATGGTATTAAATTAGTGAGAGGTGCTTATATGGAAAAAGAAGCAGAAAGAGCACTTAAATTGGGTTATCAAAACCCCATTCAACCGAGTAAATTAAACAGTGATATTGATTACAACAAAGCTTTAGACTTTTGCATTGAAAACATAGCCCATACTGCAATATGTGCAGGAACCCACAATGAAGAAAGTTGTAAGCACCTAATTGTTTTAATGCAAAAACACCAACTTAATGCCAATCACCAAAGCATCTATTTTTCACAATTGTTTGGAATGAGCGACCACTTGAGTTATAACCTTGCAAATGCAGGTTTCAATGTAGCTAAATACCTACCCTATGGCCCTGTAAAATCTGTTTTGCCCTACTTATTTAGAAGGGCACAGGAAAACACCAGTGTAAAAGGACAAGCCGGACGTGAACTTGCTTTGATTTTAAAAGAAATGAATAGGAGAAAGTCCAACTAAAATGGAATTCAGTTACCAGGTTCAACAACTAGCTGATGCAGCAAAATGGCTCATTCAACAAATTGAAACCAAAAAAATCATTTGCTTTAAAGGTGATATGGGAGCCGGAAAAACAACACTCATTAAAGCCATCTGTAAAGAACTAGGAGTTACTGAATCCATGAATAGTCCTAGCTTTGGAATAGTGAACGAGTACCAAGGCGAGGCTCAAAACACCATCTATCATTTTGATTTATACCGTATAAAAGACGAACAAGAATTGCTTTCTATTGGCATGGAAGAATACCTCAACAGCAATCATTTATGTTTGATTGAATGGCCTGAAATAGCGAACAATCTATTGCAAAATGACAGCATTGCCATTGTTACCATAAATGGAACTGACAACCAAAGAACACTCCAACTTCAATTCTACCCCTAAAAGGATTTTTGATTGCTTGAGATTAAATATTAAATTGTGAAACAGATTCAAGCAACTATACCATGCAAGAAACATCAGCTTTTGGGTTCAGTGATTTGGCAAAACAAGCGAGTCTTCAGCCAAAGGAAGCATTGCTAGCAATAGGCAAATCAAACAAAGGTCTTCAAATAGGAATTCCAAAAGAAACCACTCTTCAAGAACACCGATGCCCACTAACGCCATCTGCCATTCAAGTGCTGAGTAGCAATGGCTGTGAGGTATGGATAGAAAGTGGAGCTGGCAAAGGCGCCTGGTTCAGCGACCAAGAATTCAGTGAAGCTGGTGCTAAAATTTGTTATTCAAAAGAAGAAATTTTCAATGCAGAAATCATCGTCAAAGTAGAACCTTTAACTGAAGATGAATTGAAACTGCTCAAAGCAGACCAATTGGTTATCTCTGCCATTCAACATTGCGCTAAATCTGAAACTTACATCAGAGGTTTGATGAATAAAAAGGTAAACGCCATTGCATTTGAATACCTTAAAGATGTTGATGAAGAATACCCTGTTGTAAAAAGTATGAGTGAAATTGCGGGCTATTCAGCTGTGTCAATAGCAACAGAACTTTTGAGTGTTAACAGAGGTGGTAAAGGCGAAATGTTTGGTGGTATAGTTGGCATACCTCCTACAGAAGTAGTTATTATTGGTGCAGGAACTGTTGGCAAATCAGCAGCAAAAGCGGCACTTGGTTTTGGAGCCATGGTTAAAGTATTTGACCATTCTTTGAACAATTTAAGAGCACTGCAACAATCGGTCAGTCAAAGCATTTTTACATCGCTCATCCATCCAAAAATAATGCAAAAGGCTCTTTTATCTGCAGACGTTGCCATTGGCTGTATCAGAAACGAAGAAGGCAGAAGCCCTGTGATCATTAATGAGCAACAAGTCATGCAAATGAAAGCTGGAAGCGTCATTATTGACATCAGCATAGACCAAGGGGGTATTTTTGAAACTTCAGAAACCACCAATCACGCACAACCAACATTCGTGAAACACGATGTCATTCATTATTGTGTACCTAATATTACTTCTAGAGTGAGCAGAACAGCTAGTTACGCTTTAAGCAATGTCCTTTCTCCACTCTTATTGAACTTAAATGACTCAAAATCTTTGACTGAATTGCTCTATAAAAATCCAGGAATACGCTCGGGAGCATTTGTATTCAAGGGTAATTTAACCAATCCACATCTTGGGAAAAGACTCAATATTTACCATAAAGATCTAGACCTGCTTTTAGCTACCCATCTTTGATATTTAGCAAATTTTTTATTGTTATTTTTTATATCCACTTAAAATACAGCCCAATAAATCATCAACACCCCTGTTGATAGATGGTGGATTAGTTGGCATTTTCATTCCCGAAATTTGGAACTTGTATTTCTGTAAAAGCATGTACAATAAGCATCTTTAAGAAAGTTCATTTCCAAGATGTTTGTGTTCCACAGCAAAATAAGCTGTTGAAAAACATGTTTAGAAAACCAGTTAAAATGAAATTTGAATACTTCGGACATGCGTGTTTTATGATTGATACGGGCAAAGAGAAATTGCTCTTTGATCCATTTATACGACAGAATCCTTTGGCTGCGGGTGTTTCAATTGAAAATATTCATGCCGATTATGTATTTATTTCACATGCCCATGAAGACCATTTGGCTGATATTGAACTTTTTACTAAAAATGCTTCAACCCAAGTTATCTGCAATTTTGAAATCATGAACTGGTTACAAAATAAAGGCATAAGTAACTTTGCTCCACTCAATATAGGGGGCAAACGATTATTTAAATTTGGCACTATTAGAATGACCCAAGCTATTCACAGTTCTAGCTTTTCAGACGGAACTTATGGAGGCACAGCTGCAGGTTTTGTTCTTGAAATTAACAATCAGGTAATTTATTACGCTGGAGATACGGCTTTGTTCTCTGATTTAAAATTAATATCCGAATTGTATGCTATTGACTGGGCACTTTTACCAATTGGAGGGGTATTTACCATGGACGTATCCGATGCTTGCAAAGCGGCTCAATTGTTAAAATGCAATCAAATTATTGGGTTACATTTCGACACCTTTGAAGCCATAAAAATTAATAAAACAAATGCCATTCAGGTGTTTAAAGAACAACAGATTCATTTGCATATTCCAACCATTCAACAAACGATTATTCTCTAATATACATGAATAAAATAATTTCTATAGTCAATCAAAAAGGCGGAGTAGGCAAAACAACAACTGCCATTAATTTAGCAGCCAGTTTAGCCGTATTAGAATACAAAACCTTATTGGTTGATGCAGATCCACAGGCCAACTCTACCTCTGGCATTGGGTTTGACCCCAAAGACATTCGTACAGGACTCTATGAAGTTTTGGTAAATGAAGTTCCAGCAGAAGACGCCATTCTAGAAACCGATTATAAATTTTTAGATATCCTCCCTTCAAATATTGACTTGGTTGGCGCTGAAATTGAATTGATCAGTGTGCCAAATAGAGAAAAACTCATGAAATTCGCGTTTTCAAAAATCAAAGAAAACTACGATTTTATTATCATTGATTGTTCTCCTTCATTGGGGCTCATCACAACCAATTCATTGGTGGCAAGTGATTCAGTTATCATTCCGGTTCAATGCGAATATTTTGCATTGGAAGGATTGGGCAAATTACTCAATACACTTAAAATTATTCAATCAGGTATGAACCCTGATTTACAAATTGAAGGTTTATTGTTAACCATGTACGACATGCGTTTACGTTTGAGCAACCAAGTAGTTGAAGAGGTAAAAATGCACTTTCAACAATTGGTTTTTGATACAATCATTCAAAGAAATACCAAATTATCAGAAGCTCCTAGTTTCGGAAAAGCAGTTATTTCTCATGATGCAGACAGCAAAGGTGCTATCAATTATTTAAATCTTGCTAAGGAACTTTTGTTCAAAAACGGTTTAACAAAAATCAACCCATTTGAAACCAACACTACTAAACAAACAAATTCATAATATGAGCAAACAACAAAGAAATGCATTAGGAAGAGGTTTAAGCGCATTGCTCGAAAACGCAAGTACAGATATAACAGCTGCTGAGGCTAAACCACTGAATTCTATCAGTGAAATTCCAATAGGACAGGTTCAAGCAAATCCGTTTCAACCGAGAGATGTGTTTGAAGAAACAGCACTCAATGAATTGGCCGAATCTATTAAAGTACATGGTATTATACAGCCCATAACCGTTAGAAAATTAGGTTATGATAGCTATCAGATTATTAGTGGTGAAAGAAGAACCAGAGCTGCCAGATTAGCGGGTTTAACTAGCATTCCAGCTTATATCAGACTAGCTGACGACCAAGGCATGTTAGAAATGGCCTTAATTGAAAACATTCAACGCGAAGAATTAAACGCAATGGAAATTGCATTTAGCTATAAGCGTTTGTTAGAAGAATGTAGTTTAAATCAAGAACAGCTGGGAGAAAGAGTGGGTAAAAAGCGTTCAACTGTCAACAATTATTTGCGTTTATTAAAGTTGCCAGACAATATTCAAATTGCTATTCGCGAAAATGAAATTTCTATGGGCCATGCAAGGGCCATCATCAATATTGAAGACCAAGACGACCAACAATATTTATTCCACAAAATTGTAGAAGAAGGTTTAACTGTTCGTGATATTGAAAATTTGGTAAGACAAGCGCAAGAAAGAGCGGTAGAAAAGAAAAATAGTTTACCAACCAAGAAAAAAACAGAAATTCCTCAAGCATTTGGTGAAATGCAAAAATCATTGAGTGAAAAGCTTGGAATGAAAATAAAAATCAAAGCAGATGAGAAAGGAAGAGGTTCTTTGGTTATTCCTTTTAAATCTCAACAAGATTTAAAACGTTTGATAGATTTACTGTGATTAGAAAACAGCTGCTTTTAATATTGTTATTATTTGTTCTAAATGGGGTGAAAGGCCAACAATTGCCTGCAGCCTCAAAGCAGAAAAATCCATATACCAAGGTAACTCTCATTTCTTTGATACCTGGTGCTGGACAGCTATACAATAAAAAATATTGGAAAGCACCCATTGTTTATGCGGGTTTTGCAGCCTTAACCTATTCATATATTTTTTACAGCAATGAATACGATGAAGTAAGAAAATCATACCAACAAGCCCTCAATAAGCAAAGTATTTCTAATCCATATTATGCCAATTTTCCTACAGAAATGCTCTACTCCACTCGAGAAGACTACCGAAAATCTAGAGACCTTTCAATTATTGGAATGGTTGGATTGTATGCATTACAAATACTAGATGCAACGGTTGATGCTCACTTGAAAGGATTTGATATGAACGAAAATTTAGGTCTCAAAATAGATCCTGCATTTCCAATTGTTAATGGCCAACAGTATGCCGGAATCAATTTCACCTTTCAAATAAAATAACCGGATATAAAATATAAGTTGCTTATCTTTCGTTACACAATGAACAATTCAATCCAATGAAAATTGCCCTGTTAGGATATGGTAAAATGGGAATGGCCATCGAAAAAATAGCCCTCGCTAAAAACCATGAAATCATTTATAAAGTTACGCTAGAAAACGCGTTTGATTTTATGCCACTTAGTTTAAAAAATGTTGATGTGGCTATTGATTTTAGCATGCCAACCGCCGCATATGACAATATCATGAAATGTTTTGAAGCCGGAGTACCTGTTGTTGTTGGTACAACTGGCTGGTATGACCAACTAGATGAAATTAAAAAAATAGCAATAGACCAAAACCAAACTTTGGTTTACAGTTCTAACTTTAGTATTGGGGTGAACTTATTTTTTAAACTCAATCAAGTTTTGGCATCTATGATGAAAAACTTCTCCGAATACGATGTCATGATTGAAGAAATTCACCATACAGCAAAAAAAGACCATCCAAGCGGAACAGCATTGAGTTTGGCAAAACACATACAAGAAAACTACCCTCAAAAATCAACCATCAAAGACCGTTTGATTTACGATAAATCGCATCCGTCTCAAAGTACAAAACCCAATGAATTGCTCATTGAATCATACCGTGAGGGCGATGTAACTGGATTGCATACCGTAAAATACGAATCGGTTATTGACAGTATTCAAATTACACACGATGCCAAATCGAGATTTGGTTTTGCAAAAGGTGCCCTATTGGCTGCTGAATGGATCATTGGCAAAAAAGGGGTATTTACCATGGATGATATTTTAAACTTAGACGGATCTATCAACTAAAATTAACTCTAACAAAGCAGCACATGTCTGATACATTTCATTTAAAAGATTTCTTTCACGCTTATTTTGTCTCACCCAAAGCATATTCCAAAAAACACCAACTGATTGTCCTTTTTTGGACGCTTGCCAATTTAATGATTGCTACCATGTATTTCAGTGCTGGTGCATCTTTTGGGTTAGCATTACTAAATTTTATTTATGGAACAGCCTTAATTTTCTTATATTTTTCTGGCATTTTGGCCATGATTTTGGCGCCATTTATTTATCTATTGGTACTGATTGCCAGTTTTGTAAAATTGGCAAAAAAACCTTCCAATAAAATGGTTTATGAATGGGCAGATGCTTTGTGGTTTGCTACGCTTGCTGCAACAGTCATTCGTTCCTATTTTATAGAAGCTTACACCATTCCTACTTCATCAATGGAAAAATCTTTATTGGTAGGTGATTTTCTGTTTGTAAGCAAAGTGAGTTATGGAACTCGCTTGCCAATGACTCCTTTGGCTTTCCCATTTGCCCACAATACACTTCCTTTAACAGATTCTACCAAAAGCTATTTGGAATGGATGCAAATGCCATTTAAAAGACTTCCATCATTGACTCAAATTAAAAACAATGATGTAGTCGTTTTTAATTATCCATATGAAAATGGCAGACCAACAGATAAAAAAGAAAATTATATCAAACGTTGTTTGGCCATTGCAGGAGATAGCATTCAAGTAATTGGAGGTCAAGTGTATATTAACGGAGTTGCTGCAGAGAACCAACCAAATATGCAAACCCGCTACATGGTAAAATTAGAAAACAATGGATCTTGGAACGACAAAAGCTTTCAAGAATTAATGAAAAAGTACGACTTAACCGAAGGAGAGCAATTGCATGGAAATTTAGATTTTGCCTTCCCTTTAACTTATCAAGGCAAACAAGAATTAGAAATGGAACCAGGAGTAATTGCAATAGATTCTTTAACAGATGCTAAAGAAATGGCTCTAAACTATATTTTTCCTCAGCATCCATCCTACCCTTGGAATACCGACTTTTTTGGACCTTTGTATGTACCTAAAGCAGGAGACATCATGCCTTTAGATTCTATGACCTATCCTTTGTACCAACATGCCATTCGGGTGTATGAAAATAATCCCGATTTTGAATCAAAAGATGGTAAATACTATATCAACGGAAAAGCAATTCAATCTTATCAATTCAAATACAACTATTATTTTATGATGGGCGATAACCGTCATAACAGTGCTGATAGCCGTTTCTGGGGATTTGTTCCTGAAACACATGTGGTAGGCAAAGCATTCTTTGTATGGATGAGTTGGGATAAAAATGGCAGCAATATATTTGAAAAAATCAGGTGGAATAGAATTTTCAACCTGATTCATTGATTCCATTTATTTCCTGAATTGACAGCTTAATAAATGGTCGTTTACCAATCCTGCAGCTTGCATGTAGGCATAACATATGGTTGAACCCATAAATTTAAAACCTCTTTTTTTAAGGTCTTTACTCAATTGGTTGCTAACGGCAGTTTGGGCAGGAATTTCTGAATGATTGGTAAATTGATTGGCTATGGGTTTGCCTCCAGTAAATTGCCAAATGTATTGATTGAATGAACCAAACTCTTTCTGAATTGCAATAAATGCTTTGGCATTGCCTATGGCAGCTTCAATTTTAAGCCGATGCCTAATGATACCTACATCTAATATGAGCCGTTCAATATCTTGTATAGTGAATTGAGCTACTGCATATACTTCAAAATCAGCAAATGCTTTTCTAAATCCTTCTCTTCGGTGCAAAATAGTTTTCCAAGTCAATCCAGCCTGAAAACTCTCCAATAACAACATTTCAAAATGTTTCTTGTCATCATGTACCGGAATACCCCATTCATGGTCGTGGTATTCAGTCATCAATACATCATTTTGTGGCCAAGGACATCGCATTCAGATAGCTCTAATTTATGAATAAGCCAATTAAATCATTGCCAAATATCAAAACCATGAGTGTCAATAAAATAATCATTCCAATTAATTGGGCTTTTTCAAGAAACTTTTCGCTCAATGGTTTTCCAATGATCATTTCAATTAACAAGAAAATAACATGACCACCATCTAAAGCCGGAATTGGCAGTATGTTCATAAATGCCAAACCCAAAGATATCAATGCAGTAAATAACCAGAAACGGCTCCAAATCCATTCCCCGCCATAAAATTTAGCAATGCCAATAGGACCTTGCACGGCTTTGTTTACAGCAATGTCTCCATTGAAAATTTTACCCCAACCTTTTATTTGAGCATCAATGGTTTCAACCGCTCTATTAAAGCCAATTGGGAAAGATTCAAAAAATCCGTAATCGATGGTTTCATATTCAAAATCTTTTGAATCTGGTTTAAAGCCAATCATGCCATTGTTATCAATTTCAATGTTCAAATCTACCACTTGATTGCCCCTGCTAATTTGAAAAGTGGTCAATTGACCTTTTCTAGCTTGAATGGCTTGTTTGAATTCATCAAAGAATTGAACTGTAACAGTATCAACTTTAAGAATTTGATCATTTACCTGTAAGCCTGCTTTTTCTGCAGGATAACCAGGTGTCAACTCAGCTACAAAAAAATGCATACGAGGCATAAAAAATTCAGCCTTTGCACTGCCTAATTTCTCTGCAAAATCAGCAGGAATTGAAACTGTTACTTCTTGGTTATTTCTGAGCACTTTGTACTGAACGCCATCAGACAAAATATGGCCTATTTTTAAGGCATCTTCAAAACGCACTATGGTATCTCCATCAACAGAAACAAGCCTGTCTCCTGTTTGAAAGCCATATGACTGTGCCAATTCAGAAGGTACAATTCCGTTTTTTAGCGATGAATTGACGGTGTATTTTTCTCCATACGAATAACTCAACATGGCAAAAATGACAATACCCGTAATGATATTGACCAAAACGCCTCCAATCATAACTATTAATCTTTGCCATGCTGGTTTGCTTCTAAATTCCCAGGGTTGAGCAGGTAAAGCCATTTGGTCTTTGTCCATACTTTCGTCAATCATTCCTGCAATTTTAACATAGCCCCCTAATGGCAACCAACCAATTCCCCATTCGGTTTCTTTGTGTTTAAAAGAAAACAATTTAAAACCCCAGGCATCAAAGAACAGGTAAAATTTTTCAACCTTAATTCCAAAGGCACGGGCTGCTAAATAATGCCCAAATTCATGTAAAATAACTAAGATTGAGATTCCCAAAATCAATTGGGATGCCATGATTAAAACTTGCATCTATTGTACTAAATTGAATAACAAATGTAAAATTCAATACCCAAATAACCATCATTTTTAGAGCTTAGTTTGAAAAGAATTTGATAGTTTACAACTATTTCGTGCAACATTGAGCTCAATAAAATAGATATCTTTGCCATTCTTATGATAAACAAAATAGATATTTTGGTGTTTGCAGCCCACCCCGACGATGCAGAATTAGGTTGTAGTGGTACAATTATGTCACATCTGGCATTAGGGTATTCAGTTGCAATTATTGACATGACCTTTGGAGAATTAGGTACAAGAGGAAATATCGCATCTAGAAAAGCTGAAGCCAATGCTGCTAGTAAAATCATGGGTATTGAAATGAGAGAGAACCTGGGTTTGGCTGATGGATTTTTCAGAAAAGACAAAGAAACCTTGCTACAAATCATTGCATGTATTAGAAAATACCAGCCTCAAATTATATTGAGCAATGCTCAAGAGGACCGCCATGTAGATCATGGTAGAGCAGCGGATTTAATTGAAGAAGCCGCCTTTTTATCTGGCTTACAAAAAATAGAAACTATTGAAAACGGAAAAGCCCAACTCGCCTGGAGGCCACAACAAATATACCATTACATTCAAGATAGAATGACCAAACCAGATGTTGTGTTTGACATTAGCCCTTTTTACGATAAAAAAATAGAAAGCATTTTGGCTTTTAAAAGTCAGTTTTATAACCCTGGATCTGAAGAACCAGAAACTCCTATTTCAAGCCCTCACTTTTTAAAATTCATTGAAGGTAGGGCCATTGAATTTGGCAGAATCATTGGTGTACAATATGGAGAAGGTTTTACTGTAAAAAGAAGCATAGGAGCCTCCAATTTAATGGCGCTTATTTAACCCAATAATTTGCCTTGAACCTAGCAAGCCAGTAGCTTAAATTTTTGGTTAACTTGAGCGTTTTTTCAGTTGTAAACTCAGTTCCCATTTGAAGCATTTGATTGTAAAAATAGGATGCGGGTAATCCCCATTTTTGAGCAAATAGTTTACGGCCATTGTTTCTTATTACGCGCTGCGTTGACTTTGACTTGAAATGGTAAACTAAACTTTTGCCAATTCCTCTGAAATCTCTGATTCCTAATTGCCAACATTTCATTCCAAAATCAGGGTCAGAATAAAATCCAGGACTGAAATTTTCATCATATCCACCAACTGCATCCCATACCCTTTTAGAACAAATACTTGGTGGCCAACAAGACCCAAACCAGTCGTGGCTTTTTAAGTCATTACGAACAAAATCAAGCAGTGCCTTCTCATTGAAATTTTGAGGCATATTGCCAAAATGGTAGGGAGATAAAACTGCTTTACTTTTACTCAATTCATACTCTATCATGGTTGCAGAGTAATAAAATAAATCATCGTTCCTATTTTGAATACAGATATACAAATGCGCATCCCATTCAGGACATACATACATATCGTCGTTCAGATAAACTATGTACTGTGTTTGAACCAATTTAGATGCCGCGTTTAGTGACGCACAGACGCCTGCATTTTCAGCTGAAAAAGAATAATCAAAGCCTTTAGACTTTACCCATTCAAGTGTATTATCTGTTGATTCATTGACATGAATGATCAATTGGTGCTTGTAATGGCTATTTTTCTCAATACTGTTGACACAAAGTTTCAGCAATTCTAAATTATTCCAACTTGGAATTAATATGGAAAACAAACAGTTGTTTTGG
The DNA here is from genome assembly GCA_903883965.1 of uncultured Bacteroidota bacterium. GTDB lineage: Bacteria > Bacteroidota > Bacteroidia > UKL13-3 > UKL13-3 > CAISCU01. Next base: position 62,722 of record CAISCU010000031.1, read on the forward strand.
TTTATTTCATTGGGATGCAATGAAATTTCAGGAATTGAAAATACCACAGTCATTATCTAATTTCAGCAATATTTACAGAAACCCTAGAGGTTATATTTTTGATTTCAAGATTAGAAGCCGTGTATTTGTCTATCATCAACAAACAATCTTTTGGAGCATTGTATGGAAGTGGACCCAGTACCTGAACAACACGTTTTTTAAATTTGTCGTTGTTATGAATTTGAATCCATTTTCCAACAGGAACATTATTCATTAGCACACCTTTTAGTTTATCAGAAGGGTTGTAATATGCCAAACCATTTTGCTTCAAATCTGAAAGTTCAACAGGCAAAACAGTTTTATTTTGATTTTTTTCTAATGACCTTTCATAATAAGAAAGTTTGCCCCTACTTTGATTGACAATTAGCTCCTGTCCAGTTCTTAGTCGGTATTTCATTAAATTGTTCCAATTGGCCAAATCAGACTGGGTAACATCATATTTTTTGGCAATCGACAACAAAGTTTCACCATCTTTAACTACATGGGTAAATTGTCTGTCTCCGGGTCCTTGCTTACTTGGTTCCTTTTTAAAATAAGAAGCATTGCTATCTGCCGCATTTACAGCCCATTCATCTACTGCCAAATGTTGTTCTCTAAAATCAATAGCTGAATAGGTAATGGCATTGTCATCGTAAAAACTAAAGTCGTTTAAAATTCTAACCCCAACTTCGCCAATTTCTCCGTAATGTTTAGCTATAGATGTATCAACCTCTCTATTCACAAATACATGTTGTGAGGTTTGAACACCTGAACCAATGTGTAATTTATCTAAATCTGGTCTGTAATCAGAAGAATCAATAGATTCGGTGTTGTCAACTTCAGCCAATAACTCTTTGGGTTCATTTTTAACCACAAAAGAATCGGTTTCTAAATCAACTGCTGAAAAACCCTCTTCGTCATTTTCTTCTTTGATAATTTGATTCAGGTTGCTGTTTCGTTTTGCTTTTTGAGCCTTTTGACTTTCGTTTAAATGACTCACCGTAGTTTCAAGAGCGGCAGCACCTTCAGGTATCCAAATTTTTTGACCAGGCCATAAATTAGGCGAACTAAAGTCGTTCGCATCATAAATTAACTTAGGATCTATTTTTAGAATCGCTGCTAATTTTTTTACAGTTTGAGGCTCAGTAACTACATATATCTGCAACGCTTTTTCTTCGTTCTTGTCTAGGGTATCTTTGAGTATAGATAAATCTTGAGCTATTTTAAGATCACCTTTTTTATCATATACATCTGTAATATAATCTGCTGCAACTTGGTTTTCTTTCGGAATTAATTTATCTGTTGTTCTACCCGAAATAACTGAATTCTTAACTATTTTTTTAGGCTTTGTAACAGCTGCATCAGGGGCAATTGGTTTGGCTATCAGTTTTGGAGCTTGAGCTACAATGGCTTTGTCTATCAATTCCATTGAAACAGTATCCCTTGCAGAAATGGCTTGAGTAATTACTTTGTCTGTTACCGGCAAATTTTGCTGAACAGGTAATTGGGTTTGTGAAACAGGTTCAGGAGACTTCACTTGAAAAGCCATTGCTTCTTTATTGTCTAATTCTTGTTGCAGTTTAGCCCTATAGCCTCCAGATTTTCTAGCCATCACACCGGGTTTTGAATTGACATTGACTATAGGTTTTTGAATTGGCTTTACCACCAATTTATGCAGGCCTTTACCAGACAATTCTAAAGGAATTTGAGCCTCTTTTCTATGAATGGCTGCTACTTTTAAGGTGTCTTGTAAAACAGGTGCTTGTGAAGGAGATTGATCAATTTTATTTTGAATACCATTGTTTGGAGCGTTCACAATAGCAGGTGTTTCTATTTTAACTGCAACTACTTCAGCAGGAACTAATTTGGCAGTGACTACTTCTGCCTCTTGTTTTTTAGTTACTAAAGTAGGTTCTTTTTGAGATGTACTAGGAGTATTTGCAGAAACAGTAGCTGGAACTTTATCTGTTTGTTTGTTTACTTCAGCTACAGGTATTTGAACAACTGAGGCTGCAACAGTCGGTTTAATTTCTGCTACAGGGGATGGAACAGCGGGTTTGTTGATTACAACTAACTCCGGAACCATTGGTTTAGCTGGATTTATGGCGGGTTGAGCTATTGGCTCTCCCAATATGATAGGTTCAGATGATTTGGGGTTGGCAGGAATGACAGTTATGGGCTCTGGTGTTGATTTTACTTCGGCCGGAATTGCATCTGAAGTTGCCATTAACTGTTTGGAGGGCAATTGTTTTTGACTTGGGGGAGGCAAAGAACTTGCTAAAGGCAAAGCCATATATTCAATTGGCTTTACTTCTGGTACAGGTATATCACCGTATTTGTCTATGTTCAATGGAATTTTTATGATTTGCCCTGGCTTTACTTCTGTTTGAATCAATGGGTTCATAGAAAGTAAAGTAGATTCTTCTGTTTCATATTTGAGTGCAATGTCTTCAATTTGCTCACCCTTTGTAACACGATAAACAATAAATTTTTTACCCTGCTTTAGCTCCAAACGCAATGAGTCCAATGGTTTTGCAGAAACCAAAAAAGATGCAAAAAATAAGAAAACGACTAAGAGTCTTTTCATTGGAAGCTGGTTATATCAGATAATTCTTTCAAAAATAACCAAAAATAACTTGAAGTCCAGCTTAAAATGTTAATATTTTGTGGACAAACCTCTTCGCTGTACACATATTCATTTCACATGATCTACTACATGGGTACTCCAAGCATGGGCTTTTTCGGCAAACAATACTTTGGTTTGGGCCCAGGTATTCTTAAATAATTCAGATGCTCTGTATGCTTCCAAGTCTGACTCTTGTGCCCAAATACTGTAGGTATAAAGTACATTTTCTTGGTCAATATCTTGAATGAGTTTCAATCCCAAACAACCATTGAATGCAGCAATGTGTTCCTTAGAGGCATCAAAAACAGCTCTAAATTGCTGCATTTCTTCGGGTCTAAAAGTCATTTTAACAAATCTATGAATCATCTCTGTTTAATTTTTCAATCATAATTTTAGCATTGGCACTCAATCCCATCAATTGTGCACCTCTTCCTCTTGACATTCCAATTTCTAAAAATCCATTGGAGTTGAATACTGCAACCTCTTCCCCATCTCTTTGTAATTGGTAACTACTTGCTATGAAATCCAAACGGCTCCGTTTCCATAAATGAATTTTAAAATCAGAGTCGCCAATACATTCTTCAAATAATTTTTTACTGATATTGGTGTGGGCATTGTCAAATGAATCAATAAATATTACCCTTCCTCTGAGTAAGTTTCCCTCATAAAAAGGAGCATGTACCATTACATCTCTATTGATTTGAGCTGGCTCTGCTATGCCTTTTAAATCACCTTTTTTAGCAAACTGAGCAATGGCATCTATGAAAATATTTTTTTCAGGAAACAGTTCTTTATCATCTGCAGGTTTTAATATTAACCGGTAAATTTTAGTTGGCTTAATTGGAAATAAAAAGTTAAAAACCGTGTTGTCAGCCCCAATAAAATAATGTCCTTCATGTTCTATGATCAGAATTTGTTTATGAACAAAAATAGAAGTGTCTATTGCTAGCAGATGCCAGGTCCCTTTTGGAAAATTCCGGTATACCCCATCAAGCACATAAGCCAATTGCTCATGGTTAAATTTATCTGTTTGGTGAGAAATATCTATTATTTGCGCTTCAGGAATCTTACTCAAAATAGCTCCCTTTAAAGCGCCAATATAATGACTGCCTGAACCATAATCGGAAGTTAAAGTAATAATAGCCAAAGCGGAATGAATTTATTATTTTCGTGCAAATTAATAAATAGCAAACGATAATTTGAACAACAAAGAAATTAGTCTCTCAGAATTTGATTCAGCAACCCTATTTGGGCCCAATCATGTTCATTTAAAAACGCTACAGTTAAACTTCCCTTCACTTAAAATAGTGGCAAGAGGAGATGTTTTAAGTTTAACTGGCGATGCATTTGACATTGCCCTATTTGAAGAAAAAATAAACGAGATGGCTAAAATTGCAGACCAATTTGGAAGCATTTCAGATACTCAAGTTGAAGCTATTTTAAGCGGTGTGATATCCAATCAAACCATACCCAATACCGATGCAGCTGGAATACCAAATGCTTCAATTATTTTGTATGGAAATAATGGTAAAATTATAAGGGCAAAAACGCCTAACCAATTAAAAATGGTACAGGCATTAGAAAAAAACGATGTGGTTTTTGCAATAGGACCAGCAGGAACAGGAAAAACTTATACGGCTGTAGCATTGGCTGTAAAGGCTTTGAAAGCAAAAGAAATTAAACGCATTATTCTTGCAAGGCCTGCCGTAGAAGCTGGTGAAAGTTTAGGATTTCTGCCTGGCGACCTCAAAGAAAAAATTGACCCCTATTTAAGACCTTTATACGACGCACTCGACGATATGATTCCTGCAGACAAACTCAAATCATATATTGAAACAAGAGTGATAGAAATTGCGCCAATGGCTTTTATGAGAGGTAGAACATTAGACAATGCCTATGTGATTTTAGATGAAGCTCAAAATGCTACTGATTTGCAATTGAAAATGTTTTTAACCAGAATGGGCCCAAGTGCCAAGTTTATCATTACGGGCGACTTAACCCAAATAGATTTACCCAAGCAATCGCAATCAGGCTTATTAAAAGCAGTACAAATTTTAAAAGGGATCAAAGGTATTGAATTTGCCTACCTCAATTTTGAAGATGTTGTCAGACACAAACTGGTGAAAGACATTATCAAAGCCTATGAAGGCAAACCCAAAGAAATCAAAGAAAACAATCCATAATACAAAACTACATGAATGCATTAGTTGAAACCCATTTCAGTTTACCAGCTCAAACTAAATTTTATAAAGGAAAAGTGAGAGATGTTTACACCATTGATAACAATTTATTGGTAATGGTAGCCTGTGACCGTATTTCAGCATTTGATGTGGTATTGCCCGCTCCTATTCCGTTCAAAGGGCAAGTATTGAACCAATTGGCAAAACATTTTCTAGAACTCAGTTCTTCAATTGTACCAAACTGGCTCATAGCTAGCCCAGATCCAAATGTCAGTATTGGGTATTGTTGTACACCCTACCCGATTGAAATGGTAATACGTGGCTATTTGTCTGGACATGCTTGGCGCGAATATAAATTGGGCAAAAGACTAATTTGTGGGGTTAAAATGCCTGATGGATTAAAAGAAAATGATGCCTTTCCAACACCTATCATCACACCAACCATCAAAGCAAGTGTAGGTCATGATGAAGACATTTCAAGAGAAGAAATTATTGCTCAGGGAATCGTAAGTGAATCAGCTTATATAGAATTAGAAAAATATACCAGAGCACTCTTTCAATTTGGTAGTGATTATGCAAAAAAACAAGGCTTGTTATTGGTAGATACCAAATATGAGTTTGGGCACATAGCTGGTAAAATTATGCTCATGGATGAAATCCATACGCCCGATTCGAGCCGATATTTTTATGCAGATACTTATGAAGCTATTCAATCAAACGACCAACAACAAAGACAATTGTCTAAAGAATTTGTAAGAAAATGGCTCATTGAGAATGGATTTCAAGGATTGGAGAACCAATCTATACCTAACATGGACACTGCATTTGTAAATTCAGTAACTGAACGTTACATAGAGCTTTTCGAAAAAGTGAGTGGCCAATCGTTTCAAAAACAATCATACGAAAATGTTGAGCAAAGAATTCAAGCCAATATTTTAGATGCTTTGAATAAAATCAATGGATAGCATTGAATAGTTGATCTGCCAATAAAAGAGATTCCTTCAATTTTTCTGAATCAACTCCATGTTTTATTTTGTTTTGATCCATCCAATGCAACATCAATTCAGTTGGCATGTTTCCGGTTAATTGATCGCTAGCCATTGGACATCCACCAAACCCTTTGATAGCACCATCAAAACGCCTACAACCCGCAGTATAAGCAGCAACTAATTTTTGCTCAAAAAATGCAGGATTGGTGTGCAAATGGGCACCAAATTCTATTTGAGGCAGTTCTTTTATTAACAATTTAAAAAGGCCATCAATATCTGACAATTCTGCCGTTCCAACTGTATCACTCAACGAAATGGTACGAACCCCAATTTGGCTCATTTTAAAAGCCCATTCTGCAGTTAATTCAGCATTCCAAGTATCTCCATAAGGATTTCCAAATCCCATAGATAAATAAACAACCAGGTTTTTATTTGACTTCACACAAAGTTGTTGCATCTGATCAACCGTTTTATAGGCTTCATCTATACTTGAATTGGTATTTCTTAGCTGAAAAGTTGGGGAAATTGACATTGGAAATCCGATGGCATTTACTTGATCAAACCCACTTGCCTCAATGGCCCCTCTTAAATTGGCTGCAATCACCAACAATTGAGTATTGGTGTTACCCAAATCAAGAGAATCAAGCACTTCGGCAGTATCTTTCATTTGAGGAATGGCCTTTGGAGAAACAAAACTGCCACAATCTAAGGTGTCAAAACCTAAAGTCAAAAGCTGGTTCAAATAGGCTATTTTACTGCTTGTTGGGACAAATTGAGCCATACCTTGCATAGCATCTCTTGGGCATTCAATTATTTTCAACTCCATATCTTAATTATTTTCAACAATTTCAAGGGCAAAATTATTGATTTAATCCATACCTTTGGTGTCCTTTTAAGAAATCAATTGAATTGAACAATGAATCAAGAGTTGGAAACCAAAAGTAATGAACTGCAAAATTCTGATGAATTGAATGCAGCCTCTCATGAAGTTGAAACTTCGGCACACACTGACACAAACATTGTGACTGAAGAACCTGTAATAGAAAATCAGGTAGTGGAGCTAAGCGAAGAAGAGCATGAAATTGCTTCTTTAGATGAGTTGCCCGATTTTGCAAATTTGAAAAAAGAAGAACTCCTTCAAATAGCTGAAACAACCATTGCAGAAAAAGAAATCAATGAGGCCATTTCTATTTTAAAAGCAATCAAACCTGCTTTAGAACATATTTGGCAAGAAGAACAAGCCCAAGCCCTAGAAAAGTATATGGAGGAAGGCGGAGACAAAGATAGTTTCGAATTCAAAGGAGATGGTTCAAAAGAAAGGTTCTCAAATGCATACAAATCTATCAAACAAAAGAAAGAAGATGCGAGATTGAGACAAGAAGCTGAAAAAGTTGCGAACCTGAAACAGAAAGAAGCCATTTTAGAAGAAATTAAAAAACTCAATGATGGTGAAGAAACAGCAGGTTCATTAAACCGCTTGAAAGAACTGCAATCTGATTGGAAAAAAATCAAACATGTTCCAAAAGAAAATGCAGATGAATTATGGGAAAGGTACCGAGTTTTAGTTGAAATTTTCTATGACCGTTTGTCTATTAACAACGAACTCAAAGATTTAGACAGAAGTAAAAACTTAGATTCAAAAATTGAACTGATTGCTCAAGTTAGTAACCTAACCAAAGATGAAACCAGTATCAAGAAAATCCTAATTGGAGTAAAAAAACACCAAGAAGATTGGAGAAACATAGGCCCAGTAGCTAAAGAAGCATCTGATGATATTTGGAACAGATTCAAAGCAGAAGTTGATAAGGTATATGAATACATCAAATCAAAAAGTGCTGAGGTTGAAGCAGAAAGAACAGCAAACTTGAATGCTAAAAACGCATTACTTGTAACTGCCAAAGAACTTTCAGCATTTAAAAGTATCAAGATTAAGGAATGGATGGAAAAAACCACCATTTCTAATGAATTAATGGAATCTTGGAAGAAAATTGGACATGTACCAATGGCTGTTAGAGACCAGGTTTGGAACGAATTCAAAGAAGCCCGAAATACCTTTTACAACAACAAAAATCAGTTCTTTAAAACTTTACATGCCGAAAGAAATAACAACCTAAAAGCAAAAGAAAGTTTGTGCGAAATTGCTGAAAGCATTGCTGCGCAACCAATTGATTGGGCCAAACAAACTGATGAATTAAAGAAAATTCAGGAAAGCTGGAAGAAAATTGGACCGGCACCTGATAAAGTAAATGACGCCATCTGGAAAAGATTCAGATCTGCTTGCGATTTGTTTTTTGAAAAGAAAGCAGAACGTTATGCCAGTGTTAAAGAAGAACAAGAAAAGAACCTTGAGCAAAAAAATATTATCATTCAGCAATTAGAAGCATTATTGACTCAAGAGTTGAGTAATCCTTTCCAGGAACTCAAACAAGTTCAGACTGAATGGAGTGCAATTGGTTATGTTCCGAATGCTGCTAAAGATGCCGTTCATAAAAAATACAGCGACTTACTAGATAAGCTGTATGGTAAATACAAGCAACTCAATAAAGAAATGAGGCTTGAAAAAGACAAAGAGTCATTTGAAAGTTTAGCTAGTTCTCCAAACGGTAACCAAAAATTACAACGTGAAGAAAAAATCTTGAATGAACGCATCAAAGGCATGAAGAAAGACATTGAAACCTGGGAAAACAACCTGGGATTCTTTAAGGCTGGCAATGCTAAAAACCCTATGGCAGATCAAATGATGCAAAAAATTGAAATTGCTAAAAAGCATATTCAAGGTTTGGAAGAAAAGCTCAAAGTGCTCAAAGATTTGAAAAAGCAAAAAGTAGATTAATCAGAGTTATTGCTGTTTACTATTATGCTCAACAGCTTGTTCTATACTTACAATCGGCTTTGTCATTTTATTTTGGCAAAGCCGATTGACATTTTACACTCCCCATTTGTATTTAAACTGTACCAAGATGCAGTTGCGATTAAACGCAATCAAGCAACAAATAAACAACTTAGCGAACAACTACTAAAACAGAATTGCAAGCAAGCAACAGCCATTTCTGAAATATTAACTGCGCTCAATGTTGTTCAGGTGTTTGAAATAAAACAGCTAAAAGAAACTTGGGTTTTAACTGCAATTGACCAATCAGCAATCAAGTATACGCTAGATAATTTGGCACAACACAGCCAGCAAATAGATGCGGTTTATTTGGCAGACAATTCCCTTTTCCATAAAATACCATTAGCCAGCCTCAAAAGCCTTTTAAACAGCCATTGCCCATTGATTGTAAACAAGCCGCATGCAAATGCCACAACACATCAACAATGGTATGAACTTTATATGAAAAATGAAGTTCAAATTGCTATTGATTTTTTTGATTTTGGATTGTGCTTTTTTAACAGAAAACAAGCCAAAGAGTATTTCAAATTGAGGCTTTGGTAGTTATTTGATGATGAATTTGAAATAAAATTACCATCTACTAGCTTCTATTGAGCCTGTAAACTTTTTTGTGTAAACGGTAGATGTTAGATTAGGCATCTGTTTTCAAATGTAATTAAAAATTGATTTGCAATTAACCCCCAGTTTCTAATCTGATTAGTCCACTTTCTTTCAATAATGTTAATTGCCAAA
>CAISCU010000032.1:5000-44480 GCA_903883965.1 uncultured Bacteroidota bacterium
TATATATAGGAATGATTCGATGCACTACCGGTATATTCTCCATAATTATTGGGCAAAACTGAATCTTCAATATTAGGAATGGTATAGTCTTGAATATGGCAGTGTTCTATTTTATTCATGTATTGGCCTCCTATTTTTATGGTTCCCAATTCACCTATAACTGTAATACTGCTTTCAAAATTGGCATTCCAAATAGCAGTTGAGTATTGGAATGTACCAATACCTTCCTTTAAAAACTTAAATTTTATGAGGCCAGAATCTTCAAATTCAGATAGACTATAGGGGTTGAACTTGTAAAATGAGGCGACTATTTCATGGATATCTCCAAACAACCAATACATTATGTCTATGAAATGGGAGAATTGTGTAAACAAAGGACCTCCGTCCATTAGTTTAGTTCCCCTCCACGATCCTTTTGTGTAATACCGATTATCTCTATTCCAGTAACAATTGATTTGAACCAAATGAATCTTCCCTAGCTTATTGTCATCAATCAAAGATTTCATCCACAATACTGATGGAGAAAAGCGATTTTGCTTTACTACAAATATTTTGCGCTTGAATAAATCAGCTAATTGTATCAATTCTTTTCCTTCTTCAGAGGTAAGACAAAATGGCTTTTCAACCAATACATCAAATCCACATTTCAATGCAATTGCAGTATATTTAGCGTGCAAACCATTAGGAAGACAAACAGCAATAACATCTGTTTGGACAGATGCTTCTAAAAAATCAGAAAAAGAATAAAAAACAGGCACCAAATGTCCATATTGCTCCTGAGCCAATTTAAAATTATCAAAATTGCTTTCAACAATTGCAGATAACTCACAAAAAGAGTGCGCAATTATCTCTTGAACATGTCGCTTACCAATATGTCCAAATCCCAACACACAAAAAAACTTACTTTTCAAATTTGTATTTTATAGTTTAAGGTGAATACGCTTTTACTTTGAAAACAAAGCCTACAAAGATATTATTAGCTTTGAATATTCCATTGAAAACATATATTTGCAAGTAGTAGAAAAGTGCATAAATTTATTAAATTTTAACACTTTCTGACGATTAATCAACCAAATCTAATGAAAAATAATAAGCAATACTTTGATTTGAATTCAACTATTAAAAATGGTGTTTTGTTTATACTGCTATCTGTTTTAATTACCAGCTGTATAGGGAATAAAAAATACCTTTACCTTCAAAGTAAGTTAACTCAAGATACTTCAAAAATAGAAAGCATCAAATCAAATTTTGTGGAATACCGCTTGAAACCAGGCGATATTTTATACATAAGAATGGTTACAGAAGATGAAAAAATGAATGTAGTGTTTAACCCTTTATTTGGAGGTAACATGAACATGCAAATGATGTCTCAAGGTGGTTCTGGAACTCCATTTTATTTAATGGGATATTCATTAGATACAGAGGGCAACCTAGCACTTCCATACATTGGCAAAATGAACCTCAAAGGTAAAACAGTAGAAGAAGCAAAAACACTAATGTACAACGAAGGTGCAAAATATTTTAAAAACTTCTTTTTACAAGTTAAGTTAGCCGAGTTTAGATTTAGCATACTTGGAGCAGTTAATAGACCTGGTCAATTCTTTTTCATGGTAAATCATTTAAATATTTTTGAAGCACTGGCTATGGCTGGAGATGTTAATGAAATAGCAATGCGTACCAAACTTACACTGATTCGAGAAGAAAATGGAGAAAACAAACTCATTCCTATAGATTTAACCGATAAGAACATTATAAAGTCAGACTATTACTTTATTCAACCAAATGACATTTTATATGTACAACCTGTAAAATCTCGTTCAATAGGCAACTTGAGTAACTTCCAAAGTTCAATCAATGCTGTATTGCCGTTATTAAGTACATTCTTATTGGTATTAAATACTTACATCATATTGAACAACCTTAAATAATGAAAGAAGCAATGACTAACAAACAAGATTTTAAGGAATTTACCCCAATAAATTCTAATGATACAAGTAAAAATTTCAAAACACTCATAGGCAAATTTTTAGGTTACTTACCCTATTATATTCTTTCAATTGTATTAAGCTTTTTAATTGCATTCTTGGTGAATAGATATTCATCAGAGAAATATCTAGTAAAAGGTTACTTTTTAATCAAAGAAAAAGGTGGACGAAACAGTTTTGAAGGGATGGATAATTTCATTCAAGGCTTACAATTGTTAAATACCAGTAAGAATGTAGAGAATGAAATTCAATTGATGAGCTCAAGAATGGTAACTAATGAAACCATTCAAAACTGTGATTTCAATATTGATTATTTTTTAAGAGGTCAAATTAAAAAAATTGATTTATACCCGAATAGTCCATTTACAGTATTGGTGGATTCTGGTCATGTTCAAACTTATGGAGTTTCATATTTAATTAAATTCATCAATGAAGGTGAATTCAACATCTATGTAAAAGAAGCAAAACCAATTGTATTGGATCCAAGAACACAAACATTGTACAATGTACCATTTGTTCTGAAAGAAGGTAAATATAAAATTGGTGAACTTGTTAAAGGAAACAGTTATGCATTTAGAATTTATATTACCCTACCCGAATCTATTAAATATGGAGAGGAATATGCTTTTGTATTTAATTCTAAAAAGTCTCTGGTAAATAAATATGCAGGCTCTTTCAAAATCAAGCCTATTAATAAACAAACCAGCGTTGTTGAAATTTTCAAAGAAGGTTTGTGGCCAGAAAAAGATATAAAATTTATCAATACCTTAATGGAAACATACATTCAGAAAGGTTTGTATGACAAGAATCAAATATCTACCAACACCATTTCTTTCATTGATAAATATTTAGTTTCTATTACTGATTCATTGCAATTTTTTGAAGATAGGCTTCAAAATTTTAGGATTCAAAATAAATTGGTTGATATCAGTATTCAAGGTAAAAACTTGATGGAAAACCTTTATGATTTAGAAAAGAAAAAAGCTGAAGAGGAAATTAAACTCAAATATTATGCCTATTTAAATGAGTATTTACACAAGAACAAAGACCTTGATAAACTAGCGGCTCCAAGTATTATGGGTATACCAGACCCCTTGTTGAATCAGTTGGTTGCAAAATTGGTTCAATTGTATGCCGAAAAACTCATTTTGACACAAAGCATGGAAAGAATCAATCCAGCTTTATTAGAAAAAGACAAATCAATTGAATTGATTAAAGCAACAATCTTAGAAAACATCAAAAACATACAGAATAATTCTAAGATTTTAATTGCAGATATTGGTTCTAGAATCAATGGTTTTGAAGGTCAGGTTTCTACCCTTCCTGAAAAAGAACAAAAGCTATTGAACATTGAAAGAAAATACAAACTGAACGACAAACTTTTAACTTATTTATTAGAAAAGAAAGCAGAGGCCGGAATTGCAGGTGCAGCTAACATTTCTGATAATAAAATAGTAGACAATGCAGTAGTGATCATGAAAACATCTCCTAAAACAGGAATGAATTATTTGTTTTCAATTATTTTTGGTTTGGTTATACCATTGGTAATCATCTTTTTCATTGAATTTTTTGACAACAGAATTAACAACCACAGTATTTTACAATCTGTAACCTCAATTCCTATAGTAGGTAACATACCGCATAACAATAAAAAATCAACATTGGTTATTGCTAATCATCCAAAAGCAGCTGTTTCTGAAAGTTTTAGGAACTTGAGATCTAATATGAATTTCATTACCAAAAATAAATCAGGATGCAATACAATTTTGGTTACTTCTACAGTATCAGGAGAAGGAAAAACCTTTATTAGCATGAACTTGGCATCGGTTTTAGCTATTGGTGGATTTAAAACATTGTTGATTGGTGTCGATTTAAGAAAGCCTAAAATTTTCCAAGATTTTAAATTGGACAACCACATAGGTTTAACCAACTACTTAATTGGAAAAGTGGGCAAAAAAGACATCATTCAAAATACATTAACTCCAAACTTAAGTATTATAACTGCTGGACCTACTCCTCCAAACCCTTCTGAGTTAATTATGTCAGACGAGTTTAAAAACTTAATTGCTGAACTCAAATCTGATTTTGATTTTATAGTATTAGATACCCCTCCTATTGGATTGGTTGCAGATGGTTTGGATTTAATGCCTCATACCGATATTATTTTGTACGTGGTACGTCAAAGAATCAGTAGAAAAAACTACCTAAACATGATCAATGACATTTACAGTCAAGAACAAGAGAAAAATGTTGGTTTGGTGTTTAACGATATCAACTTTGCAAATGTATACGGATACGGATATGGCTCATATGGTTACGGATATGGCAATAACTACGGCTACGGATATGGTTATGGATATGGTTATGGTTACGGATATGGTTACGGATATGGATACGGTAACTATGGCGAAATAGAACAAGAGAAAAAACCTGGTTGGAAAAGGTTCCTAGGTATATAAAAAAAAGAGCACCAATTGGTGCTCTTTTTTTTGCAGCTAATTAGCTAGCTGATGAATTTCCATTTTAGCTTCCAGTAAATTAAACTGAAAACAGCTATTAAGCCAATAAATACATACCAAGGAACTTGTTGATTGAGTAATAAAAAATTAATTGCCAACTGCAACAACGCATAAATGAGGGCGATTTGAATATGCGAAAATTTAGCTTCATTGGTTAAATATTGATATAAATGTTGGCGATGTGCTTTAAATATATTTTCACGCTTAGTTATTCTATACATCAGGGTATAAATGGTATCTATTCCATAAATAAGGAGTAAACCAATGAGTGTGAAATTAGTTGTTTCAATGATTCTAACTATCATAAAATAAACAATCAACAAAGACATCGCAATACTCCCTACATCACCAGCAAATACTAAAGCTACCTTACGGATATTAAAAAATGAAAACACCACTACGGATAGTACAATATAGTATTGAAGTGTTTGAATGGATTCATTGGTTTCTGTTAATAACAACGGAATTAATATAGACAATGAGTACAATGCTGTTATGCCGTTGATTCCATCCATAAAATTGTAGGCATTTAAAATGCCAATAAATACAATCAAGGCAAGAACCAAATAAATAGGTGAAACCAGCTCAAATAAATCCAATTGATAAAAAACCAATAACATTGAGGCCAGATGAAATATGAATCTAATTTTATTTGAAAGAGACTTCACATCATCCAAAAAACTGATAAAACCAGCCATAAAAACAGCTAGAATTAAAAATGGAAATTGAAATTGATGAATAAGAAAAAAAAGAAATGTTGCAATGACAAATACAAGTCCTCCGCCTCTAATGGTTGGGATTTGATGAGAACTTCTTTCGTTGGGTAAATCAACAATTTTGTAATGTTGTGAAACTTTAATGTAAGTGAACTCAATAGCAAATAATACTATTGTCAAAAGTATAAGTTCTATAATCATGGTAATTTTTTAAATGAATTGATAGTTGTTTTTAAGCCCTCTCTTGTTGTAATGGGCAATTGAACACCTAGTGCTTGAAGTACTTTATGGTTACTCACTTGATAGCTTTCAACCAATTTATTGAGTTGTTCTGTTCCAATTGGTAAATGCATGCAGTCGAATAAATGAAATAAGAATCGAACTCCATTTTGGGGGATATTTAACTTGATAATTTTTTTGTGATTTGATTCTGCTATGAGGTCAATTAAATCATTTGTACTTACTGATTCATTATCTGCTAAGTGGTAAACACCTGATGGAATATTACTGCCTAGTATTTTCCCAATTAAAAAAACCATATTAAAAATACTCAAATAAGAGCGTTTGTTCTGAAATGCTGCCAAAGGATATGGTATTCCTTTATTTGTAAAGTTGACCAATAAATTTAAATTGCCTTTATTACCTGGACCATGAATCATGCAGGGTCTCAGTATATAATATTTTTTTTCAGTTGTTGGATGTGCTTCTAAATAGCCGGCATATAAAAATTCAATTGATTGTTCAGCAGCCAATTTAGACCTACCATAAGCTGTTTGGGGATTTGGAATACACTCTTCCGTTAATACTGATTCTACATGATCGGCAGCAGCTTTTACAGAACTGATATAAATAAATTGTTTTGCATTTGAAGCCAAAAAACGCTTAAATAACAGAGTGGTTAAATGGGTATTTACTTCAAAATACACCTGCTCATTGGTGGTATTTTTTGTATCATGAGCCATTCCTGCTAAATGAATATAGTTAGTTACTTCAGGTAATTCTCCTGCTTTAATTTGATCCCAACTGAGTGCATTTGATTCAGTTATAGTTCTATTTAACTCTAGAATTTGATCAGACGGAAATTTAGCTTGTAAATAAGCTTTTAAGTGCTTACCTACAAAGCCCGTAGTTCCTGATATCAAAGTTGTTGTATTCACAGTTATGTAGTTATAATGCTTGTTTTAAACTGATTTAATTTAGTTAAAAACCTTAATAAAACAATCCATTTATTTGTTTTGATGTGGTGAGTTTTTAATGCCCTAATGATTTCAATTGTTTTGGTATAATAACTAAAAAAACCATTGTTACTTTTACCTCCTGTTTGCATATTTACCGTTAAAATTGGGACGTATTGAATTACAAAATCAAAACTAAAGAGCCGAATTAAGTATTCAAAATCGGCAGCTATTTCATAATTTTCTATAAAGTAACCAACCTGTTCATAGCATTTTTTTTTACAATAAAAACCAGGATGTGGTGGCATTAATCCTTTCTTAAAATCAGTTGGAGACCATTTTTGTGGATTGATGTACCTGACTCTTTTATTGTCTTTTACAAAACATACATCAGTGTATAATGCATCTAACAAATGATCTTGGTAAAAATAACTGGCAATATTTGCCAGAACTTGATTGTTTTCGAAATAATCTCCCGCATGAAGAAATCCGACTATTTCTCC
Organism: uncultured Bacteroidota bacterium; assembly: GCA_903883965.1. Classification (GTDB taxonomy): domain Bacteria; phylum Bacteroidota; class Bacteroidia; order UKL13-3; family UKL13-3; genus CAISCU01. The sequence goes on from CAISCU010000032.1 coordinate 11,899, forward strand.
AGTGGCAGCCTTCAAACCTTTGTTCAATGCCTCGTACATAGAACGGTCATCTTCACTTTTTAGACATGAAATTTGTTGTTGGTATTTACTTAAAATTGACTGTGTTTGATCTGTAGAATTTCCATCTATGACTATGTATTCAATATTGTCATACGTTTGATTTAAAACAGATAAAACTGTTTTCTCAATAAATGCATCTGCATTTTTACAAACAGTAATGATTGAGATTTTCAAGGATGCAAATGAATCAGTTAATATTACTCGTTTTGGTTGAAAATGGTATGTCCAGCGTCAAATAAGAACTTTTCCTTTTGCATTAATTTAACATCTGACAAAACCATGTCTTCTACCAAAGATTTTAAATTGTATTTGGGTTTCCAATTCAATTGCTGTTGTGCTTTTGATGCATCTCCAACCAATAAATCTACTTCTGTTGGTCTAAAATAACGCGGGTCTACAGCAATGATTTCATCACCTATTTTTAATGTACAATCATGAATTCCTAATTTTACCAGTTTGTCTTTGTCTATAGATGAAACAGCTCCAGTTTCGGCAATCAACGAACCACTAAATTCCAAATTGATACCAATTTCTGAGAATACCATTTTTACAAAATCTCTAATGGTTGTAGTAATGCCGGTAGCTATAACAAAGTCGGCAGGTTCTTCTTGCTGTAGCATCAAATACATGGCTTCAACATAATCTTTTGCATGCCCCCAATCTCTTTGAGCATTGAGATTGCCTAAAAAAAGCTGCTGTTGCATTCCTAAAACAATCTTAGCGGCTGCTCTCGTTATTTTTCTTGTAACAAAAGTTTCTCCCCTAACCGGACTCTCATGGTTAAATAAAATACCATTACAAGCAAACATTTGATATGCCTCTCTGTAATTTACCGTAATCCAATAGGCATATAATTTGGCTACTGCATAAGGTGATCTTGGATAAAAAGGAGTTGATTCTGATTGAGGAACTGCTTGAACCAAACCATACAATTCAGATGTTGAAGCCTGATAAATTTTGGTTTTTTTACTGAGCCCCAATAATCTGACAGCCTCTAATATTCTTAATGTTCCAATACCGTCGGCATTGGCTGTATATTCTGGTGTTTCAAAACTCACATGTACATGGCTCATTGCAGCCAGATTGTATATTTCATCTGGTTGTACTTCTTGTATGATTCTAATTAAATTGGTAGAGTCTGTTAAATCTCCAAAATGCAATTTAAAATGAATATTTTTTTCGTGTGGATCTTGGTATAAATGATCTATTCGATCTGTATTAAATAGAGAACTTCTTCTTTTGATTCCATGAACTTCATACCCTTTAGATAACAAAAGTTCTGCTAAATAAGACCCATCTTGTCCGGTAACACCGGTTATCAATGCAATTTTTGACATTTTTTATAAATTACTACAACCTACCATCAACCATGTTTTTGGGAAGTACAGACTTTACGTCATACAACACTGCATTGGGATTCATGATTGATTTAAAGTCAAATAAATGAAACTCTTTGTGTGAAACCGCATGAATCACCGCATCATACTTTGACAATTCAGCTTGCGGTTTTAAATTTAATCCATATTCGTGCACCACTTCATTGGCGTCAGCTTGCGGGTCAAATACGTCTACTTCCAATTCGAATTCTCGCAATTCTTGTATGACATCAATCACTTTGGAGTTTCTAAGATCAGGGCAATTTTCTTTGAAAGTGATTCCCATTACCAATACTTTAGAACCTTTGATGGTTAAATTTTTATGAATCATTAATTTGACAACTTTATTGGCTATGAATTCACCCATATTGTCGTTGATTCTTCTACCAGAATGAATAACCTCAGGGTAATAACCTAGGGATTCAGCCTTAGTTGTCAAATAATATGGATCTACTGAGATACAATGACCTCCTACCAATCCTGGTTTAAACGGTAAAAAATTAAATTTTGTTCCTGCTGCTTCTAGTACTTCAGTTGTATCTATTTGCATTCGATCAAAAATGAGTGCCAACTCATTCACAAATGAAATATTTAAATCTCTCTGACAGTTTTCTATGACTTTAGCAGCTTCTGCAACTTTGATACTTGGAGCTAAATAAGTACCCGCCTTAATGATATGATTGTAAAGAGCATCAACCTCTTCGGCTATTTGTGGATTTGATCCTGATGTGATTTTTTTAATTTTTGTTAATGTTCTTTCTTTGTCTCCTGGAACAATTCTTTCTGGTGAATAGCCACAATAAAAATCAGTATTGAATTTTAAACCACTTCCCTTTTCTAAAACAGGAACACATTCTTCTTCTGTACACCCTGGAAAAACTGTTGATTCATAAATAACAATATCTCCTTTTTTCAAGACCGATGCTACTGTTTTACTTGCAGAAATAAGCGGGTGTAAATCTGGTTTGTTGTTTTTATCAATGGGAGTAGGAACAGTTACAATAAATATATGAGCAGCTTTTAAATCATTGACTTGATGCGTTAATTTTAATTGAGTAGCAGCAAGCAATTCAGACTTTTCAGTTTCTAGGGTTCTATCAAAACCTTCCTTTAGTTCTTTGATGCGGTTTTCATAGATATCAAATCCAATGGTATCAGTTATTTTTCCAAACTCTACTGCAAGTGGTAATCCAACGTAACCCAGTCCTATAATTGCAATTGTTTTTTCATTTTTTACCATATTCTTAAAATTTAAAACTAAAATTTCAGGACCTTTTTTTGACCCTAAATAATAGCTTTCAAAGCTAATAAAAAGTTCTGTTTTTTTAAATAGTTTTTGAGCATTAAAAACAAAGGTTTAATACTCTGAAAATATGAAGATTAAACAAATCATTCACTATTTGTTTTCAATAGTTAAAAGTATTTTAAAAGATATAAAATGCAATAAAAGTTACTGCAATTTAACCTGTAAAACATCCATTATTCTGACAAATTAATTAAACCAAATACTTTATTTTTGACATATTCTAGTTGGGATACTTATATTTGAATTTTAAATTTCGAAGAATAAATAGTAGTTTGCTATCTTCAATCATTCAATGGAATTCCTTAAATTCATATTTACAAAATCGAGTAAAATCCCAAGATGGATTATTTTCTTATTTGACATCTCGCTTTGTATCATTGGGTACATACTCTCATTGTTTACTCGATTTAGTTTTTATCCTGTAGCAGACGTTTCTACTCAAATAGTTTTAGCCTTAAGGGTTTTACCATTGTATATTTTAATCAAAGGTTTTACAATTGGCTATTTCCGCCTACATACCTTTATTATCAGACATACTAGTGTTCAAGACGGGCTTCGGATTTTTTATGCCATGTCTACCTCTAGTTTATTGATTTTATTAGCTGATTTCTTTCTGAATATAGCTTTTGGTTCAACTATTACTTTTTTCCCTAAATCTATCATATTAATTGATTTCTGCCTTTCAATTTTCTTCTTATCAGCATTTCGTGTTTTTATCAAACTACTTTATATCAGAATCATTGCAAATAACAATTCACAAACCATCAATTACGCAATTTATGGTGCGGGAGAATCAGGACTGACTACTAAAAGAAAACTAGAAATGGAGAGCAGAGGAGCCGGAAAAGTAGTCTTATTCTTTGACGATAGCTCCAATAAATACCGTAAAATGTTAGACGGAGTGAAAATAGTAGACGGTAACAGTCAATTTGAAGAAACCATAAAAAAACACAATATTGAAAATTTAATCATCGCAATTCCATCTATTACCAAATCAAAAAAACAAGAATTGGCTGAGAAGTGTTTGGCACTGAATATCAATGTAAAAACAATCCCTCCAATTGAGAAATGGATCAATGGTGAATTGAGTTTCAATCAAATCAAAGCCATTAAAATTGAAGATTTAATTGAACGCGAAATCATAGAGTTAGACATCACCCAAATCAACAAACAACTCAACAATAAAGTTGTCATGGTAACTGGTGCTGCTGGTTCTATAGGTTCTGAATTGGTGGTTCAAATTTTAAAATTTAGACCTAAAAAGGTAATTTGTTTAGATAAATCAGAAGTGAGGTTATATGATTTGGAAGCTCAACTGAAAGTACAAGTTAAAGGAGAACAAAGTCTGTCAATTGAAATAGTTTTGGCTGATATTACAAATTATGCAAGATTAAAAAGCCTTTTTGAACAATACAGACCTGAAATCATCTATCATGCTGCAGCATACAAACATGTTCCTTTAATGGAGGAAAACCCAAGTGAAGCTGTATGGGTAAATGTAAAAGGTACCAAGACCCTTGCAGATACTGCGGTAGAGTTTGGTGTCAGTAAATTTGTAATGGTAAGTACAGACAAGGCTGTCAACCCTACAAATGTGATGGGAGCTAGTAAGAGAATTGCAGAAATTTATGTTCAATCTTTGTTCAATGAAATCAAAGACAAAGGAAAAAACACTCAATTTATAACAACCCGTTTTGGGAATGTATTGGGATCTAGTGGTTCTGTTATTCCTAGATTTAGAAAACAAATTGAAGAAGGCGGCCCTATTACAGTGACACACCCAGATATTACTAGGTATTTTATGACAATTCCAGAAGCCAGTCAATTGGTTTTAGAAGCGGGCCACATGGGACAAGGTGGTGAAATTTTTATCTTTGATATGGGGAATTCTACCAAAATCATTGATTTAGCAAAAAAAATGGTAAAACTTTCTGGTTTAACTTTAGGCAAGGACATTCAAATAGTTTATACTGGATTAAGACCCGGTGAAAAAATTTACGAAGAACTGCTCAATGATGGAGAAAACACGTTGCCTACTCATCACCATAAAATCATGATTGGTAAAGTGAGACAATATCACTTTGAGACAGTTTCGGAACATGTCAATGAATTGATTGCACTTTATGAGAATCAGAATATGATGGAAATTGTTTCAAAAATGAAAACAATTGTTCCTGAATTTAAGAGTAAGAACTCCATTTATGAACAATTAGACCAATAAATACCGCTATTCTTGTACTAAATATTGTACCCATTCATTTTTTTGAATTGAAGCTCTTGGTAATTACCACTCAACTAATCTCCTAAAAAACAAATATTTAAATCTACTCTACGCTACAACTCGGCTTTGAATTTGAATTTTAGAAAGTATCTAAATAGATTTTTTTTTACACAAGGCTTTTAGCAAAAAGAATTCATATTATATTCGCAGCAGTGTTCCAAATTGTCTGAGTTAAATCGTTACTATTTGACAAAGCTTTGACAGAACTCAAACTAACAGAAAATCATTATATAAATGAAGATTTATCGATTACTCGCATTTGTTGTTATTTTTGTTTTCTCACTGAATTCAGTTTTGGCAGATGCCACTGAAGGAGAAAAAATTTTTAAAGCCAATTGTACGGCTTGCCATGCTATCAACGATAAAATTGTTGGTCCAGCACTAAAGGATGTTCACAAAAGAAGAAATCCTGAATGGTTATTGAAATGGATTAAAAATTCTCAAGCACTTATTAAATCAGGTGATGCCACTGCCGTTGCTTTGTATAAAGAAAACAACGAGTCGGTAATGACCTCTTTTGAACAATTGAGTGATGCTGAAATTAAATCTATCATTGAATACGTTCAAAAAGAAAGTGAACAGCCTGCACAAACTGCTGCAACTGCAAGTGTAAGTGGTACTGGAACAGGCAAATCTGAAGCAAGTTCTAATTCTGGTAGCTTTTACAATCAAACCACATTCTTTGCTTTGATAGTAATGACTTTCATATTATTGGTGTTGTTGTTCATCATTAATAAAGTTAAAAAAGTAGTTGATGAATTGCATGCTCAAAAATTCCCTGCAACTGAAGGTAGTTCTGAAGAGACAGTAGTTTCTTGGAAACAAAATAAAGCGAGCTTTAGGTATAAATTATTCGTAAAACACCCAGTTGTAGGTACATTGGTTGTATCGTTGGTATTTATGTTGGTATTTGGATTGTATGGTTTTGATTACGGCAATAAATACATTGGGGTTCAAAAAGGTTATGCTCCTGAACAACCAATTAAATACTCTCATGAATTGCATGCAGGTACCTATAAAATAAATTGTTTGTATTGTCACAATGGTGCCGATAAAGGCAAACAAGCCTCAATTCCTTCGCCAAGTACTTGTATGAACTGTCACATGCATGTTCAAGCAAAAGAAAAGTACAATGGTTCAGTATCTCCTGAAATTCAAAAAATATACAATGCAGTTGGTTGGGATGCTGAAAAAAGAGCATACGACCCAAGCAAAGAAAAAACCCCAATTAAATGGGTTCGTATACACAACTTGCCTGATCATGCCTATTTTAACCATGCACAACACGTAAAAATTGGTAAAGTTGAATGTCAAGCATGTCATGGACCGATTGAAAAAATGCCTGTGGTTTCACAACAAAGAAGTTTACAAATGGGATGGTGTATCAATTGTCACCGCGAAGCCAAAGTGGACGTAGCAAACAACAGTTACTATGAAAAATTACATGCTAAATTAAAATTAGATGGAAAAAGCATGGTAACAGTAGCTCAAAACGGTGGTTTAGAGTGTGGAAAATGCCACTATTAATCAGTTTCATAGACCAATTTAAAACGAAAATTAATTTCAATGGAAAATAAAAATAATTACTGGAAAGGTATTGAGGAGTTAAACAAGGATCCTCAGTTTTTACAGCATAAAAGAAATGAATTTGCTGAAGGAATTCCTTTAGATGATGTTTTTTCAGAAGAAGATGGCGGATTAAATGCCAACAGACGTGACTTTTTAAAATATTTTGGATTTGGAATTTCAGCAGTTGCATTAGCTGCTTGTAACAAAACTCCAATTAAAAATGCAATTCCTTACATTGTAAAACCTGAGAACATCACTCCAGGTATACCTAATTACTATGCGAGTACTTGTAATGCTTGTGCCGCTAACTGTAGTATTTTAGTTAAGACAAGAGAAGGAAGGCCAATTAAAATTGAAGGTAACAACGACTCTCCTGTATTTAAAGGGGCTGTTTGTGCAACTGGACAAGGTGCTTTATTAGGTTTATATGACAACGATAGGTTTCATGCACCACAAATTGCTGGCGCAGAATCTACATGGGAAGCGATTGATGCTGAAATTAAAAACGCATTGAGCTCAGCTGCTAACATTCGTTTAGTCACTAAAACCACCAATAGTCCATCTGGTAAAAAAGCTATTGCTGAATTCACTGCAAAATACCCTTCTACCAAACATATCCAATTTGAAGCATTTTCATTGGGTTCTATTGCTGAATCTAACCAAATTGCATTTGGTAAAAATGTGATTCCAGGTTACCGTTTTGATTTGGCTAAAGTGATCGTTTCTTTTGGTGCAGATTTCTTAGGTACTTGGATCTCTCCTACTGAATATACTAAACAATGGTCTTCAAACAGAACTCCAGAGAAAAAAGGAATGAGCCGTCATATTCAGTTTGAATCTCACCTTTCTTTGACTGGTTCTAATGCTGATGTGCGCTATCCAATTAAACCATCTTCTGAAGGTGTATATTTGATTAGTTTATACAACAAAGTTGCTGCATTAGCTGGAGCTCCATCATTAGGGAATATGCCTACTGTAGAATTGCCATTGAACATGATTGAAATTACTGCCAAAGAATTATGGGCAGCTAAAGGTGCTTCATTGGTTGTTTCTGGATCAAACAATTTAGACCATCAATTACTGGTAAATGCTATTAATAGTTTATTGAATAATATAGGTTCTACTGTTGATTTAGATAATTACAGTAACCAACATTTTAGCAACGACGCTGCTTTTGAAACTTTGGTGAGTGATTTGAATTCAGGTTCAGTAGATACTGTTATTTTCTGGGATGTAAATCCAGTTTATGCATACTACAATTCAACTAAACTGGTTGAAGGAATTAAAAAAGCTAAAACAACCATCAGCTCTAATAGCAGTTTAGACGAAACATCTGAATTGTGTAAATACCATGTACCAGCAAATCATTTCTTGGAATCATGGAATGACAATGAGCCTAAAGCTGGTTATTTTGCATTGACTCAACCAACCATTTCTCCTGTTTTCAATACCAGACAAATGGAAGAAAGTTTATTGAGATGGGCAGATAACAATACTGCTTACTACGATTATATCCGTTCTAATTGGAAAGGTGTATTGAGTAACGAAGCTGGTTTTGAAGATGCATGGATTAAGAGTTTACATGATGGATTTTACATGTTACCAGCTAAAACAGCTACTGCTGCAAAAGCTAATTTAGATTTGAGCTCAACAGTAAATACTGCTTATAGTTTGTATACCGCTTCAAAAACCAATTTAGAAGTTAGACTTTATTCAAAAGTTGGTGTAAGAGATGGTTCACATGCAAATAATCCTTGGTTACAAGAATTACCGGATCCAATTAGTAAAGTAACTTGGGACAACTATGCCAACATTAGCAAAGCAACTGCTGATTCAATAGGAGTAAAAGACGGTGACTTGATTCACATCAGTTCTAAAGCAGGTAAAATCGAATCTATTCCTGTATTGGTTCAACCTGGTCAGCCTAACAATACCATTGCAATTGCAGTAGGTTATGGCCGTACTTCTGGAGGAAGAGTAGCAAAAAATGTAGGTAAAAATGTTTACCAATTGGCTGCATTCATGAATAAATCAGTTCAATTCAGCAATGCTTCAATTACAATTGAAAAAGCTGAAGGAAACTACGAGTTGGCTCAAACCCAAACTCACCATACCATTGAAGGAAGAGCTTTGATTAAAGAAGCATCATTAAATGAATATTTAAAAGATGCAAAAGCTGGTAACCATGACCACCATGCTATTTTAAAAGAAAATGGCAACTTATTAACCTTGTGGGGTGAACATGACAGCAAAGGACACAAATGGACTATGGCTGTAGATTTAAATAAATGTACTGGTTGTGGTGCCTGTGTAGTTGCTTGTAATGCTGAAAACAATGTTCCAGTTGTTGGAAGAGCTGAGGTATTGAAGCGCAGAGAAATGCATTGGATCAGAATTGACCGCTACTACCGTTTCAGAAACAAAGAAAATAACAACATTAGCAAAGAGAAAGAATACAACAATCCTGAAACAGGTGTTGATTTCGAAAATGTAAGTGTCGTTCACCAACCATTGATGTGTCAACATTGCGGACACGCACCATGTGAAACTGTATGTCCTGTATTGGCTACTGTTCATAGCAGTGAAGGCTTAAACCACATGGCATACAACCGTTGCGTAGGTACCCGTTATTGCGCAAATAACTGTCCTTATAAAGTGCGTCGTTTCAACTGGTTCAAATACCGCGAAAACGACCAATTTGATTTCAATTTCAACAACGATCTTGGAAGAATGGTAATTAACCCTGATGTTACTGTAAGGTCTAGAGGGGTAATGGAAAAATGTTCTTTCTGTGTTCAAAGAATTCAAGCTGGTAAATTAACAGCTAAATTAGAAAACAGAACCATTAAAGACGGCGATGTAAAAACTGCTTGTCAACAAACATGTCCTGCAGATGCGATTGTTTTCGGAGACATCCACGATCCAGAAAGTAATGTTGCCAAACATTTCCAAAATGAAAGAGGTTTCTTCTTATTGGATGAATACAATGTTCAACCATCTGTGACTTATTTAACAAAAATTAGAAATGTAGATGAAAATTTGGTTGCTGAAGAACACCATGCAGCAAAACACAAAAATGAAGCTACTCAAGAATCACATCAACATTCAGAATCAAAATCATAATCAGAAAACTGCACTAGCACATGTCATACGAATCACCAATTAGAGACCAATTAGTAACCGGTGGCAAAACATACCGTGATGTAACACGTGATGTAACAAGACCACTAGAAAACGCACCATCAAAAAGTTGGTGGATTGGATTTAGCATTTCAACTTTGGTTTTAGCCCTTTGGATTGGCGCCACTACCTACACAGTATTTGTAGGTTTAGGAGCCTGGGGATTAAATAAAACAGTTGGATGGGCATTTGATATTACCAACTTCGTATTTTGGGTAGGTATTGGTCATGCCGGAACATTGATTTCCGCTGTATTGTTATTGTTCCGTCAGAAATGGCGTATGTCTATTAATAGATCGGCAGAAGCAATGACCATCTTTGCTGTAATTTGTGCAGCATCCTTCATTTTATCACACATGGGAAGACCTTGGGTTGCTTATTGGCCTATTCCACTTCCAAATGCATTTGGTACATTATGGGTAAACTTTAATTCACCATTGGTTTGGGACGTATTTGCAATCTCAACTTATTTCTCAGTTTCTTTGGTATTCTGGTACATTGGTTTAATTCCTGATATTGCTACAGTAAGAGATAGAGCTGTATCAAAAGCTAGAAAATTCTGGTATGGATTTTTTGCAATGGGTTGGAATGGTTCAACCAAAACTTGGCACAGATATGAAGTAATCAGTTTAATATTAGCTGGTATTTCAACCCCACTTGTATTGTCTGTACACTCAATTGTATCTATGGACTTTGCAACCTCATTGGTACCAGGATGGCATACTACCATCTTCCCTCCTTACTTTGTTGCAGGAGCAATTTTCTCTGGTTTTGGAATGGTATTAACCTTGTTAATCATTGCCCGTGAGGTAATGAATTACAAAGATTATATTACAGAGGCTCATTTAGACGCTATGACAAAAATTGTAATGGTAACAGGTACAATGGTTGGTATGGCTTATATAACTGAATTCTTTGTAGCGGCATATTCTGGTGTTGAATATGAGCAATATGCATTTTTAAACAGAGCTTTCGGACCATACTGGTGGGCTTATTGGACTATGATGACCTGTAACTTAGTTGCACCTCAAGTGTTTTGGTTCAAATGGGCAAGAACAACACCATGGTTCATCTTTATTATGTCAATTATTGTGAACATAGGTATGTGGTTTGAACGTTTCGTAATTATCGTTACTTCATTACACAGAGACTTTTTACCTTCGAGCTGGGCAATGTATACACCTACTATTACAGAGGTAAGTATATTAATTGGTTCTTTTGGTTTGTTCTTCTTCTTGTACTTCTTGTTCTGTAAGTTTTTACCTACAATCAATATGGCTGAAGTAAAAAGTATCATTCCTACCCACCATGAAGACCATGGACATAACCATGTGAAAGGAGAAAATCATGCAAACTAATAAATATATTTTAGGGGTTTATGACAACCCAGATAAGATTTATTCAACAACCAAAAAATTAATCAACAAAGGTTATAAGGTTGATGATGTCTATTCACCATTTGCCATTCACGGTATGGATCGCTTACTAGGAATTAAAAGATCAAACTTAACAGTAGCGGCATTCTTATTTGCTATGACTGGTTTAACTTTGGCTGTAACCTTCCAAGTTTATGTGTCTAAAATTGATTGGCCCATGATTATTGGTGGCAAACCTAATTTGCATATCCCAACTTATATTCCAATTACTTTTGAATTGAGTATTTTGTTCACTGCTTTTGGTATGGTTACTTGCTTTTTTATTGTAAACAGAATGTTTTGGGGTAAAAATGCAGATATCATCGACCCAAGAGTTACGGATGATTTGTTTGTGGTATCTATTCAAATTCAAGAAAATAAAACTGACATTCAAGCTTTGAACCAAATTTTGGTTGAAAACGGAGCTTTAGAAGTTAGAGAAAGGATCAAAGACTAATGTTTAACGTTAAAAATATATTCAGAGGTGTAATGGCTTCAGCGATTGCACTAACAGTTTTCAGTTCTTGCAGTTCTGGTGGAGACAATCCAGGTTACGAATATGCACCTAACATGTATCATGGTTTTGGATACGAGCCGCTTTCGCAAAAAGCTGAAGAGCCAAACACTATCAATGCACACGGCATGAACATGCGTGAGCCTGTTAAAAAAACAATAGCAAGAGGTCAATCTGATTTTGCAAAATATGAATTCACCGTAAGCAATGCTTCATATGAATCAGCAACAAGTTTAAAAAATCCAATTCCATTTAGCAAAACAGTATTGGCAGAAGGAAATACTTTGTACAATATCAATTGTACTCCTTGCCATGGAGACAATGGATTGGGAGACGGAACTATTGTAGCAGCTGGAAAATTCCCTCCTCCTCCAAGTTACAATTCTGATAGAATTAAAACTACACCTGATGGTAAACTATTTTATTCAATCCGTTACGGAAAGAATTTAATGGGTGCTTATGGTACAGTATTGACTCCTAAACAAATTTGGAAAGTTGTTCATTACATTAGGTCTATTAGTGGACCTTACAAAGGAACAACCACATCAGCTACAGCATCTAAATAACGAATCAGTAAAAAAAAGAAAATGGAACACGCAGAAGTTCATATTAAAGAAGAGAAATTTGAAATTTCTTCAGGTAATAAAAAATGGGCCTTCGGTCTGATGATTGTTGGATTTTTATTAGCCGTAATCGGATACTTTACATACCATCCTCATATTGAAGGTTTGAATGAGCATGATTTGCATCATTTAACACAAAAACGTTTATGGAGCAATTTACTCGTAAATGGTTATTTCTTTTTCATCGTTTCTATTTGTGCTGCAGCATTCATTGCTATTTCACAAATTGCAAATGCAGGTTGGTACGTTGCCATTAGAAGAATTCCTGAAGCAATGAGTGAATACACGTTAATAGGTGGACCTATTTTGGTGATTGTAAGTTTGTTTGCTTTGCCTATATTATATCATTGGGCACATGAAGGAATCATGAACCCAGAATCAGCCAATTTTGATGCAATTTTAGCTGGAAAAAGCTGGTATTTGAATGTACCTTTCTTTTATGTAAGAATGGTATTATTTATGTCGTTTTGGATGTTTTGTGCACACATGTTTCGCAAATATTCTAGAAAAGAAGATTTAGAAGGTGGAATGACCAATTATACCAAAACCTATGCATTGTCGGCAACTTTTACAGTAATTTTTGGTTTTACATTCTCTATGTTTTCATGGGATCAAATGATGAGTATTGATGCACATTGGTATTCAACCATATTCTCAATTTATAATTTTGCTACTGGTTGGGTTAGTGCATTGACCATCATGTATTTGTTTACACATTACTTAAGAAGCAAAGGTCTTTTAAACATTGCTACAGATGAACACCAACATGATTTAGGTAAATTCATGTTTGCATTCTCTGTGTTCTGGACTTATATGTTTACAGCACAGTTTTTATTGATTTGGTATGCAAATATTCCTGAAGAAGTTGCATATTACAAAGAAAGATTATTTGGTAGCTACCAATTCTTATTCTTCTTTATATTGGTATTGAATTTCTGTGTACCATTCTTCATTTTCATGAGAAGAGATTGGAAAAGAAGCAGAAAAGTTGGTTATATTGTTGGTGCAGCCTTGTTACTTGGACATTGGTTAGATGTATACTTAATGGTTATGCCAGGCAGTATGAACTTAGCTACCCTTCCTACTGCTGAAAACCCAGGAGGTATTATTAAAGTTCCTTTCCAAGGTTTTGGCATCATGGAAATTGGCTTCTTGTGTTTGTTTGCTGGTTTGTTCTTATGGATGACATTAAAAGCATTAACCAAAGCTAACTTATACCCTACCAAGCATCCATACATCATGGAAAGCGCTTTACACGATGTAGGTGTATAAACTATTCAAATATTGAACAAAAAAGGCTGCCAAATGGTAGCCTTTTTTTGTTTAATTGAATTTCAAATTAACAATCTTGAATCAATTCAACAGCAACATTGGCCTTGTCGAATAATTGCATAGGGTCAACTTTTACAATTTCTACTTTTATTTGAAACAAGTCTTGAAATTGATTGTTGATTTGACTTAAAATAGATTGTGCAACTGTTTCTATTAAAGGTCTGGGAATTGCCATTTGCTCTTTGGTAATTGCTAACAACAATTCATAATTTACCATTTGTTCTAAATTGTTCAAAGGAGTTTGGTCTTGAAATTTTTGAGTTACTTCAATGTTTACAATAAATGGTCCCCCATTTTGTAATTCTTGTGCATATATACCATGATATGCCTTGCAATGGAAGTCTTTTAATTTTGTAATCAATCTCATTTGAATGCTTTTTAACTTACACAAAAAAGCTAAATTCGTACCATTAAAAAAAGTATGATTCACAAAGACATACTATAAAACAACTCTTATGACTACAGAAAATACATTTACCAAAGCCAACAAGCAAGATGCTTACCAACATCACGACTATTATTTAATGGACGAATTGTTAACTGAGGAACATTTGTTAATTAGAAATACTGTTAGGGATTGGGTAAAAAAAGAAATCTCTCCAATTATTGAAGATTGTGCTCAAAAGGCAGCATTTCCACATCACTTAATTAGAGGATTGGGAGAAGCTGGAGCATTTGGTCCACAATTACCTGCAGCCTATGGTTGCGGTGGAATGGATTACATTACCTATGGCATAATCATGCAAGAATTGGAAAGATGTGATTCAGGCATTCGTTCTACTGCATCTGTGCAAGGCAGTTTGGTGATGTACCCCATTTATAAATTTGGTTCCGAAGAACAAAAGCTCAAATACTTACCCAAATTAGCTACTGGTGAAATGATGGGTTGTTTTGGTTTAACAGAACCTGATCATGGGTCAAACCCAGCTGGTATGGTTACAAATTTTAAAGATGCTGGAGATGGCAAACATGTCATTTTAAATGGTGCAAAAATGTGGATTAGCAATGCCCCTTTTGCTGATATTGCAGTGGTTTGGGCTAAAAACGAATTAGGTAAAATAAAAGGGATTGTGGTTGAAAGAGGCATGGAAGGCTTTACAACTCCTGAAACACATAACAAATGGAGTTTAAGAGCAAGTGCCACCGGTGAATTGGTATTTAACGATGTAAAGGTTCCCGTTGAAAATATTCTTCCTGGAGTTGAAGGCTTAAAAGGACCTTTGACCTGTTTGAATTCTGCCAGATTTGGCATTAGCTGGGGAGCCATTGGTGCAGCATTGGATTGTTATGATACTGCATTGAGATATGCCAAAGAAAGAAACCAATTTGGAAAGCCTATTGCGGGTTTTCAATTGCAACAAAAGAAATTGGCTGAAATGATTACAGAAATCACCAAAGCCCAACTATTGACTTGGAGATTAGGTGTATTGATGAACGAAGGAAGAGCTACACCTGCTCAAATTTCAATGGCTAAAAGAAACAATGTGGCCATGGCATGTTCTATAGCACGTGAAGCCCGTCAAATGTTAGGAGGAATGGGAATTACAGGAGAATACTCAATTATGAGACACATGATGAATTTAGAAAGTGTAATTACCTATGAGGGTACTCATGACATTCATTTATTGATTACAGGAATGGATGTGACTGGAGAAAATGCTTTTAGTTAAAATTTGAATTAATATTAAAACAAGATGATTGAAATTAAGTTTGGCACAGATGGTTGGAGAGGCATTATTGCAGATGAATTTACTGTAGAAAATGTAAAACGAGTAGCTGAAGGTACTGCCAACTATATCAAAGCAAATTTCCCAACTAATTTAAGTGTAGTAATTGGGCATGATTGCAGATTTGCGGGCGAAATGTTTGC
This sequence comes from uncultured Bacteroidota bacterium, assembly GCA_903883965.1. GTDB lineage: Bacteria > Bacteroidota > Bacteroidia > UKL13-3 > UKL13-3 > CAISCU01. The sequence goes on from CAISCU010000032.1 coordinate 27,425, forward strand.
CGAAACCACTGCTAAAATCATGTGTGCCAACGGAATCAAAGTGAAAATGGCCAAAGGTTTTGTATCTACACCTATGGTCAGTTTAGGAGCTGTCAAATTCAATGCATCATTAGGTATCATTATTACAGCCAGTCACAATCCTGCAAGTTACAGTGGTTATAAATTGAAAGCGCATTATGGTGGGCCTTCAAGCCCAGCTGTTATTGATGCTGTAGAAAAAGCCATTCCAAATTCAATTGTGAATACTGCATTGAAAAGCATTAAAGAATTGACAGAAGCGGGTTTAATTGAATATGTTGATTTAGAAAGTTTATACATCAATGAAATAGAAACTCATTTTGATTTGGATTTAATAAAAAAATCAGGATTAGAGTTTGCCTATGATGCCATGTATGGTGCAGGACAAGAAGTGATGAGGAAATTATTTCCAGAAATTACCTTGTTACATTGCGAACACAATCCTGGATTTGACGGCCAAGCACCAGAACCCATTCATAAAAACTTGACCGAGTTTAGCGAGTTGATTCGCATTAGTGAAGAGATTGATTGTGGTTTGGTAACAGATGGAGATGCTGACAGAATTGGATTGTATAACAAGGCTGGTAAGTTTGTAGACTCACACCATATTATTTTGTTATTGGTTCATTACCTCCATAAATACAAAAACATGGACGGTAAAATAATTACAACTTTTAGTGCTACTTCTAAAATTACTGCATTGGCAAAAGCCTATGGCTTAGACATTGAAATTACTAAAATTGGGTTCAAATACATTTGCGAAAAAATGGTCACCGAAAATGTATTGGTAGGTGGTGAAGAAAGTGGTGGAATTGCTATTAAAGGATTTATTCCAGAAAGAGATGGCATTTGGATTGGATTGACACTTTGGGAATTCATGGCCAAAACAGGTAAAAGTTTAGACCAATTGATTCAAGAAGTTTATGACATAGTTGGTAGTTTTGCGATGGGCAGAATTGATTTACACATCACTGAAGCAATTAAACAGCGTGTATTGAGTGATTGTAAAAATGGCACATATACACAATTTGGATCTTATAAAATTGAAAAAACAGAAGATTTAGATGGCTTTAAATTCCATTTAGGCAACGGAGAATGGGTGATGATTCGAGCAAGTGGCACTGAACCTGTTTTAAGGGTGTACAGTGAAAGCGCAACAGAAGAGAAGGCAAATGACATCTTGCTTGCATGTAAAGCGCGTATATTGGCTTAAGGCACTATCATTTGAACATGCCCTTGAAGTAAATTCACTTTAAAATGAGTTCCTTGTTGGAGTTCTCCATCCAAGTGAATAGAAAAAGGTTGAATAGCGCTCATTTCACAACTGTTAATTTGTTGGTAGTTTACCATTTTTAAGTTCAAATGCCATCCCCTATCCATAATGGGCAACAAAAGCAATCTTTTCCATTTAGTGATTGGCTGAATGGCTATAAATTCTAATAAGCCATCATTTGATTTAGCTCTAGGAGCAACTTTGAATCCTCCACCATATGTTCTGCCGTTGGCTATAGTTAACATAAAAAGCGGGCGTTGAATGAGCGGTTCATTGTTTATTTTCAATGAAATGACTTGCTCATTGTAGTGAAATAAATTCAACAATACATCTATCAAGTATCCGAGTTTACCAGTCATTCGTTTTTTAGCGCTATTGGTTTGAACAACGGCAGCATCAAAACCAAAGCCAATTCCATTGATAAAATAATGCTGATTGCATTTACCTATATCAATGTTTTGAATGTGCATTTTTTGAACCAATAATTCTAGGAGTTGAATGGTTTTTAATTGACCATACAGGTGTGAATAGAAATCATTACCAGTACCACCTTTAATCAATAAAATTGGACATGGTATAGGGAAATACTGGTTGAGCATATAATTGAGCGTACCATCACCTCCAATGAGAACCAAACAATCATATTGTTCAATTGCTGTGATAGAGGATGTAGTTTGAATGGTATGGCGAATACCTTGCTTTTTAAAATAGTCTACAACAAGCTTAACTTCCTTTTGAGCTCTCCCCTTTCCTGCCAATGGATTATACACCACCAAGCAATGAAAATTTATGAAATTATTTATGGCTTCTGTTTTCACGAATAGAGTCTATAACAGCCTTCAATGAATCTATTCTTGGAGTCATCAATGGCTTTGGATGTTGCTTTTCTGATTGTATAGGTCCCTTACAAGCCATACAATTAATAGTGATCAATAACAACACGCTTTGTAAGAATGGTTTTATTTTCATGCATCAATTGTATTAGATAGTTTCCATTCTGAATGCTATTGGTTTCTATTCGCAATTCATTTAACCCAGATTTAGCCAATTCTTTGTTTAAGACAATTGATTTGCCATCCATTGAAATGAGCCTAATTTCTACCAATTGTGATGAAGGCATTTCAAATTCTAATGTAAAAACAGAAGTGACTGGGTTTGGAAACAGATTGGTTCTAGAAATGCTTACTTGTTTAGGAATATGCAACAAAGGATCTTGATTTTGTACTTTACCTATCCAAGCTCTGTTGTCTTTACTAGTTGTTCCATAAGAACTTGCAAGCCAACACACACCCAATTCGTTGTATTTGGATTGAATACCTGAATAATCGCCCCAACGTTGAACTGTATCTGCAATTAATGAAATAACTGATTCTCCTTGTTTCACAAAAACTGGAGCACTTACATTGAAATTTCTATCTAAATAAACCACAGAAGTTCCTGGAAAATGCTTCTTGGAACTGTGAGAAAATGCTATCATACTGCTGTGGTCACCGTTAGATCCTGCACCAGCATAGGCTATACTTGGGTAACCAATGTCTAAAGAATCAAAAGAAATCAATTGACCTGATGCCTTAGGGTTAGCTTCCCAAGTATTTTCAATTCTTCCTAAATAAATAGCAGGATTATACAATGCCGTATCAATGGAATTGCCAACATACAGAATTTCGCCATTCACCAGCATTGCACTTAATACTCGAGCATCATTTGTTTGGAGTTTTTTTCCATTGGGTTGATATGCATTTGGTGGCAAACCATAGGCACAATTGCTCTTTAAAACCCTTGTAGTTAGCTTGGCAGCGCCTGATTCAATGGTATTGTCGATATAATGAAGAAAAACAGTATCGTTGCTCAAATCACCTGGCCTATGCGATACAAAAAACATTCCGGGTGTTTGCAATTGGTAATTATTTTTAACCGGACAAATACTCCAAACTGAAGCACCATTGTAAGTGATTTTATTGTAATTCTTTGTTTGTAAACTATCTGCGTTGTAACCGTTTAATTTATTGATTTGCCAGATATAGGATTCTAGAAAACCATTTTGCCAAGAAGTACTGTCTTTGAGTCTATTGACTGTTATAAACAATTCATTTTTATTGATAGATACAATTGGATAATCACTCCAACTATTGTCTGAAGTAATATTCCCTGGAATGGTGTAAAAATTCCACTTCAATTGAGGGTCATTGGTTTGTGAGAATCCTACAACAATTCGAGTATCTATACTTGTTGAGCCTTGTAAAAAAACCAAAATAAAACGATCTGCTTCAGGATCATATATTACTCTAGGATCAAAAGTTCTATTTAATGGGCCTAAAGCTGTTGCAATAGCAGCCAACGTTCTTCCATATAATTCTTTACCTGCATCGCTGTAAACTCGAATATTTTGATTGACCGCACTGAGAATTTTACCGCCATTTGAAATGGCCATATCGTTGTCATTAGGAGTTGACATGACCAAATTCCCCATGAAATTTGTACCAACAACTGGGCTTATTGCTTGAGAACTTGTTTTATTTAACAGAATTGCATGTTGTTTTTGCATTCTGCGTTCATCTAAATACTGCTTTTTAATTTTTTTATCTGTTAAAGGAGCAGGAGCCAATGAAATAATTTTGGTTTCTGGCAAATCTGGAATTGTATTCAAGTCTATTGATTTGATTAAAGGGAACTTTAACAACAAACCATTATCGGAAGATTGTGCTAGTATTTGTAAGGATGTGCAAACAGCAAATAAAAAGAGTAACTGATTAACAAGAAATTTATACATGTCAGCAAATTACTAAATGAGCATAAAGAAACAAACAGCTATTTATTGTTTTGTTCCAATCTATTTTTTACAATAGGATAACTAAATACCGCCATAAATAGCATGAGTGCGCCTATATAAAACTGAAAAGACATGTATTCAGATGCACCAAAGATTATAAGAGACAATAAAACCCCATAAATTGGTTCCAAATTATTGGTTACTATTACAGTTATTGCATCTATTTTCTTCAAGATTTCTACACTCCAAGTAAATGCAAGAGTTGTACAAACTACAGACAATACCATCAAGTAAGCCATATTCTCTATGGAAGGCAAAGCAACAAAATCAACAATTGAATGCGTGTCAATCATTGAAATGATACTGATAAATAACAAGGCCCCTAAAAACTCATAAAACGCAATTTGAACCGCATGAAATTTTTGAATCAAGTTACCATTGTAAACCCCAAATAAAGCCCCAGTAAATGCTGCCAATATGCCGTATATAATACCTTTTAAATAAAATTGTTCGGCATAACTGATAACACATAAACCAAGCAAAATAAATAGTCCATAAACCACATCAATTGAAATGATTTTCTTCTTTAATAAAATGGGTTGAACCAAACTCGCACACAAGGTTAAGGTACTAAAACCCATCATAGCCACTGATACATTCGAAACTTTAATGGCATGGTAAAAAAAATACCAATGAAGCCCTACAACAACTCCCCAAGCTAAAAGAGGCAATACTTGTTTCCATTTCAATAGAAGTGGAATGCCTTTAAATGTTGAATAAAGTAATAAACTCAAAATAGCAATAACCAATCGCCACCAAACCAATTCTAAAGCTGGTAAAGTAATCAATTTACCCAAAACAGGAGTCAAACCCCAAAGGAAAACTATGACATGAAGTGCAAGAAATGTTTTGTTAAATTTCAATTATTTAGGAGCTCTTTTTAACAAAATCAGTGCAACAAAAAAGAATACAATACTTGGAATCCAGACAGCAACCCAAGGCACCATTACTCCAGTATTTCCCATGGTATTGAATATTTGAATAAACAGCAAATAAGCAAATGTGATAATGATACCAATACCCAAATGAAATCCGGTGCCACCTCTATTTTTAGCCGATGAAACAGCTACAGCCAATAAGGTTAATACAAAAAAAGATACTGGAACAATGGTTCGTTTGTACAATTCTACTTTGTATTTACCCACTTTAGGATTTCCTTTTTCTGTTTCTTTCCTGATATATTCATTGAGTTCAGGATTGGTCATTGATGACACATAATTGGTTTTCACTACAAATTCGTCTGGGCTAATGTTCAATGTGGTATCCATACGTAATCCTTTCACCAAAAATTCTTGTTGGTTATTGAAAAGACGTCTGACATATCCTTCAAAAGTCCAACAACTTTTTTCTTTGTTCCAGATTAACCTATTGGCAAAAGTTCTTTCTACCAATTTACCATCTCTAAAGGCTTCTAAAGTAAAATTGAAACCAACACTATCTTTGTAATTAAAAGATTCCATGTGGATGATATTGTTGTCATCTAACATGTTAAAAATATTGTTGTTTTGGGTTTGCACATGGTCATGAATCCATTCATCTTCAAATTTCAACCTGTATTTGTCACAGATTGGAAGAATTTGTGTATTCAACACTAAGAAAACAATAAACAGCACCGCTGAACCCATTAAATAGGGTTTTAAGAATCGGGGATATTGCAAACCACTGTTTAAAATGGCTATGATTTCAGTGTTTTGCGCCAATTTTGAATTAAAAAACAAAGTACTCAGGAACACAAAAACAGAACTAAACAAACCCATAAAATAGGGTATGAAATAAATATAATAATCAAAAATCAATACCGACAAGGGTGGCTTCTTTTTGATAAAATCATCTATTTTTTCGCTGATATCAATAAAGATGGCAATAAGTGTAAATAACAAAACCGCATAAAAAAAAGTGGTCAGGTACTTTTTAAGAATATAGCGGTCTATGATTCCCAATTGAAAATATGTTTGCAGTTTGTTTTTCATTAATTCTGTTGCAAAATAATAAACATTCAACGATTGGTTCGCATTTTAATGAACTTTCAGCAAGTTTGCGCATCTAAGGGTTATTGATACCTTTGTTGCATATGAAATTTTCGTTAGTAGCAAAAGATAAAAATAGCAATGCCCGTGCTGGTATTATAGAAACTTCAAGAGGTCCTATACAAACACCTATATTTATGCCTGTTGGTACTCAAGCTACAGTCAAATCAGTTAGTCAGGCTGATTTGCTTGAACGCATTAAGGCGCAAATTATTTTGGCTAATACCTACCATGTGTATCTCAGGCCTGGCATGGAGGTAATTCAAAAAGCTGGGGGCGTTCACCAATTTATGAATTGGCACAAACCTATGTTAACTGATAGCGGGGGCTACCAGGTTTTTAGTTTGAGTAGTATTAGAAAAATAACAGAAGAAGGCGTTTCGTTTAGGTCACATTTAGATGGCAGTAAATTATTTTTATCGCCTGTAGATGCTACTGATATTCAAAGAACCATTGGTGCTGATATTTTTATGGCTTTTGATGAATGTCCACCCTATCCTTGCGACAAACAATATGCAGAAAAATCAATGAAATTAACACACCGTTGGCTAAGCAAATGTGTGAATAGATTCAATGAAACCAGCCCTTTGTATGGGCATGAGCAAAGTTTATTCCCTATTGTACAAGGATCAGTTTTCAAAGACTTGAGAATTGAGTCTGCCAAATATGTTGCAGACCAAGGAATGGATGGCAATGCAATTGGTGGTTTGAGTGTTGGAGAACCCGCTGAACAAATGTATGAGATGACCAGTTTGGTGTGCGATATTTTACCCAAGGACAAACCCCGCTATTTGATGGGTGTAGGAACTCCTGAAAATATTTTAGAAGGTATTGCATTAGGTGTAGACATGTTTGACTGTGTGATGCCAACTAGAAATGCCAGACATGGATTTATTTTTACATCTGAAGGCATAGTGAATATTAAAAACGAAAAATGGAAATTGGATTTTAGTCCATTAGACCCCGTTTTTACTCCGGAATATTCTAAGGCATATGTGAAACACCTCATTAAATGTAACGAAATGTTAGGTGCTACAATTGCTAGTATTCAGAATTTAAGTTTTTATGTTTGGTTGAGTCAAGAAGCCAGAAAACACATCATAGCAGGCGATTTTAGCACCTGGAAAAAAGAAATTTTAGAAAAAACAATGAGAAGACTCTAGCCTATTCAAAATGGAATGAAATCTGTATCATTTGAGGCGCAATTCTATCTATATAATTGGTAAAAATATAGCCGTCTTTGTACAAGGCATTACCCAGTGTTTGACAGGCTTTGATTTCAGGAGAAAACTTGAAATATTCAAAATAAAAATCCACTCCTACCCCAGCTTCCCAGCCGTAAGTCCAGGGAACTAAAGATACTACAGGGTCTTCAATGCCTCTATTTTTAGTAACAGTTGACGCAAAATCATAACTCAATCTCCCACCGCCCAAAACATACAAACGGGTATTTTTTCTCCTAGCAGATTTGTATTTTAATAACAAAGAAGCATCACAGTATGCCGATTCTACTTTTACAATCTTTTTCGAGTTGGGGAAATCGTATTGTATATTGCGCTGCACAAATGAAATAACTGGCGCCAATAATCTCAAATCAAGCCTATCTCCCAAGTGTAAATTCGTAACCACGCCCAAGCCAATTCCAGGAAAACTTTTGGTTGTGAGTTGCATCAAGGTGTCTGCAGGCAACATGTCTGATTTGGTATCAAGGTAAGCCCTTCCAATATTGGTTGAAAGTGTAAAACCAAAGTGAACAATTCTGTTATCGTATTGCTCTAAATTGGGCTGAGCATATGCTGCAACCGAAAGCAATATGAAACCAAGAATGAATCTTATTTTTCTGCAATATATAGCGTACACGTTCCGAATGTTAAAGGTTGAACATCAATATTCTTGAATCCGCAAGCTACTAAAATACTCGAAAATTCCGAACCCTCCGGAAAATATTGAACAGATTCAGGCAGGTAAGTATAAGCATTGGCACTTTTAGAAAGTAAGTTTCCTAAAAAAGGCAAAATGTATTTAAAATAGAATCCGAACAATTGCTTAAACAAAAAACCTCTTGGCTTAGAAAACTCAAGCACTGCCAATTTACCACCAGGTTTCAACACCCGATTCATTTCTTGAAGACCTTTATTTAAGTTTTGGAAATTTCTTACTCCAAAAGCAACCGTTATGGCATCAAATCTATTAGGTTCAAATGGCAGGTTTTCGCTGTCACCTTTAACCATTTGAATTTTATTTTCTAAACCCAATTGCTTAATTTTTTGAGAACCTACAGCCAACATTTGTTCAGACAAATCTAAGCCAATAATTGAGTCTGGCTGAATTCTTTTCATGGCTTCTATTGCTAAATCGGCTGTTCCAGTTGCAACATCTAAAATTTGCTTCGGGTTGCCTTTGGCAATGGCTTGAATGGCTTTTTTACGCCAACCTTTGTCTATTCCTAAAGATAAAAATCTGTTTAAAAAATCGTATTTAGGTGCAATGTCATCAAACATGTCTTCAACCTGTTCCTTCTTAGAACGAGCAGATGTTTGATCTGGTTTAATTTCTTTACTCATTATCTGTTGCTATTTCAGTTTGAGGATTGTTTGTTTTTATTACTTTACTTGAAATACCCGCGTCTTTTCTGGCTTTCCAGAATTGATCATTGATACTACCTACATAATTTAACAATTCTTTTCTGCCTGTTTGGTCATGAGAAGAAGTTCTAATCATATCAGGTAATTGTTCCCAATCAAGCAGCAAGGTTTCGCAAAACTGTGCAATATTTTTTTCTGCAGCTTCTGGCTTAAGCTTGTCTAACTTGGTAAAAACAATACAAAATGGAATGGAATTTTGACCAAGAAAATTGATAAAACTTAAATCGTTGAGTTGAGGTTCAATTCTTGAGTCAACCAAAACAAACACACAGGCCAATACTTCTCTTTTTTGGAGATAATTTGACAATGCATTACTCCATTCATGCCTTTTCTCTTTGCTTCTTTTTGCAAATCCATAACCAGGTAAATCAACAATGAACCAATTGTCATTAACCATAAAGTAGTTCATACTTACTGTTTTACCAGGGGTAGACGAAGTTCTTGCCAATTCCTTCTTTTTACATAACATGTTAATCAGCGACGATTTTCCCACATTGCTTCGGCCAATAAAAGCATATTCAGGGAATATGGCTTTGGGGCATTCTTTTAAGCCAGCAGCACTCATCTTAAAAACGGCAGATTTTACTTCCATAATGCAATATTAAGGGAATTGTTGGATTTGGGTATTGAAACGCAGAAATAATTCGGAATACAAGTTGGCTGATATTGCCCTTTTCTGAGCTATATTTGAACATCAAATGCACTTCTATTCATTTATACCAACTGTATTTACCAAAGGGAATCAATGCCATTGTAATATTTGTGGAATGAATGCTAAGTTTTTTCTGAAACGAGGACATGACTTTTCAGTAATCAAAGATTTAGAAATTATTGGTGCTGGTAAACGCAATGTAGATTGTCTCAAATGTGGTTCATCTGACAGAGACCGTTTAATAGTGGCATATTTTGAAAAAGAATACCTAAAAAGCGATTTAGCTAATAAACAATTACTCCATGTTGCACCTGAAAAGGCTTTGTCTGAATATTTTCAAAACAAATGCAATATGATGGTGACTGCAGCTGATGCTAAAATAGGATATGCCCAATTCTTATATGGGAGCAAGGTTATTAAAGCAGATTTGTGTGAACTCCCTTTCCAATCAAATGCTTTTGATTTTGTGATTGCAAACCATGTGCTTGAACATGTGCCAGATGCACAAAAAGCAATCAGTGAAATTCAACGGGTTTTAAAACCAAATGGCATTGCAATTACACAAGTTCCACTCTCCCAAAAAATAAAAAACACAATTGAATCATTGCCCAATTGGGGAATAAAGGAAAAAAAGAAACAATTGGGACAGGCTGATCACCAAAGGCTTTTCGGCAATGATTTTGAGTCTTTATTGGAACAATCGGGCTTACGACCTGATTTTTGGCATCACCCAATTTCAGCTGATATGAAGCAACTTGGATTGAACCCAAAAGAGGCCTTGTTAAAATCTATCAAATTATAAAAACATGCATCTCGGCTTAATAGGATTTCCACTCAAAAATACTTTTTCAAAAAACTATTTTGAATCAAAATTCAGTCAATTGCATTTAACAGATGCTACTTATGTTAATTTTTCTATTGAATTGGTTGAATTGTTTCCAACATTATTGAACAGTCATCCTGAATTGAATGGCTTGAATGTAACCATTCCATTCAAAGAAAAAATTTTCCAATATTTAGATGAAGTGAACCCAACAGCTGCAGAAATTGGGGCGGTTAATTGCATTCAATTCATTAAAAAAGAAACACGTACAAAACTCATTGGACACAATACCGATGCCTTCGGTTTTGAACAATCATTGAAACATTGGCTGCCTGATTCAATGCCCAAATCAGCGATGGTTTTTGGCAACGGAGGGGCAGCAAAAGCGGTGGTATATGTTTTAAAAAAATTAGGGTTCAGTATACAACTGGTAGGAAGAAACGCTGATCCTTTGAACCAAAAAATCTGCTATACCGATTTAAACAAAAGTCATTTTGAAAAGCATTTTTTATTGGTGAATTGTTCGCCCATTGGAATGAGCCCTAATGACAAAGAATTGCTACCAATTCCATATGAATTCATAGATGATCAACATTGTTGTTACGATTTAATTTATTTACCTGAAAAAACGCCATTTTTAGAGAAGAGTGCATTACAAGGAGCACAAATAAAAAACGGACTTGAAATGCTACATTTACAAGCAGACAAAGCGTTTGAGATTTGGCAATCAGAAACAGTTTAAAACAAACTCATTTGTTCTGGTAACAGCCTAAAACTCATTCGATGCAAAGGGGTTGGACCATATTTTTGAATGGCCTCACGGTGAGCCTTTGTAGGATAACCTTTGTTTTGATTCCATGCATATTGCGGAAAGTTTAAATGGGCATTTTCCATCCACTCATCACGGTAGGTTTTTGCTAAAATTGAAGCTGCAGCAATACTCTGAAATTTGGCATCACCTTTTACTATACATTCATGGGCATAAGTTGCCAAAGGATAAAACCGATTGCCATCAATGAGCAAAAGTTCTGGTTTTATTTTCAAGCCTAAAACTGCATTGTGCATGCTGTAAATACTGGCTTTGAGTATGTTAATTTTATCAATTTCTTTGTTGTCTAATTGAGCAACTGACCATGCCAATGCCTTGCTTTCAATTTCTATTCTAAGTGCGTTTCTGGTTGATTCTGTTATTTTTTTACTGTCATTTAAACCTGCAATCGGCTGTTGAGGGTCTAATATAACTGCCGCTGCAAAAACGGGTCCTGCCAAGCAGCCCCTTCCGGCTTCATCACATCCTGCTTCAATTTTATGTTGGTCAAAAAAAGGTTTGAGCATCATCAATTAGTTGAATGAGTCTATCACAGATTTAATTTTATCTTGAACTTCAAGCAAGGTTATCAAGTCCATACAAGTTTGATGAGGACTTACACATTTTACTTGATTGCAGGGGTTACAAGCCAAAACATGGTGTACATAAGCCGTTTTTTTTCCTATCGGATAAAACACATTTGGTTCACCAGGCCCAAATAATCCAACAGTAGGTATTTCAGAAACTGATGCTATAGACAAAGGGCCACTTTCGTTGCCCACAAATAATTTTGCATTGGACATCAATGCAGCTAAAAATGTTAAGTCACCTATACCTGCTGCAGATATGAATTTATTAGACCCAAGTACCATGATTGATTCAATGATTGCTGTTTCACTTTTATCACCAATAAAAACAACTTTTACATTGAACTCGGCAATGAGCCAATCTGCTAAAGCTGCAAAATAGTGTGGCTTCCACCTGCGTAAAGCCTTTCTGGCTCCAGGATGAATTAACACGTAATCTTGAATTTGCTGAGTTTTTAAAAAATGTTGAACAGCTAGTTGGGCATTATCGCCTACTGTTAATATTGGAAAATGTTGCGCAGGCTTTGACTCAAATAAGGGTTCAACTATTTGTTGATTGGTAACTATTTCGTGAGGATGCCCTCCCAATAATTTATTTTTATACCGAATGGTTGCTCGGTCTAATCGAACGGTCGGTTTTGAAAAAAAAGCTTTCAAAATGGTTTTAAAATTCCCTCTTAATTCAACCCAAAGATCTATATGAGCAGGAATCGCATTGAGCTCATGTATGGTTTGATGAACTGCAGGATGGTTGAGTAACAAACTTCCGGCAAAAGGTTTACAGTAAACAGTAATGTGCGCAGTAGGATATTTTTCTTTGAGTAGATCAAAAACATGCAGCGAATAACAGAGGTCTCCTATTTCGTCTAGCTTAACAACTAAAATTGTGGCTGGGCTTAGGTCAAGCAGGTTTTTGCCCCGATTTGTGAATCGAGTCAATAACATAGATAGCCCATAAACCAACTTTTCCTTTAAGTTAAATTGCATTTTTTAAATTAATCAGGCGTACAATGATACAAATTGTTTTGAATGAATTAATTTCCCACCAAGATTCAGATTCCATATAGCTCTCATCCGCATGAAAAAGCACTTTATTAGTAATTTAATACTTTTAGTAACAGTTAATTTACTGATAAAACCCTTTTGGATATTAGGGGTAGAGCGAAACATTCAACTCACATTGGGCTATGAACAATATGGCATTTATGCTGGGTTAATGGCATTTTCATTTTTATTGGTTACCCTTTTAGATATGGGCATCAATACTTATGCAGCTTCTACCGTTGCTAAATCACCCTTACTTTTAAAAACTGAATTCATTCCACTCACCCTGTTTAAAGTTTTTACGGCTGTTGTTTACATAGGACTAACTTATTTTTTAGCTAAACTTTTTAACTATGAAGGCTGGCGAATTCAACTCCTATTATGGATTGGTTTGAACCAAGTCCTCTCCTATTTTTTTACTTTTTTTAGGAGCTTAATTGGAGGCTTACAATTATACAAAACAGATTCTTTGCTCTCTGTTGCTGATCGCTCAATGATGGTATTGTTATGTGGTTTCTTATTGTGGGGAAACTATACCGCTGTTACGTTAAATTTATTTATTGGCGCACAAACCATTGCATACCTGGTAGCAATTGTTTCTGGCAGCTTGGTTTTGATTCCACATTTAAAAGGATTGCAATTCAAAGTGTTTACCGGTCAAATTAAACATGTAATTAAAAAAACCTTGCCCTATGCACTGCTATCTTTGGTGATGACACTTTATACCCGTTTAGACGCAGTCTTGATCAAACAATTATTGGTTGATGGAGATGTCCAAAATGGAATTTACGCCTCTTCATACCGCTTATTAGATGCATGTAACATGATGGTTGCCATGGTAAGTATGCTCCTTTTACCCATGTTTTCAAAAATGATTGCAGATAAACAGCATCCTGAGAGTTTGGTAGAATTGGCAAGTGCAGTAATGATTGTTCCAGCTACTGTTATTGCATTTGGAGCATTCTTTTACAAACAAGCTTTAATGAAAAGTATGTTTCCAGCCTCCTCTGAACAAGCCTATGAAGTATTTGGATGGATTATTCTGAGTTTTATACCAATGTCTATGATGTATATTTATGGTACATTACTTACAGCCAATGCCAATTTAAAAACTTTGATAAAATATGCATCCATTGGATTGGTCATCAATATTTTACTCAATTTAATTTTAATACCATCCTACAAAGCACTAGGCGCAGCTATTGCAACCTTATCTACTCAAGCTTTTATAGGCTTTAGCAATTTTATTGCTGCCAAAAAGGTACTCAACCTGCAATTCTCGCCATACTTTTCAAAAAGATTTTTCGTTAGCATTGCATTCATCTTTGTTTGCTGTTTAATGACAAGTATTTTTATAAAAAACTGGGTTTGGGGCGTGTTACTCATCGGTACACTTTCAATTGTAGTTACTTTTACAAGCAAATTACTCTCATTAGGGTCTATAGCAGCTTTGCTGCCATTACAAGCAGATAAAATCAAAGACAATCAATAGATTTTTATATTTTCGCATTTCATGACAAACAAAAACAAAAAGCAATATTATTTTGAATTGATAGATGTGATTGCATTTATCATACACTGGAGAAAACAATTGTTGTTGTTGTGCGGCAGCTCCGCTATTTTGGCAATTATAATATCTAGCCCGCTGATTATCAAGCCAAAATACAAATCAACAGCTGTATTTTATCCATCAACCAACAACTCAATTTCCAATGCTTTGTTATCAGATTCAAGAACCAGTAAAAAAGACCCATTGGAATTTGGAGAACAGGTTGCAGCCCAACAATATGTTCAAATATTAGAATCAGATGCTTTAAAAAACAGGGTTATTCAGCATTTTAATTTGGTTACACATTACCAAATTGACCCCAACGACAAAGAAATCAACTACAAAGTTGGCAAAGAATATGCAAAAAACATTTCTGCAAAAAAAACTCCTTATGCCTCAATAGAAGTTAACGTATTGGATATTGATCCACAATTGGCTGCAGCAATTGCAAACGGCATCGTAAGTATTTTAGACAGTGTTAAAACAGAAGTTCAAAAAACAGTTGCTTTACAAGCACTGACCATTATTGAAACAGAATACAACCGCAAAGTAGATGAAATCAACAATATCAAATTGCGCATGAAAGAAATAGGCGAAAAAGGCGTTTATTCATTTGAAGAGCAATCTAAAGCCATAACAGAATTAATTGGTAAAACAGGAATAAACGAGTATGTGACCAAACAACAAAAAGCACTTTCTGAATACGGCGCTGAAAACATGTATTTAGCTGGTAACCTAGAACTTCAGGTTGAACAACTCAACGAACTCAAAAAGAAATTTGACCAAGCTAAAATTGATGTAGATGCCCATTTAAGCAATGTATTTATTTTACAAAATGCCAGCCCTGCCGAAAGAAAAACCTATCCTATTCGCTGGATGATTGTTTTGGGTGCTGTCATTGGAACCTTTGTATTGAGTTGTATTGTGCTCATTTTTATTGAGAAATTCAAACACAAAAAAATTGCTTTCGTTGATTAAAAAACTACTAAAGAACAAACAACAACAGCTCTTTACATGGGTTGGTTTGTTTATCTTATTTAATACGCTCGCAATAGCATTTGAAATTTATTGGATTTGCTTCATACCCATTGCAATTGGGTTTGGGCTTGTTGCAACTTTTAAACTTGATTTAGTACTCCTGTTTATTGTAGCCATGGTGCCTTTGTCTATTAATATTGAAGACATTGGCTTGGGTTTAGGAATCAGTTTACCAGATGAGCCCTTGATTATTGTTTTATTTTTACTGGTTATTTACAAATTCATTATTGACGGAGAATATGATTTTAGGGTACTGAAGCACCCCATCACAATTGCTATTTTTATCAATACACTTTGGATTTTTATCACTTGTTTAACCAGCATGGAAGTGTTGGTTTCTTTTAAGTTTTTATTGTCAAGAATTTGGTATATCGTGTTGTTTTATTTGTTAGGAGTAGTGTTATTTAAAAACTTCAAGCACATGTTTAACTTTTTGTGGGCATACATGATTCCTTTGGCTGCTGTCATTGTATTTACTTTGATCAAACACAGTGAAGACAATTTTTCACAAATCAGCTCATTCGAAATTATGGCACCATTTTACATAGCTCATGGTATTTATGCAGCTGCCATTGCATTTTTTATTCCACTTTTGGCATGTTACCTTTTGTTTGGTTACAGAATGCAGTTGAGTTTGCATATAGTTCTGATTTCACTGTTTTTATTGGTATTGTTTTCTGCAGGTGTGGCTTTTTCATTTACCAGAGCTGCATGGTTGAGTATAGCCGTAGCAATAGGATTTAGCTTGTTGTTGTTTTTGAGGGTAAGACTTTGGCAATTGCTCTTGATTGCCGGTATAGGAGTGGTTTTTGTGTTGGTTAATTTTGACGATATTTTTTACCAATTGTATCAAAATAAACAGAATTCAGCCGATGGATTTGAAAAACACCTTGAATCGGTATCAAATGTAAGAAATGACGTTTCCAATTTAGAAAGAGTAAACCGTTGGATGGCAGCTATCAATATGAATAAGGCAAAACCAGTTATGGGATTTGGCCCAGGCGCCTTTTCATTTACTTATGCCCCCTACCAAGATCCAGAATTTAAAACGCCTATTACAACAGCTTTTGGTGACCAAGGACATGCGCATAGTGAATTTTTAAACCCTCTGGCAGAGAGTGGTTGGTTGGGATTGATTACTTTTGTAGCCGTGTTATTGGTGGTATTTAGGGTAGGCATGCGGCTTGTATACAAAGCAAGTTCTATGAATGTTAGAATTTATGCCGCAGCCATTTTACTTGGCTTGGTTACTTATTTTACCCATGGATTCTTAAACAATTACAGCGAACAAGATAAAATTGCGGTATTGATTTGGGGAGCTTTTGCCATGATTTGTGCTATGGATTTATACCACAATCCGAAGGAGGAATTAGAATAAGTGATTCTATTTTAAATTTTCTACAATCAAACACCTGTATTTTAAACCAACTCCGTAGGAGTTGAATACTACTAAAAACAATAAAAAGGCCATCACACTCCATTAGGAGTGTTATATAATGGAAGAATCGAACCCTAATTTTGTTAAGTCAGGTGGCTGAGCGGCAGCCGAAGCCTAATTGTATTTGAGATAATTCTTCCGTGAATGGTCGCTTGCGAGTATTTTTTGATTCTCACTTTTTTCTTAATAAAAAAGGCACCCAAATTTTAATATCCTGATAAGCTCTGCTTCATCAGGGAAAAATCCTGACAAACTAGTTTCGTCAGGGCAAGACCTGCGCCAATCGGCTTAAAATATTTTATGCTGATAGGCAAAGCCTCGTCA
>CAISCU010000033.1 GCA_903883965.1 uncultured Bacteroidota bacterium
CCCTCCGAAAATTTCTTCAGCAAGGGCTTTAATTGGGTTTTCCTCTTTCTGCTTTTTCATGATGTAATGGTTTTATAAAATTAATTCTTTTACCTATTACATCTACCTTTTAGTAACTTACACAAAAATCTTTACTCCCTCCTAAAAGACTCATTTAATATAAGTTTTCTATCAATTTGGGGATTTAATAGAGTAAAATCTTCTAATTTGATCAAATATGCTGGACCATCCCATTCTGTTCCTTCAACACCATTTGTTTCAATTGCCTTTTCTTTAACTATAGAAACACCAGATATGTATTTATTATTAATTAAATGCACAATTATATCACCACTTTGCACTAAACGCATATTTTTATAGATATCCGATCCATCTTTAGACTTTTGTGGGGACCATAATGCTTTGCCAAATGCTCTTTCGCCTTCATTTCTATCTTTTCGTCCAGCTACTATTGTTTTTTCTATCCAGTATTTTCTTTGCATGAAGGATTGTTTCACATTTTTATGAATAATTTCAAATCCATTTTCTTCTAATAGTCTAAAACAAGGAGTGCCCGTCCCACCCGAGAAGGAATTTCTGTTTATTTCTTGACCATTTGCATAAATATTTGCATATGAAACAATGACTTTTGGTGGGTATGTTTTCCCATTATAAACTACATCATAATATTGAGAATCCGCATCTTTAGGAATTCCTTCTATATCAATTTTTTCTATTGCTTTAATTAGATGCTCTTTAGTAATATTACCTGGTAAAACCATATTATTTGATTTAATTAATTGATTTTCATTTATTTTTAATTTAGCTATTTCTTGTAAACCTTCTAATCTGAGCTGTATTTAATTTTATAAGTAAAATTAAATACAGCTCAACTTATATATAATTATTCAGCATTAGTAATTTTTATAAATAAAGAAATAGGTAATAAAAACAAAATGATAAATTCAAATCTCTCAGAAATCAAGATAATATTCTAAAATACATTTAATAAAATAAATTATATATCAATTATTCACACTGCTAATGCCCAATTTTAAATCTTTTCAGTTTCTACAATCTATCATTATTGTCCCTGCATTATTTATAAAAACATCGTTAACTCTTTTATCGTTTTTGTAATGTTCTTTTAGGTCATTTTCTAATTCTTTGTAATAATCTTCTTTAACAATTTTTAATATTTTCACATTAATTAGCCGACCAATAGGCATTACCTGGTACTCAGAGTCAGTTGTAGTTTTTATGAATTCCGTGCCACCTAACATTCCGTAGCTATCGTAAGTTGTTTGTAATGATTCTACAAAGGAATCAGTAACTTCAAACAATTCACTTTTATTCGGTGAACAACTTATAAATAGAATAACAATTGATATATAAATTATTTTTTTCATTATCTAGTTGCTTGAGTAATTTGCTTCCATGTAATATTAACTATGTATTTTTATACATTTAGTACCTTTGATCATTCCCTCCAAAAACGCTAATTAATTCATTGATGTATGATTTAATTTAAGCGATTTTTAGTATATCAAATGTTTTTGAAAATTTGTTTTCATAGGCTACTAAAATTTTAAAAACTGTTCGAAGTTTTGGGTAAACAAACAGCTGAATTCAAATATAAAATTATTTATGAAAATGTAAATAGTGAAATTGGAATTGGTTTCAATTTTAAAAAAAGTGAACCCCAAAGGAATCAGGTTCAACGCTAAAGCCTTGTAAATAACCGAAAAGTATTTGTTCAATCTTAGTTTCTTTGGCAAACAGGTATTATATACTACACATGCGGATCTTTCAGAAATTACTAATTTGTTGCTTGTTGATTTTCATATAATTCTATTTCAACTTCTTTTTATTTTTTACCGGTGGTAAAAAGTTCTCACCAGTTACAACACTTTTACCTGTTTTTGCTTCTAACTCTTTTCTGGCATTTTTGGCAACCGATCCACCTTTTTTGCTGGCTATTGCGTTTTCTTTTAAACCTATTGCCCTAGTTGTTTCTGCTATTTGTCTTGTAGAAAGTTCGGCCAGCGCAGTGAATATTAATTCAGCTTCACTCATATGGTCTCTTAGGTTTTGAGATTTTAAACCTTTTAAATCCTTGTGTTTCTTTACTGTAAATCCAGTCCATTCTTGATGAATTAAATTCGTCAGTAGTGCAAACTCATCTCCTTTTTTAATACCACTTTCTTGCCAATAATCAGTTAGCTTGTTACGGGTTTCTTGACCTGTCATTCTTTGTTGAATCCATTTTTCGCTTCGACCCACTTTCTGCCAATTTTCTCTTGCCCTGTCTATACTTTGACTTGGGTCGTTTATTTCTTGCAATCGCTCATAACCTACATTAGCAAGCCATTGTTTAAAGGGTTCGGCTTTAGATGAAGGGATAGACTGGATGATTCGGAATATATCTTCAACTGTTCCGGCTAAGGTTTTTCTTCTTTTACCATTGGTTAGCATTTCTACCTGGGGACAATTTGTCCCTATGTAACTCCCCAATTCCTGATCTCGCTTTCTTATCTTTTTTAAATAGTCAGTTGGGTTAACTGAATCTGTAAGTACTTCAACAATATCAACTACTGAAAAATACCATTGTTCTTCTTCTTCATTCCAATAAGAACGAATTGTCTTTTCTTCAAATAATTTAATGGCGTTTTCTTTGTTCATATCAGGTATTGTTAGGGGTTTTAAATAGTTTCTTATCCAAAGTTTATTCTAGTACTGAGATTAAATATAGAAAGAGAATTGCATAATTTACATCTTTCATTTTGACGAAATCAATATCGTTGTCAATTTAATAAATAAAAAATAAATTTCTTTTCGTACTTGTCTAAGTTTATTCTTACTCATTTAACCATACAAGAAGTTCAACGCTAAAGCGTTTATTGTGCTAATACGATATTTGTTAAATTGTCAGGAGGGATTTTAGCCTGCGGCTAAGTTTCGTGCAATCTTCAAATTGTTTCAGTGAGGGAGGTTTTTTAGGATGATACTTAGCCTTCGGCTAATTAGGATAGTCAACGTACTGCTTTTGGTTCTTGAGCAAGCTCAATTCATTTCCAAAGGGCGTTGGTGAATGGGAGAGGCTATTACTTAGCCTTCGGCTAAGTAGCCAATCAAAAGCACTGCTTTTTTCCTGTGCAAGCACAGTTCATTTCAATACAGTATTCGTTAAATTGGCAGGAGGGATTTTAACTTCCCTCCAACCCATTTAGCCAAGAAAAGTTCAACGCTAAAGCGTTTATTGTGCTAATACGATATTCGTTAAATTGGCAGGAGGGATTTTATCCTTCGGCTAAGTTCCCTCCTGCCAATGCAGCCATAACAAAGCCAACGCTAAACGCGTTGCTTTTTTTGTGCGCAATTGCTCACTTGTGCTGACGCACAGCTCGCGCTAATACAATATCTGTTAAATTGGCAGGAGGGATTTTATCCTTCGGCTAAGTTCCCTCCTGCCAATGCAGCCATAACAAAGCCACTGCTAACGCAGTGCTTTTTTTGCGCTTAAGCGCTCACTTGTGCTGACGCACAGCTCGCGCTTGCGCACAAAAAAAGACCCAATTGAAAAATTGGGTCTTTGTTCTTTCATGTGGTGTGGGAGGGAATCGAACCCCCGACACAAAGATTTTCAGTCTTTTGCTCTACCGACTGAGCTACCGCACCTTCTCTGTAAGAGGAATGCGAAGGTAAACATTTTGAAATTGTTTCCAAATTTTTTTAAGGATTTGTTATGGTTCAAGGGTTTTCTTTATTTTGTGCCATGTATCAATCCATTCTTTTTCTCGTTGTTACGGGCATATCGGTTTATTTCTTTGCCAAGAATTTGGCAAAAATACGCCGCAATATTCTATTGGGTAAAGACTTAGACCGCACTGATCAGCCTGCCCTGAGGCTCAAAACCATGTTTAAAGTGGCATTTGGTCAAACCAAAATGACAACCAGGCCCCTGCCTGCGTTTTTTCATTTTATTGTATACATAGGTTTTGTTTTGATTAACATAGAAGTGCTTGAAATTTTAATTGATGGGATTTTTGGAACCCACCGGGTATTTGCGGGTTTGGGGCCTGTTTATGATTTGGCCATCGGTTTTTTTGAAATTTTGGCCGCTTTGGTAACCATTGCTTGTGTAGTTTTCTTGAGCAGAAGGTTTATTTACAAAGTACAAAGATTGAATGCTCCTGAATTAAAAGGTTTTCCAACCAAAGATGCAGCGGGTATTTTAATAATAGAAATTGTGCTCATGGGAGCTTTGTTAAAAATGAATGCCTGCGACCAATTGTTGCAAGCCCGAAACATTGAACATTATGTGCATGCGGGTTCGTTTCCAGTTTCGCAGTTTTTGGTGCCTTTCTTTGAGTCGTGGAGCACCGAATCATTGGTGTTGATGGAACGCATTTACTGGTGGTTTCATATTTTAGGCATTTTTGCTTTTATGAATTACTTGCCATTTAGCAAGCATTTTCACATTATTTTGGCTTTCCCCAATACCTATTATTCAAACCTCCAACCCAAAGGCGAAATCAATAACATGGCTTCGGTTACGCAAGAAGTAAAACTCATGCTAGATCCTGCTGCAGCAACCCCTGAGGGTTATACGCCTCCTTCTAGTTTTGGCGTAAAAGATGTACAAGATTTAACTTGGAAAAATTTATTGGATGCATACAGTTGTACAGAATGTGGCAGGTGTACCAGCATGTGTCCGCAGAATTTAACAGGCAAAAAATTGTCGCCCCGTAAAATTATGATGGATACCCGCGACCGTTTAGAAGAAGTGGGCAGAAACATAGATAAAAACGGAAGCTTTACACCCGATAACAAAAACTTGCATTCCTATATTTCAGAAGAAGAATTGTGGGCTTGCAATACTTGCAATGCATGTGTTGAGGCTTGCCCTATCAATATCAACCCAATGGAAATTATTGTAGAAATGCGCAGGTACAAAGTGATGGAAGAATCGGCTGCACCGGGTTCATTGAACAGCATGTTCAGCAATTTAGAAAACAACCAAGCTCCTTGGCAGTTCAGCCCTGCCGACAGAGGCAATTGGATGCACGAGGCTTAATTCAAAAAAACAATAAAATGACAACAGAATTTAAAGTTCATACATTGGCCGAAATGGCCGCCAATGGTCAAGAAGCTGAATTGCTTTTTTGGGTAGGTTGTGCGGGTAGTTTTGACGAACGCGCACAAAAAATTACCAAAGCGGTGGCCAAATTGCTTCACAAAGCAGGGGTTAAATTTGCAGTATTGGGCACTGAAGAATCTTGCACTGGCGACCCTGCCAAACGTGCCGGTAACGAGTTTTTGTTTCAAATGATGGCCATGCAAAACATCAGTGTGTTGAATTCTTATCAAGTAAAGAAAATTGTAACAGCCTGTCCGCATTGTTTCAATACCATTAAAAACGAATACCCTCAATTAGACGGGCATTACGAGGTAGTGCACCATACCACTTTGCTCAACCAATTGTTGAACGAAGGCCGGCTCAAAATTGAGGGAGGCGCTTTCAAGGGCAAACGCATTACTTACCACGACAGTTGTTATTTGGGCAGGGCCAATGAGGTATATGAAGCACCGCGTGCCTTGATTGAAAAATTAGATGCTGCCTTAGTAGAAATGAAACACAGCAAGGCGCAGGGTTTGTGTTGTGGAGCGGGTGGTGCACAAATGTTCAAAGAAGCCGAAAACGGTAAACAAGAAGTAAACATGTTGCGTGCCCAAGAAATGCTTGAAACTGGCGCTACTACTGTTGCTGCAGCTTGCCCTTTTTGCATGACCATGCTCAGAGATGGCATTAAAAACAACAACAAAGAACAAGAAGTACAAGTGCTTGATGTGGCTGAACTGATTGCCAATGCAATGGACTTGTAAAAAATAAATCAGATGAAAAAACACTTGTTGTTAGGTGTATTGGTTTTGTTTGCAAGCATGCTCAATGCCCAAATAAACAATGCTGTTCTCTCCGATAAAATTCAACTGCAAGCGGCCGACTCGGGTAAGTTTTTATTTGAATTAAAAACCAATTCTTATTTCAGAAACACCGAATATTTCAATCCAATTGAATTGGGCAGAACCATGCTGGGTTACCAGTTTCAACCCATGCTTGCTTACCAATTGAACAAGCATGTAAAAATACAAACGGGTGTTTATTTGAGGCGTGATTTTGGGGCATCAGAAGTGTTTACTGAACTGCAACCGGTGTTCAGCATCAAGGCCAAAAAGGGCGTGTTTAGCCTAATTTTTGGTACACTAGAAGGTGCTTTGTCGCATGGTTTTTGTGAACCACTGTTTGATGTGAACCGTTACATAGAAAGGCGCAACGAAGAAGGCATTCAATTTAAAATTCAAAACCAGCAAACCTTTATTGATTTATTTATAGATTGGAACCGTTACATTACAAGAGCATCCAATGACCAAGAAAAATTTGTAGTGGGTTTGCATGCCAAACGAAATGTATTGGGCAAAGACAGTCGTTTTAAAATTATTCCTGATGTGCAGGTTGTTGGCAAACACCATGGTGGTCAAATAGGCACCAATGCCGACCCAGTTACCATGCGTTGGAACACAGCTTTAGGCATTCGCTTCGAACAGGGCCGCAAAAGGCATAAAGGTTTTTTTGATTTCAGTTATTTGACGTATTCAGAACCCGACAAAACAGGTTTGTGGTCCTCAAGTTCTGGAAATGCCATTTTTACTAATTTAGGGGTTCAACAAGGGGCTTGGACACTTTCGAGCAGTATATTTTTTGGCAACAATTTTTTGGCTCCATTAGGCACGCCCATTTATGCTTCGCAATCAATAGAAGACCCAACAATTTACCAAGCAGAACGCAAATTGTGTTACCTGCGTTTGCTATACGAAAAGCCTTTAATGAAAAGCCAAGTGAAAACTTCTTTTAGGCTTGAACCTGTTTATGATTTAAATAAAGATGTGCTCGACTACAGTTATTCGTTGTACTTGGTTTACCAGTTCAAATACAAATTGTCTAAGTAAGCGGATAATCTTCTTCTATTAAGTTGGCAACAATTTTTCCTGAATTCAAACAAAGCGGAATGCCACCACCCGGGTGTACACTGCCACCACACAGGTACAAACCCTTATAGGTTGAGCTGTAATTTTTATGTCTGAGAAAGGCTGAAAATTTTCCATTGCTCGAATTGCCATACAAGGAACCACCATAGCTGCTGGTTTTGCTTTCAATGCTGCGAGGCTCTAAAATACTTTCTTCGGCAATGAGTAAGTCAATGTTGCTATTTAAAATTCTATTGAGTTTTTGAATCACATTTTTTCTGGTCCTTGAAATGAACTCATCCCAATTTTGGCTGCCATCGTTGTGAGGGGCGTTCACCATCACAAACCAATTTTCGTGGTTAATGGGGGCATCATCTTTTTTATGTTTTGAACTGATGTTTACATACACAGTGGGGTCGTCATACATGGTTTTGGTATCGAAAAGATGTTTGAACTCTGCTTGGTAATTGGCGGAAAAAAAAATATTGTGCAAATCCAATTCAGGAAAATGCGATTGCATGCCCCAATAAAAAATAATGGCCGATGACGATTTTTCTTGTTTGAGTATGCGTTTTGGAATTTTTAGACCGGGCATTAATTGGTAATAAAGTGCGTGGATATCAATGTCTGAAACCACCAAGTCTGACGCCATTTTATTGCCGTTCAATACAATGCCTTTGACCTGCTTGTGTTCAATCCAAATTTGTTCAACCTTGCTTGAAAAATGGAATGTTACACCCAGGTTCACACAGGTTTGGTACAATGCATTTGTTATAGATTGCATGCCACCCTCTGGGAAAAAGGCACCTAAGTTTTGTTCCAAGTGCGGAATCATGGTAAGTAATCCAGGTGCTTTGTAGGGGTTAGAACCATTGTATGTAGCGTAGCGGTTAAAAAACTGTACCAAATGAGGCTCATCCAATAGTTCGGAATTCACCTCATGCATGGTTTTAAACACGTCTAATGCAGGTATGTTTCTGAGCCCTTTCCATACTTTGTTAGGTTTCAAATGCCCAATTCTGTGAATGGTATCTTCTACAAATAACTCAGCCGTACTTTCATATTTGAGGGCTGCTTTCTGTAAATAATTGAAGATGGTTTTTTTATCAACTCCGGTTTTGGTTGCAAGCTCGTTGGCCAATTCGTTGGGGTCGGCATGTGCAGTAAGTCTTAAGCCATCTTCGTAAAAATAATTGCAAACCGTATTCAATTTTTGGTAACTGAATGGTATCAATTCAGGGTTTGGATTTAAGGCGATAACCTCATCTACCAACTGGGCAAGAGTAAACAAAGAGGGGCCAGCATCAAAACGGTAATTGCCAAGCTGAATGCTGCTGAGTTTGCCACCTGGGTAGCTGTTTGCTTCAAAAACAGTTACAGCATAGCCTTTAGCTGCAAGCCTTGCAGCAGTAGCCAATCCGCCAATTCCGGCTCCAATTACAGACACATTCATGGTGTAAAAATAAAAATAATGAGGAAATCAAAACAAAAAAGGCGATATTCCTATTTATTACTTTATAAAAGTTGCTCACTGCATAAAGTAATTCCCTTCATGAAAAATAAAAATGCAATTGTAATTGGCTCTGGTATAGCAGGTTTGTCTGCAGCAGCTTATTTGGCCAAAAGTGGATACCAAGTTCATATCTTCGAAAAAAACGAACAAGCCGGAGGAAGGGCCAGGCAATTTACTGCAAATGGTTTTGTATTTGACATGGGTCCAAGCTGGTATTGGATGCCCGATGTGTTCGAAAAATTTTACCAAGATTTTGGCCATACCACAGCCGATTTTTACGAGCTGGTTCGATTAGACCCCAGTTACAGAGTAATAGATAAAAATGGCCAATTGGTAGATATACCTGCAGACATGCAGGAGTTAGAGGCTTTGTTCGACAAATATGAAAAAGGTGCTGGCTTAAAGCTCCGTCAATTCTTAAAAGAAGCGGCTTATAAATACGAAGTAGGCATCAACGATTTGGTATACAAACCAGGCTTGAGCTTGTTAGAGTTTGCAGACATTCGCTTGTTAAAGGGTTTGCTTAAAATGGACGTTCTCAATAACATGAGAAGCCATGTTCGGTCATTTATCAAGCACCCATTTTTACAAGAGTTATTAGAGTTTCCAGTGTTATTTTTAGGGGCATTGCCTGAAAACACACCTGCCTTGTACAGCCTCATGAATTATGCCGATATGAGCCTTGGTACTTGGTACCCAATGGGGGGCATGCACAAAATTATTGAAGCCTTTGTTCAGATTGCCCAACAACAAGGTGTGCACATTCATTTAGATACGGCCGTTCATGCTATTCTTGTTGAAAACGGCAAGGCAATTGGGGTTCAAACCAATCAAGGAAAATTTTTGGCTGATGTGGTTGTAGGTGCTGCCGATTACCACCATGTTGAATCCAATTTATTAGCAGCTCCATACAGGCAGTACACTGAACAATACTGGGACAAGCGCAAAATGGCTCCCTCTTGCTTGTTGTATTACATTGGATTGAACAAACGCATACCCAACATGCGTCACCATACCTTGTTTTTTGACACCGATTTTGAATTGCATTCGCAAGAAATTTATACCCATCCGCAATGGCCTCAAAACCCATTGTTTTATGCATCTGCACCTTCTGTTACAGATCCAAGTGTTGCGCCAGATGGCTATGAAAATTTGTTTCTACTCATACCGGTAGCTCCAGGTTTAACAGGCGATGACGAGGCCACAAGAGAAAAATACTTGCAATTAATGCTCCAACGCATGGAACAAAAATTGGGTGTGCAAATTGCTGATCATGTGGTGTACAAAAAGAGTTATAGTATTCAGAATTTTATAGCCGATTATAATGCATTCAAAGGCAATGCCTATGGATTGGCCAATACACTCAGCCAAACAGCAGTATTAAAGCCTAGGCTCAAACATAAAAAAGTAAATGGTTTATATTTTGCTGGCCAGCTTACTGTACCAGGCCCAGGCGTACCACCTTCTATCATCAGTGGTAAAGTATGTGCCACCCAGATTTTGAAAGATTTTAAAACAAAAGCATAAGATTTGAGTTATACATTTAAACCTATAGATTTGACCCCAGCACTCACACAATGAAGTACAAATTTGACCAAACATCCATTAAAGGAAGCAAAATGCTTACCAAGGCATACAGTACTTCTTTTTCACTTGGAATCAGATTCCTGGCTTCCAGATTTCATAACCCCATTTATGCAATTTATGGGTATGTGCGCCTGGCCGACGAAATTGTAGATTCATTTCATGGTTACAACCAAGAAAAAATGCTGCAAGAACTAAGGCAAGATACCATTCAAGCCATTTCAGAAGGTATCAGCATCAATCCGGTTATCCATGCATTTCAAGAAATAGTGAATCAATACCACATAGAATGGGAACTGATAGACACCTTTCTAACCAGCATGCAAATGGACTTGAGCAAACAACAGTACAACCAACAAGAATACGAGGTGTATATTTTGGGTTCGGCAGAAGTGGTTGGATTGATGTGTTTGCGGGTATTTATGGAGGGCAATAACGAGGAATACGAAAAATTGAAACCCTATGCCATGAAATTGGGTTCTGCATTACAAAAGATCAATTTCTTACGCGATTTAAATGCCGATCAACATGCTTTGGGACGTCAGTATTTTCCGCAATTGTTAAACGGCCAGTTCACTGAAGCTGTTAAACAAGAAATTGAAGCCGATATTGAAGCCGATTTTGAATTGGGCTACCAAGGCATTAAGATGTTGCCTAAAGATGCCAGGTTTGGCGTTTATGTAGCCTATATTTATTATTCAAAATTATTGAATAAAATCACACAAATTCCTGCTACAGTTATTATGCAAGAAAGGGTGCGAATTTCTGATCAACGCAAGTATGCCTTGTTTTGTAGCTCTTTGTTCAGACACAGTTTTAACCTTCTGTAATTTTCATGTTCAAACTGCTCTTGTGGCTCTTACTCTTGCTGCAAACCCCAGATGTCAATTTGTCTGTTAGAACCCGTTTTCATTTGGCCATTGATCAAAGTAAGGCATCTGCAGAACTCTTGCAGTACTTGGCTGAACAACATCCAAAATCAACCTATCTGCAAGCCTATGAAGCAGCACTGTATATGGTAAATGCCAAGTACTTGTTTATGCCTACTGCTAAATATGCCAGTTTTAAGAAAGGAAAAAATCAATTGGAAACCTTGATTATAAACAATCCCA
This sequence comes from uncultured Bacteroidota bacterium, assembly GCA_903883965.1. Classification (GTDB taxonomy): domain Bacteria; phylum Bacteroidota; class Bacteroidia; order UKL13-3; family UKL13-3; genus CAISCU01. Next base: position 11,215 of record CAISCU010000033.1, read on the forward strand.
ATACTGTTGAATTCCGTTACTTGAGGCTCATTATCCAAAAAAATGCACCTAAAATTTTAGGTTACAGTAATCAACAAACAGCCGATCAATTATTTTTATTGAACCAATATAAAAACCTGCAAGACCAAGATTTGAAATGGAGAATTAAAGGGTTTTTAATTAAAAATTGTAAGTTAGATGCTACTCAAGTTAAATCCCTGAATTAAATGTACGAAGAAGTTGTATTGGTAAACGAAAATGACGAAGAAATTGGCTTCATGGAAAAACTAGAGGCCCATCAGAAAGGCTTATTACACCGTGCTTTTTCTGTATTTCTGTTCAATGAAAAAAATGAGCTTTTATTGCAACAGCGCGCATTTTCCAAATACCATTCAGCGGGCTTATGGACCAATACTTGTTGTAGCCATCCCCGCAAAAACGAACCCGTACTAGCTGCTGCCAACAGGCGCTTACAAGAAGAAATGGGTATTGGTTCAACCTTGACAATTAAAAATAAATTTATTTACCATGCTCCATTTGATAACGGTTTAACTGAGCACGAACTCGATTATATTTTAACTGGTTTTTATTCAGGTGCTGTTGCGTTTAATACAGATGAAGTTGCTGCCTACAAATGGGTGTCATTGCCAGATTTAGTTACAGACTGTGCCAATAATCCTGAGCATTATACAGTTTGGTTCAAACATATATTGAACAATCATTTGCAAGAAATTTCAGTACTTTAACCGCTCTTTGTTTTAGTTCATGCATCCGATTATTCAAAAAATTAACAAAGGAGAGGGTGAAGACTTAGATTTTAAACAAACCATTTCTTCAGCCTCAAAAATTGCTAAAACCATTTGCTCTTTTGCCAACCACAAGGGCGGTACTTTATTGGTAGGGGTAAGCGATAACAAATCTATCTTGGGTGTGAAAAGTGAGGACGAAAAATACATGCTTGATTTAGCGGCTCAATTTTATACCAAACCACCCATCGCATTGACCATTTTTGAATGGGAATTCGGTAACAAAACCATTCTCGAAGCAGTGGTTCCTGATGGTAAAGACAAACCTTATTATGCTAAAGGAGATGATGGCAAATGGTGGGCCTATATTCGGGTGCAGGATAAGTCGTTGTTGGCGAGTAAAATTGTACTAGATGTCATTAAAAGAAACAATGGCAAACAGCCCAATATTGTTCACTACACCAGGCACGAAGAGAACTTACTCAAATACCTCCGTGGCAACGAACGCATTACAACCAAGGAGGTTTGCAAATTGCTCAATATTTCAAGGTGGCGTGCCCAGAAAATATTGGTTTCATTGGTAAGTGCAGGCATTCTCAGAAACCATACCACTGAAAAACAAGAGTTTTTTACCCTCAGCTAAACAAGAAAATATTAAGAGAATAAATAGCCCAATTTGGTTAGATTTGCTTCAAACAAGTGTAGCATGCGTAAACTGATATTTTTACTTCAAGTTCTCTTTTTAATGGCTCAAGCCAATGCACAAGCCCCTAATCCAAAAAACATTGAGCTGGCCAAGCAATTTGTGTATTTTTTAGACAATGGTTTTGAAAAAATTGATTTACTGAAAGTATCATCTGTGAAACGCTCATTTTTTACTTTAGGCAGGCCCAAACTCATCATTGCCGAAAAATCTGATAAGTTGCAAAAGAACTTGGTTAATTCTTACTCCATTTTAGTAAAAGGGGTGAGCAATAGCGACCACGATAAAAAGGCTTTCCCATCAGTTTCCCCTTTTTCTACTCCCAAATGCAATGAATTCATTGCCATACAGCAGGCTAAATCTTCCATTACTTTTTTAGAAATAAAATTAAATAAAATAATGCCCGGACAACGAGTAAATCCAAAGGTTCCAATTGGAAATTTACCGGTAGGTTTTTATTTATTCCTCGACTAAAATTGCGCGAATTCCTTTCAATGACCTATTTTTGTATCAAATAAATACTATGAAAGTTGGGGTTGTGATATTTCCGGGTTCAAATTGTGACCAAGATGCCATTTATGCTTTCAATAACCAATTTGGTTGTGAAACAGTTTCTTTATGGCACAAAGACGAAGATTTACAAGCTTGTGATTTGATTTTTTTACCTGGTGGGTTCAGCTACGGCGACTACCTCAGAAGTGGTGCCATTGCTAAGTTATCTCCAATTATGCAACATGTCATTGCATTTGCTGCTAAAGGTGGTTTGGTAATGGGTGTTTGCAATGGTTTTCAAATTTTATGCGAAAGCAATTTGTTGCCAGGTGCATTGCTTCACAATGACCACCAAAAATTCAATTGCAAAAATGTTTGGATCAAGCCCCAAACCCTCCATACCCATTTAACCAGTGAATTGGATTTAAATACAGCTTATAAAATTCCAATTGCACATGGTGAAGGCCGTTACTACTGCAATGAAGAAACCTTGGCTTTGCTCAAGCAAAACGACCAAATTTTGTTCAGGTATTGTTCAGAAAATGGCCATATTGATGCCAGCAGCAACCCAAATGGTTCATTGGAAAACATAGCCGGAATTTGTAACCAAACCAGAAATGTTTTTGGCATGATGCCACATCCTGAAAGAGCTGTTGATGCTGAATTGTTCAATACAGACGGCAGATTGCTATTTGAAGGATTGTTGAGTGCATTGTTGAAATAGTCTAATATTTCCTTTTTTATTCAAACAGACCCATTCAAATCAGCTGAATTTTAGCTTTATTTGAAAATGCGTCAATGTTTTTTAATCATCTTCTTTTTTTGGGCCAACCTAAATTTTGCACAGCAAACATTTCCAACAAATGGGCCTTCAAATCACCAGCTTCAACGCTTTGCGCTAGCTCATGCAACTGTATGGACAGATCCTGAACATGTAATAACTGATGCGCTCTTGCTCATTGAAAATGGCAAATTGGTTTATGTAGGTGCATTTAAAAATGTACCTGCAGGTTATACTTTAATTGACCAAAAGGGAAGGGTAGTTTATCCTGCATTTATTGATTTGTGTTCGGATTATGGTGTGAAGTGGGAGTCCAAAAATTCATTGAGAAATACCCATGGTTTTTACAGTGCTAAAAGAGGGGCATTTCATTGGAACGAAGCCATTCGTGCAGAGGAAAAAGCTGCTGCTTATTTTAGTCCAGACGAAAAACAAAAGGCAGCTTATTTAACAGCAGGTTTTGGCATTACTTTGAGTGCCATTCAAGATGGAATTTGCAGAGGCAGTTCCGTATTGGTAAATACGGGTTCTTCAATACCCCAAGAAGCCATTTTAACAGAGGAAGCTACCATGAACTGGAGCTTTAACAAAGGCTCTTCAACTGTAGACTATCCAAATTCAGCCATGGGCTCAGTGGCGCTGATTAGGCAAACATTTTATGATGCCAAATGGATAAAAACCGAACAAGAAAGCAATATTAGCTTGACTAGCCTAGCTAAAAACCAATATTTTCCAGTGTTGTTTGAAGCAGAAAATAAATGGGCGGTACTGCGCGCTGCTAAAATTGCCAATGAGTTTGCTGCTAAAAATTGGATCATCAAGGGCAATGGTGACGAGTACCAACGTAGCAAAGAATTGGCTGCAATGGGCCTACCTATGGTAATTCCTGTTAACTTCCCAAAACCGTATGATGTAGAAGACCCTTTTGATGCCAATAGGGTTAGTTTAGCCGATTTAATGCATTGGGAATATGCGCCAAGCAATTTGGCAAGCGTTAATGCAGCTAAAATTCCCTTTTCAATTACCATGAAAGGTTGTGAAGATGGACAAGCATTTTTAAAAAACATTCGATTAGCGGTACAGCAAGGTTTGCCGGTAACAGCAGCACTCAAGGCATTGACAGAAACACCTGCTAAACTCATTGGTGCAGCTGCAATATGTGGCAGTATTCGTGAGGGCATGCCCGCCTATTTAATTGTATGTGATAAACCCATTTTTGAAAAAGAAGCAAGGGTATTGGTGCATTGGAATGGCAGTCATCACATTCCTGTAAATTTTGAAACTGATTTGCCAGTTACGGGAGTATTTGAATTGCAATCAGAATTGCCTTATCAACAAATTCAATTGACACAACAAGGCAATAAATTAACGGGTAAATTAATTGGTGCCGATACACTTGAAATGACTGTGAGCAGAGAAGCCGGTACCTATCAATTGAGCTGGATGCCCAATAAAAAAGCGGCATTGCATTGCACCATGCGTTTGGCTTTTGTTCAACAAAACAACCTACTCCAGGCCAGTGGACTAGCCACTTGGACTGAAGGAAGAACCCTACCTGTTTTGCTCAAACATTTAGAACAGCCACTTGCAAAAGAGCTGCTCAAACAAGATTCAGTAGCGTTAATAGTTCCTCAAATACGTTTTCCGTTTGTAGAATTTGGTAGCACAAAAATGCCCGAATCTGAAGAAGTGATTTTTAAAGGTGCTACCGTTTGGACCAATACTTCTAATGGCATTATTGGCAACCACGATGTGCACATCAAATCAGGTAAAATTATAGCAATAGGTAAAAATTTAACGAGTGCAACTGCAAAAATAATTGATGCCAAAGGCCTGCATTTAACCAATGGTATCATTGATGAGCATTCTCACCTGGCAATTTACAGAGGAGTTAATGAATGTACCCAAGCCATTACTGCCGAAGTTAGAATAGGAGATGTGATTCAACCTGAAGACATCAACATTTACAGACAATTGGCTGGTGGTGTAATTGGTGCACAATTGTTACATGGTTCTTGCAATCCAGTTGGCGGACAAAGTGCATTGGTGAAATTGCGTTGGGGTCAATCGGCCGAAGAAATGAAAATCAAAGGTGCTGATGGATTTATCAAATTTGCATTGGGTGAAAATGTCAAGCAAAGTGGTGGTGGACCAGGATTGAGGTATCCACAAACCCGCATGGGTGTTGAACAAATTTACATGGATGCTTTTAACAGGGCATTGCTTTATGAAGCTGAACTTAAAAACAATCCTACTGCTTGTAGAAAGGATTTAGAATTAGAAAGCTTGTTAGAAATTATTCGTAAAAAGCGGTTTATTAGTTGCCACAGTTATGTGCAATCTGAAATCAATATGCTCATGCACGTAGCCAACCAATTTGGTTTTAAAGTGAATACATTTACACATATTTTAGAAGGGTATAAAGTTGCCGATAAAATGAAAGCGCACGGTGTTGCTGCGAGTACTTTTGCCGATTGGTGGGCCTATAAATACGAGGTAATGGATGCCATTCCTTACAATGGAGCCATTTTAAACGATATGGGTGTTGTAACTGCAATTAACAGTGATGATGCTGAAATGGGAAGACGCCTGAACCAAGAAGCCGCCAAAATGATTAAATACGGCAATTTGTCGGAAGAAGCCGCCTGGAAAATGGTTACCCTCAACCCAGCTAAAATGTTACATATTGACCACTTAACCGGATCAATTGAATCTGGAAAAGATGCAGATCTTGTGGTTTGGAACAATAATCCACTGAGCATTTATGCAAAACCGCTTTATACTTTTGTAGATGGCATTTGTTATTTCTCTGTGGCTTCAGATTTAAAATTAAGAGCAGAGGTGCAACAAGAAAGAAACCGCATTGTTCAAAAAATGATTGCTTTGAAACAACAAGGTGTAAAGACACAAAAACAGATCAGTATCCAAGATGAAAATTACCACTGTGAAGATGAAAACTAAATTGAACAATTTACCATACTTATGCCTGTTTATATTGGCGTCCTTTCCGCTTTTTATTGCTGCACAAGAACAGCCCACTTATTTAGTGGGGGGAACCTTTCACATAGGCAATGGTGAAGTGGTTTCAGATGCACATCTCTTAATGATGGATGGTAAAATTTTAGAGCTATCTACCCGTTTTGACAACCAAATTAAAAACGCCAAAATTGTTGATGTAAAAGGGAAACACATTTATCCAGGAATTATTGCCTTGAACAATATTATGGGGCTCAATGAAATTGATGCGGTTCGAGCAACTAGAGATTACTATGAGGTAGGTGCATTCAATCCAAATGTACGAAGTGCTATTGCATACAATACCGATTCAAAAATATTACCAACTGCTTTGTTCAATGGCATTGTTTACACTCAGGCAGTTCCTCAGGGTGGTCAAATCAGTGGATCGAGTAGTTTGTTTTATACCAAAGGCTGGAACTGGGAAGATGCCATGGTATTAGAAGACGATGGGGTGCATTTAAATTATCCCGATTTAAGCGCTTCAAACGATGCCCCAGACCTAGCAAACAATGCACAAAAACAAGTAGATGCATTGGTGCTTTTTTTACAAGAAGCCAACCAGTTTTGTGCCTTGGCAAAGCCTCCGGTTTTTAACCTCCGGTTTGAAGCCATGCGAAAAGTTTTTGCAGGAAAAACCAATTTGTATGTACATGTAGGCTCAGCAAAAGGGATGTTATCTGCCTTGGCTTTAATCAAAGATAAATACCCAACTATTAAGTTAGTTTTTGTAGGTGCAGAAGAGGCTTACCAAATTACAAGTACGCTCAGTTTGTACCGTATTCCTGTAGTGTTAACAGCCATTCACCGTTTACCCATGTACAGCCATGAAGCATACGATTTACCTTATCAGTTGGCATCTATTTTACTAGATTCGGGCATACAGGTTGCCATTGCTCAAGCTGGCAGTTGGGAATCTCGCAATATCATGTTTCATGCAGGTACTGCAGTTGCCTATGGAATGGACAAAGAAAAAGCATTGTCTTGCATTACTTTACAGCCAGCTAAAATTTTGGGTATCGCCAATAGAATTGGCAGTTTAGAGATTGGAAAAGAGGCAACAATTGTAATATCGGAAGGCGACATATTGGACATGAAATCGAGCAAAATTTCTACTGTATATATCAAAGGTGAACAGGTTGAAATCAATGATGTTCAACAAGCCCTCAACAAAAAATACAGACAAAAATTTAAGCTCAAAGAATAAACTACCAAGTAGCAGTTGGATCTATCTGAAACACCTCACTCATTTCGGCAACCAATGCTTCTAAATGGGCCAAATGATAGCCTTTTCTACCTCCTAAAACAGGTTCCCAGCTCGATTTTTCAGGAATTGTTAAACCTGCTTTTTCAAGTAATGGGCATACCACTTCTAACCACTTGTTTTGTAGCGCATTTTCGCCTTCAAAGATGCCTTCGTTTTTAAGTTCAGCTTCAAAATTGCCTGCTTCAAAAATACCCAATGCATAATTCCAAGATTCGTTCAATGCAGTTTGCATTCGGATTTTGCTAACTTCATTGGCAGTACTTAATTTATTGATCCAGGTATTGCCATGAAACACGTGGTATTTAATTTCACCTTTTACTTTCTTTGCCAATTTGGCCAATGGTTCAAACGAGCTATTGGCAAACATTTCGAACCGAATTTGGTCTGCATGGTCATACAAAAAATGACGCATCAAACTAAAATCATATTCCCCATTGGGCAATTCTACAAATTGGCAGTTGTGAAATTGATCCGCTTTTCTTGAGAAGGCAATTTGGTCTGGATTGGCTTCGCCTAAGTCATGCAATATTTGGTAACATCCTTGCGCATGACCCAGTTTGTCTTGAGCCATTGAAGAGAAAGCAATGTCTTCTTCTAAAATGGGTCCAAGGCCTGTCCATTCACTGTTTCTGTGTCCTATCACCAATTGGTCATCGGCAACTTTATAGAGCAATTCTTTTATTGCAGCAACATTCATACTTGTTTGGTTAGTTAAGCTTTTTGTGACTTTTTGTATTGATTGATTTTGTCCATCACCTTGTATCCACCTGCTTCGCGGTATATTTTTTCTGAGGTGGTTTCAAAAATATCTGCATCTTCATACGTAGATGCAAAAACATGTTTGGTATTGACAACCCATATATTGGCGCTCAATCCCCTTCTTCCAAATTGTTCTTTGGCAAAAACCAATGCCATTTCTGGATTAGCAGCGTGAACAATGCCTACGTGCATGTGTTGGTCGCCTCTTTTCTTTTGGTGAAACACTTCGTATGTTTCCCATTGATCGAGTGGGCTTAAGGGTTCAATATGATTATCTAATTCAATGGCAGCCCTATTGACTCTTGGGTCTAATGATTCAATCATGTGTGTACGTTAATTATGCGAATGGAACAACATAGGCTGTTTGACCAGCTTTTAAAGCTTCTCTTACCCATCTGCCTCTTTCTTCGGCATTTCTTCTAACAGCTAATCTTTCAGCATTACATGGGCCGCCTCCATTGATCACTCTTTTGAATTCATCCCAGTCTGGTTCGGTGTATTCCCATTTGCCTGTTGTTTCGTTTTTCTTCAAATTGGCATCTGGAACGGTTAATCCTAAGTCCCAGATTTTAGGTACATACATGTTTAAAAATTGTTGACGCATGTCGTCATTGGTTGCCATTTTTACTTTCCATTTCATCAAGATTTCGGTATGCGATGAAATTTTATCTGAAGGTCCAAAAAAGTGCATAATTGGAGGCCACCACCTGTTGAGAGCTTCTTGTACCATTTTACGTTGAACAGGAGTTCCAGTTGCAAGTGTTACCACATTGTCGTGACCATATTTTAAGTGGAAAGATTCCTCAGTACAAATTCTGTCTAAGGCTCTGCAATAAGGGCCATAACTTCCTTTGGCATTGGCAACTTGGTTGATGATTGCTCCTGCATCAATTAACCAGGCTATAATACATGCATCTGCCCAAGTAAATGCAGGATAATTGAATACATTGGAGTATTTAGATTTACCAGTAATTAAATCGTTAATCATTGCTTCTCTGCTTTTACCAAGGGTTTCAGCAGCACTGTACAACAATTGTGCATGCCCAACTTCGTCCTGAACCTTGGCCATCAAAGCCAATTTTCTTTTAAAGCCAGGTGCTCTGGTAATCCAAGTGCCTTCTGGAAGTGCTCCAATAATTTCAGAATGACCATGTTGTTCAATCATTCTGATCAATTGTTTGCGGTATTCTTTGGGCATCCAATCTTTGGGCTCAATTTTTTCGCCTCTTTCAATTCTTGCTTCAAATTCAGCAAGTAATTTGGGGTCTTCATCAGCTAAAACCGAATGGGTTTTGTTTACTTCGTTTGGGTCTATATATGCGTTTCCGTACATAAAAAAGAGATTTATTATTGTTTGTAATTGCTATCAGTAACTAATTTTTTTCTTAAACCACCCAACACAAAATCGCTTATTTTTTCTGCAATTTCTTTGGGTTGCATTTTACCTGTGGGTTTGTACCATTCAATGATCCAATTCACAGAACTCAATACACTCAAGACGGCAAATTTTGCATCTACATCGTCAAAAACATCTTCTTGGATGCCGTCTGTGATGATTTGTTTGAATCCATTTTCATATTGGTTGCGAAGCGTTTTAAACTCAGACAAAAAAGGTTCGTTGAGCCTTTTCCATTCCAATAAAAACACTGCACTTTTTGAAAGGTCATTGGCAATGATTGCTACATGCTGTTCAATGGCCATTCTGATTTTTTGTTCAGCATTGAAATAAATATCGTTGGTTTCATCTAGAGCAGTGATGAGCTTTTGGGCCATTTCAAAACAAATAATTGAAAGTATTTCTTCTTTTGATTTAAAATGATGGTACAAGCTAGCCGCCTCTATATTCAATTCATTTGCAATGTCTCTAACAGAACACGCATCGTACCCTTTTTGCTGAAATAGCAATGCTGAGCTTGCAATGATTTGTGATTTTCTGTTATTGACTTCTTTCATTAACCTAACAAGTGTTAGGCAAATTTAATCAAAGCTAACAAAAAAGCAAATACCTGTTTAACAAGCAGCTATATGCCCAAAGCAAACATGACTGGTTTTTTGTGTAGATCAGGCAAATTGGCTTTCCAAGCAGCCAAAGTTTTTGTTTGAATAAAGCCTTCATCGGTACAAACTTCACAGCCTATACAAAGTTTGGTTTGTGGATTGCAATTCAAAAGAATGTCGTTCAATAATGGATTGTTTCTGTAAGGCGCTTCCATAAACAATTGTGTTTGCCCTTTGATGGCCATTTGTTCCATGGTTTGAATTTTTTTAGCCCGCTGGTTTTTGTCTATGGGTAAATAGCCGTTAAATGTAAATTGTTGTCCATTAAACCCGCTTCCCATAAGAGTTAACACAATGCTCGAGGAACCAGGTAAGGCAATTACTTTGATGTTTTTTTGATGGGCCAATTTTACCAATTGCGAACCAGGATCGGCAATACAGGGTAGTCCAGCATCTGAAAGCAATCCAGCATCTTGTCCATTGGCAAGCGCTGAAAGGAGGTTTTCAATTTCAGCAGCTTCAGTATGTTCGTTTAGTTGCCACAATTTGATTTCTTGTTGGCTGGTTTGGATTTTTAATTTTTTAACAAGAGCCCTTGCATCTTTTTCATTTTCAACTACAAAATGCTTGAGGTGATGGGTCATCTTGCGAACCATATCTGGAATAAAATCGTCTTGGTGTTTGTCTGATAAAACATTGGGAATGAGGTATAAAGCCCCAAAATTATTGTTTGTATTTGAATTGTATTGACTCATCTGTAATTGATTTTAGGGCTGTTTTAAAGGCTTTCAATGGGTATCAATTGCGCTTTAAAAAACACCTTTTTTGTTATTTAATTTAAGAAACACAAATATTCATTTGATTTTTTGAAAAAATGCCCGTTATTTTTGCCACTCTTTAAAATCTTATCAAATGGCAATTTTAACAAAAATAAGAAACAGGTCGGGTTTGGCAATTGGAATGGTTGGCGGAGCCCTGTTACTCTTTGTAATTTCAGATGCATTAAACAGTAACTTTGGCCTTTTTAGTGGTCAAGCAGCAAATAACAATGTTGGAGAAATAGATGGAGAAACCATTGGCATTCGTCAATTCGAAGAAAAACTCGAGTTCAATACCGAGAACTTCAAAATGCGTACCCAACAAGAAAACATTGATGAAAATACCCGTACCCAGTTGCGTGAGCAAACTTGGGCTCAGTATTTAAACGATTACATGATGGCCAAAGAATACAAAGATTTGGGCATTGAAGTAAGCAACGAAGAATTGGAAGACATGTTGATGGGTAAAAACATTCATCCACAAATCATTCAATCTTTCACAGATCCTAAAACAGGCATGTTCGACATCAATGCGGTAAAAAACTACTTGAAACAGGTAGCAGAAGGCACGGATGAGAAAATGAAAGCTCAGTGGAAAGAATTTGAAGATTTCTTGGTTAACGATGGCATGCAAAGAAAATATGTAAGCTTGTTGAAAAAAGGAATTTATACCACTTCATTAGAAGCTAAACATTCGTTCTTGTCAAAAAATAGCAATGTTGATATGGCATTTGTAGCCATACCTTACATGTCAATAGCTGATACTGCAATTGTTGCTGAAGAGTCTGATTTGAAATCTTATTTCAAGAAAAATTTATACAAATACAAAGAGCGTGAAAACAGCCGCAAATTGGAATTTGTTGTTTGGGACTTTGCGCCAACAGCAGATGACAGTGCAGTTGTTATTAAATGGGCAAATGATCAAGTTGCACAATTGCAAGCATCAACCAATGATACTGCTTACACAGATTTAAACAGCGAAACTAAATTTGACCCAACCCCAAAAAACAGAACAGAATTTCCTGAAGGTGTTCAAGACCAATTGTTCAATGCTGCCAATGGAACTGTAATTGGCCCTGTATTTAACAACGGTAAATACAATGTTTACAAAGTAATTGGTGAAAAAGAAGATTCAGTTTACACCATGCGTGCCAGTCATATTTTGTTTAGAATTGAAGGTGCTACTATGGAAGACACTTTAAAAGCCAAGAACAAAGCCAATGAAATTATGGCAAGGGTTAAAAAAGGTGAATCTTTTGCAACTTTGGCTAGAGAATTTGGAACAGACGGAACCAAAGACAAAGGTGGTGACTTAGGATGGTTCAAAGAAGGTTCAATGGTGAAAGAATTCAACGATGCTGTTAAAGCAGGTAAAAAAGGTGATTTGTTAGTTGCAAAAACACAATTTGGTTACCATTTAATCAGTGTTACTGAAAATAAATCTAAAAAATTAATCACAGTAGCTTGTGTTGATAGAACAGTTGCTGCCAGCGAAAAAACAACTTCAGCTGCTTACAATGAAGCCAGCCAGTTTGCTGCAAGTTCAACCAATTTAGAAGACTTCAACAAAAATGTTGCAGATCAAAAAATTGAAAAGCGCATTGCAGAGTATGTGAGAGAAAATGATAATTTCTTACCAGGTTTTACAGATGCAAGAGAAGTTGTTAAATGGGCTAACTTAGCTAAAGAAGGTGACGTGAGTGAAGTCATTACCATTGGTGGTGACAAATATGTAATTGCTACTTTAGCCAGTAACAGAGAAAAAGGCAAAGCCAATTTTGATGCATCAAGAGAACGTGTTTTAGCTGATTACAGAAAAGACCAAAAAGCAGAACAGTTGAGCGAAAAAATGAAAACTGCAATGGCTTCAGGTACTGCTTTAGAGGCAATCAGCAAAAACCTAAACCAATCATTGAACCCTGTTACCAGCCAAACATTTGAAAACGCAAGTATTCCTTATGTAGGTTACGACCCAAGTTTTGTTGGTGCGGTAATGGGAACTCCAGTTGGTAAATTAACTGGTCCATTTAAAGGTGATGGTGCCGTTTATGCTTTCCAAGTAAATAAAATAAACCCGGCAACTGTTCCTGCAGATTTAGCGCCATTCAGAAATGAAATTGGCAGTGCCAATCAATCTCGTGTAGAATACAGCTATTCTGAAGTTTTAAAAGACTTGAAAGGCGTTAAAGATTTCAGATACAAGTTCTATTAGTCAAATGTTAGCATTTAACCAATACGGCGTCATCAACAAACAACGCAGTACACTGGTTTTTATACACGGATTTTGTCAAAACAATACCTGCTTCCAAGAGCAGGTATTGTTTTTTAAAGACAGCCACGCCATAGTGCTGGTAGATTTGCCCGGATTTGGCAATTCAAAGGCCATACAAGCGCACAGCATTGTAGAAATGGCAGATTGTGTCATTGGCTTACTCGATCAGCTTGGTATTGAAAATTTTATACCATTGGGTCATAGCATGGGTGCTTATGTAGCATTGGCTTTGGCAAATAAAGTTCCTTTGCGTTTAAAAGGCTTGGGGTTGATTCATTCAACAGCTAAAGCAGACTCACCAGAGCGCATTGCTAAAAGGATTCAAACCAAAGAGTTCATAGTAACAAATGGAATGGAACCCTATGTAAAAGCATTTATTCCAGGCTTGTTTCTTGAACAAAACAACAACACTGAATGGGTTAACGAGGCCATAGTAAGAGGATTGAATGCTTCGCAGACGGGAATTGTAGAAGCTGTGCCAGCCATGATGCAAAGACCAGATTTAACTCCTATGCTTTCTGAATTATCTGTACCAGTTTTTTGGGCGATTGGCAAGTACGATACATTGCTTCCGGAGCTAGATTTATTTGCTCAAGCTGCTACATGTAAGTTTGCTCATATTGCTTATTTAAAAAACAGCGCCCACATGGGGTTAATTGAAGAGCCAGAAGCGTTCAATACAGCCCTTTTAAATTATTTAGATTTGCTTGAATGACCCAACTGATTCAATGATTTGAGCAGAATCACAAAGTCTTTCTCTAGTGAATAATCTTTAGCGTATAAGAAATTCATTTTTTGTAGAGTTATTTCATTGACAATGGGTCCAAAATGGTTGATTGGACTCACTATACCTTTTTTAATTTTGGGTAGATTTTGAACTTGTGTACTTGTTGCATAACCTACCCATGTACAATTGCCAATAACAACCTGTAGCCAGTTTTTTAAAAGATTCAATGGGTGTTTATTGATCAAAAATAAAACAGGTATAAATGGCAACATGCATACAGAAATAACCAAATCAAACAAACGTTTTTTACGCTGTTCATAAGGTTTGGCTAAAGCCAAATTGAATTCTAAGGTATAAAAGTCTCCAGGCGTATCTTTAGAATGACTGCCAATTACAAACAAGCTTTCTTGAGGTACTATTTTGTACAAGACTTTTGGGTTGCTGATTTTTCCCATCCAATTGATGATTTGGTTTGCCGAAAGATCTTTGCTACAAAAAATAAGCTCATCAACTTGCATCAAATCAACCAATTGGTCTAGCTGTGCCGCATCTCCCAAATAAAGCGGATTGTCAATGGCACTGTTTCCTACGCCAATAAATCCTAGAAAATCTGTTTTACTTTTTGATTGAATCAATAAGCCTTGTACCCGCTTCACTTCTTCTTCATTTCCAACAATAACAGTTCTTAAATTGCTTTCCAATTTAAAGCTCATGCGCCTGTTGATGGCAAAATAAAACAACAAACGGTTCAGATATGCAATGAGCACACCACCCATACTTCCTATTAAAATCAAGGCTCTTGAAAACCGATAGCTTTCTTCTACAAAAGCATAGAAAACAGCAATACCAATTGTACCCAATAGCACACCCTTGCAAACACTTAAAAAGGTTCTTCTTTTTTCATAAGCATTGGCTAGGTAAAGTCCGGTCATCCACAAAATAGAATATACACAAGCATTCAATAAAACAATGTTTTGCGGGTATGCTTGGCTATTGGCATATTTAATGAGCCCCCATTGGCTACTTAAAGTAATAAAACCAATTCCAAATAAAGTAAAATCGGCAATAGGCAAACCTGCTTTTTGAACAAAACCACTGATGACAGCAAACAATGCCCTTAAGTATATGGCCAAATGAATTAATAAACTAAAAAGTTTGGCATTGGATTGAGAATAGTGCTTGTTGGCAAATATGACCATGGCCCTGTAAAAGGTAAACACATAATTGACAGAGGTTCTTTTTGTGCTTTCTCCTTTGTAATGGATAATGGTGGTATTGGGAAAATAATAGTTTTTAAAGCCAGCTTTGGTAATGCGGTAACTCAAATCAATGTCTTCACCATACATGAAATAGTCTTCATCCAATAAACCTATTTTGTCTAGTACAGATTTGCGAATCATCATAAAAGCACCGGCTAATACATCAACAGAATGTATTTCTAGATTGGATAGAAAACCCAAATGGTATTTCCCAAATCGGGTTGATTTTGGAAACAAAGCAGATAGTCCAAAAATTTTATAAAAAGCAACTTCAGGAGTAGGTAATCCCCGTTTAGATTCTGGCAAAAATTTGCCTGATCCATCAATCATTTTTACACCAACAGCTCCTGCATCAGTATGCTGTTCCATGAATTGAACTACTTTTTCAAAGCAATCTTCTTCAACCAAAGTGTCAGGGTTGATCAATAAAACATAGTTGCCTTTGGCTAGGTGAATGGCTTGGTTATTGGCTTTAGAAAAGCCTGTATTGACTTTGTTTTCTATGAGCTTGACTGCTGGAAACTTCTGTTTTACCATTTCACAACTGCCATCTACCGAGTTGTTGTCTACTACAAATATTTCTGCAGTTAGGTTTGTACAGGCTTTTTCAATTGAATAAAGCGCTTGTTCCAAAAAATGCTTGACATTGTAATTGACTATGATAACAGATAGTTGCATGGTGTTGACCTAACGAAAATAGGTGATTCAGATTGTTTTTAACAGTTCAAAATCACAAGTGCTTAATCGTTTGAGCCTGATTGCACCTGATTGCGGTAGGGAACCCTACTTAATATAGACCTGCCTAGTGTAATTTCATCTGCATATTCCAATTCGTCACCAATGGCTATTCCTTTTGAAATGGTTGAAAGCTGTACGTCTAAATCCTTTAATTTTTTTGACAAATAAAAAATAGTGGTATCACCTTCCATGGTTGCTGACAGTGCCATGATGATTTCTTTGGTTCCCTCTTTTTGAATGCGTTCAATCAAAGATTCAAGTTGCAATTGGTCGGGTCCAATGCCATAGATGGGGTTGATCAATCCTCCTAATACATGATAGGTCCCAAAAAATTGGTTGGTGTTTTCAATGGCCATTACATCTTTTAAGTCTTCTACAACACAAATTACTTGGTTGTCTCTTTTGGGATTGCTGCAAATATTGCAAACGGCTGCATCACTTACATTGTAACAGCGGGTACAGTAGGTAATTTCATTGCGCAATCGGATAATCGAATGGCCTAGTTTATCTGCAGTTTCTGTATCTTTCTTTAGTAAGTAAAGCACCATTCTCAAGGCTGATTTTTTACCAACTCCTGGAAATTTAGAAAGTTCCTGAACAGCTTCTTCAATTAATTTAGACGGGAAATTCATGGTTCAATATTACAGCCAAAAAAAGCAAACTTACACAGGGTTTATAAACAGATTTGTGTTCCTTTTGTGCATTGCTTACTTTTACTTCAGCATGGAATTAGCAATGGTATGTGAAAAGGCGTGTTTAGCAGCTAAACAAGCCGGGAAATTTATTCAGACCCAAGTCAATCAAATTCAACTTTCTGATATTGAAGAAAAAAGTTTGAATCAGTTGGTGAGTTTTGTAGATAAAACCAGTGAACAAATGCTTGTAAAAGCATTACAAGAAATCATTCCAAATGCTGCATTTATTACTGAGGAAGAAACTGTTCCTAGAACCCATGCTGCATACACTTGGATCATTGATCCATTAGATGGCACTACTAATTTTTTACATGCATTGCCTGTATACAGTGTCAGTATTGCTTTGATGAAAGATGAGAAGCCGGTTATTGGTATTGTGTATGAGCCAAACAGAGATGAATTGTTTTATGCTTGCACTGGTTCTGGTGCATTTTTAAATGGCACGCGCATTCATGTAAAAACCAATACAGAACTGAGTAAATCTTTGTTGGCAACCGGGTTTCCTTATTACGACTTTAAACGCATTCCTCAGTATTTAGCCACTCTCAGTGATTTAATGAAAGGCACTCAAGGCATGCGCAGAATGGGCAGTGCCGCTGTTGATTTAGCTTATACTGCTTGCGGCCGATTCGATGGTTTTTTTGAATATGGTTTGAGCCCATGGGATGTAGCCGGTGGGATTGTTTTAATAGAAGAAGCAGGAGGTAAAATCAGTGATTTTAAAGGGGGTGATGATTACCTATTTGGCAAAACAATTATAGGTGCTTCATCGGCCTTATACAATGAATTGCTAGCAGTGATCCAAAAAAACTTCGATCAGGATTAAACAGTTGTTGCTACTTTACGCGCAATCTTATTTGTCAGTGTTTTTGCTGTTTTAACAATGGCTGCAACATCATAATTGCATTCAGCATAGAGTTCGTGTGCTTCGCCATGTTCAATATATTTATCAGGCATGCCCAAGCGAATCAATTCTGATTGGTAATGGTGTTCAGACATAAATTCAAGAATGGCAGAACCCGCACCACCCATAATGGTACCATCTTCTATGGTGATGATTTTATGGTGGTTTTTAAATACTTCATGAAGCATGGCAACGTCTAAAGGTTTTACAAAACGCAAATCGTAATGGGCGCCATTTAAACCATCTTGTTGGAGCAAATCCAATGCTTGAACAGCCATATTGCCTACAGTTCCAAATGAAAGAATTGCAAAGTCTTTTCCGTCTCTTAATTTTCTTCCTTTTCCTATGCTGATTTCAGTGAATGGTTGTTTCCAATCTATCATAACTCCATTGCCTCTGGGGTAGCGGATAGAAATTGGTCCTGCATTTTTGTCAAGTGTTGCTGAATACATGAGGTTTCTGAGTTCTACCTCGTTCATTGGTGCTGAAACAACCATGTTTGGAACACAACGCATATAAGGCACATCTAACATGCCATGGTGGGTTGGGCCATCTGCTCCAGCTATTCCAGCTCTGTCCATACAAAATACAACATGTAAGTTTTGTAAGGCCACATCATGCACCACTTGGTCATAGGCACGTTGCATAAATGTAGAGTAAATGTTACAAAATGGAATTAAACCTTGAGTAGCCATACCAGCACTAAAAGTAACTGCATGTTGTTCTGCAATACCCACATCAAAAGCCCTATCAGGCAAGGCGTTCATCATAATGTTCATGCTACTGCCCGATGGCATGGCTGGTGTAACCCCAACAATACGTTCATTTAGGTTTGCCAATTCTACCATGGTGTGTCCAAATACATCTTGGTACTTGGGTGCTTGAGGCGCTGTATTGGGTGATTTGTAAATTTCACCAGTTACTTTATCAAACAAGCCCGGTGCATGCCATTTGGTTTGGTCTTTTTCTGCAGGAGCAAAACCTTTACCCTTTACGGTTACACAATGCAACAATTTAGGTCCAGGAATTTTTTTAAAGTCTTCAAATATTTTAACCAAATGGTTTACATCATGGCCATCAACTGGGCCAAAATATCTGAATCCGAGCGCCTCAAATAGGTTACTGTGTTTGAGCAAGCCACCTTTCAGTGTATCGTGCACTTTAGAAAGGATATCTTGTGAAACTTGTCCTAGTTTACTCAACCTATCAAGTGCTTTCCAAATATCGTCTTTGAATTTGTTGTAAGTAGGAGAGGTTGTAATGTCTGTAAGGTATTCTTTGAGTGCACCTACATTGGGGTCAATACTCATACAATTGTCGTTCAATACAACAATTACATTTGCATTTGCAACTCCTGCATGGTTCAAACCTTCAAAGGCCATACCACCAGTTAATGCACCATCTCCAATGATGGCAACGTGTTGTTTGTCTAATTCTCCTTTTAGTTTAGAGGCAACTGCCATACCCAATGCTGCAGAAATAGATGTAGAGGAATGCCCTACTCCAAAAGCATCGTATTCGCTTTCACTTCTTTTGGGAAAGCCGCTTAAACCTTTGTAAATTCTATTGGTATGAAATTGATCCCTTCGGCCGGTTAATATTTTATGACCATAAGCCTGATGACCAACATCCCAAATCAATTGGTCGTTAGGGGTATTGAACGCATAATGCAAAGCCACACTCAACTCTACCACACCCAAGCTTGCACCAAAATGCCCGCCATAAACTGAAACAGTATCTATGATATATTGTCTTAAGTCTGAACAGACTTTCACCAAATCCTCCTCATTAACCTTGCGGAGGTCTTCGGGAAATTCAATGTTTTTTAGGTAAGGACCGGGCTCTATTTTCATCATGACATATCATCAACACACAAGCAGTGCATTTGGTTTTAAAATACAATTTGCAAATTAGGTAAAGTAGCTAGAAATTAAAAACTGATTTTGTGTAAATAATCAATCAAAGCCTTGCCTCGCTTACTACTAAATCTTTAGAATGAACGGTTAAGATAGGAATGTTTGCATTTTTAATGATTTGCTCTGAATATTTTCCAGTAAAAAAATCCATGAATCTACCTTCTTGTTCCGACATAATTACCACCATTCCAGCTTGTTTTTCTGAGGCATACTTTAGTGTTTGTTCGCTTGGGTTACCGCCCATTCGCATATCTAAGGTGCAATTTTTACCTTTTTCTTGTATGTGGTTACAAACTTGTCGGGTATAATTTTTAATGGTAACCTCTGCGTCTTTGTCAGTATCATTAGATACACCTACCACATGAATGGTGGCGTTAGAAATACCCGACATTGCCAATGCATAAGGAATTTTTTGGCGTGTTTCAAACGAGGTATCAATGGGAACTACAATTGAATTCAATTCAATATTACCACTTGCTGGAATGGTTAATACCATGCGTTCAAAATGATCGATGATGCTGAAAACCGATTTGGCATCAATACCATTTTTAGCATTGGCATTGAGTTGAACCATTACCAAATCAGGATTGTATTTGTTGATCAGTTTCAAAGCCTGGCTTGCAGAAAATGAACTGTTTAGTTGTTCAAATTGAAAATCAAGCCCCGAACTGGATAAATTTTGTTGCAGGTTTCCTGATCCAAAATGGCAAAAGTTCAATTTAGCTGCAAATTGCTTGGTAAGAGCAAGCCCTAATTTTTGGGTCTGTTCGCTCAGGTTTTCACCCGAACTCAATAGCAAAATTTGTTGAATTTGAATGGCCATAAGCAATTGATTTAGATTGACTTAAATTTACATAAAAATTTTTCAGCCAACAAATATTTGCTGCGTTAAGTTTTTAACTATCAGAAAAACAAGTGGTTGTAAAATTATTTTCCAGTAAATACAGGTTTGCGTTTTTCTATGAATGCTTGAACGCCTTCTTTGTAATCTTCGCTTCTGCCGGCTATCTCTTGGCAATAGGCTTCGTATGCCAACATGTTATCTAAATCAGAGTGAAAAGATTGGTTCAGCATTTTTTTCATTAGACCAATGGCTTTGGTTGGTGCATTTGCATAATAGTTGGTGTAGTATTCAGTGGCAGCGTCTAATTCTTCTAAAGGCACAACTTTGTTTATCATTCCCCAGTCAAAAGCTTGTTTTGCAGCAACTTTGTTCCCCATAGTTGACAATTCAAAGGCTCTTGCTGAACCTACCAATCTTGGTAAAAAATAAGAAGAACCTGAATCCAGTACCAGTCCAACATTGATAAAAACTTCAATTAAACTGGCATTTTCAGCTGCTACAATTAAGTCGCAAGCCAATGCAAGTGAGCAGCCGGCACCAGCTGCCACTCCATTTAATTTACAAATCACAGGTATTGTCAAGTTGCGAATGGCCTTGATCATTGGATTGTATCTTTTGTGGATACTTTCGCTCAGGCTCCTTTTGGTGCCTGCAATTGATTTTAAATCTTGACCGCTACAAAAAGCTTTTCCAGCTCCTGTTATTACAAGTACACGTATGCTTTTATCTTTGGCTATTTTTTTGAATGCATCAATGACATCGGCACTCATTTGTTCATTGAACGCATTGAATACATCGGGTCTGTTGAGTGTCAATTGGGCAATGCCATTTTGAATATCTAGAAGAATTGTTTCGTATTGTGTCATATTTATAAAAAGATAACCATGGTGAATAAACCAATGAAAAAGCCACTGTAAAGTTCTTTGTGGTTATGTGCATTTAAATGAAGCCTTGAAGAAATAACCAATCCGGCTACCACAAATAATCCAGCAAGTAAAATGCGGAGATCTATGAAGCTTTCAAAAGATGCCAATAATACCAAACCAATGGTGGCTCCAATACTTGCGGCATGAATACTGATTTTATGAAAAAAGTTAATCGATAAAATGAACAGCATCAAAAAGCCAGATGCAATTAAATAGTTGATTAGTTTTTGAGGAATGGGATAGTTAGAAAAATTATAATAACAAAAGCCGTACATAAAAAGTGTAATGGCAAAAGGGAGGTTCCTTTCTTTTTTTTCGTGCATGTGTAAAGAACTTATTTTACCTATTTGTTTGAGCACCAAAGACATGATTAATGGAATTAAGTGCGTGCAACTGTAAATAAATAAAATATAAAACCACCTGGCCTTGGCAGGCAAAGAAAAATAAACGGATGGAAACAATGAAAATAGCAAATAAATACCCAGTAAGTTTACAAATACAGGATGAAATAATACTGAGAAAATATGAGCTAAATAATGTTTCATTCTTTAATTTAACACAATTGCTGTAACACTGATTTCAACGTTGGCTCCCAATGGCAATTTTACCACTTGAACGGTTTCTCTGGCCGGAAAATGCTTGTCAAAAAACTGACCATATACCTCATTAATTGCTGCAAAGTCATTTAAATCTGTACAGAAAATAGTTGTTTTTACAATGTCTGAATAATCCATCTCTGCTTCTCTTAAAATGGCTCCAATGTTTTCCATGACTTTTTGGGTTTCAGCTTTGATAGTGTGTTGTATCATTTCTCCTGATTGGGCATCTTTTGCAACTTGTCCGCTTACATACAAAGTATTTCCTGCTTTAACAGCATGGCTATAGGGTCCAATAGGTGTTGGCGCACCAGTGCTTGTAACAATTGTCTTTTCCATTTGAATAGTAAAGTTATTTTTGTTTGAAAATTCAACCACGAATATGAAGATTTTGGCTAGAGGTTCAAAGCAACAACTCAAAGAATTACAAGAAAAAATACAAAATTCAACTCATTTGCTTGAATTTGCTGATGAAAACCAATTGTCAGTTGGCCAAATCAATGCAGCAGATTTATTCATTGACTTGCAGTTTGATTCAACTTCAGACCGCATAGAACAATACCATGGCGTAAAAGTTCCTATGTTACTAGGTGCAGTAAAGATTCAACTTGCAGCCGCCATTGGAAATAAAACCGCTACTCCAAACGCACCCATTTTTGGTTTCAATTCCCTGCCTACGTTTATCAATAGAAAAGTTGCTGAAGTTAGTTTATTGCATGCACATCAAACCAATGAACTCAATGCCTTAATGCAATCTTTGAATTGGGATTACAAATTGGTGAACGACCGCGTTGGCTTATTTACACCTAGGGTTATTTGTATGATCATCAATGAAGCCTGTTATACGCTTCAGGAGGGTACTGCCTCTAAAAGAGATATAGATACAAGCATGAAACTAGGAACAGGATATCCTTTTGGTCCTTTTGAGTGGGCCGATTTAATTGGTATCAAAGAGGTATACGAAGTTTTAGCCGCCATGTATCTCGACACCAAAGAGGAGCGCTATAAAATTTGCCCATTGTTAAAAACGCAGTATTTAAAAGCAGAAAAATTTTATCCAGATGCCAATTAAAATAGTTTTCTTTTTATGGCTGATTTTGTTTTGGGCTGTTGATGTTTCGGCACAAGAAAATTTGTGTAGCAAACAAAAAGCAATGTTTAAATCTGAGTTTAAGAAAGCCACAAATTCAGAAAGTTTTTTGCATATCATCAATGCGTATGATGTCCATTACCATGCACTTGATTTGGCAATTGAAACCGAATCAACCTACCTGTCTGGCAATGTAATTACAGCGTTTAGTACCAATCAACAACTCGATACATTTGCATTTGAATTGCATGCAGATTTAACCATTGATTCAGTAATAGATGGCCAACAAAACGTACTCAATTATTACAGGCAAGCAGATGAAGTATTTGTGATTTTAAAAAATACAGTACCCGTTTTAGGCAAATCACAAGTGCAAATATGCTACCATGGTACGCCACCTTCAGGTGCAAGTGCAGCTATTGGAAATGGGTTTTCAAGTGCAGTATCACCCAATTATGGTACCAAAGTAACATGGAGCTTGAGCCAACCTTATGCAGCTAAAGAATGGTGGCCTTGTAAGCAATCTTTAACAGATAAAATAGATTCTGTAAAAGTCTCAGTAACTACTTCACAAATGAACAAAGTAGGTAGCAATGGCATACTCAAACAAATTGTTCCTCTGGCTAACAATAAGCACCGTTTTGAATGGAAGTCCAATTACCCGATTGATTTTTATTTGATAGCTGTTAGCGTGGGAAATTATTTTGAAAACACCGATTACGCCAAACCCAAAGGCATTCGGGATAGCATTTTAATCTTGAATTATTTGTACAACGAACAAGCCTATTTAGACAATAAAAAAACATTGGGAGAATGCAAAGATGTGCTTTCATATTACAGTGAATGTTTTGGGATGTATCCATTTTATAAAGAAAAATATGGACACAGCATGGCTCCTTTTTCAGGAGGAATGGAACACCAAACCATGACCACATTAGGTATTATTTCTTATGATGTAATGGTGCATGAGTTGGCGCATCAGTGGTTTGGAGATCATATTACATGCAGTTCTTGGTCTGATTTATGGCTCAATGAAGGTTTTGCTACTTATTCAGAATTGCTTGCCTATGAAAAATTTTATCCGCAATACCTTTCCAATAAATTATTGTCCAAAATGAACAATGCCAAACAAGGTATTGGTTCAGTTTATATTACAGACACGGCTTCTGTTGAACGCTTGTTCAATAGCAACCTAACATACAACAAAGGTGGAATTGTTTTACATATGTTGAGATGGACATTGGGCGATAGCTTGTTTTTTGCTTCCATAAAAAATTATGTATCACAGTTTGGAAAGCAAACAGCCAATACACTCGATTTTAAAAATAGTTGTGAACAAACCAGCAAAACGGATCTCACTGCATTTTTTCAAGAATGGGTAATGGGTGCAGGATATCCTTCATACAATATCAACTGGAATAGCACAAACAAAGAGGTCCATTTGAATGTATTTCAATCTAATAATCAGTCGGCCGGAAATTTATTTTCAATTGATTTACCCTTGAGGATTTATTTTGCCAAAGGCGATTCAGTTGACCTGCGTTTGCCTGGAGCAGCTTTGGCTTCACATTATTCGAAAATACAAATTAAAGACAGTGTAATTGGTATTCAGTTTAACTCGAAAAGGCAAATTTTAGCAAATGGTTTCGTGAGACAGGATACAACACTTACGGGTATTGATCAATTGCCAAAACCAACGGCATTTCTGGTATATCCAAACCCGAGTAATGGGGAACTAACCATTCAAATAAGTAACCATTTACCTGTTGATGTACGTGTATTTGATATGGCTGGAAAACTACTCATTCAGAAATATCAAACCCAAAACTTAGATACCATTTATTTACCTGAACAAGCAGGTTTGTATGTGATTGAATTAACCAGCCAACAAAGTAAATGGGTTCAGAAAGTCTTAAGAAATTAGCTTTAACTGTTGAATTCTATATAAACCGGGCAGTGGTCTGAATGTACCTCTTCTTGTAAGATTCCAGCACCTTTCAAATGTGCGTTCAGTTCAATGCTGTTCATACAATAATCTATTCTCCAACCTTTGTTTCTGCTTCTAGAAGCAGCTCTGAAACTCCACCAGCTGTATTGGTGTGGAGATTGGTTAAAATGCCTAAAACTATCTGTAAAACCTGCATCTATAAACTGAGTTAACCATTCTCGTTCTTCAGGTAAGAAACCACTCGAATTTTTATTACCTACCGGATCATGTATGTCTATTGGTTGGTGCACAATATTGTAATCACCACAAATTACCAATTTAGGGATTTCTTGTTTGAGTGCATTGATATAATTTTCAAAAAAGGCCAACCATTTCATTTTGTATGCTTGTCTTTCTTCGCCACTTGAACCACTTGGAATGTATACGCTGATAACAGAAAAATCATCAAAATCGGCACGAATGATTCTACCTTCGTTGTCGTATTCAGGGTTGTTAAATCCAATGCTTACTTGATTGGGAGGTACTTTAGAAAAAATAGCAACACCACTGTAACCTTTTTTTACGGCGCTGTTCCAATAACGGTATTTAAACCCAGTTAGATCTAATGAAAATTCGTGTTGAGCAATGTTTGCAGCTTCGGCTTTGGTTTCTTGAAAACAAACCACATCGGCATCTGTTTTTTGTAAAAAATCAATCAAGCCCTTGTCTATTGCAGACCTTATTCCATTTACATTGTAGCTAATAATTTTCATATATTTTAGTATAAACCGTTTTCACTAATTAAATACAAAAGTCCGGTTAATACAACACTTCCAAACTGCAGTTCCCGTTTGTTGACATGTTCAAAAACATCATTTTCGGTATGGTGGTAATCAAAATATTTTTGTCCATCAGGATGAAAACCAATAATGAGCGCTCCTTGTTTTTTTAAGGGTCCAATATCGGCGCCCCCTCCATTTTCATCAATGGTTTGAACGCCATAGGGTGCCAATAAATTCTCCCATTTTTTGTATTTAAACAATTGTTCTTTTGGCATTGCAAAACCAATATGTCTGGGCATAAATCCTCCTGCATCTGTTTCAATTGCTGCTAGGTGTTTTTCTTTATTTTTTTCTGCAATTTCGGCATATTTTAAACCACCCTTTAGCCCATTTTCTTCATTAATAAACAAAACTACGCGAATGGTTCTTTTTGGTTGTATACCTAATGATTTAAATGTGCGAATGGTTTCGATACATTGAACAACACCGGTTCCATCGTCGTGTGCACCTTCCCCAATGTCCCATGAATCAATGTGTGCACCTAATGCCACAATTTCAGCTGGTTTTTCTGAGCCCTTTATTTCAGCAACTACATTGTAACTTTCTACTTCAGGTAGCATTTGACAGTTTTGTTTAAAATACACTTCAAGTTGTGCTTCTTTTTGTAAAGCTGAGCTTAAAATACTTGCATCTGCAGTACTAATTGCACATGCCGGAATTGAAGGGAAACTATCTTTGTATTGTGTTGCACCGGTATGCGGAAAATGGTCGTGCGCATGTGTCATACTCCGAACTATTACCCCAATGGCTCCTTTTTTAGCCGCTTCAATTGGGCCCATGCTTCTTTGGTTAACAGTCATGCCATAGGCAACTCCACCAAATAAAACAGTATCAGGAAAGGGTCTTGAGAAAAATACAATTTTACCGCGAACAGATTCATTTGATTTGGCTCGTAGTTCTTCAAAGTTTTTTACTTCAATGACACCTGCTTTTATACCATTGACAGGAGTACCAACACTATTTCCCAAAGCACAAATTGCCAACTTAATTTTCTTATTTTGTAGTATCATGTAGGCTTCTTCTTTGTCGCCTCTTTGCCAATGTGGAACCATTACTGGCTGAAGCCAAACTGAATCTGCTCTTGTTTCTTTTAGCTTTTGAAATGCCCACTGAATGGCCTTTTCTGCTGATGGGCTCCCACTAATACGCGCACCAATTTCTTTACACAAATAATGCAAATTAGAATAGGATTGACCATTGGTAAATATTTCTTGAAATACTTGCTTTATTACAATTGAATCACGTTGCTGTGCCTGGGTCACTTTTGTAATTAAAAGTAAAGCAACAAGGATTGATTTTACATTTTTTGACATGGTATAATTTTTAATCGAGAATGGTAATCATATTTCGGCCAAGTTTCACATAACCTTTTTGTTCCATGGTTCTCAATAAACGGCTAATGGCTTCTCTTTGAGTGTGAAGTTCAATTGCAATTTCTTGATGCGTAATTTCTAAATGAGTTGTATGGAGTGCTTTGCAACGTTCTTTCAAGTAATGTAACAATTGTTTATCCATGTGGTTAAAAGCAATTAAATCAATTACATGTAACAATTCAGCAAACCTTTCTTGGTAATTTCTATTGACGTATGCTTTCCATTCAGGATATTTTTGCCAATCTGCTGTTTGTTCAACTGGTATCATGGCAAGGGTTAAATCGTCTTCTGCAATGGCTTTGATCATGCTTTTTTGTAAAACCTGGCAACAGGTAATAGACATGGCACAGGTTTGCCCAGGATACAAGTGGTATAAAAACACTTCAGATCCATCTTCATTTTCACGGATAATGCGGATGCTGCCTTTTAAAACAATTGGAATAAACAGAATGGAATCGCCAACATGAATGAGCACATTGTCTTTTTGTAAATGTTTGATATTGGCAAAGTGTTCAATTTCTTGTAACAATTTTGCATCTGTAAATTGTATTGCTTGTAAAAAGTCTTTCATCTGCTTTATTTACCCTCACCAATTTGTTGTCTCCACATGGCGTAATAAAGCCCCTTTTCAGAAAGCAATTCATCATGTTTGCCGGCTTCAACTATTTGGCCTCTTTCAATCACAAATATTTTATCGGCATGCAGAATGGTAGAGAGTCTGTGTGCAATTAAAATAGACATGTGCTCTTTGCTTGCAGTAACTGACCTAATGGTTTCATTAATTTCTTCTTCGGTAAGCGAATCCAAGGCAGATGTTGCCTCGTCAAACACCAACATTTTGGGTTTGCGAAGTAAAGCCCTTGCAATGCTCAATCTTTGCTTTTCTCCTCCAGATACTTTTACACCACCTTCTCCAATGAGTGTGTCTATGCCTAAACTGGCACGTTCCAATAAGTTTTGGCAACTGGCCTGATTCAACACTTGATACAATTCTTCGTCAGATGCGTCAGGTTTTACAAATAATAAATTTTCTTTGATACTTCCAGAAAACAATTGTGTTTCTTGGGTAACAAAACCTATTTGCTCTCTGAGTTCATCTAAACTCACATCAGAGGCCAATACATTGTTATATGTGATTGCTCCTTTTTGCGCCTTGTACAAACCAACAACTAGTTTTACTAAGGTAGATTTTCCTGAGCCAGATGGCCCTACAAATGCAATGGTTTCTCCAGTTTTTACTTCAAATGTAATGTTGTCTAATGCGGCTCTGTTTGACCCACTGTATTTGTATCCAACACTATTGAAATGGAGTGTCTCAAGATTTGGAATATGTATTGGGTTGGCAGGTTTTACTTCTGTTGGGGTATCTAATATTTTTTTAAAATTGGCAAAACTGACTTCGGCTTCTCTGTATATGTTGATTAAATTTCCCAACTCTTGCATAGGTCCAAAAATAAAGAAGGAATAAAACATCATCATGAAATACTGTCCTACAGAAATTTCATTTTTAAAAATCAAATACATCATTACAAACATGATTGCAGTTCTGAGTAAGTTAACAGATGTACCCTGAATGAAACTCAAGCTCCTAATGAAGCGAACTTTTTTAAGTTCGAGGCTTAAAATTTTATTAGTGGTAGTGTTTAAACGGTTAATTTCCTGTTTGGTAAGCCCAAGACTTTTTACCAGTTCAATGTTTCTCAATGATTCAGTAGTTGAGCCGGCCAATTGAGTGGTTTCGCCAACAATTAATTTTTGCATTTTTTTGATTCTTTTGCTCAGTACTGAACTTATAAAACCTAAAATTGGAATCACAGATACAAAAACCGGTAATATGAGCCAATTCACTTGAATAGCAATATAACTTACAAACAACAGGCCTATGAATGTTGTAAATAAAACAGCAATAAAAGACTGAATCAACTTTTCTGTATCCTGCCTTACTTTTTGTAAAACTCCAAGTGTTTCTCCACTTCTTTGGTCTTCAAATGCCTCAAATGACAAATCTAGTGAGTGCTTAATGCCACTAGAATAAATATCTGCTCCAATTTTTTGAATGATGACATTGGTAAAGTAATCCTGAAAATTTTTAGCTACCCTTGAAACAAATGCTACTCCAACTGCACATAATAGCAATTGAATCACTCCTTTTAAGAACACTTCTGACTCAAGTGTTTTTGCTTTTAATAAATAATTATCAATGATAAATTGAGAAATGTAAGGATCTAGCATAGAAAAAATCTGGTTCACAGAGGCCAGAAACAATGCCAGAAACAAAACAGAATGATAAGGCTTTAAATAGTGTAATAGTAATTTCATATTGTTGTAGCCAACGAAATTACTAAAGAACTTTCAATTATTTTACTATTTAAGGCAATCTAACAATCACTCATTACCAGACAAGAAGTCGAGTAAAAAGTAGCATTTTGCAATCCACAGTTTAAGCGGTTTTTTAAAGAAATATTTCCATTCATTTTGAGCTAGGTAAAGGCCCAAAAATGTAAGTATGCAATCAAGCACAATTGCCATACATAGCACTAAGATTTCATGAAACAGTAAGGCTGCAGGAATAGACAATAGTAGCAATATACTACCTACTAACTGCATCAGTTTTGAAGGAGGTTCCTGATTGATTGATTTAAAAGAATGGTAGAATGTTCTCAATTCATTTGTATTGTTAACCATGTTGTAAAAATAATCGCTTTTGAATGAAACCAGTATTTTGAATACCGATTTTGTTGCGCTAGCTTTGTTGGAGATGAAAAAAATAGCAGTAATTGGAATGCTAGCTTTTGCCTGTAACCAACATAATGATGCAGTTTTACTGAATAAACAGCTCATGGACATGCACGATGATGTGATGAAAAAAAGCAGCCAGGTTCTTATTCTCAAAAAGCAGTTGCAACCCATTATTGCTACTTGTAAAAATGAGACTCATAAATTGAGTTTGCAACAAGCCTCCTACCAATTGCACTGTGCCGATCAACTGATGTTGAATTGGATGCGTCAATACCAAGAACCCAATATGGAATCGGACACCGCAATCGCATTTTATCAAAGTCAGATCGCTTTCATGGAGCAATTAAACAATCAAACCATTCATTCAATAGAACTTGCAAAAAAATTAGTACATGAATAAAATATATTTATTTGGAATTGGACTCTTGTTCTTATTTTCATGTGGCAATGAATCTTTACCAATACTAGGAAATAGAGAAGTAAAAGTCATCCAAAATGGAAATGCTGAAACTATAGATACCATTTATCAGACCATACCTGATTTTCAATTCCAAGACCAATACGGGCATTCATTTACTTCCAATAAAACTGCAAATAAAATTTACGTTGCTGATTTCTTTTTTGTGACTTGTCCAAGTATTTGTCCGAGAATGAAACGCAATTTGCTCAAAGTTAATGAGGCCTATGGTGCCGACTCAAACTTTTTAGTGTTGTCTCATACCATAGATCCTGAACATGATTCTGTTTCTGTTTTGTTTGATTATGCATCTAAATTAGGGGTGAACCATGGCAATTGGTATTTTTTAAGGGCAGATAGGTCTTATACCTATGAATTGGCCGAACATGCTTACTATGCTTCGGCTATAGCAGATTCAACCGAACCAGGAGGTTTTGTGCACAGTGGAGGACTTATTTTAGTAGATCAACAAAAACGTGTCAGAGGTATTTATGACGGAACAAATGCTGCTGAAACAGATAAATTGATTAATGACATCAACATTTTGATGCATGAAAAAAATTAGTTTTTTTTTACTGAGTTGTATGTTAATAGTTTCATGTCAAGATGAAACCAACAATTTTGTGCAGTTAGCTTCAGGTTATGAATTGTACCAGAAAAATTGTGCCAATTGCCATGGGGATGACGGTGCTGGTTTGGCAAAATTGATACCACCGTTAAAAAATTCAGATTATCTGATCACATACAAAGATTCTTTGCAATCTATTATTCGAAAAGGTATACAAAAACCTATTGTAGTAAATGGTATAGCTTATTCTTATCCAATGCCCGCAAGCCCTAAAATTACAGATTCAGAGGCCGAATCAATCATTCAATTTATCTTGATTAAATTCAATCAACAATCAAAATAGCAGAATATTTCAAAAGACGGGGTTGAATTCAATTTTAATGCGTATTTTTAATGTGAAGTAATTTCAAAAATCGCTTCAACTAATGACAATATTTACATATGCGGGACAAGATTTTATTGATTGAATCAGATAAGTTGCTTGAGCAAGATATAGTTACTGCAGTAAAAAGTATTGGCCTGAATGTAGAGGCTTTTACTGACATAGAATTGATATTGAAACGCATCAAGGAAACCAGGTTTGATCTCATTGTATGTGATTATGAATTGTTTAATAAAATAGGGGTAGAGGTATTTAAAGAACTGAGATTGAATCAACCCAATCAATACATACCATTGATTTTATTATCAGCCCATTCATCTCAACAGATATTCAGAGAGGTGATGCAAAAGGGTGCAGATGACTTCTTGTTAAAGCCTTTAATTATTGAAAATTTAACAGATTCAATGAAGCTGCATCTAAGGAAATTTAATTTTTGGAAGGAAAGGCTCGAAATGCTTGCTAGTTTCCCTGATGAGAACCCAAATCCGGTAACCCGTATAGACCACGAAACCCTTCAGCTAACTTATAGCAATCCTTCATTTATCAATGATTTTAATGTATTAGAACATGATGAAGCCCATAAATTCCAAATTTTCTTGAGGTCTAATTGTTTAAAAGCAATTGGAGTACAAAAAAATGTAAATGATGCAATAGAACTACATGGGAATACATACAGTGTGAGTTTTTCTCCTCAAATGAAAAAGGGGTATACCAATGTTTATTTCAGCGATATTACATTGATGAAAGTAGCTGAAGATAAAGTCAATCAGCAAGAAGCATTTTACAAAGAAATTCTCGACAATATTCCAGCAGATTTGGCCGTATTTTCGCCAGATCAAAGGTACCTTTATGTCAATCATCACGGCATAAAAAATAAAGAAATCAGAGAATGGATAATTGGCAAAACAGATATTGATTACATTGCTTATAGAAATCCACCTAGCACTGCTTTCATAGAAAAAAGAGGTCAAGCATTCGATGAAGTCATTAATACCTTAAACGATGCTATTTGGATGGATGAATACCACAATGTTGAAGGCAAAGACCAATTCATACTTAGAAAATTTCATCCAGTTAAAAATGAGCACAACGAGCTAAATTTGGTCATTGGTTATGGGTTAGATATTACAGACCGTGTGATTGCTGAAAATGAGCTCAACAGAAGCCGTTTGCGTTACAAAGCCTTATTTGAAAGCAATCCCCAAATGGTATTTATTTTAAACAGACAAGGTGCTGTTTTAGACGTAAACAATGCTGCAGTAATGCAATTGGGATATGATTTTGAAGAATTGGTAGGCAATTCGGTTCTAGGTGTTTTTCCTCAACAATACCATTCGGCAGTGAATGCTACATTGAAAACTTGTTTTGAAGAATTTGATAAAGAACACCAGTGGGAACTCATCAAGCATAAAAAAGATGGCACCCTTATCAATGTATTTGAAGTTGCTAGAACCATTCAGATCAATGACTCCGAAGACTATTTATTATTGGTAGTTTGTACAGATATTACTGAAAAAAAGCAAAATGAAACGCTGCTGAAAGAAACCTCTGAACTGAATAGAAAATTACTGGAACAAATGCCAGTTCCAGTTGCAGTAATGCATAAAGACAAAATTATAGATGTGAATTTGGCATTTCAGGGTTTGTTTCAAACCGATAGTCAGCAAATTAAATTCAAGTCAATATTAAATTTAGTTAATGAATCAGATATCGTAATACTAAACAATGCAATTGATAAAATATACGAATTAAACGAAACCGATTTAATGTGTGAGGTTGCTATGAAATTGAATGGCAAAGCCAAATTGAATGTTTTGGTTTCAGGCAATTTGTTTACCAATAAAGGAACCGATTATATATTGGCCGTTTTTAGCAATATCACTGAAATACGTTCAGCAGAAAATAACCTGAGGGCTTTGGCTCAAGAACTATCAAAACAAAATGAAGATTTAAAACGATTTGCTTATATCACCTCACATGATTTGCGCGCACCTGTCATTAATCTGAACGCTTTGTTGGAATATTATGATTATGAAGACCCACTTTCAGATATTAACAAAGAATTGATTGTTAAATTCAAGCAATCTGCAGAACGCATTTCAGACACTTTAAATGATTTATTAGAAGTAACTAGAATCAAAGATAGAACGCAATCTGAAATAAAGGACATGTGTTCTATTTCACAAATTTTCTATAACTGTATTCAGGACAATGCCGAACAAATTAAAAGAGTAGAAGGTACTGTTTTAGCAGATTTTAGTCAAAAAGATAGCATTTATTTTACAAAATCTGTTCTCAATAGCACCTTTACCAATTTAATTACCAATGCCATCAAATACCGTTCAACCGAGCGAAATTTAGAAATTAAAGTGCAAACCGAAACCAACGGTACAAACTACATCATTCGTTTTTCAGACAATGGCTTAGGCATGAATATGGATAAGATTAAAAATAGGCTTTTTACCTTGTACCAAAGGTTTCATTCGCATGTAGAAGGAAAAGGTCTTGGATTGTATTTGGTAAAATCACAATTAGAAGCATTGGGTGGAAACCTACAAGTTGAAAGTGAAGAAAACAAAGGCACCACTTTTATCATTTCTATACCTATACAAAATCCAAAGAAAAATATTATTTTAGACAAATAATCATTTCAAATCTCCAAACAACTGTGAAAAAAGTTTTACTGATAGACGACGACAAGGTGAGTAATTTTTTAAGCTCATTGATTATCAAGAAAACCTTGAAAGCTGAGGTGGTAAAGGAATGTTTGGACGGCCAAGAAGGCTTAGATTATTTGAGAAGTTTGGTACTTGAAAATGAAATTCCTGATATCTTGTTTTTGGATTTGAATATGCCAGTTTTAGATGGTTGGCAATTTTTACAAGAATTTATTTTGTTAGATAAAAAAATCCAAATGCCAATCTATATTCTCACCTCTTCAAATTATGAAGGAGACTTAATCAAATCAAAAGAATTTGATGTGGTGAAAGGGTATATAGTCAAACCACTTTCAAAAGAATTGGCAGACTCAATATTTGATCAATTGTAGTTTAGGTTTTTTTCTGGTTTGGCTGAGCCTTTCTGGTAGGTGTTGCCTCCCAAGGGTTTTCGGGCCAACTGTGTTTGGGG
The DNA here is from genome assembly GCA_903883965.1 of uncultured Bacteroidota bacterium. Classification (GTDB taxonomy): domain Bacteria; phylum Bacteroidota; class Bacteroidia; order UKL13-3; family UKL13-3; genus CAISCU01. The sequence goes on from CAISCU010000033.1 coordinate 45,157, forward strand.
TACCTGCGTTTGAGTTCGTTTTTAATAATTGGATAAGTATTGTTCCAAAAACTTTCTAGGTCTTTAGTCAGTTGAACAGGTTTGAAGCCCGGCGACAATAAACTCAATAAAATGCTTTGTTTGCCATTGTTTATTCTTGGACTTTCTTTTAAACCAAAAACTTCCTGAATACGCACTTCAACTTTTGGGCTTTCTCCTGTTGCATCGTATTGCAATTGCATGTTTGAACCACTTGGAACTTTGATATGGGTAGGAGCCAATTTATTTAGCATTTGAAGGTTTTCAATTCCTAAGTAATGGTTCAATGCATCAAGTGTATTTATTTTTTTGAAATCCTCATTTTTCTTTACACCAATTAAAAATGGTTCTAGCCAAGATGCTGGTGTTTTAAGTAATTGCTCAATTGATATATCAGGTAATTCAATTGCGGTTTCCCATTTTTTTAAGGAAGCAATTCTGGCAATCAATTGCATAAAAGCATCTTCGAAATGGAGCAAAGTATTGCCCTCTTTTCGAATTACATCCATCAATGCATCGTTGATTGCTGTTTGACTTGGATTGCTCAAGGGTTTAGCTTGTAAAATAATATTTCCAATTTTTAGTTCCTTGTTTGCAATGAGTCCACCTTTGCGGATATCCCATTTTACCACTTCAATTTCTTTTACTCTTGGAACCAAATCTTTTGGCTGAATAGGAGCAGCCATATAAATTTTACCAAGACCGTTTCTCGCATCCATGTGTGCAATTGCTAGCCATGGTTCATTAGCTAAATCATCTTTGTGTCCGGCTGCTGCAATTTTTCCATTAGACAATAAGAATTGTGCATTGTTGCCCGGCCTTGCCGATGCAATGCGTTCTGGATAGGCAAAAGAGATCAATAAACCCACATCAAAACTGTCTATTGGCTCATAGTTTTGTGTTGCTTGCATGAGCGAACAATAAAAGGCAGAAAGTAGGTCTATGCGTTTGAGTTTATTGCCCAATTGTTGGTTTTGTCTGGCTCTTCTCAGTAATTCTACGCGCAAACAAATATCTATACCCGCTTCTTTAGGTAAAGGGTCTTTTTCTTCTAATATGGCAGCAATATCAGCTGCTAAAGCAACTTGATTGTTTGTTTCTGCTGCCAATAACATGTGGCCTATGCGTGGGTGGCAAGCCAATCTATGCAGCTGTTTACCATGATCTGTTATTTTACCATCTTTAATGGCTTCTAATAAGTTCAACAATTCATTGGCTTGTGCCAAATGTGCATCTGGTGGTGCTGTTACCCATAACAACTCTTTTGCATCTTGAATGCCCCATTTAGCGAGTTCCAAAACCAATCCCGCTAAATCTGCTTCTAAAATTTCTGGTGTGCGTTGGGCTGGTAAACGATCGTGGTCAATTTTGCTCCACATTCTATAACAAACTCCAGGGCTTAAGCGTCCAGCCCTACCTGTTCTTTGATCGGCTGCATCTTTGCTAATTTGTACTGTTTCTAATTTGCTTAAACCTGATTTTGGATCAAATTGATTGGTTTTTTCAAGGCCGCTATCTACTACAATTGTAATGCCTTCAATGGTTAAACTAGTTTCAGCAATATTGGTAGCCAATACAATTTTTCTTCTCCCATTTTTATCTGGTAAGATGGCTGCTTGTTGAATGCGTTGAGCCAATTTCCCAAACAATGGATGGATTGAAAAATCAGGTAAGGCACTTCTTAAAATTGCTTCACATTTTTTAATATCACCTTCTCCCGGCAAAAAAACCAAAGCATCACCCAAATGTTCTTTTACTGCATTTTGAGTGACTCTTGCGGCTGTTTCAGCAATCATAAATTGATCTTGTCCGCTCACGTAATGAACTGTAACTGGAAACTGTCTGCCTTCACTTTCTATAACAGGCGCTTGCAGCATTTCAGACAAATTGTTGGTCTCCATAGTGGCCGACATTAACAACAATTTCAAATCAGGCCGAATGATTTCTTGTGCGGCAGTACACAAAGCCAAAGACAAATCTGCATGCAAACTCCTTTCATGAAATTCATCAAAAATAACCATGCCAACAGTTTCCAAGGCATTGTCTGTTTGCAACATTCTGGTTAAAATTCCTTCTGTTACTACTTCAATGCGTGTTTTAGAGCTGACTCTGTTTTCGAACCGGATGCGGTAGCCAACAGTTTCGCCAATCGCTTCACCCAGTAATTCTGCCATTCTGTATGCGACATTTCGGGCTGCCAATCGTCTAGGCTCCAATAAAATGATTTTTTTATTGTTGAGCCAAGTTTCATTGAGCAAGCAAAGTGGAACTAAAGTACTCTTACCCGCTCCAGGAGCAGCTTTAAGAATAACCCTGTTATTGGTTGTTAGGAGGCTCAATAAATCAGCAATTACTGATACAATTGGCAGTTCTGATGTAGCTGGATTGAATTTCAAATTGTAAATAATCTCAAAAATAATTGAATTTAGCTTCAATTAGACTTTAGTTCGGCTCAGATTCTATTATTTACTTGAAATCAAATACTTTTGCGGCTCATCGAATCAAAAAATAAGCGTATGAGCTTGGTTGAAGAAATCAATAAACGAAAAACATTTGCAATTATTAGTCACCCGGATGCTGGTAAAACCACATTAACAGAGAAGTTTCTTTTATTTGGAGGTGCCATTCAGGTTGCAGGTGCTGTTAAAAGCAATAAAATTAAAAAAACATCTACCTCCGATTTCATGGAAATTGAAAAACAAAGGGGAATTTCTGTTGCAACATCGGTAATGGCATTTGAATACAAAGGCAAAAGGGTAAATATATTAGATACTCCTGGTCACAAAGATTTTGCAGAAGACACCTATAGAACGCTCACTGCAGTTGATAGTGTTATATTAGTTGTTGACAGTGTAAAAGGGGTAGAAGAACAAACAGAACGCCTAATGGAAGTTTGCCGAATGCGCAATACACCTGTTATTATTTTTGTCAATAAAATGGACAGGGAAGGTAAAGATCCATTTGATTTATTAGAAGAGCTTGAACAAAAACTGAGTATTTCTACCAGGCCCTTGTCTTGGCCAATAAACCAAGGTGCTACTTTTAAAGGGGTTTACAACTTATATAAGAAATCGCTGAATTTATTTGAAACCAATAAAACACAGTTGGCAGATGAAGTCATAGAAATAAGTAGTTTAGATTCACCAGATTTAATGAAGCATTTGCCCGAAAAAGATGCCATTAAATTACGAGAAGATGCTGAATTAATAGAAGGTTTGTACGAACCATTTGACATAGAACTTTACCAAAGTGGTTTATTGGCTCCTGTTTTTTTTGGCAGCGCTATCAATAATTTTGGCATACAAGAATTGTTAGAAACCTTTTTAGATATTGCGCCTAGTCCAATGAGCCGAACTGCCATTGAAAGAGAAGTAAAAGCAAATGAAAAGGCGCTTACTGGTTTTGTATTTAAAATACATGCCAACTTAGATCCCAACCACAGAGACCGCATTGCATTTTTAAGAATATGCTCTGGAAAGTTTGAGCGCAACACTTTTTATTTTCATACCAGAACTGGAAAAAAATTAAAATTTGCCAATCCTACCACATTTATGGCCAATGAGAAAATTCTCACTGCTGAAGCTTGGCCTGGAGATGTAATTGGTTTGTATGATAGCGGTAACTTTAAAATTGGAGATACACTAACCGAAGGAGAACAGTTGCAGTTCCAAGGTATACCTAGCTTTTCGCCAGAAATTTTTAAAGAGCTCGAAAACCGAGATCCACTCAAAACAAAACAACTCGAAAAAGGAATCAGCCAATTAACAGAAGAAGGTGTTGCGCAATTATTTATTCAAGAGCCAGGTCACCGAAAAATTATTGGAACTGTTGGAGAATTACAATTCGAAGTCATTCAATTCAGATTGGAACATGAGTATGGTGCAAAATGTGCATTTGTACCCATGAAATATTATAAAGCATTTTGGATTGCCTGCAAAGACAAAAAAATACTCGAACTGTTCATGCACAGAAAAGCACATGCCATTGCAAAAGACAAAGAAGGAAATCCTGTGTTCTTAGCCGAATCAGAATGGAATGTAACGTATGCTAAAACCGATTTTCCTGAAATAGAATTCCATACCATTTCTGAAACATCAGGAAGAAGTAAGTAAATCTTAAAGTTTTGTTTCTTTTAAAAAGGTGGCTTCATCAATAAGGCCCATGTGCTCCCACACTTTTTCGCCATTGTGGTATAATTGCAATACAGGAATGCCATCAATCCCCATTTTTTGAAGCAATGATGGGTTTAAATCGGCATCAATTTTCAGCAATTTAAGTTTTGCACTTTTTTGCTCACTTATTTTTTCAACCATTGGCCCAATTTGTTTACAAGGCTTACACCATATTGCAAAAAAATCAACCAAAACATATTCTTTCTCTTTCACCAGTTCAGCAAACCGTTCACTGCTCATACCTTCATTGGCAGCAGCTCTGCTTGTCCCTGAATTTTCTAATGGCAAGCCTTCTGCATTCCATTTTAGTATACCAGGCATTTCATAAATGGTTTTGAAATTTTTAGAACGCATCATGCTAGCAGCATTTCCACTTCTACCGCCAGACAAACAGTACACCAAGACAGGTTCTTCTTTGTTCAATTCATTGAGTTTTGCTTCAAATCCATCTTGGTTGATGTCTAAATTTTTTGCACCTTTTATATGTCCTTCATTGAATTCTTCAGCCGTTCTAACATCTATCAATTGTGCATTTGGATGCTCATTTAAATATTGGTTGAATTCTTTTGGACTCAACTTACCACCTGTTTCATTTTGTTTGTTTTGACAAGACACCCATACCGTGCTCATTAAAAGCACTGCTATAGCAAATAGATATTTTTTCATATTGGTTTTATTACGAATTTAAGTTGCTGAATATTTAATTAACAAAAAGAAGTCAACAATTGTTTGAGTTGCGCTTGTTGCACCACACCAGACTGTCGCCACTTTATTTGACCGTTTTTAAAAATAATCAGTGTTGGAACTCCTTGCACTTGGTAGGCCTGAGCTGCTGCAGGATTTTTGTCGACATCAATTTTTAGGATGCGAACTTGTTCTCCCATTTCTTTTGCTAAATCTTGTAAAATAGGAGACATCATTTTACAGGGTCCACACCAGGTTGCAAAAAAATCTACCAATACGGGTTTCTCAGATAGTATGATTTCCTGAAATTTCATTTGAATTATATTTCTAAATAGGTTAAGCTTCTCCAACTACCACCATTATGAACGTGTTGGTGTCCTGCTTGTTTGAGCATGCTTTTTGCCGCTGCACTGCGCATACCTGAGGCACAGCAGGTAATAATAGGCACTTCTTTTTTAGGCAATTTTTTTAGGTTTGATTTGAGTTGGTCAACAGGAATATTTATTGAATTTTTAACATGTCCTCCTTGAAACTCTGCTTTGCTGCGCACATCTAATAAAATCGCTCCTTGGTTGATCAATTCTTGTAAATCTACTTTAGGGCCAAAACCCAATAACTGTTTAATGCGACTAATCATCTTTTAATTGTTTAATAAATAATTCACTTGAGTCCACGGTCCACCATTGATACAGTCTATTTCTAAATCGCTTAAAAACTGAGTTGCTTGACCACTCCTGTTACCAGATGCACAGCACAATACAATTTTAGTAGTTGTGTTTTTAAATTCATCAACCCTGTTTGGAATTTCATGAAGCGGAATGTTGATACTACCGGCTACATGTCCACCCATAAATTCTTCAGGGGTTCTTACGTCAATAATTTTCTTGTTGTCTGCTTTAAGCGCATTGATTAAATCTTCCATTGTGTTTTATTTATCGCATACAAAGGTAAATAGAACGGTTTTTGATGATGGGAACATTTGTTCCTTTTGAACTTATTTTTTTAAAACACCCACTTGTTCAAATTTGTCGAAAACAGTTGGTAAATGAGGTGCTAGTTTTAATTCTTCTGTTAAATCTTGACCTGCCCAATGTTCATAGTGCTTCCCGTTTCGCCACAACCTACTTTTGGTTACATCGTAAATTTTACCTTCATAGGCTACCCATATTTCAGGTTTGTCTTGCCCATTTCGCAGTGCCAATTGTGCACTTGTATATTCAGCAAATGCATTTGTCATTTATTTTTTAAACTTTGGTTTAAAAGGTTTGCGTTTAAACGGTTGTTTGAGTTGAGGATTGTAAACTGGTGATTGCCCCAATGCATCAGGCACATTTCTTTTGGGTATTTCTCTTTCTATTAATTTTTCAATGGCATCGAATCGTTTTTGGTCTTTGTCGTTGATAAATGTGATGGCTGTTCCTTTGGTATTGGTTCCCCTGGCAGTTCTACCAATTCTATGTACATAGTCTTCGGGGTCTGGTGGCACATCAAAATTCAATACCAATTCAATGCCCTCTACATCAATACCCCTCGATAAAATATCTGTTCCAATTAGGGTGTTGAGTTTTTTATTTTTAAAATCATTCATGATTGCTTCCCGTTCTGCTTGTTCTAAGTCGGAATGAAATGATTTACACCTGAGCCCTAATCTTTTAAGTTCATGCTGTAAGCTTTTAACTTTTTCCTTGGTTGAGGCAAAAAGTATCATGCTTTCAAATTTATTTTCAGCCAAGAGATGTGCCAAAAGCCCAATTTTTTGACCATCGTAACACAGATAGGCTATTTGTTCAATACCTGCTGCAGGTTTTGATATGGCAATGTTAATTTGAGACGGATTGTTTAAAATTTTTCCAGTTAGCTGTCTAATTTTGGGTGGCATGGTTGCCGAAAACATCAGTGTTTGTCTATTGCTTGGTAGTTTGTTGATGATTTTAATTAAGTCATCGTAAAAGCCCATATCAAGCATTTTATCGGCTTCGTCTAATACCAAATGTTGGAGGCCATCGAATTTAATTTCACCGCTAATTAATTGAGAAATTAACCTGCCAGGTGTGGCTACAATAATATCTGCTCCTTTAATGAGTGCTTTTTTTTGTTGCTCATAACTAATACCATCACCACCTCCGTAAATGGCAGTTGAACTTACATTTACAAAATAGCTAAACCCTTGAAGTTGTTGGTCTATTTGGAGAGCAAGTTCTCGTGTTGGAACCAATATTAGGGTATTGACACCTTTGTGTTCACTGATGATAATTTTGTTTAATATGGGCAATAAATAGGCTGCAGTTTTTCCTGTTCCAGTTTGTGCGCAAGCAATTAAATCTTTGTTGTCAAGTATAACCGGTATGGCTTGTTCTTGTATGGGAGTAGGTTGGTTAAAACCCATCGCGTCTAGCCCATCTAGGAGCTCGTATTCTAAGTAGAAATCGTCAAATGTCAAATTGCTTTGGATTGAATAAGTAAGTGTGATTCAAATGTACCGAAATTATTGTGTAATCGCTGCATTGAACCAATTTTGGGTAACCAGGTATTCTGCTATCTGTACAGCATTTGTAGCTGCACCTTTTCTAAGGTTATCTGCCACTATCCATAAGTTCAATGCATTTTCCATAGATTCATCTCTTCTAATCCTGCCAACAAATACATCATCTTTTTGGTGTGATAACAATGGCATTGGATAAATGGCTTTTTCAGGTTCATCTAAAACAGTAATGCCTTTTGAGTTTTTAAGAGTAGTTGTCAGTTCAGTTAAATCAAATGCTTTTTCAAATGCAATATTTACACTTTCACTGTGGCCACCTACTGTTGGTATTCTTACACAGGTTGCTGTTAATGCAATTGAATTGTCCTGCATGATTTTTTTTGTTTCATTCACCATTTTCATTTCTTCTTTGGTGTATGCATTAGGCATGAAAACATCAATTTGAGGAATTACATTTTGGTCAATAGGGTATGCATAAGCCATTTCGCCTTTGATACCATTTCTTTCGTTTTCCATTTGTTGAACCGCTTTGATTCCTGTTCCAGTTACACTCTGATAAGTACTAACTACAATGCGTTTAATTTTGTATTTTAAATGCAATGGGTATAGCGCCAAAACCATTTGAATGGTTGAACAGTTTGGATTGGCAATGATTTTATCATTTGCATTTAACAATGATGCATTGATTTCAGGTACGATCAATTTTTTATCTGGGTCCATTCTCCAAGCCGAAGAATTGTCTATTACAAAACAGTTGACTGCCGCAAATTGGGGAGCCCATTCTAGTGAGGTTGACCCACCAGCAGAAAACAAAGCAATATTGGGTTTGGCATTGATGGCAGTTTGCATGCTAACAATGGCAATTGATTTTCCTTTGAATTGAATGTTTTTGCCTACTGATTTTTCTGAGGCAACAGGAATCAATGTGTCAATTGGAAAATTTCTTTCTTCAAGTAGTTTCAACATGACAGTTCCAACTAAACCGGTAGCCCCTACAACTGCAACTTTCATACTTATTTTTTGATACGAAATTAATGCATCAGCTGCAAACATAAAATAGATTGTAACTTAAAAGTTAAATGCTAGGTATATGCAGTATAAAATTAAGTTTATAAGTATTTTGAGTTTGCTTATCATGTTTCAAAACCATTCAATTGCACAGGTTTTTGAGCATTTTAATCAATCACTCTCACAATTAAAGTATCATTGGAATTTTACAGATTCTTGCTTTTGGGTAAACCCTAAAAATCAATTGCAATCAAATGTAAAGGCAAAAAATGTATCGGAAATAACTGCAAATTTATTGGTTTCAAAAAAGAGTCAAACCATTGAATGGAGCAGTTATATTGCATTTGGATTCAACCCCAGCCCTCAAAATCAAGTTCGATTTTATTTATACGCTGATTCAGTTAATCTGAGTCAATCTACCCAAGCCATGTATTTACAGTTTGGCGGCATCAATGGTTCAGATGATGTGTTTGAACTCATTCAGTTGCAAGGCAATTCCAAACAAATTTTAGCCAGTAGCTTACCAGGATTGCTCAAACAAACTGCTAGTAGGTTCCGTTTCAGGTGTTTGATAGATGCTAACCAATTGCTCACATTCCAAATAGATACTGGTACAACCAATGGTGTTCCTGTTTTTTCAACTACTGCTCCTCAACTTCCTGCTCAATTTTATACAGGTTATTGGTTTAAATTTACTTCAAGCTATGTTTCTAGTTTTATAGCAGACGACTTTTATTTTGGAGATATACGGCCAATAGCTCCAAGTATTGATTTGGTTAATGTCAAACAAATCAATGACAGTTGTTTGCAATTCAACTGGAACGGAAGCATAGACACATGTGACTTTGCAAACAAACTATCCTATAATTTTGAAAGCCCATCCTATTTTTGCTTTACAGCCCATTTAGATACCCTTTGCGTTTATTTTAGGCAGCAACTTTCAAAGCTTGGTTCTTATGAAGTTTGTATGAAACAATTGTATTCTGTTGGAGGTGCTGCTATACCAGATACTTGTCTCTATTGGCAACAGTATGAACCTGAACTGGCCGATATTGTTTTTTCAGAATTGATGATAGATCCAGACCCAATTATTGGACTTCCAAATGCGGAATTCATTGAATTGTACAATCAATCTTCATATGCATTGAATTTAAAGGGTTTCTATATTACCGATAAGCAAACTGTTTCCGAATTGGGAGATTATTTTTTAAAGCCTCAAGAATTTGTAATGCTTTGTTCTTGTAAAGACAGTGCCTTGTTTTCAAGTATTCCAAAACTTTGTGTTGCTAGTTTACCTAGTTTAAACAATGTTTCAGATACCCTTCAATTGTTCAGTAAGCAAGGTTTACTCCTCAATCAAATAATGTACAATTCTAATTGGTACCACAGCAATCCATTACCAAACGGAGGCAGAAGTTTGTGTTTGAGAAGTACAAATAACAATTGCAATCAAATAGACAATTGGCAGGCCTCATCCGATTCATGTGGAGGGAGTCCGGGCAAGCCTGGCTTAGACTGGAATAGTTATTCTGATTCAGTTAAACTCAGTTTAATACAATTTAGCGCTATAGATTCTTTTCATGTGTTATTGGTCTTTAATAAAACGCTTGTATCAATTGAATTGAAGTGTTTGGGTTTGAACGCAATTTTAAAATGGCAATCACTCAATGCCGATAGTTTTGTATTTGAGACAAGCCCTTTTAAAAATAATCAAGATATAGTTATTCAATTGAATCAAACCTGTGCTTGTAATAACAACTGCTTAGATACCAATTTCATTTATTTTTTTGTTACCTTAAAAAATGCTTTCTACAATGATTTGGTGTTTTCAGAATTGCTATTTGAACCCCTCGTCAATTCAGAAGTGCCAGCTTTTATTGAAATTTATAATAAGAGCAATTACAGGGTTAATTTGTCTGATTACAATATTTGTAATGGCAATCAGTGCATAGAATTGCCTGCGTATGAAATGTATCCTGATAGCTTTGTGGTGATTGCCAAATCAAAGCTGTTGAGCGTGAAAAACCAAATTACTTTACCCAAACTTTTTTCGTTGAATTTAACAGATACATTGCTCATCAGAAATAAAGATCATTTGCTGGTTTCATTTTTACCCTATAGTCAAAATTTTTATCATGATTTGTTTAAACAAAATCAGAAAGGATGGTCGGTTGAGTGTATGAATTTAAAAATGCCATGTATGGGTTCAGAAAATTGGCATGCCAGTATGCATGAAAATAAACATACTGCAGGTGTTGTAAATAGTATTGGCCATGCCAATACAGATACCATAGCACCAAAACTACTTCAGCTTTACCCAGTCAATGCTTCGCAATTATTACTTAAATTCAACGAACCCATAGATTCAAGTTACATGGATCACCATTTGCAGATACTGCCTGCTAGCAATCCATTCAATTGGCATTTTACAAACAATAACCAAACGGTATTGCTAACCTTGAAAGTACATTTACTCCAACAAGTAAATTATGAATTGTTCCTCAATCAAATACCAGATTGTGCAGGTAATGTGCTTACCGCATCTAGTTTTCCATTTGCTTTACCTGAAAAAATTGATTCAGGCAATTTGCTCCTCAATGAGGTTCTATTTGATCCAGTTCCTGGGGCTTCAGATTTTATTGAAATTTACAATAACAGTTCCAAATACCTCGATTTAAAATCAGTTTACATTGGTCTCAAATCAAGCCAAGAAGATCAATACCAATCAATATGTTCAATTGCTCCTAATGGCTATTTAATGTCACCATTAGACTATGTTGTCATCAGTCAATTAGATCAGTCTACTTATTTTAATGAGGTTAATTTTAGCAAACAAATTTTAGTGAATTTGCCAAATTTATCTAATGATGGCGCTTGGCTTGAACTGCTTGCCTCTGATCAATCCATACTTGATGCCATGCCATTTAATTCACAAATGCATTTTCAATTATTGCCAACTTTTGAGGGTGTGAGTTTAGAGCGTTTGTCTTCAGCATTACCAGCTACGTATCCGGAAAATTGGCATTCAGCATCAGCACAACAGCAATATGGAACACCCACACGTTCCAATTCCATGCAAATGAAAAAGCTAAATAACAATAACCAATTGAGTGTATTTCCGGAAGTGTTTTCACCTGACAATGATGGTTACCAAGATGTGGTTCAAATAGCATACCTGTTCAATCAGTTAGAAAATTTCTCTACACTCACCATTTACAACAGGTATGGCCTACCTGTTAAAGATTTTGCAAATGCCTATTGGGGTGGCAATCAAGGTAAATGGATTTGGAATGGATTAGACAATGAAAACAATCCACTTCCAGAGGGTTTTTATGTGGTAAAATTAAACATTTTTATGCCCGACGGCACCGTTGATACGCAAAGAAAGACAATCGTTTTAGCAAGTAGGGAGCGGAACTAAAACTTTCTTTGTACGCTAAGTTTTATAACTTGTAAAAAGAAAATAAACAAACAAATTCCGTGAATGAAACTTGCATTTTTCCCATAAAAAGAAACATATGAAGACATGCTAACTTGCCCTTCAATAGAGGTTGGTACCCACCAATTTGTTTGTTGGGTTATTTCACCTTCATCGTTTATAAATGCACTGATACCAGTGTTGGCACACCGCACTATTGGGGTTCTGTTTTCAATGGCTCTCAATTGTGCATATTTTAAGTGTTGTTGATAGCCTGGTGTATCACCCCACCAACCATCGTTGGTCATAATACAATATAGGTCTGCACCTTTTACTTTATAGGAACTGATAAAATCAGGAAAGACACTTTCATAACAAATAACTGGTGCTATTTTAACACGGTGCTGTGTGTCAAAAACTTTTGATTCACCATCTGAACCCAAACTACCTGAGGTACCACCCAAATCAATGGCAAGGTTTTCTAAAAAACCAAATAAGAATGGATAAGGCATTCGTTCCACACCAGGCACCATTTTATTTTTATGATAAACTTGAATGGGGCTGCTCTCCTGTAATAACAAGGCGGTATTGTATGCATCAATGCATTGTTGAACACTCGGGTAAAATCTGGCTGTAATGGGCTTTTGGGGGTCATTGGGATAGAAAGTTCTATAGGTATCTGCTCCAGTTAGCAATACAAGTCCTGGGTGTTTTGAAATAAATTGTTTGCAAGATTTTATCAATGGATCTTGTTCTAATTCTTGTTCATACAATCCACCCAATAAGGCTGTTTCAGGAAATACGAGTAGTTGGGTTTTGGCATTGATTTTACGAGCTGCCAATTCAAACATTTTGTTTAATTGTTCTTGGTAACCCAGTCCATTGAATTTTTCAGAATAGGGGTCAATATTGGGTTGAACGATTAAAACAGACGCAGTTTTTTCAGGGTAGTTGATTTTATATTCTTTAAAATGTTGCAACACAAAATAGGAACCTAAAATAGGACAAAATATATAGGTGAATAGGATATGAAACATGCGCAATTCTTTGCCGATAAAATTTCCTTCTTTATAGCTTTTATACCAGTTGAACAATTTGGTATTGACAATTAAAACCAAAATGCTTCCACCTAAAACACCTGTATATTCATACCATTGAACACCTTGGGTAAATGAACTAAAAACATTACCCAATATGAGCCAGGGAAAGGCAAGGTCCCAATTAAATTGTAAAATTTCTATTGCCAACCATGCAAAAACAAAAAGGGTATAGTTGGCTTGTTTGTTTTTTCTAGCAGATGCATGCAATAATAGCAATGGAAGTACCATGGGTAAGCTATTGATCAATACTGCAGCTATTGCACCTCCATTGCTGGCATTCCATATCCACCAAGTTGTGCCAGCATTCCATACAATAAATGCCAACCAGCTAAATAAAAACAAACTCAATACATTTCCATTGTCATTTTCTCTGCATTCTTTTTCTAAATACAACAATGGAATAAACCCCAAATAAGCCAACGGAAACAGGCCAAATGGTTCAAACGCAAATACAAACAGCAATCCACTGAGTAAGCTGTAAATGAAAAAGCGAAGCTGGTTATTTTTGATGGCCAATAACAATGACAAATTCTCCTTTTATAGGTTTGTTGGTAAAATATTCCAATACACTTTTACAGGTTCCGTTTACGGTTTCTTCGAATAGTTTAGTCAGTTCTCGGCTTACTGATAAAGGCCTGTCTTCTCCTAAAAACTCAAGCAATTGTTGAAGGGTTTTGAGCAGCCTGTGTGGACTTTCGTACAATATGCAGGTTCGGGTTTCTACAGCTAGGCTTTTTAATGCTGTTTGTCTTCCTTTTTTTTCAGGTAAAAAACCTATAAAACTAAATTCATCACAAGGAAATCCACTTTTTACCAATGCAGGAACAAATGCTGTTGGACCTGGTAAACAATCAATTTGTATCTCATTTTCTTGGCAAGCCCTTGCCAATAAAAAACCTGGATCACTGATACCGGGTGTACCTGCATCACTTACTTGAGCAATGGTTTTACCAGATTTTAAGTCTTCTATGATGTGTTGAATTGTTTTGTGTTCGTTGTGTGCGTGGAAGGGTTTGAGTGTATTTGAAATTTGATAATGTGCAAGTAATTTGCCGGTTTGTCGGGTATCTTCAGCTAAAATATAATCTACCTCTTTGAGAATTCTTAGTGCTCTCAGCGTGATATCTTCTAAATTGCCAATAGGGGTGGGTACCAAATAAAGCTTTCCTGCATGCAACATGTTTACAAATTAAGCAGCTTTATCTTAATTTTTATAAATTGCAAAGATTAAAAGGTCAATACCATTACCAAAATGAATCGGATTTACAAAAGATTGGAAGTTTATGTGCTGTATTTTTATGAATACTTAAGGTATGGAGAATTCGCCTCTTTGTACCAAGCCTTTGTGTTTATTTTTACAGGTAAAACATCAGCTAAGCGAAAAGTTGTAAGGTCAAGCATGGGCCAGTTTTTGGTGAGAGCAGAGACACTAGATTTTCAATACATCAATTATGCGTATGAGATTGATATCAAACGCTTTTTAACGCATGAGCAATTTGATGTTTTCTTAGACATTGGAGCTTGTTTGGGAGAATACTCTATATGGTTGGGTAATAAGGGTAAAAGGTGTTTGGCTTTTGAGCCTGTTGTTGAAAGTTTTCAAATGATTGAACACAATATCAAGTTAAACAATGTTGCCAATCAAGTACAAGCATTTAATTATGGATTGGGCAATCAGAACACCACTGCCAATTTTAAAATCAACCATACCAATCCTGGTGCGAGCAAAAGAGTAAAAGACAAAGACAACAATACATCTGAATTACAAATATGTAAGTTAGACGATGTTTTTGAGCAATTTCAAATACATCCCGACCAACGCATTGTTATTAAAATTGATGTAGAAGGGATGGAGGTAGAAATGTTAGAAGGGGCTAGAAATTTCATTCATAAATATCCTCATATAGTCCTTATTATTGAAGAAAAATTATCGGGCGAAGGCGAAATTCTAAAGGTTTTAAACCAAATTAGTCGATTTGAATTTGGCACCATTGACCAGTTCAACATTTATGCAAGGAAAATGGCCTAGGCCTGTTGTTTCTTTTTCTCTTTTATCCAGTTTCTAATAATTGGAATTGAAGTAACAAGTATAAAACCGATTACAATCCAATCTAAGTAATTTTGAGCTTCTGGAAAAAATTTGGCAGTATAATATCCACCTGAAACAATAGTCAAAGGCCAAAGTATTGCACCTACTATATTGTAAATAGTAAACATCCATGGATTTACTTTTACAACTCCTGCTAGAATGGGTGCAAAAGTTCTTACTATGGGTAAAAATCGTCCCATCACCAATGCCAGTCCACCATATTTTTGATAGAATGTTTCAGCAGTTACAATGTATTTCTTTTTAAAAAATAAGGTATCGGGTTTGTTGTAAAGTGCCTGTCCAGTTTTGATGCCAAATAAATAGCCAGCATAATACCCCAAGAGAGCGGCTACGCTTATTCCGGCAATCAGTTCTGTTAAAGGAATACTCAGGATTTTAAGGTAGCAAAGTAAACCAGCAGTGAACAAAAGAGAATCTCCTGGTAAAAAGAATCCAAAAAAGATTCCATTCTCTAGAAATACAATCGCCAATAGCAAAAACTTGCCACCATAACGGATGAGTTCTTCAGGTTTAAAAATGTCCCAGATACTGTCCAAGCTTTAACAATTAAAGCTACGATTTAGGCAGATTTTTTGGTTTAAACAAATTGAAGCAAATGATGGGCCTATTTAAACCCAATTGAATTCTTGCCTTTTTCAACTTTTTCAGCCTTTAAGAGGACTTCTTCTTTCATTTTAGCTTTATAGGCATCCATTTTATCAGCTAAGTCTGCATCTGAAGTGCCTAAGATTTGAACTGCTAGTAAACCGGCATTTTTTGCATTGTTAATGGCAACGGTTGCTACAGGCACACCTCCTGGCATCTGAACAATAGATAACAAGGAGTCTAAACCTGATAAAGTTTTCAATTGAACTGGCACACCTATAACTGGTAAACTTGAACAAGCAGCAACCATTCCTGGTAAGTGTGCAGCACCTCCGGCTCCAGCTATAATCACTTTAAGGCCTTTTAGTCGTGCAGAATTGGCGTATTCAAACATTCTTTCTGGAGTTCTATGTGCAGAAACTACAGTCATCTCGTAATCTATTCCAAATTCTCTCAAAACTACAGCTGCCTCGTTCATGACTTCCAAGTCACTATCGGAGCCCATAATAATTCCTACCTTTTTCATGAAAGATATTTTGTTGGATGAATCAATCACAAAAGGATTAAGCCTCTTCTTCTTCTGTTCTTTCAATACCTTCCATTAAGTCTCTGATTTCTCTGAGCTCTTCTTGGTTGTATTTATTACCGTAATCTGCAAGAAGATCTAGTAAGTAGTCTAAATTTGCATTGCTGTCTTCTTCCTCTAAAAACAAGAAACTGTAGCTACCATTGTTTTCAATGTCTTCATAAGCTAAACGAATCATTTTTACCAAACCTGGTTCTTTCAAATTGTCTTTGAAATAAGTTCTCAACTCCTTTAGCAATTCAATTACATTTGACTGGTCTTCACTGCTTTTGCTCAGTTCTTTTTTAATTTTTGAAATAATTTCTTTCATGTGATGGGAATTATACGCTGCAAAATTAAGTTTTTTGTGGGCTTTAAAGGAATAATATTTTAAAATATGAAAAATGGTCTTTATACAATCCTATTATTGGGAATAGCCAATGTCTTTATGAATATGGCCTGGTATGGGCATTTGCAATTTCAGAAATGGGGATTGGTAAAAACAAATTGGTTGCCAGGAATTGTATTAATTAGCTGGTTAATAGCCTTGGTAGAATATGTATTTCAAGTTCCAGCTAACAAATTGGGCTATATCGAAAATGGAGGACCCTTTACCATTATTGAACTCAAAACCATTCAAGAGGTGCTTTCTCTTGGTTTATTTGTTTTGGTCAATGCATTGGTATTTAAGGAAAACTTTCAATTAAAGCACTTGATAGGCTTTTTGTTTATTTTATTCGGTGCTTGGATAATTTTTAAGAAATAGACATAAAAAAAACCCGTTTCCGGGTTTTAATTTTTTAGGCACCTATCAATGATTTGTATGCTTCTACATTCATCAGTCCGCTTATTTCATCTTGATTGCTGATTTTTACTTTAATCATCCATCCGTTTTCATAAGGTTCACTGTTTACCAATTCTGGAGAGCCATCTAATTGCGGGTTTAGTTCTATTACCTCACCAGATAAAGGCATAAATAAATCACTTACTGTTTTTACAGCTTCAACTGTTCCAAAAACGTCGTGCTGACCAACACTTTTACCTTTGCTGTCAATATCAACATAAACAATATCGCCCAATTCATGTTGAGCAAAATCGGTAATTCCTACAGTAGCAACATCACCTTCAACACGAACCCATTCGTGGTCTTTGGTGTAATAGAGATTTTCAGGTAAATTCATTTTTGCAATTAAATTATTTGCCCGCAATTTAAGTTTTATCAGTCAATAAAAAAACGGCAATCCAAGTAGATGTATTAATAAAAGTTAGTGTTGTTTTGATAATAGGGCTTCCATCACTGTTACAGGAAGTAGTAAACAACTCAAGGCATAAAAAAAGTCCTCTATGGGTATGCTGATCAAACGTAAGCCAATAATGTGCTCTGAACTGTACCAAACAATTGGACTAGGTGTGACCGCGCCTGTAAGTACACCATTGATGATCACAAAAGGCAATAAGTGTACAAAGTATGCTATCCAAAAATAAGCCATGTATGCTTTTTTTAGCCAAAATTGATGGGCTGCTAACAACACAAAAGCAATACTGGTATTCACCAAAGTATAGGTTTTAGTGGTAAATGCAACCATTGCCACCAAACAAACTAGCATACCTATCACATTCAACCAGGTTATCAATTGTGTATAGATACCCCTTTTTAAATAGGCTTTCAAACAGGCATATATAAATATACTGGCATAGGGCACTACTATAAAAAAGCTCAATTCCTCAATGGGTAATCCCCAAAACTTTAAAGTAGAAGAATATGCCGGATTGAACCCCCAAATTTGTTGTTTGGTAAACCAAATATCCCATGCAATAAACAAAACAGCATTTACCAATAAACCTATTGACAAAGATTTCCATTGCTTGTAAAAAGCCACTTTTTTATCAAATGACAAAGCAAGTGGACCTGCTATTGAAATCAGCATGAGCCAGGCGTATAAAGTCATTAGTTGGAGCTGTTAGGGTTTTTCCAATATTTCATTGGAACGATAAGCATTCCAAAGTTTTCACCCTGTTCTTTTTGCAAATGTTTGTGGTGAATTTTATGTGCCCTTCTGATGGCTTTAATGTACCTGTTGTTTGAATGTGTAAAGTATTTGAAGCGCTGGTGTATGATAATTTCATGTACAATGAAATAGGCCAATCCATATAGGGAAATTCCAATACCAATATAAAAACGGAAGTCTTGATAAATACTTCCTGTTATGTAACAATACGCACTTGGTATGGCAAAAATTAAGAAGAAAGCATCGTTTTTTTCAAAAAAACCGGGTTCTACCTGATGATGGTCTTTGTGTAAATACCAGAGTAATCCATGCATCACAAACTTGTGTGTGAACCATGCAACAAACTCCATGGCAATGAAAGTAAATAGAACAACTAATAGATTAAACATAGCTAAGAAACAGCTTAAAAGTTAAAATGTTTCCCAAATTACACATTTAGACTTACAAAAAAGAGCAATTGTAGCACATATAAAAAAGCGGCGTACCTGCTTTTATTGTGTAATTGTTGTTGCACAATCCAATAACAAAATACAAATCCAAAAAAGAACCACGCTGTATAATTTTGAATTGGTATAACACCCTGATCCCATTTCCAGAATCCAAGCATTGGTGCAATAGGTTCTATAAACAAATCGGTCAATACCATTAACAAACCACCTAATATAGCTGCTGTTAACTGGTGTATTTTTAGTTTTAATTTTTGGGCTATCCATTCTACTAAACTGATGCTCGAAAAACTTACCAAAACCCAATTTGCTCCAATTAGTAGTGGAGTATTGGCTAATTTAGGGCCTAGGTTTTCGAGGTATTCGTATTTTCCAAACAATAGTCCCGACTGAACGCCCATTAGCTCTATAACAAAACCAGCAGCAAACAGCAGTAGCACCTGCACATAAAAAAAATTGTTTCGCTGTTCATAACTATAAATGAATAGTCCAAAATTTAAGAGCAAATGAAAAGGAGTCAATTGGGCAAATTCAGCATTGAATTGTATGCCTATGCCACCAATCACAAAAAACAACAAGGTAATCTGGCAACTCAGAGCCAATGGCCTACTCAGTAATTGATTGATACCTTGTTTCATGCTCAATTGATTTTTGATTTAGGCGGATTTTTAAGATTTTGATATCCGGTTAAAGACATCGCAACTGAACCAATAAATATTTCTGACTCTACTTTCAATACCATGTGGTTGTCATCGTCACTAACCCAAATTGTTAGAGCATCTTCTGATTTAAATAAGTCGCCTGTTTTTACTTGAGGCCTGATTTTAATGGCATTGAATTTTCCTGCATCTACCTTCACTTTTTCTCTACCTAAGAATTTGATACTGTAATTGTATACTTTGCCATCCATATAAAACTCTGTGGGGTAAGTGTCTCCAATTTTAGCATTGGTAACATCCCATAACCTAGACCAATAATAAACAGAAACCAAGTCTTGAACTTGATATGGTGCATCTGTAATGTTTCCTTTTTTGGTATTGATTCTTCTGTTTTCATGGTCAAATATTGCAAAATCAGAATCACGGTATTTACCTTCTTCAATTTTTTTGGTGTACTTAACTGGAACCATTGCATCTATATCTAGGTAGCTTTCGTAGTCGTTGCGAACCTTGTTATACAATGCATCAATGGTTCTTGAAGACCTTGCTGAACATTTGATATTCATGGTTTTTCGCCCGTTTAATAAAACAGGTTCAGGCATAATCTCTAAACTTGCATAACCAGCATTGAATGGCCCATAGTGCATTCTGTACTCTAATTTTTCACCATAGCCAAAAGCAAAATTAGAGACTTTAGAATAGGCGCTGCGGTCGTCTGTTTTTTTCTTTGGCATTTCAGCCAATACGCCAAATGAGCATGCAAAAAGGCAAATTGTTCCAACGAAATGTTTAAATGAGGTTTTCATACAACCCAATGCATTACAAATGCCATACCAAAAACAATATTTATAGAAAATAAAATTAAAGGTCAAACTTGATACCTTGAGCCAAAGGCAATTCTTTGCCATAGTTAATGGTATTGGTTTGTCTGCGCATGTATACTTTCCAAGAATCACTGCCACTTTCACGTCCACCACCTGTTTCTTTTTCTCCTCCAAATGCGCCACCTATTTCAGCGCCACTTGTTCCAATATTTACATTGGCTATACCGCAATCGCTTCCCCATGCACTTAAAAACTGTTCAGCTTCTTGTATGTGTTGCGTAAAAATACTTGAACTCAGGCCTTGTTTTACATCATTTTGCATAGCTATGGCATCGTCTAAGTTTTTGTACTTCATGAGGTATAAAATAGGCGCAAAAGTTTCAGCTTGTACAATTGGAAAATGGTTTTCTGCCTCACAAATGGCTGGTTTTACATAACAACCACTTTCAAATCCAGCACCTTGCATTTTTTCACCCCCACAAATTACCTTTCCTCCTTGTTCACCTAATGCAGTCAACGCATTTAAAAACGCCTCAACAGCTGCTTTGTCAATCAATGGACCAACCAGGTTTCCAGTTAGTGGATTGCCAATACTCAATTGGGCATATGCTTTTATGAGTTTTTGTTTTACGGTTTCATAAATATTTTCATGAACGATGAGTCGGCGGGTAGTAGTACATCTTTGTCCGGCTGTTCCTACAGCTCCAAAAACAACACCAATCATTGCTAAATCTAAATTGGCATTTTCGGTAAGTATGATGGCATTATTGCCTCCCAATTCAAGCAGTGCTTTTCCAAATCTTTCGGCTAAGGCTTTACCTACAGCACGTCCCATTCTGGTTGATCCGGTAGCTGATACCAAAGGAATGCGTTCGTCGTTGCTCATCCACTCTCCTACATCTGCTTTGCCATTTACCATACAAAATATACCTTCAGGAAGGTTGTTTGATTTTAAAACTTTGGCCATTAAATGTTGGCAAGCAAAAGCAGATAAAGGTGTTTTTTCTGAAGGCTTCCAAATGCAAACATCACCACAAACAGCAGCTATCATACTGTTCCAGCTCCATACGGCTACTGGAAAATTAAAGGCCGATATTATACCAACAATACCTAATGGATGGTATTGTTCATACATTCTATGATTGGGTCTTTCGCTATGCATGGTTAAGCCATTTAATTGTCTGCTCAAGCCAACTGCAAAATCACAGATATCTATCATTTCTTGTACTTCGCCTAAACCCTCTTGTAAGCTTTTACCCATTTCATAACTTACTAATTTACCCAAAGCATCTTTGTGTGATCTTAAAACATCCCCGTATTGTCTCACAATTTCACCTCTTTTAGGTGCAGGCATTTTGCGCCAAACTAAAAAAGCAGCTTGGGCTGCTTCAATTACTTTGTTGTATTCCTCTTTGGTTGTTAATGTAATACCAGCAATGGTTTTACCATCAACTGGGCTGCTTACTTCAAGCATTTCTGCTTGAGCTGAGCTAAAAAAGTGTTGACCGGTTGTAGTGCCTTTATTGAGGCTATTGATTCCCAATGGGATTAAAATTTCTTCTTGAATATTCATTGTTTTTTAATTTATAACGAAAAGTTTCTGATCAGTTTAATTGGGTTTAGTTCTTTTAAGTTCAATACAAAATTTGCTTTTTCAAAGAACGCATTTTGATTGTTCAAGTTCCAATAATTTCTCAATTCATTTGAGCAGAGGGCCTCAATTGGGAAGTAAATTGCAAAAATATCTTTGTAAAAGGCAAAATAAATACCACCCACACAATTGAATTGATTGGTGTATAATATAGTATTTGTAGCCATAGTTGTAGTTTTAATTGGCGCATAATTCATGTCAAAATAAAAACCAATTGGCAAACTGGTTTTTGGTATAGGTAATGTTACATTCATGGCTGTCATCCATTTATCTGAACTACCTAAAAAAGCATTGGCCCTGAAAGCAGCTTCATTTAGAATAATTTGACGGTCATAAATACTGTTAGATGGGTTGATTGATTCGGCTCTACCTAAAAGTGTTTCATTGTATAAATAGTCATTTAAACCAGTTGTTCCACCAGCCATAAAATAGGCTTGTTCTGAACGCCAATTTTGCCCAACAGGTGCTTGGTTGGTTTTAAAAAACAAACCTCCAAATAAGCGCAATTTGATGGTTTTTTTGCCTTTTTCAAATTCAAATCCCTGCTCAAAACTTAACCCTAATTTGTGAATGCTATTTTTGCTTAAATCTACTTGGTAATCGATTTGTGCTTTGGCAGGGAAGAAACAAACAGCCCTCTCATAATTGTATTTGACATGCAATAAACCAAGCATGTTATTGTTCCATTTAAACAATTCATTGGTTTGAAAATTGTTATTGAGAATTGCCCAACCAGCATATAATCTTTGACTGATGTTGCTTCTAGCGTAGCTTGGTTTCAATTCTGTTTCAATGTAAGGCTCAAATTTGCTGAATTGCGCATTGGTGTTGCTAACATTGTCAGGAATTTGATAAGCATAACTTTTCATTTGAAGACCCAAAACAATGTTTTTAAAGCGAGGGTTTATGGGGTAAAATCTGTGTTTGAAATCAAAGTAGCCATTGATATTGTTTGTTTGAAAACTATACATTGGGTTCCAGGTTAATTCATTTTTTTGTTCAGGAATAATGCTGTTGTAAAATGCCAGTCCAAGCATACTTTTATTGTAACTGTTCCAACCGTAAATAGGCATCCAAAAAACAGTAGGAGACAAGCTGTTTTCAAAATTAAAGAGCGGTTTTAATTGAATGATTGGATTTTTGCGTACATAATTGAGTTGGTTATTATGAGGGTATATATCCAAAGGCGCATTTGTCAAATCAATGCTCACAGATATACTGTCTTTCGAATTTTTATGATACGTTTCCCACTTGCTAAAATCAGACCATTTTAAAATTGTATTCTGATTATACCAGCGCGTTTCAACAATGCTGTCACCTAATTTTAAACTAATTGGTATGGGTAATTTTGAATTCCCCTGATTGTACAATTTGATTTGTTTTTGATTGCCACAAATTGCAATGTCCTGTTTTTGGGTGCCATTTAAGAGCGTATTTTCAAACCAACTTAAACTGTCATTTCCGTTGCGGTATAATTGAGCAAAAAAATCATTTGGCAAAGGATGTTTGAACTTCCATTCTTGAAAATAAGTTTGCATCATTTTGTCAAATGCCGCGGTTCCCATATAGGCTTCTAAATAGGCAAATGACAAAGGGTTTTTGGCATATACAATACTGCCGTAATTCATGTCGGTGTATTTAGTGCTGTGTAAATTTCCAGCTTGGTCAGTATTTTTGCGTGCAGTCCATCTATACAAGAACGCAGCCGAATTGAATTGAACCAAATTAAAATCAAATACCTTTTTTTCATTGATGGCAAATGCCGCTCGTTGCAGCTGTTCATCGTTTCGGTTTTCGTAATAGGTATTGATACTTTCATCCATCCAAGGGTACACTCTTTCGTTAGAACCTAAAATACCATAAAACCAATTGTGCCCAATTTCATGAATGATTGTAGTTTTGTCTATGCTCTGACAGTTTGTAATGGTTGGATACTCCATGCCTCCACCAGCCTCTAAAGGGGTAATGACTACACTGGCAATATTGTAAGGGTATTCACCAACTTTTGTGCTGTAAAAATACACTGCTTCATTGGCATAGCTCAAACCCGTTGCTAAGCTTTCTTTGGAAGCTTTAGGTGCATAAATCCAGGTATCAACTGTTTTTCCACTCGGCAATAACACCATGCTTTTGGCTACTTTAAATTTCTTAGAGGCAAACCATGCAAAATCATGAACACTGTCTTGCACAAATTGTAATTTTTTGAAGTTATTTATTTCAGGATTTTCAGTATTTGCTTTGACTATTTTGTTGTTTAACCAATCCAGTTCAACTTTGTTTACTAAATTTCCTGTTGCAGCAACAACATATTCTTTAGGAACTTCAATGTTTACAGTAAATTTCCCGAATTCACTGTAAAATTCACCTTGGTCTAAATAGGGCATAGGGTTCCAACCGTTTATGTCGTATACTGCTGGCTTTGGAAACCATTGTGTAATACAATAAATACTGTCTTCTAAACCCATTCTACTAAAAACTTTACCAGGAATTTTTACCCTGAATGGTGTTGAAAATACCAATTGTTG
Source organism: uncultured Bacteroidota bacterium (assembly GCA_903883965.1). Taxonomy (GTDB): domain Bacteria; phylum Bacteroidota; class Bacteroidia; order UKL13-3; family UKL13-3; genus CAISCU01. The sequence goes on from CAISCU010000033.1 coordinate 69,413, forward strand.
ACCCGGTAATAGCGGTTGAGTAAGTGTTATTTTAGCATAATCTATGTGTTTGTCATAGATAAATACTACAGGTTTCCCATTGATGTTTGGTTGCAATGAATCTATCCATCCTCTGTCTTTTTTTGATGCATAGTAAAGACTGGTATTCTTGTTTTCTAGTTCCTGTTTTACCAATGCTGTTTCATTGTTTTTGTAGGCATTTGGCCACAAATGAATGTAAATTTCATTCAAGGCATTTGGAGAATTGTTTGTGTAAATAAATTCCTCAAAACCAGTGAGCATTTGACGTGCATCATCTAACCTTACATCAATTGTATAATTTACATGTTGCTGCCACTTTGCCTGATTTTGAATCATTGGCAAGGTTTGTGCAATTGTTAAAGGGCAAATGCCTAATAAAGAGTATATTAAAAATAAACTCTTTTTCCAATTTTTAATTTGAACCATTGGTTCAAAAATTGTAAAAAAAAAGGAGATAATAGGCATCTGTCTACAGAACTTTCAGTTATTTTTGAATTGTTAAATGAATTGCCATGGAAGGAAATGATTTTTTAGGAGAGGAAACCAGCAATTTTGTTCAACGCTATGAGAAAATGCTCAGGAATAGAACCAAAGACTATTTTGAACCTGATGCAATAGAAATGATAGCAGAACATTATTTACAGCAGGAAAAGTACAAGAAAGCTGAATCGGCTATCCAATTTGGTTTAGATATGTATCCGCAACATGTTGGCTTTTGGGTCAAATTGGCAGAAGTATATTTACACACAGACAAGTTTGATTTGGCATTGGCTGAATTGGATAAAGCATCCATATACGAACCTTATAATGCTGAGGTATATCTCCTCAAAGGAGAAGTATTGTTGGGTTTAGATGAACCTATTGAAGCAAAAATTTGTTTTGATAAAGCTATTCAATATACTGATGAGTTAATTGATTGTTTGTTCGAAATTGGCTTCATTCACCAAGACCACGATTTGTTTTCAGAAGCTGTTCATTATTTTAAAGAAATTATTAAGTTAGATCAGGCCAATGAGCAAGCCTATTACGAAACTGCCAATTGTCTTGATTTAATGAATAGGTATGATGAAGCCATTTCGCTTTTAAATCAGCTTATAGATTTAGAACCATACAACGCTACTGCATGGTACAATTTGGGGGTAATTCATACCAAACTCAACCATTTTAAAGAAGCTATAGATGCATTTGATTTTTGTTTGGTTATAGACGATACCTACACTGTTGCTAAGTTTAACAAAGCAAATGCTCTGGTAGAATTGGAACAATTCGATGATGCCATTAAAACCTATCAAGAGGTTATTGAAGATGAAGGGGAAGACGGCATAACACTTTGTAATTTGGCTGGATGTTATGAACGTAAAGGGGACTATGACCAATCGAGGGCTTTGTATAAAAAAGCCAGTTTGGTAAATCCTAATCTTGCAGAAGCATGGTTTGGAATAGGTTTGACATTGTTCAAAGATGACAAAGGAAAAGATGCATTGCAATTTTTCAAACGCGCTGTTTTGTTGGAAACAGACAACATTGAATACCTAATGGTTTTGGCAGAATGCGAGTATGCCTTAGACAAAACCGATGATGCAATTGGTACATTTGAGAAAATAACCGAACTCGATCCATCATTTGTAGAAGCTTGGATTGATTGGTCATTTGTGCTTTACAAAGCAGCAGACTTTGTTGGGGCTGAGAAATTACTCAGAACAGCTTTGTCATACAATCCAGATTCATATGCTTGTTATTATAGATTGTCGTTGGTGCTTTACAAAGCGGGTAAAACCAAAGAGTCACTTGGTTATTTTGAAAAAGCTTTGCAACTCAATTTTGAAGAGCATAACCACTTATTTGAAGCCAATCCTGAATTTGCTCTGATTCCAGATTTTGTTCAATTGGTAGATGCCTACCGTCCAAAATCAGTTGAATAAGTTGGAACATCTTGTCTTAAATGCTTTAATTTGCGCACATTCATGAATTTTAAGTTAAAACACATTCCGGAAAGGCCTTTAAAGCCTAGAAATGCAGGCCTTACAATGGTTATGGACAAAGGCCTTAGCATGCGCGAAGCCGAAGACATGATTTCTGTAAGCGGCGCATATACAGATATTGTTAAATTGGGTTTCGGCACTTCATATGTCACTCCAAACTTACAAGAGAAAATTAAACTGTATCAATCTAACGGCATAATCGTCTATTTTGGAGGTACGCTTTTTGAAGCTTATTTGGTTCGCAATCAATTTGAAGACTATATTAAAATGCTTGAAAAGTATGGCATGCAACATGCTGAAATTTCAGATGGTTCAATAGAATTGCCACATGACATGAAACTGGAACTTATTGCCAAATTAAGCAAACATGTAACAGTTTTGAGTGAAGTTGGTAGTAAAGACGTAGAAAAAATTATTCCTCCATACCAATGGATAGAACTCATGCAAAGTGAATTGGCTGCTGGTGCATGGAAAGTAATTGCAGAAGCCAGAGAAGCAGGAAATGTAGGTGTTTATAGGAGTAGTGGAGAAGTCAGAGAAGGTTTGGTTCAAGAAATATTAACCAAAATTCCAGAAGAAAAAATCATTTGGGAAGCACCTCAAAAAGCACAACAAACTTATTTCATTAAATTAGTAGGAGCCAATGTGAATTTAGGAAACATTGCACCAAATGACATCATTCCGTTAGAAACCCTTAGATTGGGTTTAAGAAGTGATACATTCAGCTTTTTCTTAGGGAAAGGCAGTAAATTTATAGCAAAGAAAAAATAGAAAGTTGTATTAGCGAATAATATTGACTTCATTTGATAGTTAAGAAATAGACCATGACTTTACAAGAAAAAGTAAACGCAGATATTATTACTGCAATGAAAGCAAAGGACGAAGTAAGTCTTCGTGCATTGCGTGGTTTAAAGTCGGCCTTGTTATTGGCTGGCTCTGAGGCTGGAGCAAATGGAATTGTTTCAGATGAGCAATCCATCAAAATTTTTCAAAAACTGGCCAAACAAAGAAAAGAATCCTTAGATATTTATCTTCAAAACGGACGAACAGATTTGGCCAAAACTGAATCGGATGAGTTAATTGTAATTGAAAAATATTTGCCCGCTCAATTATCAACAGAGCAAATAAAACAAGAATTGGCAACATTGCTTCAAGCAAACGGAGCAATATCTGCAGCTGATTTTTCAAAAGTAATGCCTTTGGCAATGAAACATTTTGCAGGTAGAGCTGATGGAAAAATCATTTCAGCTAGCCTGAAAGAATTGTTGTCTTAATTCATTTCCAATAGGGCTTGCTGCCCATTAATTTTAAGCAAATGACAGAAGAAGAACGCATTAAATTGGCTTTCCAGAAAAAGGATTGGCCAGAAATCAAAGTGAGCGATAGTTGGGCCACTTTTAAAATCATGGCAGAGTTTGTAGAAGGCTTTGAGAAGATGAGTAAAATTGGGCCATGTGTATCTATATTTGGATCTGCCCGAACCAAAAACGACAACAAGTATTATTTATTGGCAGAAGAAATTGCCAAAAAGCTTGTAAAAGTTGGCTTTGGGGTCATTACTGGTGGAGGTCCGGGTATTATGGAGGCCGGAAACAAAGGCGCATTTGAGGCCGGAGGAAAATCAGTAGGATTGAACATTGAATTGCCATTTGAACAGTTTCACAATAGGTATATAGACCAAGATAAAAACATCAACTTCGATTACTTCTTTGTGAGAAAAGTGATGTTTGTTAAATATGCACAAGGATTTATTGCCATGCCAGGTGGCTTTGGTACCTTAGATGAATTGTTTGAGTCATTGACTTTAATTCAAACGCATAAAGTAGCTCGTTTTCCTGTAGTTTTAGTAGGGACTGAATACTGGGGTGGATTGATAGATTGGCTCAAAGAAACCATGTGCAAAAAAGAGAAAAACATCAACGAAGAAGATTTGTTCTTGTTCAAACTGGTTGACACTGCTGATGAAGCAGTCAGTGCCATTATTGATTACTATGCTGAGATGAGTATCAAACCTAATTTTTAACAGATTTAAACTTTCATGAGTTCATTAAAAGAAGACGCTTTAAAATACCATAGCAAAGGCAGACCAGGTAAAATAGCCGTTGTACCTACCAAACCAACCAATACTAAAAGAGATTTAAGCTTAGCCTATTCTCCAGGTGTTGCAGAACCATGTTTGGCAATTGCAGAAAATCCAGAAGACATTTATAAATATACAGCCAAAGGGAATTTGGTTGCAGTTATATCAAATGGAACTGCAGTATTGGGTTTAGGCGATATAGGTGCCGATGCCTCAAAACCTGTTATGGAAGGCAAAGGGGTATTGTTTAAAATTTTTGCTGACATTGATGTGTTTGATATTGAAGTGAACACAAAAGATGTGGAGTCATTTATTCAAACCGTTAAAAATATCTCTTGCACTTTTGGTGGCATCAACCTAGAAGACATCAAAGCACCTGAATGTTTTGAAATAGAAACCCGCCTCAAAGAAGAATTGGACATTCCAATTATGCATGATGACCAACATGGTACAGCCATAATTACCGGAGCAGCATTGCTCAATGCATTGGAATTGGTTGGCAAAGAAATTGGAAAAGTACAAGTTGTTTACAATGGGGCTGGGGCTTCTGCCATTAGTTGTGCCAAAATTATGCTTGCCTTAGGAGTTTCACCAGAGAATTTAGTGATGTGCGATAGCAAAGGTGTCATTAGGCAAGATAACCCAGCATTAGACCCAATTAAAAAACAATTTGCTACTGCCAGAAACATTCATACCCTCACAGAAGCCATGCAAAATGCAGATGTATTTGTAGGTTTGTCTAAAGCCGATGTAGTGAATCAGGATATGATCAGGAGCATGAACAAAGATTGTATTGTTTTTGCATTGGCCAATCCAAACCCCGAAATACAATATGATTTGGCCATGGCGTCAAGGCCCGATATTATTATGTGTACTGGCAGAAGTGACCATCCAAATCAGGTAAACAATGTATTGGGTTTTCCTTATATTTTTAGAGGTGCACTTGATGTAAGAGCTACCAAAATAAATGAAGAGATGAAAATTGCAGCAGTACATGCTTTGGCCAAATTAGCCAAAGAGCCTGTTCCAGAAATGGTATTGCTTGCTTACGACGAAAAAAATGTAACCTTCGGCAGGTCTTATATCATTCCCAAACCGATAGATCCTCGACTCATTACAACGGTTTCTCCAGCTGTTGCAAAAGCTGCCATGGACAGTGGTGTTGCCAAACATCCCATTAAAAATTGGGATGCTTATCACAACGAATTGTTAAACCGTTTGGGCAATGAAAGTAATTTTATGCGTGCCCTTACAGACAAAGCCAAGCAAGCGCCTAAACGAGTTGTTTTTAGTGAAGCAGATAATTTTAAAATATTAAGAGCAGCTCAGATTGTAAAAGATGAAGGTATTGCCATTCCAATTTTGTTGGGTAACCGTCAGAAAATAGAACAAATCATTGCTGAACATGAAATTAAGTTGGGAGATGTTCAAATCATAGACCCAATGGAACATGAAGATAAAAGAAATGCGTATGCAGAAATCTTGTTTCAAAAGCGCCAGCGCAAAGGCATTACTTTGTATGAAGCCAAGAAATTAGTCAGAGATAGAAGCTACTTTGCACCTATGATGGTTGAAACAGGAGAAGCAGATGCTATGATTTCAGGTTTAACAAAAAATTATCCTTCTACCATCAGACCTGCTTTGCAAATATTGGGTAAAGAGGAACATACTTCAGTGGTAGCAGGCATGTATATCATGTTGAGCAAAAAAGGTCCTTTGTTTTTTGCTGATTGCACGGTAAATCCTGATCCAACAGTTAAAGAACTCATTGATATTACTGCATTGGCTCATGCTGCTGTAAAAAAATTCAATATACAACCTAAGACGGCTTTGTTATCTTATAGTAATTTTGGTTCTGCCAATGGTGAAGTTCCTTCTAAAATGGCTGAAGTGAGAAGACAACTAAAAGCCATTTATCCGCAAATGGTGGTGGATGGAGAAATTCAAGCTAACATTGCAATGAATCAAAAACTCTTGAAGGAGAATTTTCCATTCAGTGAATTAAACGGAGAACCGGTTAATACATTTATTTTCCCATCATTGTCTAGTGGTAACATAACTTATAAAATGTTACAGGCATTGGGTGCAGCTGAAGCCATTGGGCCAATTTTATTAGGACTTAAAAAATCAGCACATATTCTACAAATAGGCAGTAGCATTAGAGAAATCGTTAACATGGTAACCATTGCTGTTGTTGATGCGCAAGAAAAAGAATAAGCGGCAATACACCGCATAAAAAAAGCCGACCATATGGTCGGCTTTTTTGTTATTTCAAAGTACGTTTCACTTCAACTTCATCGTAGGCTTCTACATTGTCGCCTTCTCTTAAGTCATTGTAGTTATGAATGGTTAATCCGCAATCATATCCACTGCTCACTTCTTTTACATCGTCTTTAAAGCGCTTCAGTGAAGATAGAGAACCTGTAAATACAACTACACCATCTCTGATTAGTCTAATTTTAGCATTTCTTGGAATTTTACCATCTGTAACCATACATCCAGCAACTGTTCCAACTTTTGATATTTTGAAAACCTCTCTGATTTGAGCATTTCCAAGAATTTTCTCTTCTAATTTAGGAGCCAATAAACCTTCAATTGCCCCATTGATTTCTTCAATCGCTTTGTAGATGATTGAATACAAACGAATATCAATTGATTCTGTTTCGGCTAATTTTCTGGCTTGAGGGCTAGGTCTCACTTGGAAACCAACAATGATAGCATCTGAAGCCGATGCCAACATGACATCACTTTCAGAAATTTGTCCAACTCCTTTATAAATTACACTTACTTGAACTTCTTCAGTTGACAATTTAATCAATGAGTCACTCAATGCCTCAACTGATCCATCCACGTCACCTTTTACAATCACCTTCAGTTCTTTGAAGTTGCCAATTGCCAATCTTCTTCCTATTTCATCTAAGGTAATGTGCTTATGTGTTCTGATTCCTTGTTCGCGTTGCAATTGTTGACGCTTGGTAGAAATTTCCCTGGCCTCTTGGTCGTTTTTGGTAATGATGAATCTGTCACCTGCTTGAGGTGCACCGTCAAAACCTAAAATAACAACAGGAGTACTTGGTCCAGCTTTCAGCATTTTTTTGCCTCTTTCATCAAACATGGCTTTTACTTTACCACTGTATACACCAGCAAGTAATGGATCTCCTACTTGCATGGTTCCGCTTTGAACCATAACAGTTGTTACAATACCTCTACCTTTATCTAAGGTAGATTCAATGACACTTCCTGTTGCACGCTTATCTGGATTTGCTTTCAAGTCAAGCATTTCCGCTTCTAATAATACCTTTTCTAATAAGGCTTCAATATTCAATCCTTTTTTAGCTGAAATTTCCTGACATTGGTATTTACCGCCCCATTCCTCTACCAAAATATTCATGGCAGAAAGTTGTTCGCGAATTTTGTCAGGGTTGGCCCCATCGCGGTCAATTTTATTGATTGCAAAAACAATAGGCACCCCTGCAGCCAAAGAGTGACTGATGGCTTCTTTTGTTTGAGGCATTACACTGTCATCAGCTGCAATTACAATAATAACAATGTCTGTAATTTTAGCTCCCCTTGCACGCATAGCTGTAAATGCTTCGTGACCTGGAGTATCTAAGAAGGTAATTTTTTTGCCATTTTCAAGCTTTACTTCATAAGCACCAATATGCTGAGTAATACCTCCGGCTTCACCACTTACAACATTGGCTCTACGTATGTAATCCAATAGGGATGTTTTACCATGGTCAACGTGTCCCATTACAGTCACAATTGGAGCTCTTGGTAAAAGCATTTCTGGATCATCCAATTCTTCCTCAACTGCTTCTTGAACTTCTGCAGATACAAATTCTACTTCATAACCAAATTCTTCAGCAACAATGGCAATGGTTTCAGCATCGAGTCTTTGGTTAATAGAAACCATCATTCCCAAGCTCATACATGCACTGATAATTTGCGTAATTTGCAAATTCATCATTTTAGCCAATTCGTTCGCAGTAACAAATTCAGTTACTCTTAATTTGTTTTGGTCTTGTTGTTCTTGTAAAGCAGCTTCTTCTCTTTCAGCAGCTTGAGAATCACGTTTTTGTTTTCTTATTTTAGACCTGACAGCACCCAAATTTGGATTTTTACTGCCCGGATTCAAACGAGCTAGGGTTGCTTTAAGTTTATCTTGTATTTCTTTTTCACTCACCTCTGTTTTTGGAGCGCCTGGTGTAGTGTTTGTTCCCCTATTAAAACCACCTTTGTTATAAGGATTGTTTCCTTTGTAATTAGGGCTATTTCCGGTTCTGTTGTAATTTCCCTGTCCCGGATGATTTGGCCTATTTTGGTTAGGTTGACCATTGGGTTGATTCGGATTAGCAGGTTTGGTGTCACTTGGACCTCCAACTGTTTTTCTCTTTCTCTTTTTCTTTTGGTCTAAATTATCGCTAGATGCAACGGGTTGTGCTTTTTTAGGCGGATCTGCCTTTAAAACAATTTTACCCATTACTTTCAAGCCATCTAATTTTTCGTATTTGGTTTCAAAAGCCTTTGCTTCCACTTCAGGTTCAACTACAATAGGAGTTTCAACTGGAGCAACTGTTTCAACAATTGGTTCAGGTGTTGGTTGCACTTCAGCAACTGGTTCAGGTTTTACTTCTGGTATTGGTTTTTCTTCAATTGCTGGTTCAGGCTCAACTTTTTTAGGCTTGGTCTTTTTACCTGGTAATTCTATTTTACCGATTACTTTGAACTTAGGCAAATCATCGTTACCAACTACTTTCTCTGGAGTTTCTTCGACAATTGGTGTAGCAGCTACAGGAGCTTCAATAACGGGAGCTTCTTCTTTTTTCTCTTCTGGTTTTTCTGATTCAGGCTTGTTGCCCTTGTTTACCAGTTCAGATTTAATCAAAATGCCGTCTTCTTCCTCTTCTTCCTCAACTACAACAGGTTTAGGCTTGGCTATCTCATGCACAACGTCTTTTGGTTTGATCCTGTCTTTGCCAAGCTTGTTGGCTTCTTGTTTCACTTTCTTTTCTGATGAAAACTCAGAAAGCAAAGTAACGTATTGTTCCTCTGTAAGTTTGGTGGTTGGTTTGGCTTCTACGACATGCCCCTTTTTTGCTAAAAAATCAACCAAAGTGGTCATTCCCACGTTGAGTTCTTTAACAACTACATTTAGTCTTTTTGTTCCTGATGTTTCGCTCATTATGCGCTAATGGTTCTATAATTACCTGCGAATATCGGGTATATTAATTGATTATCAATTAAAAGGCCTGAAAATACTTGATTATAAGTGAATTTATTCCAAATAATCAGTAAAATCAGGCCTTAAAAAAGGAAATTATCTTTAAAATCCTATTGTTCGAATTCTGCTTCTAAAATTTTCCTAATTTCTACCACAGTTTCTTCTTCCAATTCTGTTCTTCTAACCAAATCTTCAACTGAAATGGCCAATACGCTTTTTGCAGTATCGCATCCAATTCCTTTGAGTTCGTCAATGATCCAGCTATCAATTTCATCACTGAATTCTTCTAAATCAATGTCTTCTTCTTCGTGTTCAGTTTCTCTGTAAACATCAATTTCATAACCAGCTAATTTACCAGCCAATTTAATATTGTGTCCGCCTTTGCCAATTGCAAGTGAAACCTGATCGGCCTTAATGGTAACTGCAACTCTTTTTCTGTCCTCTTCAATTTTAATTCCAGAAATTTTAGCCGGGCTTAAAGCTCTTTGTACCAATAACGAAGGATTGGTGGTGAAATTAATTACATCAATGTTTTCGTTTCTCAATTCTCTCACAATCCCATGAATTCTTGAACCTTTCATACCAACACAAGCACCAACCGGATCAATTCGGTCATCGTAACTTTCAACAGCTACTTTGGCTCTTTCTCCTGGTTCACGTACAATTTTCTTGATACTGATAAGTCCATCAATAATTTCAGGAACTTCTTGTTCAAACAAACGTTCTAAGAAAACTGGGGAAGTTCTAGATAAAATAATTCTTGGTGTTCCATTGTGCATTTCCACTTTCAATACAACGGCTCTAATGGCATCTCCCTTTTTGTAATGGTCGGCTTGAATCATTTCATTTTTTGGAAGAATCAATTCGTTTCCTTCATCATCCAAAATCATGATTTCTTTTTTCCAGATTTGGTAAACTTCACCTGTAATAATTTCACCAACACGGTCTTTGTACTTTTTGTACAATTCATCTTTTTCCAATTCCAGAACTTTAGAAAGTAAAGTCTGACGGGCAGACAATACAGCTCTTCTTCCGAATTCTTTTAAAATATCAACCTCAGTTGTTACGTATTCGCCAATTTCAAAATCGGGTTCAATTTTCAAAGCATCTTGGTAAGCGATTTCTGTATTTGGGTTTTCAACTTCGCCATCATGTACGATGGTTCGATTGTGCCAAATTTCTAAGTCACCACTTTTGTCGTTGATGATTACGTCAAAATTTTCGTCGCTGTTAAACTTTTTTCTTAACATGCCTCTGAATACATCTTCCAGCACCCTTTGCATGGTAGCACGGTCAATGTTTTTGAATTCTTTAAACTCACTAAATGAGTCGATTAATCCTGAACTATGCATATAATTTATATGGTTTTATTTTATGAATTGAATGACACCAAAATTGTACTTTCTTCAATGTCCGAAAAGCTGATTTCTTTTTCTATAGGTTCTTTTGCTTTGTATCCTTTTTTTGTATCCTTTAGTAAAATTGAAATCAGGTCGTTTTCTACTTTTAGCAATTTCCCTACAATTGTGTTTTGAGCTTTTAGCTTAATTGAAATTTCTCTTCCAATGTGTTTTGGATACTGTCTTTGCATTTTCAGTGGTCTGTCAACACCAGGAGAAGAAACTTCTAGTGTATATGCTTGATCACCAAAATCTAAAGTGTCAAGTTGTTCAGATAAAAAACGATTGAACAAACGACATTGTTCAATGGTCAATGCTAGATCAGCGTCAAGAAATACAGATAATTTCTTGTTGCCAACTTTGTATTCTACCTCTACCACATACACGTCTGCTGGTAAGAATTCAGTTCCCCATGATTTTATTTGTTCCGCTATTTGCATATACACTTAATAAAAGAGGGGACTTGCGGTCCCCTCTATAAATTGATGCTACAAAAGTAAGCATATTTCTGTCAATTTTCAAAAAACTCAACCATTGTACTTATTTTACGTCAACATATGGGTTTAACTAGTTGTTGGTCAATATGTTGAAATAATATTCAATTCTTTCTTCATTCTGCAAAATAAAGGTTGAGTGGTATTTCCATGTGAATTTAAGGATTGTTTTATATTGCGGCCTCAACTTGCAAACTGCCAATTTGAAAAAACGAATTGTATTTTCTGTCTCCAACGACCTTTCATACGACCAACGCATGCAAAGACACTTAACTTGTTTGAGTGATGCTGGCTATGAAACATTTTTAGTTGGAAGAGAATTACCCAATTCTATCGCCTTGAAGCCTATGCCATTTGAACAGTTTCGATTGACATGCTGGTTCAATAAAGGCAAACTTTTTTATATAGAATTTCAAGTCAGGTTGTTGTTATTTTTACTTTTTATACAAGCAGATTGCTATGTAGCCATAGATCTAGACACCCTTTTACCTAATTTTATTGCTGCTAAATTAAAGGGCTCAAAACTGGTTCACGATGCACACGAATACTTTGTAGAAGTACCTGAATTGAGTAATCGGAATATCAGTCAATTTTTTTGGGATACTATTGGGAATGCTTGCATAGCAGCGTGCCATTTGCAATACACAGTTGCTGAGGAATTGGCTCAAGAACTCAGTAGTAAGTACCATGCTGCATTTAAAACAGTCAGAAACGTGCCACCATTATTAACAGATCAGCCAACTTTAAAAACTACAAATGAAGTGCCTGTAGTGTTGTATCAGGGGGCATTGAACCAAGGAAGAGGCCTAGAACAGCTCATTCTTGCCATGCACCAATTGCCTGTTTTATTATGGATAGTAGGTGAGGGTGATTTGAGCCAGGATTTAAGGAATTTGGTAAAGCAACAAGGATTGGCGCACCAAATAAAATTTTGGGGTTTTGTTGAACCGCATTCTCTGAGAGAAATTACATTGAAAGCAGACATTGCTTACAATTTATTAGAACCCAAAGGACTAAGTTATCAATTTTCATTGGCCAATAAATTCTTTGATTACATGCATGCTGGCATTCCGCAATTGTGTGCAGATTTTATAGCTTATCAAACAATCAATCAAACACATAAGGTAGCATTGTTGCTCGATTGCAACACAGAATCAATTGTAAGTGCAATACAACAATTACTTTCCAATAAACAATTGTATGCTGAACTGAAAGCTAATTGTCTCAAAGCCTCAAAAATGTATAATTTACAATTAGAATCAGAAAAACTTCTGGGTTATTACCAAAACTTATGGAGTTAAAACACTTACATATTGTAGCATTTGATGTGCCTTATCCTGCTAATTATGGTGGGGTTATAGATGTGTTTTATAAAATCAAATCGCTGCATAAATTTGGGGTCCAAATACAGTTGCATTTGTTTCAATACGGCGATCGATTGCCTCAACAGGAACTGGAAAAATATTGCGTTCAAGTTACTTACTACAAAAGAAAAGCATTCGATGTTAGGTTCTGGCTGCCATACATTGTATCTACACGCTCAGCACCTGAATTACTGGCTAATTTATTGAAAGACGATGCTCCCATTTTATTTGAGGCCATTCACAGTTCATTTTACATGAGCCATCCAGCATTGCAATCGCGTTTTAAAATGCTGAGAATGCACAATATTGAACATGATTATTACAAGTTGTTGGCCAAACAAGAATCAGGTTTGTTCAAAAAAATTTATTATCAAACAGAAGCTTTCTTGTTGGGTCTATACCAGCAAAAGCTACACCATGCTCAGGCCATTTTTGCGATTTCTTCAAACGACCTTCAAAAGCTTGCTCCCGAATTTGGAAAAAAAGTACATTTACTTCCAGCTTTTCATGCCAATGATTCCATTAAAAGTAAAACTGGTCAATCAGATTTTTGTTTTTACCATGGCAAGTTAAGTGTTGCAGAAAACCACCATGCTGCACTATTTCTGGTAAATGAAGTTTTTTCAAAAATTCAAACCAAATTCATCATTGCTGGTTCAGGCGCCCATCTGGATTTAAAAAATGCAGTGCAGAAATATCCTACAATTACCTTACTAGAAAATATTGATCAGGAGCAAATTAACCAATTGGTTGCAAATGCTCAAATCAATGTCATGCCTACTTTTCAGCCAACAGGAATCAAACTTAAATTGATCAATGTTTTGTATTTAGGTAGACATGTTTTGGTGAACAATGAAATGGTTCAAGCCACCGGTTTGGAAGCATTAACTTTGATTGCCAATACAGCTGAAGAGATGCAAGCCTCAATAGCCCAATTGATGGAAATTCCCTTTTCAAATGAAGAGATAGAAAATAGAAAAGCAGTTTTAAATAGCTATTTTGATACAGATGTGAATGTACAACAACTCATCCAATTTTTGTAAGCAATACAATTAGTCGTTGCCTATCAGTTTTAAGTAGAACAAAGGGTTGCGCAGTTTTGCTCGCATGTCTAAATCTTCAAACATGCAACTGATGGTTTCTCTCAGCAGCTTGTTTTTATGTGCTTTGTTCACAACAAAATTAAATAACCAAGGAAATTTCACCATTTTTTGCATGGTATGACTCAATTTGAGTTCTTCCCATTGTCTTTCATAAAAGGCATGGTCGTATTGCGCGTTAAATGCTGCTTTGAATGAATTGTTTTCAATGCATTTTTGGATGTGTTTGGCAGCCAACATGCCGCTGTACATGGCGTTCCCAATTCCTTCACCTGTAAATGGATCAATCAAACTTCCAGCATCGCCAGTGAGTAAAAAATGGTCGCCAGAAAGTGGTCTTTTCTTTGAACCCAATGGCAAGCCCCAACCTTCTATTTTTCCGTGCAGCTCAGCATTTTTGAAACGGGCTTTTAGGGCAGGATTGTTCTCTATAGCCTTGAGCATGCTTTCTTTTAGATTGATTTTTTTTGCTGAAATACTAGCACTCAGCATACCAGCACCAACATTTGCTTGTCCATTTGGAAGTGGGAAAATCCATAAATAACCAGGTAAGAGGTCGTTTAAGAAATGCAGTTCTATAAAATTTTGCTCATGCAGTCCTGTCACACCCGAATAGTAAGCCCTTATGCCAGCACAATAGTGCTTGTTTTCTTTTTTTCTTCCAATGAGTTTTTTGCCAACAATAGAACGATCACCATCGGCACCAACCAACATTTTTACACCTGTCATTTGTTTCAGTTCATTTTTTTGTTGAATGGTAATGGCATGTCCATCAGATTCATTTGTAATGTTGGTCAGTGTTGTTTCTGTAAGTACTGTTGCATAAGTAGTATCTAACCAAGAAAACAGAGTTGCATCAAAATCCAATCTTTTGCTAATGAAACCCGGTGCATGTGGTTCGTTTTGCATGTCTTTTTTAAATGGAATGTCAATTGATTTACCATTGGGTGCAACAAATTGAACTCCCCAACTTGGTAAAAATGCTGCTGGTTTATTTTGGAAATGTTGAATGAGGCTAGGATCAAGCTGTTTCAATACCTGCACAACTTTGCCACTGAGCGCGTCACCACAAACCTTGTCTCTTGGGAAACCGTTCTTTTCAATGATGGTATGTGGAATTTTTAGTTTACTTAAAAACAAAGAAGTGGCACAACCGGCTGGGCCTGCTCCAACAATAACAATTGTACTTGCTTGGGTTTGATTCATTTAGAAAATGATAGTTTTCGAAAATACTAAATATTTCGGGGCTTCCGTTAAATCGGTAATTTTAAGTAATTTTGTTCAAGGATTTCTGCCATATTGTCAATGGCTTGATTTTTGGTAAATTTCACAACTCAGAACATGACAGACAATTTTCAACTTTTATCAGACAATGCAAGGGTCTGGATTTATGCTTCATCAGATAGCATTTCTCCAAACCAGGCTGCTGCCATACAACTCAAACTCGATACCTTTACCTCGTCTTGGACCTCTCATCAAAATCAATTACTTGCATCAGCTCAATTACTTCACAATCATTTTGTTGTTTTCATGGTAGACGAATCTGAACATGAAATCAGTGGCTGTGGTATAGATAAATCGGTAGGGGTGGTGCGTGAATTGGTAGAAATGACTGGTATAGATTTTTTTAACAGGCTGTCTATTTATTTATATGTGAATGGCAGTTTTGAAAAGACAAGTAAACAAGGCATAGTAGAAAAATTAAATCAAGGACTGATAGATGAAAACACCTTGTATTTTGATAATTTAGTGTCGGATAAAAAAAGTTTCTTACAATCCTGGTTAAAACCCATTCGTGAAAGTTGGTTTTTTCCACTCCTGTTAAGTAATCAACAATCATAATGCCTCTCTTTTAAAACAAGCAAACAACTCCAAAATAACATGACATCGCCTCAATCAGAAGACTCTCAAAACAAGAATAACAGTAATAAAAAACCCAAAGTACCTCAAATGCCCAAGTTCAATTTAAATTGGATTTATGCAATTGTAGTTGTTGTTTTCATTGCCTTGACTTTTTTACCTAAAAATGTTGCCATTAAAACAACCAAACAAGAGTTTGTAACCAAAATGCTCCTCTCTCATGACGTTGAGAAAGTTGTTGTGGTAAATAAATCAAACGCAGAAATATACCTCAAGAAAGAGGTGCTCAAAAATGAAAAGTACAAAGAATTGAGCAGCAGAAGTATTTTAGGAGAAGATGTTGGCCCTCAGTATTACTTTGAAATTGGTGATGTTTCTTCATTTGAAACAGACATGAGAGAAAGGCAAAAAGACTTTCCTGTAAACGAACAAATTGCCATTGAATATGTGACTCAAAACAATTATTTCGGCGATTTCTTATTTACTTGGTTGCTTCCAATTATGGTACTTGTTGCCATTTATATGTTTATCATGAGAAGAATGTCTGGCGGTCCATCAGGTGGCGGTCAATTGTTCAATATTGGAAAGAGTCGTGCCCAATTGTTTGACAAGGATACCATGGTAAAAGTTACTTTCAAAGATGTTGCTGGATTAGACGAAGCAAAAGTGGAGGTAATGGAGATTGTAGATTTCTTAAAGAACCCTAAAAAGTACACCAATTTAGGAGGTAAAATTCCTAAAGGTGCTTTGTTGGTAGGCCCTCCAGGTACAGGTAAAACTTTATTGGCCAAAGCCGTAGCAGGTGAAGCAGGTGTTCCATTCTTTTCATTGTCAGGTTCTGATTTTGTTGAAATGTTTGTGGGTGTTGGAGCAAGCAGAGTAAGAGACTTGTTTAAGCAAGCCAAAGAAAAAGCACCATGTATTATTTTCATCGATGAAATTGATGCTGTAGGTAGGGCAAGAGGTAAAAACTTAATGCAAGGTGGCAATGACGAAAGAGAGAATACCTTGAATCAATTGCTCACAGAAATGGATGGTTTTGCTACAGATTTAGGGGTTATTATTTTAGCAGCAACAAACAGACCCGATATTTTAGATGCGGCCTTATTGAGACCAGGAAGATTTGACCGTCAAATTTCAATAGACAAACCAGATTTAAACGGTAGAGCAGAAATATTTAAGGTGCATTTAAAACCTTTAAAATTGGATACAGATGTAAGCCCTGAACGCTTGGCTACTCAAACAGCAGGTTTTGCAGGTGCTGATATTGCAAACATTTGTAACGAAGCAGCACTTATAGCTGCACGTAAAAACAAATCGGCCATTAATATGCAAGATTTCCAAGACGCTGTAGACAGGGTTATTGGTGGACTTGAAAAGAAAAACAAAATCATTTCACCAGAAGAAAAACAAATCATTGCTTACCACGAATCAGGACATGCAATCATTGGTTGGTTTTTAGAAGGACTAGATCCTTTGGTTAAAGTGAGTATAGTGCCAAGAGGAGTAGCTGCTTTGGGATACGCACAATACCTACCTAAAGACCAGTATTTGTATACCACAGAACAACTCAAAAACATGATGTGTATGACCTTAGGTGGTAGGGCAGCAGAAGAGTTAATTTTTGGTAGAATCAGTACTGGTGCTCAAAATGATTTGGAAAGAATTACTAAAATGGCTTACAGCATGGTAACCATATACGGAATGAATCCAAAAGTGGGCAATGTTTCTTTTCATGATCCCAATCAAGAATATGGTTTTACCAAGCCTTACAGCGATAAAACTGCTGAAATGATTGACATGGAAGTACGTGCACTGATTGATGAATGTTACCAAGCCACCAAGGCATTGTTGCAAGAAAAAATGAGTAAATTGGAACACCTTGCAAAAGTGTTATTGGAAAGAGAAATATTGTTTCAACATGATTTAGCAGAATTGCTTGGCCCAAGACCATTTGATAAGGTTGCAGAGCCAACTACAGTTGACACAGAAGTTCAAGAGACTGTAGCAGAAGCGCCAGTTGAAAATGATGAAAATTTGAGCATTTAATCTTACATTGCATTATTGGAACAGCAAGTTACATCTAAAGAAAAAATCCTTAAAAAGGTACGCTTGGCATTGAACACCAAGTCGAAAAGTTTGTATCAAAGCATCGATTTTGAATCAAATATTTTTGCCTTGTTCAAAGAAGAGACTTTGGCTGAAACCTTTGTAAAAACCTTTACTGAATCAGGCGGGCAATTTGTTTTCTGCGACAACCAATATGATTGTATAGACAAACTGTTGGATTTAATTGAATTGAAAAAATGGAAGTATATTTTTTCATGGGAAGAATCAATACAAAATTTACTTAGCGAAAGCGGCATTTCTCATTATGCTTCCAAAGATCAGATAGAAAAAGTTCAAGTAGCCATTTCAGGTTGTGAAGCATTGATTGCTAGAACTGGAAGTGTGCTGGTGAGTAGTTATAAAAATTCAAGAGCAATGACAGTTGTTGCTCCTGAACAAGTTTTTATTGTAAAGCGTTCACAATTGGTACCCGAAATCAAAGATGGTTTACAGGTATTGAAAAACAAATACGGTAGAAAAACACCCTCACTATATAGTTTCATAACGGGTCCTGTAAAAACAATGGAGTTGCCATCAGAAACGCCCGGACAAATGCCAGCTCTCATTCAAAATGGTGCGGGCCCAACAGCCCTGTACTTGTTTTTTATAGACGATACAAAAACAGTTTAATCATTGTCCAATTCCAAAAAAATATATTTTGCCTCTGATTTTCATTTAGGAATTCCAGACCATGCTTCTTCTTTAGAAAGAGAAAAACGCATAGTGCAATGGTTAGATAGTATTCAGCAAGATTGTTCAGCCTTATACATAGTTGGAGATATTTTTGATTTTTGGTTTGAATACAAGCAAGTTGTTCCAAAAGGTTTTATCAGACTGCAAGGGAAAATTGCAGCCTTTACAGATGCAGGAATACCGGTACATTTTTTTCATGGCAACCATGATTTATGGCAATTTGGCTATTTTGAAAAAGAATTGGGAGTGCAAGTACACCATGAACCTATTGTTTGTAATTTTTATGGCAAACAGTTTTACATAGGTCACGGAGACGGATTGGGTCCTGGACAATTGAAATTTAAGTTCATTTTATGGATTTATAGAAATGCCTTATTTCAAAGATTTTTTGCTTGTTTTCATCCATCAATTGGAATAGGGATTGCCAATTGGTTTAGTCGCCGCAGTAAACAAAAAACGGGGGCTAAAGACTTAGATTTTTATAACGACAAAGAGTACCTGATTCAATTTTGTAAAACATATTTAGCCTCCAATAAAATTGATTATTTTGTGTTTGGACACAGGCATTTGCCCATGGTTTATCAATTAAATGATTGTGCAACTTACATCAATCTAGGAGATTGGATCAAAGATTTTACCTATTTGGTTGTTGATTCGGAGGGTGTTCATCTTAAAAAATTTGACAAATAAGCGCCATGTTGGTACTGCATAGAGCAATTAGAAATTACCTGTTTATTTGCTTTTTTTTAATCACTTGCACATTAGTTGGCCAAGACACTTCTCAATGGCAAATGATACAGGTTTTACCGCTTCAAAATAAAACCATGCAGGCCGACCGAATGGGCAACTTTTATGTGGTTACCCCAAGTAACCAATTGTTTAAATACAATTCTAATTTTGAACGTATAGCTACCTTAAATTACACTTTTTCAGGCTCAATAGATGCAGTTGACGTGAGCAATCCACTAGAGATATATTTGTTTTACAAGGAATTGAACCAAGTGGTATTGTTAGATAACAATTTGGCCTATAGAGGCAAATTGAACTTAACAGATTGGGGCATTACGCAAGCTGCCTGTATAGGTAGGAGTTTTGACAATGGTATTTGGATTTTTGATTTGGGGGATTTTCAACTAAAAAAGTTTGACAAAACTGGTAATTTGATTCAAAGCAGTGGCAATTGCAAACAGTTTATTCAAACACCTCAATTTGTTCCAATTGCATCTATAGATGATGGAAACAGAGTGTTTTTATTGGATCAGGTTTCAGGTATATATGTGTTTGATGTTTTTGGGAATTTTGTGAAGCAAATTCAAATGGAGGGTGTTCCATTTGTTCAACCAGAAAAAGATATTTTGTATTACCTGAAAGACAATTCAATTTACGGGTTAAAAGCTGCTGGTCAAAAAAAGTTGGTTTTTATAAGTAACGAAACAGGCGTATCCCAATTCAGCGTTCAAGACAAGCACCTTATTCTTGGTCAACCTAACCAAATCAAGCGGTTCAGACATGCAGAATAAGACTTCATTTGATTAACCAATGGAATAATCAAATTTGAACTTATCTTTGCCCTCTAAAGTAAGTACATGTTAGATAAATTAGAGGCAATCTACAATAGATTTAAGCAAGTAGAAGAAACACTCAGTCAACCAGATGTGGTTGCTGATATGAAACGTTTTACCCAATTGAATAGAGAATACAAAGGGCTTCAACCCATCGTCGATAAATATTTCGAATACAGGAATTTAGTTGGTAATTTGGCCGGCGCAAAAGAAATCCTTAAGACTGAAAAAGATGAGGAAATGCGTGAAATGGCCAAAGCAGAATTAGACGAATTAGAGCCATTGCTTCAACCAATGGAAGAAGAAATTAGAATTTTATTGATACCTAAAGAACCAGAAGATCTTAAAAATGCAGTTCTTGAAATTAGGGCTGGTACTGGTGGTGATGAGGCCAGTATTTTTGCAGGTGATTTGTATAGAATGTACATGTATTTCTGTGAAAAAAGAGGTTGGAAAACAGAGGTAGTTGATTTTACTGAAGGAACAGCTGGTGGATACAAAGAAATCATTATTGAGGTAAGCGGTGATGAGGTATATGGCATTTTAAAATATGAAAGTGGTGTACACAGGGTACAACGTGTTCCTGATACAGAAACCCAAGGTAGGGTTCATACTTCAGCGGCTACCATTGTGGTATTGCCTGAAGCTGAAGAAGTAGATTTTGAACTCAATCCGGCCGATATTGAAATGCAAACTGCCCGTTCAGGGGGTGCTGGAGGTCAAAACGTAAACAAGGTAGAAAGTAAGGTCATGCTCACACATAAACCTTCAGGAATTGTGGTGGTTTGTCAGGTAGAAAGAACCCAGAATGGCAACAGAGAAAGGGCTATGCAAATGTTAAGGACCAAATTGTATGAAATTGAGCTTCAAAAGCACAATGATGCCATTTCTAGCAGAAGAAAAACAATGGTTTCAACTGGAGACCGTTCGGCCAAAATTAGAACCTATAATTACCCACAATCTAGAGTAACAGATCACCGAATTAATTTTACAAAATACAATTTGCCAGAGGTTATGAGTGGAGAAATTCAAGAGTTCATAGACCAATTACAAATTGCTGAAAACGCTGAAAAACTAAAAGAAGGATTTGGATCTTAAATGAGACTAACCCAGGCGGTGGCTGATTATTTTTTGAACCTCACTGTACAATTGCAATGGGTTGAATTTTCTCCAGTTAAACTGGTCTAATTCACCTCCAAATACCAAATAGTAATCTAAGTTGTGTTGCTTGAATTCTTCCAATACATGTGGATGAAAATTTAATGCAACAATCCAACCATCTTCGGCTTCTACGTCTTGGTACCATTCTTCGTAATAGCTGTCATCAGAACTGTGAAAATTCATGATGTTTTCGCCTATTAGAATGAATTTATTAATGCCAGCCAAGTTGAGCGGTTCGGCAACTTCTCTTTTTAAAAACATGATATCGTTGTGAATGGCATCATTCCATTCACCTATGAGTTCAAGTATGGCAACCTGCTTAAGGTAATCAGCATATAAGATTTTTACATACAATGTAGGAGACCCAAATTCGTCCCATTGCGGATGAATCAGGTAATTGTAAACCTGATTGGTAAACTCAAATTCGCTGTATTCTCTGCCATAAAATGGGGAATTGCTGTCGTTCTCACTTTGATAGATATCTCGCCATCTGTAAAAAGGCTCTAATTCTTGCATACCAACAAAGATAGAATGCTAGGCACAAATGTTTGTTAAATGGCCAATTTTAAATTGGGTGCAGTTTTATAAATGAGCTCTTCAATGGTTTGTTCAACCGTATCGTAATAATTTACATTTACAGGGCAGGCATATTCCAACCAATTGAGCAGACTATTGTGAAAAGCATCATCAATTTTATGTAAAACTGTGATACCCATCATTTTCAAGGCTTTTGCATTACACAATTGTTCGTACTGGTTGTTCATTGGTATGACCATGAGTTTCTTCTTTAAATACATGGCCTCAGCAGGACTTTCAAATCCACCATTGGTGATCAAACCGTCGCTACTACATAAACTTTCTATGAATGCCAAATTATGTATTGGTTGTATACTGACATTGTTCGCATAGTACGCTTTTTTGCTGTGTTTACTAAATACATGCCACTCAATTTCAGGAATTCTGTTGAAGAATTTTGTTACTATTTCGTCGCTGTAGGCGGGTAAGTATACGGTTATGTGACCCTTGTTACTGAGGCCATTTTTTCTAACCAGACTTCTAATTACAGGGGTCTTAATAAATGTATCGTATGCTTGAAAATGAAATCCAATTTTACTGGTTACCGGAGCATAGTTTTTTAAAATCCATGGCGAAAATGGGTCTTTGCTCTCAATTTTTGGTGTTCTAGGAGATAAAAATGAGGCTTGGTGACTCAACCCAATACAAGGTATTTTCTTGATTTTACAGGCCCATGCAGAAACTGGTTCAAAATCATTGATGACCAAATCATATTTTTCTACAGGCAATTGGTGAATGTCTTTAAAAAAATTAAAGGGTTTTAACTGTTTGATGGAATCAATTAGATCTATTCCTCCATTTTTACCAAAGGTAAATCCGATTCCATTTTTTTTAAATTTAACCAAATGAGGCAACTGCACTTCATTTTGATTTCCACTTACCAATAAATCGAGTTCTCCATGCCTTATTAGGTAGGGAATAATTTCTCTGGCTCGGCTCAAATGTCCGTTTCCGGTTCCTTGGATGGCAAATAAAATTTTCATTTTACAATGGTTTGGTAAAGCATTTGAATATTGGTGTATTGGTTTAAATCAACAGCTTCATCAACCTCATCTGCCCATTCACTATCGGTATCAAATAATTCGTGGTAGGAAACTAATTTCCATTCTTTGTTTTGGTATTCTAGCGCTGTTAAATTTTCAACCCAATCACCACTATTGAGATAGGTAATTTGCTTGCCATCTTTTTCTACAAGCCTTATTTGAGGTTGATGGATATGGCCACATACAACGTAATTATATTCTTTTTCAAGCGCCAATTCTATGGCAGTTTGTTCAAAGTCAGCAATAAATTTCAATGCTTGTTTGAATCCATTTTTAATTTGCTTAGAAATAGACAGTTTTTCTCTACCTAATTTTACGCAGATCCAATTCACAAATGCATTCAATAGAATTAGCGTATCGTAACCGATGGCTCCTAATTTTGCTAACCATTTGCTGTGTTTCATGGTAATGTCAAACACATCACCATGAAAAAACCAGGCTTTTTCTTGGTCTAATTCCAATACCAGTTTGTTACACAGTTCAAAATTATGCATACTAAAATCGGCAAACTTCCTCAGCATTTCATCGTGGTTTCCGGTTAAGTAATATACTTTGGTTCCTTTGCCCATCATTTTGAGGATTCTTTGAATGATTTTCATATGTGAATTAGGCCAGTAACTTTTACTGAATTGCCAAATATCAACAATGTCTCCGTTTAAAATCAAGATATCAGGGTCGATACTTTTCAAGTACCGATTCAGTTCTTTTGCCTTACAACCAAATGTACCAAGGTGTACATCCGATATGCATGCTAAGTGTATTTTTCTGGGATTGTTAGCCATTTCTTACACAATTTTCTCAACTCAACATGATATTCAGGTTAATTTAATGTCATTTTATGTTCAAGATTTTGAACCTTGCTTTTCGTTTTTTATCTTGTTAAAAAATTGAACATGCCTGTTGCAATTACAAATCAGATTCAAATAGAGGTTGAAACCTCTTACAATGGCGAACAACAAGACGATGATAAACTTTGTCGGATGTTTGTTTACAGAATTCGTATCAGTAATTTGGGTGATTGTACAGTCAAATTATTGAGAAGACACTGGTTAATTATAGACCCACTTGACGGAGATATGGAAGTGGAAGGAGAGGGGGTTGTAGGGCAGCAACCAGTATTAGAGCCAGGCGAAACATTTAGGTATGTTTCTGGTTGCGCTTTGAATTCAACAATTGGTAGAATGAAGGGTACTTACCAAATGGAACGCCTCATAGATGGGAAGGTGATAGAGGTTCAAATACCTGCATTTGATTTAGTTGCTCCATACCAGCTGAACTAGCGGTTGCAACCACACGATTTGAAGTATTTTTCTTCTCCTTTGTTATTTTTCCATGAAGTTTTCTGGTGTTTTTGGTTGTAATAAATGGTCCATTTTATTTCACCTTTCGACCATTTTTCTCTAGATTCAAGCCAACCGGTACTGCTGTAATTTTTCCATTGCCCAGTTTTAGCCCCATTTTTCTGCCATCCCGAAGCTTTCAGTCGGCCATTTTCCCATGTTTCATTTATTTTTTGAAGCCCCATCATTTGACAAGAAATGTTTCCAAAAGTCAATAAGACAAGGCTGCAAAACAGAATAAGGGAGTTTTTCATGTAAACTATTTAAAATTGATTGAAAGATAGGGCTTTTGAATTTCAAAGATTTTATTATTTTGCGAGTCAAGCAAAACAATTGTGATAACACATATTCAAGGAAAAATAACGTATCGTTCGCCAGCCTATGTGGTGATAGACTGCAATGGCATTGGTTATGGTATTCAAATTTCCTTTAATACCTATGGATTGTTGGGTGAAGCAGAACAAGTAAAACTGCTAACTTACTTGAGTATCAAGGAAGATAGCCATACTTTATTTGGATTTGCAGAAGAAAATGAGCGTCAACTGTTTCTACAACTCATTTCCGTAAGCGGAGTTGGAGCCAATACGGCAAGAGTGATTTTGTCTAGTTTGAAAGTGCAAGAAATTACACAAGCCATTTTAGCAGGTAATTGGGCTTTGCTGAAAACCATCAAAGGCATTGGTCCTAAAACAGCTCAAAGATTGGTGATTGACTTGCAAGACAAATTGAAAAAAATAGGAGATGGGGGTATGGGTTCAGGATTGCAAGCTGCCAACAAAGAAGTAGAAGAAGCATTGGCAGCATTGCAGATGTTGGGCTTCTCAAAAGTTGAATCAGAAAAAGGACTCAACAAGATAAGACAACAAAATCCGAATTTGAGCGTTGAACAATTGGTAAAATTAACTTTAAAAATTCTTTGATGGGAAACATCTACTTTGTACAGTAGTAAAAAAAGTCTTTATGTAAACCTTTTGGTCGGATTTGCCTTTGTATATTCACTGGCATGGTCATCAATGCCCCTAGGTAACACCAAACCTTTACCTGATTTTTATATTTCAGTTCCTGATTCAGAAGAAGTTGATACAGGCAGGGCAAATTTGCCTTATCCTATTCAAGATAAAAAGCCCTACCAATTGTATGCACCCAAACATCCATTAGATTTGGGCGATCCGGCCAATATCAAACAAACCTTTGAATTGGATCCCGATAAAATGGATTACAAATATTCATCTAAAATTGGCCCTGCAGATTACAAACTACCCAGCAGTATCAAGGTAAGTGAACAGTTTAAAAAAGAAAGTAAACTCAACAATGCTGCTTACTTCAGGCAAAGGGCACAAGCACAAAATTTCACAAGGGGAACAGGAATCATTCCGCAACTCAATATCAGTAACAAAGTTATAGACCGAATATTTGGTAATGGCATCATTGATATTAAACCCAGAGGAACAGCCGAACTCATTTTTTCTGGAAATTTTAATACGGTTCGCAACCCCTCATTTTCTTTGAGGCAACAAAGTACCGGACAATTTGATTTTAGACAAAAAATTCAATTGAATGTGAGTGGGGCTATTGGCGAAAAAATGAAATTGAACCTCAACTATGATACAGAGGCTACATTTGAGTTTGAGAACCAAATGAAACTCGACTATGCCGGAAAAGAGGACGATATCATTAAAAAAATTGAATTAGGAAATGTAGGACTTCCGTTGCAATCTTCTTTGATTCAAGGGAGCCAAAGTTTGTTTGGCGTAAAAGGAACATTTCAATTTGGAAAGTTAACGGTAACAGGTGTGGTATCTCAGCAAAGAGGTAAGACACAAGAAACAGAGTTAGCAGGTGGTTCAGTTACCACCCGTTTTGATATTCAGGGCGACAACTACGACATGAATAGACATTATTTCTTGTCGCATTATTTTAGAGACAACTACGAAAAATGGTTGAGCAATTTGCCTTTTATTGGATCTCCAGTTGTTATTACCAGGGTAGAAGTTTGGGTAACAAACCGTACAGGTTCATTTGAGCAATCGAGAGATGTCATTGGTTTTTCGGATCTGAGTGAAACCAATAAAAGAGACAACCAAAATTGGGCAATTAATGCCTCTAGAGGGAATTTAGGTAATGAAGTAAATGGCCTTTACCAATATTTAAATGGAAACGGAGATGCCAACAAAGCTGCAGTATTAAGGGCCAGTTACCAGATTCAAAATCAATTGAAGGCAGATGAATCACAAACCAAATTATTGCCAATTACCCAATACCAAATTATCAATTTTGCCCGACAATTAGGTCCCAATGAATTTAGTTTCAACCAACGTTTGGGTTATATTTCTTTGAACCAATCGCTCAACAATGACGATGTGCTTTCAGTTGCTTATGAAGGAACTATCAATGGTATTCCATTTAAAGTTGGTGAGTTCAGTTTAGATGTGCCTCGCAATACTTCGGTTCCAGAAATTATGTTCTTGAAAATGATCAAAGGACCCTCACAAAGACCTGATTTACCTATGTGGGATTTAATGATGAAGAATGTGTATTCGTTGGGTGCTTTTCAAATTCAACAAAAGGATTTTAAACTCAATGTGGTTTATGCCGATGACCCTTCAGGTGCCGATTTAAATTATTTGCCCGTTAAAAATGAACCTAAGCTAACCGGTATTCCATTATTGAATGTATTTCAATTAGATCAGCTCAATACCCAACAAGAAAAAGTATCAGATGGATTGTTTGACTTTATAGAGGGCGTAACCATCAACTCACAAACAGGTCGAATATTTTTACCAAGTACCGAACCTTTTGGAACCTATTTACAACAAAAGTTTCAGCAAGATCCAAGCTTGGCAAATTATTATTGTTTTTATTCTTTGTATGATTCAACCAGGTTTTCGGCTGTTCAACAACCACAGTTCAATAAGTTTTTTTTGAGGGGTAGTTACCAAGGCTCAAGCACCAATGAAATAGCTTTGGGTTCTACCAATGTACCTCGAGGGTCGGTGAGAGTTACTGCCAATGGTGCGCAATTGGTAGAAAACTCAGACTTTATTGTAGATTACAATTTGGGTAGGGTTAAAATAGTAAATGCGGCGTTACTCAATTCGGGTGCAATTATTAAGGTTTCATCTGAAAGTAATAATTTGTTTCAGGTTCAACAACGTAGCATGATGGGTGCCCGTTTTGATTACAAACAAAGCAAAGATTTGGTTTTTGGGTCGACGTTTATGTTTATGACAGAAAGACCTCTAACTCCCAAAGTAAATATTGGGGAAGAACCTATTTCAAATTTGGTTGTTGGTTTTGATGGTGCATATACGCGCAATTCTAGGTTATTGACAAAATTGGTAGATAAATTGCCATTCATAGAAACAAAAGAAACATCTACCATTACTGTTGCTGGAGAATATGCCCGACTGATACCTGGTATTCAAAATTCTTTAAGCCAAAAAGGAACAGCCTATGTTGATGATTTTGAAGGGGCAGAAACGCCATTTGATTTGCGCATGGGAAATACTTGGGCACTGGCCAGTACACCTCAAGGGCAGCCCGATTTATTTCCAGAGGGAAATACATTGAGTAAACTAGATTATGGCTATAAAAGAGCCAATTTAGCTTGGTATACCATAGCTACTACTTTTTACCGTAACGACACCTATACACCATCGCATTTGAAATCAGATCCGAATGC
Source organism: uncultured Bacteroidota bacterium (assembly GCA_903883965.1). GTDB lineage: Bacteria > Bacteroidota > Bacteroidia > UKL13-3 > UKL13-3 > CAISCU01. The sequence goes on from CAISCU010000033.1 coordinate 97,104, forward strand.
CATGTCTAATCACAAGGTGAGAGAGGTTTTGCAAACAGATGTGTTTCCAAGTAAACAAATTCAACAAGGTTTACCTACCACATTGCCAACTTTAGATTTGGCTTATTTTCCATCAGAAAAGGGTCCTTACAATTACAGCATTGATGATTTAAACGAAGATGGCAGTCTTAAAAATCCCACTAAAAATTGGGCTGGTATAATGCGTAAAATTGACCAAAACGATTTTGAACAGGCCAATATTGATTACATTGAACTTTGGGTAATGGACCCATTTGCCGACAAACCTGCAAGTGCAGATAAGGGCTATTTGTATTTGAATATAGGAAACGTATCGGAAGATGTATTAAAAGACGGCAGGCGTTCTGCTGAAAATGGTTTGCCTAAAAATAAAACACCACAACAACAAGCTTTGGCCGATTCTACTATTTGGGGAAAGGTACCAAGAGCTCCGGTCATCAATTATGCGTTTGACGCAGATCCAACTGTTAGAAAAACACAAGACATTGGTTTAGATGGTTTGGATGACAATGAAGAACGTAACTTTTTTGAAAATGGATACCTTCAAAAATTGGCTGCTAAATTTGGAACAGCATCTGCAGTATACCAACAGGCTTTGCAAGACCCATCTAACGACAATTACCATTACTATTTAGGAACAGATTATGATAACAAGCAATTGAATGTCATTGACCGTTACAAACAGTTTAACAGACACCAAGGCAATTCTCCAACTGTAGACCAATCACCTGAGCAATACCCAACAGCAGCAACCAATGTTCCCGACAACGAAGACCTCAATAGAGATTATACTGTCAATGATGTAGAGTCGTATTTTCAGTATAAAATTGAAATCAGTAGAGATGCATTCATGATTGGAAAGAATTATGTAACTGATACTTTAACTGCCAATGCACGTTTTATCAATGGCAATTACGCACCCGAAAAATGGTATCAATTGAAAATTCCAGTTCGTGAATTTGAAAGAAAAGTAGGAGACATTTCTGATTTTAAATCAATTCGTTTCATACGTATGTTCATGCATGGTTTTAGCGAACCAACCAATATGCGTTTTGCAAGTTTGCAATTGGTTAGAGCCGATTGGAGAAAGTATTTAAACAGCCTCGAAACGGGTGGAGAACACAAGCCTATTGACCCAACGGACAATACCCAATTTGTAGTATCAACTGTAAACATAGAAAAAAACAGCAAGCGGGTTCCTATTCCTTATACCATGCCTCCAGGCATTTTGCGTGAAATTGATTTCAGTTCACCCAATCCCATTCAACAAAACGAACAAGCCTTGAGTGTGGTTACTTGTAACCTCAAAGATGGTGATGCAAGAGCCGTATTTAAAAATACCACAGTAGATTTAAGACAATATGGAAACTTGCGCATGTTTGTGCATGCAGAAAGCAGAGATAAATTAAAACAAGGCGAATTGGTTGCCTTTTTAAGATTCGGTACAGATTTAACAACCAATTATTACGAGTATGAGGTGCCACTCACATTTACAGAAAACAATGTTTCTGATCCATCTGCAATATGGCCTTCAGAAAATGAATTGAATGTGGAATTAGAAGAAATGATCAATACCAAAATAGCCAGAAACAATGCAAACTTTGCTTTTTCGGGCAGGTATTCTAGGCCAGTTGGTAATGCCAATTATACAGTAGTTGGTCAGCCAGATTATAGCCAGGTAAGGGTATTTATGGTGGGTATTCGCAATCCAAAAAGAATGAGCAATTCTAGCTCAGACGATGGTTTGCCAAAATGTTCTGAGCTTTGGTTCAATGAATTGAGACTGACTAATTTTAGTACAAGAGGTGGTGATGCTGCTACTGGTAAATTACAAGCCAAATTAGCTGATTTTGGAAATGTACAAGTAACTGGAATGTACAAAAGTGTAGGTTGGGGTGGCATCGATAAAAAATTACTCGATAGGAGCATGAGTGACGATTACCAATACGACTTGCAAACCAATTTTGAGTTGGGTAAATTTTTCCCAATGAAGAGTGGCATATCCATTCCATTTTTCTTTTCATACGGTACTACTTTAATTAGGCCTTATTACAATCCATTGAACCCAGATACTCGCTTGCAAAAGGAGATTGACGAGACATCAAATCCGGAGAGAATACAGCAAATTAGTAAAGCTGCAGATGATTACTCAATGCGCAGGGGTTTCAACTTTACCAATGTAAGAAAAAACAGAAGTGGCACCAGAAAAGCCATGCCTTGGGATATTGAAAATTTAAGTTTTACGTTCTCATTCAATGAAACTTTCAAACGCAATCAAACCCTTGCATACAATTGGCTTCAGCTTTACAAAGGAGTTGCAACCTACAATTATACCTTTAACAATAAGCCAATAGAACCATTTAAATTTATCAAGCCTAGTTATTTGTCATTTATAAAAGACATCAATTTTAACTACATGCCGGCAATGATTGGAATGAGGGTAGAAGCAGACAGGAGATACGGAGAGTTGTTAAACAGAATCAACGATACCAGAACAGAAAGTTTACCGGTAATGTATGATAAAATGTTTACCACCAAACGCTATTATGAGTTCAGGTATGATTTAACCCGCAATGTAAAAATTGATTACAATTCAACAGTTGATGCCCGAATAGATGAGCCTTCGGGTAGAATTGCCGACGACACCCCAGAGAAAAAAGACAGCATATATAAGAATTTCTGGAATGGAGGAAGAACTACTAAGTTTGATCAAACGGTTAAACTCAATTACAATATTCCAATTAACAAATTGCCTTTTATGAGTTGGATTACCCAATTCAGTTACAGCTATTCAGTGAATTACCAATGGTTGCAAGCACCTCCTGCAGCAGATAGTTTGGGTAATACCATTCAAAATTCAAGACAAGACCAATGGAACCTAAACATGAATTTTGTACAGTTGTATACCAAAGTTGGTTTGTTTAGAAGGGTACTCACACCAGGTGTAAGTGCAAGCAGTCAATCAAGTAAAGGCAATGCTCAAAAAGGAGAAGGCAAAACAGATAAAGCAGCACCTGTTAAAACACAAGCAGTTCCGTTTTGGTTGAGCATTCCAGTAAAATTAATCACCTCTGTTAAAAACATGAGTGGGTCATACAGTATTACACAAGGAACCCAATTGCCGGGTTTCAATCCTAAGCCAGGATATTTGGGTCAGAATGCCGATTTAGGTGCACCAGGTTGGGACTTTATTTTTGGCATTCAAGATCCTGGATACCGTTTTAGGGCTGCCGACAACAAGTGGATTAGCAAAGACCCTAGGGTAGTGAATCCATATTTGATGAATTACCAAGAGAACATCAATGCAAGGGCTCTGGTTGAACCCATAACTGATTTTAGAATAGAACTCTCTGCCAGCAAGAGTTATTCAAAAAATTTAACTGCTTATTTCAGGTATGACGAAGACAGCAATACCTACAGAGATTTTGGTCCGGCAATGGAATCGGGTAATTACAACATTAGTTTTATCATGATCAACACTGCATTTTCTAAAGAAGATGACCAAGGTGTAAGTGATGTATTTAAACAATTTGCTGCCAATCGCATTACCATTGCAAAAAGATTGGCCGCTGAAAGGGGTTTACCTGTAGGCTTAAATGATTCGTTCCCTCCAGGCTTGGGTAAGTTCAATCAAGATGTTTTGATACCTGCATTTTTAGCTGCATACAGTGGCCAATCTGCAGCCTCATATGCATTGTCTCCATTCCAAAATTTCCCGTTGCCAAATTGGAGAATTACCTATGGTGGTTTGAGTAAAATTGAATTCTTAAAAGAACATGTTTCCAATATCAATTTACAACATGGTTACCAGAGCTCTTATTCTATAGCAGGTTTCCAAACAGTAGTAGATACAATGAGAAATCTTGCTCAGAGTTCCGACTTCTTGCCCAATATTGTCATCAGAAACATTTCACTTATTGAAAGATTTGGGCCTCTGATTGGAGTAGATGTTACTTTGGTTAATAACCTCACTACAACCTTCAAATACAATTTAGATAGAACCCTCAATTTTGCTATAGGAAACCGACAAGTAAGCGAACAAAAGGGTTCAGAATTTGTATTTGGTGTTGGGTACAAAACCAATAAACTAGAATTGCCATTTAGAATGGGAGGTAGAAAATTAGTGTTAGACAATGACATCAATTTTAGGTTAGACATCTCTATTCGTGAAAACATTACCCGAATCAGAAATTTAGACAGACCAAGTAATGACCCAGTGTTAGGGCAATCAGTTATAAGCATTAAGCCAACCATTGATTACATGATCAATGAAAAACTCATGCTCCGCATTTTTTACGACCGCAAACAAACTACACCATATACCTCAAATTCATTCCCGACAATTATCACCAGCGGAGGTTTTTCATTGCGCTATACCATTCAATAAAATGGATCATTCAACCCATCTCATTCACCAATATTGCGAGGAACACAGCTCTGAAGAGTCAACTGTTTTAAAACAACTAAACCGCTATACACACGCCAATGTATTGCAACCACGTATGTTGAGTGGACATTTGCAAGGCAGGGTTTTATCGGCAATAAGCCATTTGTTAAGGCCACAAAACATATTAGAAATAGGAACCTATACAGGCTATTCTGCCATTTGTTTGGCAGAGGGTTTGGCTCCCAATGGCAAATTAATAACCATAGATGTCAACCCTGAAATTGAAAACAAGGCCAATCAGTTTTTTAAAGAGGCAGGGTTTGAACACCAAATACAATTGATTATTGGAGATGCCTATCAAATTATCAGAACACTCCCAAAACAATTTGATTTGGTTTTCATAGATGCAGATAAAAAAAGTTATGCAGCTTATTTTGATTTGGTAATGGAACACCTCAAACCAGGAGGCTTTATTTTGGTAGACAATGTATTATGGAGTGGCAAAGTGATAGATGAACAAGCACTGCAATCAGACAAAGACACCATGCTATTGCACTCATTTAATGAGAAAATTAAATCAGATGATCGCATCGAAAAAGTGTTGTTGCCCATTAGAGATGGCCTCTATTTAATAAGAAAACGTTAAGCAAACGTATATGCAAAAATCAACCCATACAGTTAAAGCATGGCTACAGGCCATTCGATTAAGAACTTTGTTTTTGTCATTCTCTTGTGTTTTTGCAGGCACGCTGGTTGGCGACTTGTCTCATCAATTCAATGCAACTGTTTTTTTATTTACACTTTTGACTGCATTGTTTTTACAAGTTTTGTCAAATCTTGCCAACGACTATGGAGACAGCATTCATGGAGCAGACAATGCACAAAGAAAAGGCCCATCCAGAGCTGTTCAGAGCGGTCAAATTGGTTCTACACAAATGAAAAAGGCTTTGTTTTTTGTTGCTGTACTTTCATTTTTTTCAGGCATTACACTTTTGTTGAGTAGTTTTCCAATCATTGGTTTAACAGCTACTATTGTTTTGTTTGGTATGGGTATTTTAGCAATTGCTGCGGCAATATATTATACCAATGGCAAGCGTCCATACGGATACAGGGGCTTAGGTGATCTTTCTGTATTTGTTTTTTTTGGAGGTTTGGGTGTGTTGGGCACTGCTTATTTACAAACAGGAATGCTTAGCATAGCAGCTGTTTGGCTTGCAGTCTGTTTTGGATTATTAGCTGTAGGTGTTTTAAACATTAACAACATGCGAGATATAGAAGCAGACCAACTGGCTGCTAAGTATTCTATACCTGTTAGAATTGGTTTACCAATGGCTAAGCGCTACCATTATGTTTTAATATTATTGGCTTTAAACAGCTGCATTTATTTTGTACAAACAACAGGTATTAGTGCGTACTTTATAATTTTACCTTTTGTGGCGTTGATATATCATATTTGGAGAATAAGCAGGTGCAATTTGGCAGAAGAATTTGATCCCTTGCTCAAGCAACTTTCGTTGAGTACATTTTTACTGGCCATTTCATTGTATGCTGGTTTTTATTGGGCATAGTTTTGAAATATAGCTTTACCAAATATCCTCTTCAATTTGCTTTTGATGCACGCACTTCACGTGGACCAATTCAAACACATATGGCCTATCTGATAACAATTACAGATGGCAATAAAAGAGGCATTGGCGAAGCATCACCTTTAGCTGGTTTAAGCATAGATGCTGTACCTGATTTTGAAATACAATTGCAATTTTTTTTAAGTGAGTTGGCTTCAGGCAAACAATTAGAAGAATTGGATTTACAATTGTGGCCTGCAATCCATTTTGGTTTAGAAACAGCCATAGCTGATTTTGAAAATGGAGGCTATCAGATGTTTGAGCCCAATAACTGGGTAAAAGGCAAACCTATTCCAATTAACGGTTTGGTATGGATGCACCAAGCAGATCAAATGCTAGCTCAAGCCATAGCCAAAGCCCAGCAAGGCTATACACATATTAAGTTTAAAGTGGGTGCGCTGAATTTTGAAGCCGAGTGCAATATGCTCAATGAATTTAGAAAGCTATACAGCGCAAGTAAAGTACAAATCAGGTTAGATGCCAATGGGGCATTCTCTAAAATTGAGGTACTTGAAAAACTTCAGGTATTGAGTCAGTTTCATATTCATAGCATTGAACAGCCCATACCAGCTGGCAATTGGGATGATATGGCAGCACTCATTCAAAAAAGCCCAATTCCTATTGCATTAGATGAAGAATTAATTGGCATTGATGTTTGGTCAAAAGGCAATGAGTTGATAAACCATTGTATGCCTGATTACCTCATTTTAAAACCAACGCTCATTGGTGGAATTGCCATTGCCAACGAATGGATACGATTGGCTCAACACTACCAAAAAGGTTGGTGGGCAACTTCGGCTTTGGAATCAAGTATTGGATTAAACAGAATTGCACAATGGTGCAGTAGCACCGGCTCAAACATTCCTCAAGGTTTGGGAACAGGTAGTTTGTATAAAAATAATTTTGAGTCTCCTTTTACGGCCAGTGCAGGATTTCTTAGTTACGACTTGGCCAAAAAATGGAAACTGCCTTTCTAAAATAAGTGTCAAACACAAATAAAAACAAGCTATAACAAAAAGCACCCAAGCAGTTTGCATACATGTCTTCTAATTCATAAGTTCTATAAATGAAAAAGGAGCCTTGCAATTGTTCAATTAAAACGCCGTAAATGGCACTGATGATAGCTCCTATTCCATACCATAATTTATTCTTTTGGTAATGAACCCAAGCAATATTTAACAACAATGCTTGTGTGCCAAACAATACAAAGTGTGCCAATTTATCTACCCCAAAACTAAACCAGTTTAAATACACTTTTGGAAACTGACTCACATTCATGATACAGCCAACTAAAATAAAGAATGCCCAAATGATAGCAGGGCCAAATGCCAATACTTTCTTTAACACACTGCTTCTATTGCAGCAATACCTGGTAGTTGTTTGCCTTCAAAATATTCAAGCAATGCACCACCGCCAGTACTGATATAACTCACTTCATTTTCAAAGCCAAATTTTGCAACTGCTGCAGCACTATCACCACCACCAATTAAACTAAATGCGCCTTTTTTACTTGCTGCCACAACAGCTGCTCCAACTGATTTAGTTCCATTTTCAAAATGACTCATTTCAAAAACACCCATTGGGCCATTCCATAAAATGGTTTTAGAAACTAGTATGGCTTCAGAGAATGCTGCAATAGCTTTTTCACCAATATCTAAACCCATCCAGCCCTTTTCAATTAATTGGTTGCTGCATTGTTTGTATGCGGCTTCATTGCTAAATGCATCAGCAACAATAGAGTCTTCAGGTAACAACAACTGTACCCCTCTGTTTTTTGCTTTTTCCATTAATTCTTTGCAAAGGTCTAAGCGGTCGTCTTCACATAAACTGGAACCAATTTCATAACCTTGGGCTTTTAAAAAGGTATAGGCCATGCCACCACCAATGATTAAATAATCTACTTTTTCAATCAGGTTTTCTAGAATAAGTAATTTGTCTGAAACTTTGGCACCGCCTGTAATGGCTGTAAATGGCCTTTCAGCACCTTGTATTACCTTTTGTGCATTTTCAATTTCTCTTGCCATGACATATCCAAAACAAGCTGCTTTAGGAAAGAACTGAGCAATGATTGCGGTAGAAGCATGTGCTCTATGGGCTGTTCCAAATGCGTCGTTTACATAAATATTTCCAAGCTTGCTGAGTTGCTCGGCAAATGCCAAGTCGCCTTTTTCTTCTTCTTTGTAAAAGCGGAGATTTTCTAATAACAATATTTCACCTGCTTTTAATTGATTGGCCATTTCTATTGCATCAGCACCAATACAGTCACTTGCAAATTGGATGGGCTTACCTGTTAGTTCACTCAAATTGGCAACTACATGCTTCAATGTAAATTTATCATATGCAACGCTTCCGTCCTCGTTCAATTTTTTCAATGGTCTTCCTAAATGACTCATCAAAATACAAGCGCCACCATCGGCCAATATTTTTTGTATGGTAGGGATGGTTGCTTTTATGCGCGCATCATCAGTTACGGCAAAAGTTGTTTTGTCTAAAGGAACATTGAAATCAACACGAATCAAGGCTTTTTTGCCTGAAAAATTCATTTGGTCAACAGTTAACATGTGTCTTGTGATTAAGTGCTGCAAATGTACTCATTCTTTTTAGGGTGCAAAAAGTCTTCATGAAAAATTTGACATCTTATGGTAGTTTGGCTTTGAAAGTTTATTTTTAAAACATGGCAATCAAATTTATCAAAGTCTATGACTACGCATTGCACGGTAATAAACCACATGCTAACAATACGTTGCGCACCATTGATATTGAAGGCAAACGCATTTGTTTGGCCCATATTAACGGAAAATTTTATGCTACCGACGACAAATGTCCACATGCAGGAGCTAGACTAGGTGCAGGCTTTTGCGATGAAGCTGGTATGATTGTATGCCCAGTTCATAGGTATAAATACGATCCAATGACTGGAAAAGGTGCCAACCAACAAGGAGATTTTATTGCAACCTACCCGGTTCAAGAAAAGCAAGATGGCATTTATGTAGGAATAGAAAAAAAATGGTGGCAATTTTAACAGATCATGCAAGAACTCATTTCACAATATTTACACCAATACAATGAATTTAAACATTGGAGTCCAAGTCATTTGGCTGCTTTGTTTGTGTCTTTGAGTTGTATTGTTTTGATTCCACTGTATAGCAAACATTATTTAAACGAAAAAGCTCAATACAAATTAGGCGCAGCAATTGGTATTTTAATTGCTTGTAGTTTATTGGCATGGAACCTATTGGTAGCTGCTTCTGGTAATTATTCTTTGCAGAAAGACTTGCCATTGCAATTGTGTCGATTTGCTAATTTAACTGTTGTTTTGGTGATGGTATGGCGCAAGCAATGGTGGTTTGAATTGCTCTATTTTTGGGCGTTGGCAGGCATGTTGCAAGCAAGTATTACCCCCGATTTAAAAGAAGATTATCCGCATTTTTTATATTTTAGGTACTGGATCGGTCATACCGGTATGATACTGGCTTTGGTATATGCAGCAGTGGTATACCAAATGAGACCTCAATTTAAACATGTGCTCAAGGCCATGGTTGGAATTAACGTATTTATGTTGTTTGCAGCTTTGGTAAATGTGCTCATTGGAGCCAATTATTTTTGGATTTGTAACAAACCTCCAACAGCAAGTATTTTAGATTATCTAGGGCCTTGGCCTTGGTATATTTTCTTCGCAGAATTTGTTGCACTAGCCAATTTTTCATTGGCTTACTTGCCTTGGTTGCTGGTAGATTACATCCAAAAAAAGCAATCTAATACCGAATAGTTTAAGCCAAAGCCATTGTCAATTCAAGCAATCCGGTTAATAGTATCAGGAGTAAAACCAGGGTTCGGAATTTTTTATAATCGAAACGGTTTAAAATGAGTTTACCAATCCAGGTACCAATGAAACTTGTTACAAATAACCAGGGTAACAAATAAAAGTCGTGTATGTGAATGAACCCATTGATGCCATAGACGATGGTTCTAGAAGAGTCTACCAATAAATCTATGAGAGCTGAAGTAGCTATAAATGTTTGAATGGGCAGTTTAAATGAAGTGAGTAACAAACCTCTGATTGCACCTCCTGTTCCTATTATTCCTGCTAAGAAGCCAGCAATTGACCCTCCAATTAAATTATTTTTTAAATTGATTTTCCAATTGATATTTTCATACAATAAAAGTATCACGCTCAATGCAATTAAAAAAATGGATAAGGCATTTTTTAGAAGATCAGTTGCTACAAATTTGCTCAGGTAAGCACCTAAAAAAACAAACAAAACAGAAGGAATGCCAATCTGATAAATGAGCTTTTTATCGATACCTGTTCGGAATAAGCTCAATTTTGAAATGTTGCTCGACAAATGAAACAGTGCAGTAATGCCAAGTGCCGATTGAAAATCGATGAAATAACTGGCAATGGGAATAAAAAACAAGGAGGAACCAAAACCACCTATAGTGCCTAAAATTTCGGCAACCAATGCCAATAACAAAAATAAAACGGGATGTTCCAAGCGTTCAAAAATAGCTTAAAATATAGGCTAAACCATAGCAGTTGCTATTTAAATGCTTGTTTGTATATTTTTTGGATACTGTTTTTTTCTTCTAATTGGATGCAGGTTTCTAGTTCTAATTTTAAAAATGCATAGGTTGTTAGGTCAGACAAATAAATGGCCAATAATGCTTTTGCAGCACTCCACCTCACCACAGTTCCACCTTGTTTTGCATTGATAAGTAAAGCGTTTATATGTTTGTGCCAGTTAACAGTCATTATTGGTGCCAATAAGGCAATGCATCGGGCACATTCCCACTGAACTCTTGGAGCATTATCGCACAAAATAGCTTCTAAATTTGGAACCACAGCAATCGGAAAAAGTGTTGGGTTTAATTCGGTATACAATACAATTGCTTCCATACAATTTCCTCTGTCTGCGGGCTTCAGCGAAGGTATTTCTGCTATTAGTTTATTCACGGAAAATACTTGGTCAGATAGTGCTTGAAAGATTGCCGAACAAATTGCCTTTCCTTTTAGTGGACTGCTTTTAATAAATGCTTGGATACTCATTTTTCTGTTAGTTTGTTCAAACTAGATTTAAAAAACCATACTTTTAAGAGATCGGCAGTTAGGATATAACAAGTTACAATTCCTATTAAAATTCCCATTTGCCAAATTGGCAATGGAACCAACCCCAACCTTTCTGATAATGGAATATAAGGCAATATGAATGTGGTAATCAAACCAATTGCGCTCATGATAAAGAGCCATTTACCAGGCAAACTTTTAAAGAAGTTTTGATGTGTTCTGATGATAAATAAAATAAACAATTCGGTTAAAATTGATTCAACAAACCAAGCTGTTTGAAAACCATGTTCGGTTACTTGCAATCCTTTCCACAATATAAAAAAGGTAAGCATGTCAAAAATAGAACTGTGCAAACCAAAAATAACCATATAATTCCGAATGGTTTTGATATTCCATTTGCCAGGTTTTTTGAGTTGTTGGTCATCAACATTATCGGAGGCAATAGATAAATAAGGGAAGTCTGTTATAAAATTGGTTAATAAGATTTGTTTTGGCAACATGGGTAAAAAAGGCAACAACAAAGATGCACCTGCCACACTAAACATGTTGCCGAAGGTAGAACCCGTATTGATAAATATATATTTTAGGGTATTGGCAAATGTTTTTCTACCCTCTTTGATACCTTCTATCAATACATCTAGGTTTTTTTCAAGCAATACAAAGTCGGCCGCTTCTTTAGCTATATCAACAGCATTTTCTACAGAGATTCCAATATCTGCAGCATGTAATGCCGCTACATCATTGATACCATCACCCATATATGCAACTGAATGGTTGTGTTTCAATGCCAGAATTATTTGTTCTTTTTGTTGAGGGTCTATTTCGGCAAATATTTGGTGTTCATTTACCAACATTGGAATGGCTTCTGGGGCAGCAGCAGCCAATTTTGTTCCACTTAAAACTTTTGGGTTTTCTATGCCCAATTGTGTTCCAAGTGCATGGGCAACGAGTTGGTTGTCGCCAGTAATAATTTTTAATCCAATGCCTAATTCATTGAGTTGTTTTAAGGTGATTTGAATGCCTTCTTTTACAGGGTCTGACAACAATACAAATCCACCAAATAGCATATTGCTTTCGTCAGAAATTGTTAAATTATTTGAATTACTTTCTTTGTAACTCAGCGCAATTACTCTGAAGCCTTTACTTGCAAATTGTTCAAAAAGTTTTTTAATAGTATCTAGGTGTTCAGAAATGTTTTCTACTTGTTCTGTTTTACTTTTTACATGTGTGCATATGCTAATTATTTCAGCAAATGCACCTTTGGTAACAATTAAATTACAAGCACTTTGTTGAACTAAAATACTCAAGCGTTTGCGGTTAAAATCGTAGGGTAATTCGGCTAGTTTTACGGGTAAAATACTATTTGCAGAGTGGTAATTTTTAAGTGCTTTGTCAATTGGATTGCTATATCCGCCTTCTAAGCAGGCATTCCAACATGCATAGTCTTCAACTGTTTTATCAGGTTTTCCCCATGCATTTACTATTTCATGTATAGCAATGTTTCCGGCTGTGAGGGTTCCTGTTTTATCTGTACACAAGAGATTAATTTCTCCTAAGTTTTGAATGGCATTTAATTTTTTTACAATCACTTTTTTTGCCAATAACCTTTTGGCTCCTGCACTCATAGCAATGGTAGTTATAGCCGGCAAAAGTTCAGGTGCCATGCCCACTGCAAGCGCTAAAGCAAACAAACCTGCATCAAATAAATTTTCGTGAAAATACATGTTCACACCAAAAATAAATAGGGCCAATACAAGGGTTATTTTCATGAGAAAAAGGCCAAAATCATTGATTCCTTTCTCAAAACTTGTAGGCATATTGACATGGCTTCTCACTACTATTTGATTGAACAATGTTTGTTCGTTGGTATGAATAACAATGGCTTTTGCAGAGCCGCTAATGACATTAGTGCCCATCCATAAACAATTGCTTCTCTGGCTCAAACTGCTTTCAGCTGCAGTTTGTTCTGAATTTTTTCTTACAGGAAATGATTCTCCTGTTAGGCTCGATTCATTCACGTGCAATTCGTTACAATCCATGATCAAGCAATCTGCAGGTATTAAATCACCTGCTGAAAAAACTACCAAATCGCCGGGTAACAATTGTTTACTCGGAATTTCGTATGCTTTTCCATTCCTGAATACCATACATTGGTGTGCCAATAAAGACTGTAGTTTTTTAACTATGTTTTGTGCGTTTCGTTCTTGAAAAAAGCTCAGGGTTCCTGTAGACAATACAATAAATAAAATGATAAAAACATCAGAGGTATCACCTAAAAAAGCAGATAAAAGCACGGCTGCTATCAATAGCAACATAAGTGGACTCTTAAATTGTCCAATAAATGTTTTTAGATCAAAAATGAATGTGTTTTCAGAAACAGCTTGTGGTTTGTTCTGAGAACTAAGGTCATCTACTTGTTCATTGGAATAGCCATTCTCATTGGTATTAAAATGGTTCATCCAAAATGAAGTTGTCTTGTCCCAGAATATATGAGCGGGGTATTGGTTCATCTTATATATTTTTCCAATTAATTAGGATCAATTTTTAGCTGATACTTATCTAACAAACCAGACAAACCACTTGCAGAAAACCTTGCTTTTTTGACTTGGTTTTTTTCTGGATCAATTGAATAATGATAGGCTGTTCTAAAATCACAATCTTCTAGGTTTGTCTGAAAAAATACTGCACCCGATAAATCGCAATCTTCAAATACAGCTTTGTTTAAATTGGCAGCAGTAAAATCTGATTCCTTTAATGTACAATGTTTAAATACACTTTGTTTGAGCCTTTTTTTATAAAAATTTGCCAAGTTTAATATGCAATTTTCGAAACAAACTTCAAACAAGAAATCTTTGCAAATTTCAAAGTTAAATCCCAATAATTTACATCCTAAAAACCGCACATTCATGAATGCTGTTTGGTTGCTCTTAGCTAAACTTAAATCACAATTTTCAAATACACATTCACTAAATACATAATCACTTAAATCTGCATCTTTTAGGTCTAAATTTATAAACTTACATTGGTTAAATGTGCCTTTTTCTGGCAAATCATCCTCAAAAATTTGGTCCTCATAAATTGTCTCATCCATCTTTTCAAAGCTAACAAGAAAGCCCAATTTTCTAGTATGTACTAAGCTTAATTTAAGACTTTAAGTTTTTTAATGCCTTTAAATTAACGATGTTTGCTGCCCAAATGAGTAAAAAAGAAAAAATCATATTGTTTGTTCTGGCAGCCATCAATTTTACCAATATCATGGATTTTATGATCATGATGCCTCTTGGTCCACAATTGATGCGTTTGTTTCAAATAGGTCCTCAAGAATTCAGTGTAGTGGTTTCTAGTTACACTTTCAGCGCCTTTGTTTCTGGCATGATGTCTTCTTTGATCATAGATAAATTTGATCGTAAAAAGTCGCTTTTGTTTATGTATGCAGGATTTATTCTGGGTACATTTTTATGTGGCATGGCCAACAGTTATTATTTATTAATTGGAGCTAGAATATTCACAGGTTTATTTGGCGGTGTCATTGGAGCAACTGTCATGTCAATAGTTGGCGACTTAATCCCATTTGAACGCAGAGGTCAAGCCATGGGTATTGTCATGTCTTCATTTTCTGTTGCTTCAATTGCTGGTGTACCATTTGGCTTGTTTATAGCTACTCACAGTTCATTTGGTTGGCAGGCTCCTTTTTTATTTTTAGCTGTTTTTGGTCTTTTTATTTTTGCAATGGTTTACCGCATGTTGCCTGCAATATGTGCGCATTTAGAAGTTCATGGAGAGAAACAACCACTTTTTAAAGTTTTTGCTAATATTTTAGAAGACAATAACCAGCGCAGGGCCATTTTCTTGTCTATGGTGATGATGTTGGGCCACTTTGCCATTATACCTTTCATTAGCCCTTCAATGGTTGCTAATGTGGGTTTTTCTGAGTCTCAATTACAGTACATATATTTAGTAGGTGGAGCTGCAACCATCTTTACCTCACCCTACATTGGAAAAATGTCTGATAAATATGGCAAGTTTAAAATCTTCTCCATATTTGCTTCCTTGTGCGCATTGCCAGTATTTGCCATTACCAATATGCCTCCTGTTTCTATTTACTTGGCTTTAGCGGTGGCAGCTATCTTTTTTATTTTTGTAAGTGGCCGAATGATTCCAATGCAAGCCATGATTACCGCATCGGTAAATCCTAAATTTAGAGGAAGTTTCATGAGTATCAATTCTTCTTTGCAACAATTGATGGCTGGTTTAGGATCGTTATTGGCTGGAATGATAGTTGTAAAAGATGATGTAAGTGGTAAATTGCTTAATTACCAATATGTGGGTTATTTGTCTATCTTAATGGGATTTTTAGCCATTTACCTAGCCAGTCGTTTAAAAAACAACGAAGGCAAAACCTTCTAACCCCTTCATTTTTCGGGCTTCTTCAATTAACCTACACGATTTTTTGGTGTTGGTAAATATTCGGTTATCTTTGTCCGGCAAATAATCATTCTTTATTTGCCATGTTTAACGATTCCCACAAATTTTACGGAGAAGGTCTTACTTATGACGATGTTTTGCTTTTACCAGCATACTCCGAAGTACTTCCAAGAGATGTCAATACATCTTCGCAATTAACCAGAAATATTCGCATTAATATTCCAATGCTTTCTGCAGCTATGGATACTGTTACCGAATCAAGGCTGGCTATCGCTCTTGCTCAACAAGGCGGCGTAGGTATTTTGCACAAAAATATGAGCATTGCCCGCCAGGCCGATGAAGTACGCAAAGTAAAAAGAAGTGAAAGTGGCATGATCATCGACCCAGTAACGCTTCATGAAGGTGCAACACTCAAAGATGCAACAACCATGATGAGCGAAAACAAAATTGGGGGCATACCTATTGTTAACAACCATGGTAAATTGGTAGGAATTTTAACCAACCGTGATTTACGTTTTGAAAAAGACCTTTCAAAAAAAGTAAATGAAATCATGACTTCTGAAAACTTAATCACTGCACCAGAAGGCACTGATTTAAAAATGGCTGAAAATATTTTACAAGCACACAAAATTGAAAAATTACCGGTTATTGATAAAGACGGCATCTTAAAAGGACTCATTACTTACAAAGATATTTTGAAGGTGAAAGACCATCCGATGGCTTGTAAAGACAAATTGGGCAGATTAATAGTTGGTGCAGCAGTTGGAGTAGCCGCTGAAACAGAAGAACGCATTGCTGCCTTAATTAAAGCAGGAGTTGATTTGGTTATAATTGACACCGCACACGGGCATTCTAGGGGAGTAATGAACGAAGTGGCCCGCATTCGTAAACAATTTACAGAAATAGATATTGTTGCTGGAAATATTGCAACTGCAGCAGCAGCCAAAGCATTGGTAGATGTTGGGGTAGATGCTGTAAAAGTAGGAGTAGGGCCCGGTTCAATTTGCACTACTAGAATTATTGCAGGAATAGGGGTTCCACAACTAACAGCTGTTTATGATGCAGCCAAGGCTTTAAAAGGAACTGGTGTTCCGGTTATAGCAGATGGAGGTATTCGTTACAGTGGTGACCTTGTAAAGGCCCTTGCAGCAGGTGCTAGCACAGTTATGAGTGGTTCTATTTTTGCTGGTGTTGAAGAAAGCCCAGGCGAAACCATCATTTACGAAGGCAGAAAATTTAAATCTTACAGAGGCATGGGTTCTATTGAGGCCATGAAACAAGGTAGCAAAGACCGTTACTTTCAAGACGCTGAAGATGAAATTGCAAAATTAGTTCCCGAAGGCATTGTAGGAATTGTACCATACAAAGGCCATTTAAAAGAAGTGGTTTACCAATTCATAGGAGGTTTGAGAGCAGGAATGGGTTATTGTGGTACAGCGAGTGTTGAAGACTTACAAGAAAACGGCAAGTTTGTAAAAATAACAACTGCAGGTGCCAAAGAAAGCCATGCACATGACATTACCATTACCAAAGAAGCGCCTAATTATAGCAGAAATTAATTCTTAGAATTGAAGTCAACAAAAAAGGGCAGTAGTTTAAACTACCGCCCTTTTTTGTTAGTATGTCTAGTCCTGAAATAAGTTGACACAAAATCGACTTATTATGCAAAACACAGAAAAACAGATTAGAAGACGGAGTCAGCGTGATTACAGTTTAGCCTTTAAATTGAGCGTTGTAGAATCGGTAGAAAATGGCGAACTTAC
>CAISCU010000034.1 GCA_903883965.1 uncultured Bacteroidota bacterium
ATTCTTCTTGCTGTCGGATTCACTTCCTCGAGGCTTGCCCACATCAAGCACTCTGGCATTTTGTGCGCCGCTTGTCAATGGTCGGGGCTTACGAACTATAGATGTTTAAAAGATGAAATTGGAAATAATCTAGAGTGAATAGTCGCTTGAGAATGGTTGTTTGATGCTACCTTTTTTCTTGATAGAACATGCCTAATGACAATTAAATAGATTTAGTACAAAACAATTAAACCCAAAAAAATTCATTTAATTAATGAATTCATGAATCTTGTTAATTGTACTTCTTTTAATTTGAGAAAGCCTAGTTAAATCCTTAAAAAATATCCCTAAACAATTCTCATTGTATGCTAATTTTATATTGTTTGAATAGTCATCTGTCAAATAACTATCTCCATCTAATTTAATAAATGGAATTAAATGGACAACATCATTATTTGATTTTACTGCGATACCATTGCTATTCAGTTTACACTCTGAAATATCAAAATTTTCATATTTAAAAAATAACTCTGTATAAGAATCATTTATAGTCCTAAAGTACGTTGAATCATTTTCTTTATAATTTTCCTTGAAGATTCTTGTTGGTACTGGAATTATATTCTTTTCAGAAATTATTTTATATCGTTTATCAATAGCTAGGTTACAATATTTTACATACATCGCATTCCATTCATCTTTACTTAGCATCATAAATTTAACCAAACTTAAATTGATACCGTTGTTTGTCAGCCAGCCTCGACTTGTAAACATCAGTAGGACCTTTTTCTCTTGACCTTTAACATTATTGATATTAAGAGGTTCAATTGAAAAAGTTACGCAGGACATATTAGATAAATCAAAAAATTTAATTCCTTCAAAATCTAAAACTTTTAGTTTAAAATTGACAAATTCTTTATGATTGGAGAGCACATTTTCAGTTGCATGAAGTTCCAATAATTCTTTGTATTGCTCAATAATTGCAGCGGTAGTTAGTCCTGCAGCTAATAACCCTGCACCAGCAACCAATACCTCTTCTGAAGTTTGCGATTTCAAATTAACCTTGAACATTAATATAAAAACCATTAAAAATAAAATTACTTTTTTCATCGTTTGTTGCAGAATTTTAAAATTAAAACACTGGTTATATTGTTACTTTTTAAATTTGAATTTAAAGCGAGTCTGTTAAATTCAATTAACTATTGTATTTATTCATAACAAAAACATAGTCTCTATTATATTGCACTTTATTGATGTTATTCAAAATCATTGATGATGCATTGATATCTAATTTTTAATACAACGAACTGTACCCCCAATAATTCTGGATGTAGGATATAATCCAGAAAAACTTTTTTCTATATACAAAGACCAGACTTCAGAGCCAGTTATTGAACTAGTCCAATAAAGTCCACTACCCCAAGATAAAATATTTCCTCCCATAGCATCTCTAGAACCTGAGTTAGTTAATTTTAAAGGAGAACTAAAAGCGCCTTCGCTATTTGCTTGAGACCAACTAGCTTTTTCTAATTCTAATTCATTTTTTGTAGGCAATCTATAGCCTATTGGACAAGGGTTATTGATACCATTTATACCTTGCCATAAATTGTCATTTTTAGGTAAACGCCAATCATTATTGTTTGTATATGGGTCTGAATGTAATATAAAGCCATTTGTTTGCTGTGGCTGATCCACGCTACTGTAGCTTCTTGTAGTTATAGAATTTCTACATTGTGATCTATCTGTTGCTCTTCCCCATTGATATAAATCTCCATAAGCTAATGAATCGGTGCTACTGGTTGCTGCTCTTGATGCACCCAAATTTCTGTCCATCCAAGTTCTTCCTGTTATTGGATTAGTTATATCATTTACAATTGTTGGTGAACCATCACAATAAATACTACTTGGGGCATATGAAATTGAATCTTTAACAATTCGTGAAAATTTACAGATTTTACCACCTAAATTGAGTGTAAAAAAGGCAATACCTGCTTTTAATGGTTTTCCTGTTATATTAAAAATTAATGACCCATTTGTATTTAATCTTCCTGCACCAATCTTAGCTTCTAATCCTAAAACACCAGTTGAAGATATTATAATTTCGTCGAAATTTGAATTTGTTGCATTGCTATAAATTAATTCTGTTTTTACAACATTAGCTTCATAGCCTGAATATAAGTCACCTGTATTTTTTGAACCAATTGTATCTAAGTTAACTATTTGAATAATTTGTTCTTTAATACACCTAATTGAACGACCAAAAGAATTATCATCTAAAAATATGTTACCTGAAGTTAATGTACTATCTGAAATCCCTAATGAATATGGTCTTATGTAAATCCCCCATTGATTTGGCGAAATATTTGTATTCCATGACTCTATAGAACCACTCCAAAAAGTTCCGCCGCTACCTCCAATTGCTATTGATGGCACATTATCTCTCATACCTGAAAAAATTACAGGTTTAAATGTTGTTACTAAATTTGGATAATTTGAATTCCAACTTATTATTTCTTCTTCAAGTTCAATTTTGGTAGGTAATCTATACCCAAAAGGGCAAGGATTGTTAATTCCATCTATTCCTTTCCATAGATTAGGATTTTGAGAAAAAAGCCAATCATTACCAAAAGCAATAAATAATCCATGACCCGGCTCTAATGTTGTGCTTAAAATTGTTGTAGGTAATGAATTCCTACACTGATGACCATCTGCGCCTCTGCCCCATTGGTATAAATCTCCGAAAGCCAATGTGTCGGTACTGCTGGTGGCAGCCCTTGAAGCGCCCAAGTTTCTGTCCATCCAGGTTCTTCCGGTAATTGGATTAGTCACATCTACAACTGCGGTAGGTGTTCCATTACAAAAAACTGTGCCAGTTCTGAATGTACCAATAGGTAAATTCACTTCTCTTGTAAACACACAAGTTTTACCTCCAATAGTTATACTAAAACTTGCAGTTCCATTTGTAGTTGGTGTACCTGTAATATTTAATATGAGTGTTCCATTGCCGTTGTTCAAGGTGCCTGCTGCAAGTGTGGCTGTTAAACCTGTTACACTTGTTGAAGCAATGCTTCTTGCATTGTAAGCTGCACCATTGGCTCCAGTATAGTTTAAAGTTACAGATGAATTTGTTGCTGCGGTGCCACTGTACAAACTGCCTGTATTGGCTGTAGTATCTTGGCTTAGGCTATTGATACTTGGTGTAGTTAATGGACAAGGTTCACTTTGGCTTACCCCATTGCACACATACTCTGCCCATTTGCAGGTACACAATTGGTCTTTGCAGAAGTAACGGATGGCTTGGTTGGAAGTGGTATTTGATGTATCTGTTCCTCCAAATAAATACACCAAACCATTGGCTGTTTTGGCTTCTATATTGGCTCTTTGGTAATTGAGGGTATTGCTTTGTGCATACCAAGTATTGCCTGCAATGTCATACACATATACCTTGTTTGAATTGCTTGAATTTGTTGCTGTGTTTTGTTTGCCTCCAAATACATACAATTTGTTGTCATAATTTGTAGCTCCTACATGGCTCAATGCTTCTGGTAAATCAGGCAAGCTGATCCAAGTATTGTTGCTTGGGTTATATACCTCAACAGCTGTACTGGTGGTATTGGTTGTTGTGTTGATGCCTCCAATTTTATAAATGAGGTTATTGTACGCTACCAATCTGCTTTGGCTGGTATTTTGGTTCGGGTTGGTTAATGAGGTGTAAGTATTGTTTTGTGGGTTGTATTGGGTGAAGGTATTTTGGTTGTTAGCGTTAGTACCTAATACATATACTTTGTTGTTGATGCTTGCTGCATACATACTGCTTGTTGAACTGCTAGGTTGGTTGGTTATGGTTTGCCAAGTATTGCTTGAAATATCATACGCTTGGGTTGTGCCATTTGTATTGAAGCAATAGATTTTGCCATTTGCTTCTGCTACGCCACTTTCAATACAAGGTGTTGGTTTGTCTGCTATAGCAGTGTATTTTCTATCATTTACATTGTACTTGTAAGCATTGCCTGTATTGTTTTGGTTAAACAAGTAAATGTTTGAATAATAGGTAGTGGCTCTGACAAGGCTATTGGCAGGTAAGTTTACGGTTGCCACTGTGCTGTCGTTGGTGCAGATATTGGCGGCGGCTAGCGCCGCCGCCAAACTCCTATAAGTAACTCTAATGTTTTGGTTGCTTGTTACATTGTTAAAAGTATAAGAACTGGCGGTTTGCACTTTAGTTCCATTGACAATGACACTGTCTATCCAATAACCTGGGTTAGGGGTGAAGGTGTAAGTTTGTGAGGCACCTGAATTGACACTTGTTGAACCTGATGGGCTAATGCTGCCGTTAGCTCCTGAACTGGCATCGATACTATGTGTTACAGTGCCAGTATACAGTTGGGTTATTTCTTGTTGGGTTAAGGCGCGGTTGTATATGGCTATATCGTCGAGGTTTCCTTGAAAATATTCTGGCAAAGAATATATATCTACACCAAAATAAAGATTACTAACTGAGCAACCACCTGATGAATTCGCATTAGTTGAATTTCCTATATAAATACCATCTAAATAACAATCAGAATTAATTCCAAGCCCATTAGATTTAATTACAATGTGGTGCCATTGATTTAGTAATGAGGATTTTGATATAATTGAAGATCCAGTAGAACCACAACCTCTTCCATAGTTCATACAAAAACCACCTGAAGAACTAATTGTTCCCCAATATGTACTATTGGAAGAACCAAGTGATATGACTTCAGAAATTAAACCATTTTGACTTGTTTCTTTGAACCAATATGAAATAGTAAAATTTAAATTTTGAGGGATATTGCTATTAGCACAAACTATATTACCGTTCTGAAACCCATAAGCCTTCACACTATTCCCATTCCTATCTGTTGTCAAAGTCGCCCCATTCACCGTTCCATGATTCCCATTTCCACTTTCATCATTGGCATTGCCATTGAAGGGCCAGTAACCAACCAGGGCATTGGTAGGAACATAAGTAGGAAGCGTATAGTTTACAATTAAGTTTAAAGTAGCAGTACTGTCACAACCACTTGCATTGCTTAGTGTTGCTGTTTGGCTTCCACTGTTGTTGAATGTTAAACCATTCCATGTATAAGGTAAGCTGGTTGAAGGTATGCTTAAATTCGTTATAGAACTGGTGGGTGAGCAAGGTGGTACACCTGTATATAATGCTGTAATTTCTTGTTGAGTTAAAGCACGGTTGTAAATGGTAATGTCGTCGAGGGTGCCACTAAAATATGCTGTTCCATTACCATAGTTAATGTTTTTTCCAATTCTAATTGGATAATCATTTCCGATATTTGGAGCTGGAGCACCATAATTGGCAAACGAACAATAATTATTAATTAAACTACCATCAATGTAGGTATATAAAGAACTTACGCTTGAAGCGTTTTTAGGAAGTATTACAACAACATGATGAAAATTATTATTTAAAAACTGATTTGAATTAAATGATACTAAAGAACCTGAATTGTGCAGTGCAGGACCATTACATGTCCCTGTAGTTTGTGCAGACCAATAATTGTGTAATATTTCAAATTGTGTTCCCCAATTATTTCCACCATAGCAAAATATACCACCAAGATTAGCTTGATTTGATTTGAACCAATAAGATAAAGTTATACCTGTACCAGTTGGACCTGCACTTAAGGCATCAATCCAATCATTCCCATCAAAACTATATGCCTTCCCTGCACCCCCATTCCTATCACTTGTCAAAGTCGCCCCATTCACCGTTCCATGATTCCCATTTCCACTTTCGTCATTGGCATTGCCATTGAAAGGCCAGTAACCTACTAAGCCGTTTGTGGGAACATAAGATGGAATTGTTTGTGAGTTAGCCCCAATGCTAAATAAGAATAAGAAAAAGCAAAGTAGTAGTAGTATTTGTTGTTTCATAAACTAAAGTTTTCTGATTGTCATTTTCACAATCAATACAAATATATACTTATCTTACTTTTAATAAATCATTTTAATGTTATGCATTAACCTAATAGACATATTTAAAATAAACTTGGTATTGGCAATAGGATATGACACTCCTAGCGGAGTGTGGCGGCCTTTTCTTGTTTTCCGCACCTAACGGTGCTAGTAGTATTCAACTCCTACGGAGTTGGGTGAAAGCAATGATATTTTGTATAAAAAACAATTTTCTGGAAAGAATTTTCTGCAATACAATTAGGCTTCGGCTGCCGCTCAGCCACCCGACTGTACAATATTAGTATAGCTAACACCAAAAACTAGTGAATTACATGATGGCTTCGACTGCCACTCAGCCACCCAACAAAACTAAATTGGGGTTTGAATTCGCTCAGCCACCCAACTGTACAATATTTCTTAAAACAATCCTTTGAGGCGTTTCAAGGCTTCTTCTTCGGCTTTCTTTTTTAATTTGTCGGCTTCGGATTTGGCTTTGGTTTCCGCTTCGGCTTTTAAGCGCGCAGCTTCAGCTTTCACTTTGTTTTCAGCTTCTTTTTTGAGTTTTTCGGCTTCGGTTTTGGCCACATTGAGTTGCTTTTCTATTTCGGCTTTGGCTTGAGCTTCTAATTCTGCTTTTTTCTTTGCCAATTCAGCTTTGGCTTGTTCTTTTAAGCCTGAAGTTTGACTAGCCAATACCTCATTTAAGTTAGTTGAAATAGTTGGGGCTGAAAAAGTACCTCCAATTGAGAGCGCCACAGGAATCAGTTCATTCAATTTTACTTGGGTTCCAAGTTGTTTGTTCAATTCAGCCAAGGCAGCATCTGCTCCAGAACCTATCAATCCTAATTCTGACTTTGTAAGCAATAAATTTCCTGTGTAATCTATTTGTTGGTCAATGCTGGTATAACCACTTACTTTCATGACCTTATTGGCAAACTTCAGTTCAAATGGTTGGGTAAATACTTTTCCATCTTTTACTTGAAAGGCGATGCCCACCTTGCTCACGCCAATTTGGTTCAAGGCCGGATTTTTAAATTGTTCTGCTAGTTTATCTAAAACAGCAATTTGATTAATTTGGGCTGAATTGACAAAAACAGAACCATTTGCATTGACCTTTGACATAACAGGTTGCATGTGATTGGTTAATGGTGTATTCAATTTAAAAGTAGCATTACAAGAACCTTCCATGTGCTCAGCAATTGGGGCCAATTTTTTAACTGTATTGAAATGTTCAAAAGCCTTTTTAAAATTGAGGTCTTTGATGCTAAAATCCATTTCCATTAGTGGAGATTTTAAATTGGTTCCATCGTAAAAGCCTGTTAAATTCATGCTTGAACCCAAGGTATTGAGGGCAATTTTTTCTAATTGAACTTTACCATCAGCTATGTTCAATTGTCCATTGAAATTGTCAATTTTTAAATTGGTATAATCCAATTTTTGGATAGCAGCATTGAATTCAATATGCACATCTGTAGGAATGGCTGGAGCATTGAGTTGAGCGGTATCATTAGCGGTTGTTTGCGTGTTTTGAGTTGTATTTTGCCCCATCAATTCATTGGCATTGAGGTATTGACTGCTTAAATTAAATTTAGCTGTTAAGGTTCCTTTTTTGAGGTAATACAAAATGGGGTTTTCTACACTGCCGTTTAACTTCATATCAGATGTTCCAATTTTGGCATCAAAATTTGCCAATTGCATGAACTGGGGTGTAAATGTAAAACCGGCATTCTTTAATTCGAATGGTGCTGGTAAAGTTGCGCTTTTCACATACATGTTTTCAGCTACAATTTTCCCCGATGCTTGAAACTGTTCGTATTGTTTCTTCTCTAAATCGTTCACATGTCCTTTGAAAGCTAAATCGGCAAGTAAATTACCCCTCAATTCCATTCCTGGCATTGGCATAATTTCAAGCACATTGGCTAAATTTAATTTAGCTTTTAATGACATATCTATAAACGGATTACTGATAGGTTCTGTTAATACCAAATGCATGTCTACAGGTTCATTTTTAATTTCAAAATGCAATTTGTTCAGTTGAATTTTGGTGTGATCTATTTCACCATCGGGATTAGAAACTTGCATGGCCAACTCAAATTTTTCTACAGGAGCAGGCAAACTTGGATACTTGAACCAGCCTTGCTGTACGCCCAAATTGAATTCAAAAGCTGGTAAACTTTTATCAGTATAAGTACCTTTGGCAAATCCATTGAACTGAAGCGTACCTTTTGATTCTAAATTTTTGAATTCAGCTGTATAGATAGATGGAACCAATGAAAGAAAGTTTTTAAACGTGTTTTCTTTAGCCGCATAAGTCATGTCCATTAAAATGGCATCGTCTTTTAATTGTACGTTTCCATTCATTTGAAATGCCAGTTCGTTCAACGAAAAATGATTGTCTTTGAAAGTAAAGCTAAAATCATTCATATTGGCGTCCATTTTGGCATCAGCCACTGCGTGTACTTTGTTTAAATAAGCAATGCCACCCATTTTAGCGGTTAATTGAGCAATGTCAATTTGTTGGTTCAATTCAAATAAGCTTTCGGTAAAATCGCCTTGCAAAATATAGTTGGCATTTGCTAATTCTGAAAATATACCTGCATCTTGGTCATTGTATTGTATGTATCCGTTCTTCATTTCAAAAGACTTCAATTGAATAGAATAGGCCGCAGCAGTTTTGTTTTCAGTTGCTTGTAATGCAGTATCTGGTTTTGTAATGTCCCAATTGGTTTTGCCTCCTTTTAAAACAATGGCATGAATGCGTGGCGACTCTAAAGCAATTTTTCTAATTTCAATGGTGCCTCCTTTGATGACACTCATCAGATCTAAATTCAAATTCAGGTCTTTTACATAACAAAGTGTATCGCCTTCAAACTCATTGATACCAGTGATACAAACATGTTGCATTCCTAATTTAAAATACGGGAAACCCGTAAATAAACTCATAGAAATATGGTCATCAAAACTCAAATGTGCATTGATTTGTTCATTTGCTTTTTCTTTTACTATGGCAATAATTTTGCTTTTAAATACAAATGGCAATACCAGTAAAGTGGCGATTAGTAGCGCTAAAAGAATTGCAGTGATTCGAATAATTTTTTTCATGGGTAATTTGCTAAATATGAGGAATCAGAATGGATTAGTTTTTAAAATAGATTTCAGTAGCACCTGCCCCAAACTGTATGGGATCTGCGAGCTGATACATACGTATCATTTCTTTGTGTTTGCTTAACCAAGTATGCATTTTATTCTTGAGGTATAAATTGCCTACTCCATGAATAAAAACCAATTTGTCCATTTTATGAACAAAAGCAGATTCTACACTCCCAATAAAAACATCCATTTGCAATCCAACAATATCATTGCTTGCTTTGAATCCTTTTTTAAGCAATTCATCGTAGTGCAAATCTATTAATTCAGAGGGTCTGTTTTTGAGGTTTGGAATAGAATCAGCTGCTTTGACACCAAAATCATGCTCCTTCAACGCTTTTAAATCAACGCTTATTTCTTTTTCATCTATGCGCCATTGATAGGCTTGTTTTTGTAAAAAGAAACTGAACTTTAAGGTTTGATGAAAAGTTTTGGCATGAAATTTAATTGCTTTCACAACCGGAGCTGAAGGTTTGATAGAATGGTATTCTATGGGCAAAATAGCAATTGACAATTCTGGCCAATTAGAAAATGCTTCCATGTCTAATTTCTTAAATGATTTGGTTTCTTCTCTTTCCAGCTTCAATTCCTGTATAAAATGATACACCCCATCTATGAGTTCGTAAACAACTAGTATAACTTTCTCCGTAAAATTATTGTGAAAGCTCACCTGTACATACTGCTCGTTTATTCTCTCAAATGCAATAAAAACGCCAATTGGATTGCTATTGACTGGCCTTGGCTTTTGAGCCTGAGCCATGGGTTCGTTGTTACCCGCTTTGTCTAAGAAATCAATTTTAACAACCTGTGATGACAAAACCGGAATTTCAAAATCACTGTCAACAGTAACACCCAACATGCCCTTATTTTGTATGCTCGTTACAAATCCTTCCATGTTTTCGTTCAGAAAACGGACTTTATCTCCAAGTTTAATCATCGTTTACCAATTTAAATAAAAAAAGCGGGAACCCCGCTTGTTAAACATTGAATTTAAAATGCATGACATCTCCATCCCATACCATATATTCTTTGCCTTCCATGCTTAATTTACCTGCATCTCTGCAAGCAGATTCAGAACCAAATTTTACATAATCTTCGTAGTGAATGACCTCTGCTTTGATGAAGCCCCTTTCAAAATCAGAATGAATTACACCAGCAGCTTGTGGTGCTTTAAAACCTCTTTCAATGGTCCATGCTCTTACTTCTTGCACACCAGCAGTAAAGTAAGTAATGAGGTTGAGCATTTTATAAGCCGATTTAATCAATTTGGCCACACCTGATTCTGCCAAACCCAAATCTTGTAAAAAAGCTTGACGGTCTTCATAGCTTTCTAATTGGGCAATGTCCGCTTCAATAGCTGCACTGATCACAATCACTTCTGCTTGTTCTGCTTTTACAGCCTCTTTTACTTGTTCTACGAATTTATTTCCTGTGTTTACACTGGCTTCATCCACATTACATACATACATGACAGGCTTCAATGTCAACAGAAAAATATCTGCTACATGTTTTAAATCTTCTTCAGTTACTTCTAAAGTTCTGGCATTGTTACCAGCTTCTAAATGGTCTTTGAATTTATTGAGTGATTGTTCTGCTTTTACAGCTTCTTTATCTCCAGTTTTTGCTGCACGGGCAATTCTCAATAATTTTTTCTCTACCGATTCAATGTCTTTTAATTGCAACTCTGTATCTATAACGTCTTTGTCACGAATGGGGTTGACAGAACCATCCACATGGATGATATTTTCGTTCTCAAAACAACGCAATACATGAATAATGGCATTGGTTTCTCTGATATTTCCTAAGAATTGATTGCCCAAACCTTCTCCTTTACTTGCTCCCTTTACCAAACCAGCAATGTCTACTATTTCTATGGTTGTTGGAACTATTCTATTGGGTTTTACAAATTCGGCTAGTTTGTTTATGCGTTCGTCTGGAACGGTTATCACACCCACATTTGGATCAATTGTGCAAAAAGGGAAATTGGCTGCCTGAGCTTTAGCATTGCTCAAACAGTTAAAAAGGGTTGATTTACCTACATTCGGCAAGCCTACTATTCCACATTGTAAAGCCATATCTTGAGTTTCTAATGATTGTTTGTTTAGTTTTTAATGAACTGTTTCATGTCTGAAATCAGCTTTTCTGCTAAGTTGTTTGCAGTTGTTTCGCTTCTACTTTCAGCATAAATGCGAATGATTGGTTCAGTATTAGACCTGCGTAAATGTACCCACTCATTGTCGAATTCAATTTTAAGGCCATCTATTGTGTTCATTGGCTGCTTGTCGTATTTGGTTTTAATTTTCTCTAACAAGCTATCTATGTTGATATCAGGGGTCAATTCAATTTTCTTTTTGGCTATAAAATAATCTGGATACGACTCTCTTAACATAGAGCATATTTTATTGGTTTTAGCCAAGTGAGATAAGAACAAAGCAATACCCACCATGGCATCTCTTCCGTAATGCAATTCTGGATAAATAATTCCACCATTGCCTTCTCCACCAATTACGGCATGCGTTTCTTTCATCATTTTAACCACATTTACCTCACCTACTGCGCTGGCGTTGTATGTGCCTAAATGCTTTTCTGTAATGTCTCTGAGAGCTCTGGTTGAAGACAAATTAGATACTGTATTTTTTTGAAAACCCAATTGGGATAAGCTTTCTTCACTGATATTAGATAAAACATAATCTGCAACGGCAACCAAAGTATATTCCTCACCGAACATGCTTCCATCTTCACATACCAATGCCAATCTATCAACATCTGGGTCAACTACAATTCCTAAATGGGCTTTGTTTCTTTTTACTTCACCAGAAATTGCAGTTAAATTTTCTGGCAATGGCTCTGGATTATGAGGAAACTTACCATCTGGCTCACAAAACATTGGAATGATTTCATTCACACCCAATGCTTTTAACAATAAAGGTACAGCAATGCCACCTGTAGAATTTACCGCATCGACAACCACTTTAAAATTAGCAGCCTGAATGGCTTCCACATCTACTAATTCTAATTTTAAAATGGCATCAATGTGTTTTTGGATGTATGAACTATCAGTTATTACGCTACCTAATTTATCTACATCTGCAAATTCAATATTTCCTGAGTCTGCAATTTGCAAAACTTCTTTACCCAATTCTTCTGATATAAATTCGCCTTTGGCATTTAATAATTTTAAGGCATTCCATTGTTTAGGATTGTGTGATGCGGTTAAGATAATTCCCCCTTGTGCATTTTCCATAACTACAGCCATTTCAACAGTTGGCGTGGTACTCAAACCTAAATCAAGTACATCAATTCCAATTCCCATGAGTGTACCTACAACCAAATGGTTCACCATTTCACCGCTCATTCTGGCATCTCTACCAATGACCATTTTGCAATTTGGGCCAGCTTGTCTTTTAACTAAGTAGCCAAATGCTGCAGCATATTTGACAATGTCTAAAGGGCTTAATGTATCTCCGGGCTTTCCGCCAATAGTTCCTCTGATTCCTGAAATTGATTTGATAAGTGTCAAGTGTACGTGTTTTTTAAGGTTGCAAATTTAATTCGCCAAGCTTACATTGACTAAACTACCGCAAAAATGAAATACAACCATTTGACTATCAACACAATCAAATACCAATGATGCTATCAAATGATTAAAAAACATAGCGTGCTTCCATTTTACCAATATGAACAACTGGTAAATCTGCGTTTATACGACCATCATAAACCAAATTTATTTGGATATTTCCACCCAAGCGGTGCTGCCATTGCATTGTCCATAATTGATTTTTACCATTGGCCAAACCTTGCATAATTTCATAAGCCAAAACACTGCCTACATTGCCATTGAATTGCACTTCTACATAGCTGAATTTCATGAAAAATGTTCCAGACTTGGGCATGGCAATTCGCACTTCAGTAGAAAATTCTTGCAAATGGGCCCCATCTTGGTTGCCTTCATATTGGTTTTGTGCCGCTGTAAAAGCATAAGCAGCAGTTAATCTAACAAACTGTTTGTACTGAAAATTCAACTTGGGTTTGAGTTCAAAATAAGTGTAGTTGTAATTGCCACTATTGAGCCAATTAGAAAGCAATTGTTTGGCCCCAGTATTTGATGTTGTTAGAATTGTCCAAGTTTCATTGAGATTGTATCTGAAACTAAGGGTATGTTCTGTTTTAGAACGGTAATCTGAGCCATTGGTTTGCAAAAATTTGCTTTGGGTTTGTAAAAAGGTATAATCCATTCCAAAATCACCAGCAGTTTTGTTATAAAAAATAGTATTTCTAAATAAAGTGTTCATACTCATTAACTGACTATCTTGAGCAGCAACAGGTAAGAACCTAGATATGGAAATTTGACCAGACTGTAGCTTTTTTTGTTCGAACCGGTAAGCTGTTTGGTTGCTGAATTTATAAAACCAATTGTTTTTAGTTTTAGAAAAATGGTGCCAGTTAATTGTTTGGTTGAACAAATTACTTTGCACAGGAACCAAAGAACTACTGGGTAAAAAAACTTTGATATAATTGGCTGTGTTTTTTTCTGTGGTACCTGCAGGTAAAAATTCGTTGAGTTCTGCGTTGCCATTCTGATTAAAATCTTTCCAAACATAGATACCCTGACCTATGGGCACTTCAACAAATTGATAATCTCGTTTGAGTTCATTGGCCCCAGCTGTTTGCACATAAGTATTGGCCGTGATATTGCGTTGCCAAAATCCATAATCATATTCAATTCTGGCCAAAAGGGTTTGCTCCTTTTTGCTGATAGGAGATTGAACAAATTCTCTGAATGCAATGTCTAGTCTAAATTGATTTAGATTTGATTGTAAAAAAGAAACAGCGCTTTTTAAATCAAAGGCATTGCTGTTATGAATGAGCTGGTTATTTGCTGGAATTTTATCTGTTCGGTAAATGGCTTCTATTTTAGTTGTGAGTTGTGAAGTATCTTTATTTTGAAAATAAATACGGTGTTGTTGGTAAGCAAAACTATTGGCGGCTAATGAATCGTTTTTCCATGTAAATAAACTGTTCTCTTGGATCCAATGATAGCCCGTTGTGAGCAATTTAAATTGCTTGCTCAAGTCTGATTCTAACTTGTACAATTGATTTCCCCCTCCATTGTTTTGGCTTGCACTGAGCCATTCTCCAGAGCTATTTAAAGACCAGTACTTGTGTTTAAATTGAGCTTGTAGAAGCTGTTGCATTCCATTGAAATGATTGACCTCTTTGAAGTATTTAGAAAATTGGTATTGCAACTGTACTTTTTGTAAATAATTGACACCAATTTGATAGGCATACAATTGGTCTCCATAGCTTTGATTGGGTGAACCATTGTTCAATTGTCTCTGCCAATTTCTGGCAAACTCTACAGATCTGAATCTTTCAATGGCATTGAATTGAGAACTGGTATATTCAGCATTCAGGTGCTGAGTAACTTCAATAGCTCTAGACAAATTTAATTTTTGTGGGGTAGCCATCAACCTAAAAGCAAAACCCTTGTTTGAAGCATTGTCTATGTCTGAAAAGGTATTTTTATCATCATTGCTCCCAGCCAGTTCTAAGCCAATGGCATTGCCTTTTTTATCTGTATAATGGTAACCAACTGTCAGCATTTGTCTTTGATTGGGAGCTACCAACAATTTTACTGGAGCAAAATCACCTTGGGGAATTCCATTGACAGGAGCCACCCATTGAAAAACCCTACCATTGGCTAAAGTTTTGCCCTGAATATAATTGCCTTTATTTGCTCCAACAAAACTGAATTGAATTTCAAATAAAACGGAATCTGCAATTGGAACTGTATTGAACACATACACTTTATTGAAAGCCATTGTATCAATCACTTTGTATTGAATTTTAGAGGCATTGTAAGCAAAAGGCCCCCTCACTCCACTTACTTGAGCTTGATCTATTTGATTGCCTATTTTTTGTAAAACTGAAATGTCTTGTTCCGATAGCGCTTGTTGAAAGGGCTGGTTTTTATTGTCTTGTTCAGAATAAAAGTTCATATAAAAAGCAGCATTCCCTTTTTGCAATTGTACCTGTTGATTGTACAGGGTTCTTGCATAATTCCTGTCAGAATATTGAAATTCAACTACTATGCGAGAATACGTTTGAATGAGGCGCTTTGGCATGAATGTGATTTCTCCTGAATTGTAGTCAATGGTATAGTCATTTTGTTCGCCTCTGGTTAAACGTTCTCCATTCAAATACACCATTTCCGTACCAGAAATAACCACTATAAACAGCTCTCCATTAGGGCCTGTTAACCTGTAAGGACCTTGGTTGCCCTCCATTCCGTTGAAAGTATTCCGTACAAATCTGCCTCTAGAAATTGCCAAATCGGCCTGAGTTTGAAAAGTATATTTTTTACCCATCTGAAAACCAGTTCCAACATGCAAACCCCTCGACTTTTTGTAAAAATTCAGAAAATAAGATGATGGAGAATGGGTCATTAAAAAATCTCCGAGCAATACCTGGTGTTTGTCTTTTGAAAATTGCACAAAAACTTGATCAAAATCCTGAATATCTTTGGTATTCCCTTCCGGCTGTATGGGGTTGTTGTCATCGCTGATAGCAGCCAATAAACTGATATCATTCTGAAGTTTGCCACTCAATTGCAAATTCAAATTAGAATTGACATTGGCATTCATTGCACTTCCAAAAACAAAACCACGCATGATACTTCCAGTTGTTTGGATGCCTTCTGATTGTGCATTCAACTGATACATGTTATTGGGCTCATCTATAGCAAATGGGTTTTGATACTGTTTGATTTCTGGATGCAATACACTCAAGTTTCTGAGAGAAATTTTTTCTTGTATAGGGTAATTGCTATACCTGTAAGTTAAGGTAATTTGCTGCTTTCTTGGAATGCGGTAATTGACCAACTGTTTTGTTAGTGGCAAATAGGTATAATCTTTTTGATTTTGATAAACCACATCATTCCATTTCAACTCAATGCTTTCGGCTTGCACCAACAAATGTTTCAGTTGAATGGTATCTGTATCAAACGAAATGAGTTTGTGTACAATCTGCGACCAAACTGAATTGGAAACAGCTAAGAATATCAGAATGAAACAATACCTCTTTTTCATGCATTTTTATGCAAGGGCAATTCAATTGTAAAAACGGTACCAACTCCTTCTTCAGAAGAAAAATAAATATGTCCTCCACCGCTTTCTATCATACTTTTTACAATGGGCAATCCCAATCCCATACCAACCGTTTTGGTACTAAAATAGGGCGTAAATATTTTTTCTTGTTGAGATTTAGATATACCCGCACCATTGTCTTGAACTATGATTTGAATCAGTGGTCCAACTAAATTTGTATGGATTTGTATGCAAGCTCTTCGGCCTTCAGGTATGGCCTGCATGGCATTTTTAATGAGGTTAACCAGAATTCTATTTAAATAGCCTTTATCAAATTCTACTACGGTATTTTCAGGAATGACAAATTGTATATCGCCTTCAAATTGATGGGCGTGTAAGGTTACAATTTGAGATACCAAATCATGTAAGTTAACCAACTCGTAATTGGGCATTGGCATCTTGGCAAAACTGCTAAAACCTGTTGCCAACTCACTCAAAGAATCTATTTGAGTAATGAGGGTTTGGGTCACTTTCTTAAATGTTTCAGGTAATTTGGGGCTTTGGTCGTTCCAAGCTCTCTCCAAATGCTGAATACTCAATTTCATTGGTGTCAATGGGTTTTTAATTTCATGCGCAATTTGTTTGGCAATGTCTCTCCAAGCACCTTCTCTCTCACTAACAGCTAATTTCTGTACACTCTCTTCGAGTTTTTCAATCATGCTGTTGTATTGCACAACCAACTCTCCAATTTCGTCTTTTCTAGACCAGTTGATGGTATCGTTTTTCTTGCCAATAGCAATGGCTGCCATTTGTTTTTGTATCATCAACAACGGAAGTGTAATGTTTCGAGAATACAACCAAGCTATGATTCCAATCACCATAAACAAAAGCGCATATAAATTTATTGAACCTACTACAATAGATGATATTTCAGAATACATATCAGCATATTTATTGAAATAGGGCAATTGAATGAATCCAATTTGCTTTCTATCTTTACCATGAATAGGAACATAAGCAGCTAAATAAGGAAAGCTCGCAATTTTTTCTTTTTGAATGTACTGTGATGACTTGAGTAAATTGAGTTGGTAATAAGCTTCAGAATGAATGTATGGTGCCAGTACTTGCTCATCAAACAACTTGGCATAGGTTGAACTCAATAGATGACCTGAAGGTTCAAACAAACAAATTTCTGTTTCGTAGAAATCTGACAATTGGTTTAAAAACGCTTTGAGTTCATTCGGATTTTTAGAACCGAGTGTTTGATAGGAAGCCTCTGTTTCTATGGCTGCAGCCACACTCCTAATCTTTTTGAGTAATTTTTCTGTTTGTTGTAAATCGTTTTGATTTTTAATCAAGTCAATGGTAAAATAAGCAGTTGAAGCCAACGTAACAAAAACAATTATGATAATGCCCAACTGAATTCTTGACCTTAACAAACTCAAATCTGCTTTGTCAAAAAACAATAAACGGTTTAGAATTGGCCTAATTCTATTTACAAACAATTGATTTAAAAATGGCAGTTTTTCTATCCATGAATTGTTGATGAGAATAAATAAAAATATAGCTGCTATTAGTAAGATAGTGAAAAATGTGAAAGACAATGAAAACAATCCAAATGGTTCGTACCAAGTAGAAGCAATTTTACTCACTACTACACAAACTTGCTCTGATTCTTTTAATACCAAATGATCGTATCCATTTTCAGTCACAAACTGATAAGAACTTGGAGCCATATCAGGGAAAGTAAATGCTGTTCTGTAGGCATATCTTCCAGACTGACTCACCAGCTGACGGTCGCGGTAAATGGCAAAAGAATACTCACTTCTTTTTTTAATCCCTTTGCTCTGGTAACCTTCAACCAATAATTCTTCAAACCTGTTTTCTTCTTGTATGAGTTTAGGTTCAAGGTGTACATACATCACCCCTTTTAACTGACCAAAATGATACACTGGAAATTTGCCAAGATAGCCCTTAATAGATGCATTGGCACTTAAAAACTTAAATTTAGATGGCGATGTTTGAGCTGACTCTGCATCCCAAACATAATTCAACTGTCTGTACGAAAAAGCATTGCGGGAACTGAAATCATTACCGGCAGAGTCAAAGTCATAAATAGCAATATCGTACTTACTCAAATACGCATTAAAATACAATGGCCTAATGTATTTGATCAGCTGTGATTTCAATGCCGATTTGTTATCGAGGTAACTTCTAAAAACTGGATCTTTAGCAATTTTCTTTTCTACAGCAGATAAAAAATAAAGGGTATTGATATCTTGTTGAGCAGTTAATTTGCCTGCATACAGCACCCTATTTGATTGTTCTTCTTTGTAACTCCAGTAGTACACAAAATAGGAGGTAAATGCAGATAAAACAAAAACAAGTACCATGTACTTCTTGAGTCGGTTTATTCGGGGAAACAAGAAATATTTTAAGCCAAAAAACGCCCCAATCAATACCAAACTTCCTAAGGGGAAATAAGCATGTCTTTCATAGAGGTAGATGACAAAATAAGGATGCACAAAAAAGAATACAAATCCTAAAACCAATAATTTAATAGTATTGTTTAAAGAGGTAAACAACAAAAAGCGGTAAAATAATTTACAGATTTGATAAGTTAGAATGAGGATTAAAAAAGCGAGCAACAATCCTATAAAAGTGAATCCATTTAACCCAAAAATATTGTTAATGTCAAATGAAATTTGAGAATCGAACACCAAACTTTTCATGGCATCAACAGCAGCATCTGCTACCGTAATTGTAAGTAAGGAGAAGAAAAACAAACTAACAATTTTTAATTGATGGTATTGAATGCGTTTAAATGGAACATCTCTGACTAACCACAAATACCACAATAAAATGAATACAATTGATAAAAAATCGCCCAAAGAAGGAATCAATTTTGAAGAGGCATACACTTCAGGATTGAACAATGGTAAATTGTAAATAAATACAGGAATTCTCAGCCCAAGAAAAACCATCCTGGCAGTTATTGTGAGTGCAAAAAACAGCAAACTAGACAGCAACAAATGCTTTTTAATTCCAATTCTTAACAATTGATGAAAACATCCAATACAAAGCCCTATTGACAATGCAAACATCAGTTTAACCCATATGGAAGTTGCATTTTCTGCACCAAAAATTTGAATTGAAAACAAGTAGTTCCCTTTTACATCTTGTATGTCTTTAAAATCTTGGAGCTTAGATGGACTTAACAATGCATTTCCAATAAAGTTGAGTTCATCGTTGAAATGGTTCTGTATGTATTGATTTTGGTATTTGTAATTGAATTTAATGGGATAGAGCAGCACCAATTGGTGAGTTCCAGACTGAACAAAATGAACCAAAAAAGAACCTGACTTCGTATTTAAAAAGTGGAGTCCTGGCTCCAAAACTTTCACAAATCGGCTGACCTCGGTTTGGTTGCTGTTCCAAAATACCATGGTATCGTTTTTAAACAAATACAATGATGTGCCTTCTCTACTTGCTAATTCATCAATGGCATTCCATTGTTTTCTAAGGTTGGCGGTATCAGCAAAGGTTTGTTTGGCTATTTGATTGAATTTGTATTCTTTGAAGTGAACCAAAGAGCTTGTTTGCGCATAGGCCTCTTCAATCTGATTGGTGGTATCTTGAATCAGTTTAATTTCCAATAAAAAAATGAAGGGCAAAATCAACAATCCTGCCCCTAATCCTATGAGATATTTTTTAATGGGTGTCAAACCTTATTCAAACGTATTTGGAACCAAATAATTGCTTACATAATCAAGAACGCCATCTTCTATGCTGGTAAAAGGTTTGTTGTATCCAATTTGCTTGAGTTTATCCATATTGGCTTCTGTAAAATATTGGTATTTTTCTCTGATATCGGCAGGGATGTCTACATAGTTTATTTGAACAGGTTTGTTGAGTGCTACAAAAATGGCATGAACCAAATCGTTCCATTTTCTTGCGGTACCTGATCCTAAATTATAAATGCCTGAATTTTTACGGTGATGCATTAAAAACACACACACATCACACAGGTCTTTTACATAAATGAAATCGCGTTTTTGTTCTCCATCTTTGTAATCGGGACGGTGAGATTTAAACAATTGCACCTGACCTTTTTCTACTATCTGATGATAGGCATGAAACACTACACTTGCCATGCGACCCTTGTGATATTCATTGGGGCCATATACATTAAAGAACTTTAAACCCGCCCAAAAATAGGGTTGCTTTTCTTGTGCCAGTGCCCATTTGTCAAAATCGTTTTTTGAACGACCGTATGGATTCAATGGTTTTAAGCTAGCAAGCGATTGGGCATCATCATTGTAGCCAAATTCACCTTCTCCGTATGTTGCTGCACTAGAAGCATACACCAATGGGATACCTTCATTGGCACATATATGAAACAATTGCTGGCTAAAATCGAGGTTCAACACCTTAAATATTTGTTCATCAGTTTCGGTTGTATCTGTTCGGGCTCCAATGTGAAAAACAAATTCTACTTCATTGGCATTTTGAGCTATCCAGGCAAAAAAATCTGTTCTATTCACTTTGGCAGTGAATTTTTTTTCATTCAAATTTTTATCGCGGTCTGCAACAGTATTAAAATCATCAACCAAAATGAGGTCATTGTAGCCATCTTTATTTAGTCTTGAAACCAAACAACTTCCAATAAAACCTTCAGCGCCTGTTATTACTATCATATTGCAACGAAATTAGTAAAAAGCAGGCTATTTGTGAAACGCTTCAATATGCTCACAAGCTAATTAAGAGGTTTTGTTTGTTTGGTGCCATTAAATTGACTTAATTTGAACTTTGTTTTGCATTCAAATATGGCAAATAGAGCAAAAACTGTATATATCACCAGAAGGGAGCGCTTCAATGCGGCCCATAAGCTGTTCAATCCAAATTGGACAGAAGCAGAAAACGAAGCTTTTTTTGGGAAGTGTTCAAATAAATATTATCACGGTCACAATTTTGAATTGTTCGTAACAATAAAAGGCACTACAAACCCCGAAACCGGCATGGTCATGGACTTGAAAAAGCTCAAATCAATCATTAAAACTCATGTGACTGAGCCTTTAGATCACCGCAATTTAAACGAAGACATTCCTTGGCTAAAAGGACAAATACCTTCCATTGAAAACATTGTAATTGCCATTTGGGACATCTTAACCCCATTGCTTGAAAACTCAACTTTACATAGTATCAAGCTCATAGAAACCGAAAACAACTTTGTAGAATATTTTGGCGAATAAGCCATTTGTTCATTCACTATCAACTCATTTCTTTATGTCAAAAACTGCTTATTTATTTCCCGGACAAGGTGCACAATTTACCGGAATGGGTAAAGACCTTTACGAAAGCAACGAAACAGCCCGTGCTTTATTTGAACAGGCCAATGCCATTTTAGGATTCGATATAACTCAGATTATGTTTGAAGGCACAGAAGAAGCTCTCAAACAAACTAAGGTTACACAACCAGCCATTTTTTTACATTCAGTCATCAAAGCCATTTGTGCTGGAG
The DNA here is from genome assembly GCA_903883965.1 of uncultured Bacteroidota bacterium. Taxonomy (GTDB): domain Bacteria; phylum Bacteroidota; class Bacteroidia; order UKL13-3; family UKL13-3; genus CAISCU01. Next base: position 21,670 of record CAISCU010000034.1, read on the forward strand.
ATGATTTTAAACCAGACATGGTTGCAGGCCATAGTTTGGGTGAGTTTTCGGCTTTGGTTGCAAATAAAACCTTGAGTTTTGAAGACGGACTTCGTTTGGTTTATGCAAGAGCTTTGGCCATGCAAGATGCCTGTGAAGCTACTCCTTCAACCATGGCAGCGGTATTGGGCTTAGCCGATGAAACAGTTGAAGAAATTTGTGCAGGCATAACCGAAGCAATTGTTGTTCCTGCAAATTACAATTGCCCAGGACAATTGGTTATTTCTGGCAGTATAGAAGGAGTAAACATTGCCTGCGAACGCTTAAAAGCAGCAGGTGCAAAAAGGGCTTTGGTATTACCCGTTGGTGGCGCTTTTCATTCACCATTGATGCAGCCTGCTAGTGAGAAATTAAAAGCTGCCATCTTAGCTACACCTTTTCATACCCCTATTTGTCCGGTTTACCAAAATGTTACTGCTAATGCTGTTTCTGATACCGAACAAATTAAACAGAATTTAATTGCTCAGTTAACTGGTTCTGTCAAATGGACACAAACCATTGAAAAAATGGTTACCGATGGCGCAAGTAACTTTATAGAATGTGGACCTGGTAATGTTTTACAAGGACTGGTTAAGAAAATACACAAAGAAGCAACTACACAATCATTGTAAAAAAAGGTTGACCAATGGTCAACCTTTTTTGCAATTAGTTATAAAACGAATAAACAGCCCTACTTCCATTTGGGAACATGCCTTCAATTTGAATTTGCCCTCTGGCAGCTTCAAAATCAGCAATGAGTGATGCTACATTATCGTATTCTTTTTTGTTAAATTTAAGAATGATAAATCCTTCTTGTATGCCCATCATGGCAATTCTACCATTTCTAATATTTGAAATTTTTACGCCTTGCTGAATCCCCAATTTGTCTTTTTCTGCCTTAGAAACCAATTGAAAATCGGCACCTAAATTACCCGAAGTAACTGTTCCTTTTTTCATGATGGCTGTTGTACCTTCTTCATTTAAAAGCGCAACCTGTGTGATTCTCTCTAGGCCTTTTCTGAGGTATTTAACAGTTATTTTATCTCCTGGTCTGCCATATGCAATTTGTTCATCAAAATTGGCTTTACTGTCTATTGGCTTATTGTTTACATCAATGACAATATCGCCTTTTTGAATGCCCGCTTTTTCTGCAGGACCATCTTCTAAAACCTCATTGACCAATACACCATGGTTATTTTTAATAGACAGTGTTTCGGCCATGCCTGCATCTATGTCTTTTATTTCCATGCCTGTGAAACCACGTTGAACCTCTTTAAATTCAATTAAGTCTTTGATAATTTTAGCCACAATATTTACAGGAATGGCAAAACCATACCCATTGTATGAACCAGTATTAGAAGCTATTGCTGTATTGATTCCGATGAGTTTGCCGTCTAAATCAACCAATGCCCCTCCACTGTTTCCTGGATTGATTGCTGCATCTGTTTGAATAAATGACTCAATAGGAAATTGGTTATTTACGATATTGATATTTCGGCCTTTAGCACTTACAATTCCAGCAGTAACTGTTGATGTTAAATTGAAAGGATTGCCCACTGCCAATACCCATTCACCAATTTCAACTTGGTCTGAATTGCCCATAGTTAAATGTGGCAAATTGTTGGCCTGTATTTTTATCAATGCCAAGTCAGTTGAAGGGTCTGTACCTATTATTTTAGCTTGGTAAGAACGCTTGTTGTTATTGGTAATTACTTCTATTTGGTTGGCATCTTTTACCACATGTAAATTGGTAACAATGTAGCCATCTGCTGTCAAAATTACACCTGAACCTGAACTCGTGACAGGTCCTCTTTGACCAAAAAAATCGAAATTGTTCCAAAAATCAAAAAATGGATCGTTGAAGCCCCTTTGCTGATTGCTCAGTGTTTTGATAAAAACTACACTCGGAGTTGCAATTTGCGATGCATTTACAAAATTGGCTTGAACAATGGCCTGTCCTTGGTATTTAATGGGAGCAGCCATTGACTCTTGTAGAGCAGAATCAGTTTGTGTGAAAACCACAGGAGCATACAGTTTGCCATAAACAAATGCTCCAATCAATCCTCCGGTAAAACCGAGTAAAATTGTCAGTCCTTTTTTCATGTTGTGATGCTTTTAAATTTGATTGTACATCCCAAAAACAATGCCTAATTATGGTGTCACATTAATTTTTAATTGCACATCAATTTCAGGCTGTTTGGGGTCGTTGCTAATTATTTTGAAAGATTTTTCGTCTGGGCCTACAATGTTTTTAAGATCCCATTTTACTTTTAAGTTCGCTTTCTCTCCTTTTTTCAAAACCATTTTATCGATGGTTGGATAAATGCAATTACAAGAGCGCACCAAACGTTTGATGATTAAATCTCTTTTACCTTTATTGACAACCTGGAAACTTCTTTCAGGGTATTCAAAATAATGCACATCGCCAAAATCTATGGCATTTTTATTGAGTTGCAAAGCTGGGGCCTTTTTTAAATCTGATTTACTCAGCTTGCTGAAATCTTGAAAAACATCTGCATTGACATAGAATTTTTTTACAGGCAAGGTATCATCATTGGTATATACCAAAATCTCTTGTTTGATTTGTCCATAATCTGCTGGTTTAACTGGATAAAAATTCACATATAAAGTTAAATCTGTATAAGGTACCAAACGACTGGCATTTTTAGTTACCACAATGTTTGCTGGCGCTTCAATCTTTGTAATTTCTAGTGTTTTTACACCTATATTAAAAATGCCTATGTAAGATGAATCGGATCCAGTATCAGGAATTCGACCAAAATTGAGCACGTTTGTATTCACCGCAATATTGCCATACTGGTATTTGTACATTTCGCCCACATCATTGTTATTGGGTATGACATAACCTGTAATTTTAAGTACCCTACCCGATGGGGCGGTATTGGTAACCAACGTAATTTCTTTGTTGAAAGAACCCTGTCTTCCCAAGGGCTGAAAAACTGCTTTGATAATGCCTTTTGCTCCTGGTGCAATGGGGTCATGGGGCCATTGAGTTGAGGTACAACCACAGCTAGTTTTTACATCTTCTATCACTAAAGGAATAGTTCCAGTATTGGTAAACTCAAAATCATGGCTTACATAACCACCTCTTTCATTGATATTACCAAAATCCCAAACCATAGTAGGAAATACAACTTGCGCTACTTTGATTTTAGGCTCTGGGGTCTTGCCATTTTTTTTCTGTGCTTGTAAAGCCAAAGAAAGGCAAGTCAAAAGAATCAATACATAACTTTTTTTCATTGTTTGTAGGTATTTTGAATAACAATCAGTTCAAGAAATTTGTTTGTCAAAAATAAGGGCTATACCTCAATAAATTAAGAAATCTTCCATTCAAAAACATCTGCATCTAATGCAACAGGAAAACGCTGCCTGTATTGATGGAGTGAATGAGCAGAAATGCTCGCATAAAACAACCCATTTTCTGACGCAGCATCCAATATATAATCGCCAGTTGGCTCAATAATAGCAGAGTTACCAATGTGGTTAATTTGATTCGCATCCATACCTAACCTATTAACCGCAATTAAATACGATTGGTTTTCTATGGCTCTTGCTCTAGATAACATCTGCCAATGTAGGTTTCTGACAGCAGGCCAATTGGCAACCAATACAATTGCATCGTAATCAAATTCGGATGTTCTTCTCATCCAAACTGGAAAACGCAAGTCGTAACACACAAAACATGCTAATTTCCATCCTTTCAATTGCACCAATAGTTGCTGATTGCCTTTTTGGTAATGGTTGTTTTCTTCACCCATTCTGAACAAATGAGCCTTGTCATAAAAATGAACTTCTTGGTTGGGGCTGACCCAAAAAAATCGGTTGTAAAAACAATTGTTTGATGCATACATCATGCTTCCACAAACAACAGCCTGGTGCCTATTGGCCCAGATTTTCATTTGATGAATACTGGCTTCATTAGATTCTTCATTGGCATATTCAGAAGGTTTCATAGAAAAACCCGTCGTAAACATTTCAGGCAAAACAATCAAGTCTACTGATTTTGAAATGCCTTGCAGCAGCTTGTCAAAATGATTCAGATTGGCAGCAATGTCTTCCCAAAACAAATCAGTTTGAACCAAACAAATAGACAAATCTGGCAGCATATCTTAAAGCTTCATTAATTTTTCGGCCGCTTTCTCAAGCGTTTCATTGCTTTTGGCAAAACAGAATCGCAACACATTATTGTCTGTTTTCATTTTGTAAAAGACAGATGTTGGTATAGCTGCAATTTTATAGTCTTTGGTGAGTCTGACAGCAAAATCTAGGTCTCTTTCTAAAGTAATTTTTGCATAATTCAACAACTGAAAATAAGAGCCTTTACATGGCAAAATTTTAAAATTAGAGCCCTTTACTAATTTCTGAAAATAATCTCTTTTTTCTTGGTAAAACGCACTCAATTCTAAATAATGGGCCGCATCTCCTAAAAATTCAGCCATGGCATGTTGCATGGGTGTATTGGCACTGAATGCCATAAATTGGTGCACTTTTCTGAATTCTTTTGTCAATGTTTCAGGCCCCAAAACATAACCTAATTTCCATCCTGTAGTATGGTAGGTTTTACCAAAAGATGATACTATTAAACTCCGCTCTGCCAATTTAGAAAAACGGGCAACACTCTGGTGTTGGTAGCCATCAAACAATATGTGTTCATAAACTTCATCGGAGAGCACAACCACATCGGTATTGTCTAATATTTTTTGCAATTGAAGCATGTCTTCTGCTTCTAATATACTACCCGTAGGATTGTGCGGCGTATTAATGACAATCATGCGGGTTCTAAAATTGATTAACTTTTTAACCTCATTCCAATCTACTTTGTAATCAGGGTATTTCATTTCATAAAATACCGGCCTTCCTCCATTTAATTCTATGGCAGGCACATAACTATCATAACAAGGTTCTAATACAACAACTTCATCTCCTTCAGAAACAATGGCACTTATAGCGGCATACAATGCATGTGTACCACCAGGAACAATCGTAATTTCTTTTTCAGGATGGTAAATGGCTCCATACAAACTTTCAGTTTTAAGGGCAATTTTCTCTCTCAAACTCATGAGCCCAGGCATAGGAGCATATTGGTTATGCCCCGCTAACATGGCTTTGTTCACTAACTCAATCAATGCAGGATGACAGTTAAAATCAGGAAATCCCTGTGCAAGATTAATAGCTTGTTGTTCATTTGCCAAAGCACTCATTACCGAGAAAATGGTTGTTCCAACTCCGGGCAGTTTACTTTTTATAGATCCTGAAAATTGCATAGTTTGTTCTGAAAGTATCCCAACATTAATAAATGCCCCTGAATAGTTTTAAACACTTTATTAAACCTGCTGGTTATTTGGCTTTTAAAATTAAAAAAAAACAATTCTATCATTACAATCATTTAAAATAAGGAAACAATAGTTTGAATTGTGCTGTCTTTTAGGTAAAATCGAATTCAAATCAGAAGAATATGTATTTAATTGCAGATAGCGGATCAACCAAAACCGATTGGTGTTTAACAGATGCCAAAGGAGCACAAACCCAAATTTACCATACCATAGGCTACAATCCTTATTTTATAGATACAGAAGCCATCTTCTATTCATTGTCAGAAAATCTATTAAAAAACCTAGACGCTTCACTGGTTACTAAAGTATATTTTTATGGGGCTGGTTGCAGTACGCCAGAAAAAAAAGAAACCGTAAGAAAAGCCTTGTCGAGAAGTTTCCCTACTGCAGATGAAATTTTTGTAGGCCATGATTTACTAGCAACAGCAAGAGCTTTATTAGGTAAACGCGAAGGTTTTGCCGCCATTTTAGGTACAGGTTGCAACACCTGTATTTATGACGGTGATGATGTTTCAATGAACATTGATTCTTTGGGCTACTTATTAGGCGATGAAGGAAGTGGCAGTTATATTGGCAAAAAAATTGTACGTGATTTTATGAGAGGCCGCTTAGAACCAGAATTGCAAGCACGTTTCAAAGAACGTTTCCAAATTACTGACAACGAACAAATTTTCCATACCCTTTATACCACTCAATTTCCAAATAGGTATTTGGCAAGTTTCTGCAAATTTGCAGATGAATATGTGACTCATCCTTACATTAAAAACAAAGTAAGAGATGGCTTTAGAGACTTTTTCAAAAACTTAGTAAGTAAATATCCCAACTACAAGGAATATGAGTTTAACTGTGTTGGTTCTGTTGGATTTGTATTTAAAGATATTTTAGAAGAAGTGGCACTTAGTTTTGACATGAAAATAGGCAGAGTGATTAAATCTCCTTTAGAAGATTTGGTTAAATTTCATTTAGAAACGGTTTAAAGTCTTATTTCTTTTGAAACAATGTAAAACTTTCATTGGATGCAATGACTTTGTAACCAAGCGAATCTTTTGTAGCAAAATTAAATTTATGATGTAAATACATATCTGTACTAATCGGATAGGTATCTTGTGTTGAATTCAACAACAACAAAAAGGCTGCATTTTTGCAATTAGGAAACAAATAAATTTGCGTGCGGTCACAAAAATGTGGCACCAATGAAGAATTTGTACACAATGCTGCTGTTGATGGAATGGCTTGTTTGATGGTTTCAAAATCAGCAGTTGCAATACGCGATTTGTAATGCGCCGGCAATAAATAATTGTCTTTCTCTTGATCGTACCAAATACTTTTCCTTTCAAATAAAACAAACAGACTTACCAAAACAGTCGCAGCAAAAAAGGCACTTACAGCTATTTTTTTTTGCAATTCCGTTTTAAGTTTGTGAATATATAAGATTAATAACAAAGCCAACAATGGCGCAAATTCAACATTGTAATGGTGGTTGATTCCCCAAAAAACCACTTCTTTGTTCCAAAGTTTTTGAGCCAATAACGGTAAAAATGCCAAACTAAAAATAGAATTGGCATAAATGGTCCACAAGCCTGAAAACAAAAGCACCATCCACAGCTCCCATTTCATATTTTCCAATTCATCAGGCTGCACATGACTCTTAAAAAACAGTTCTAGCATGTGTAATGGATGCGCAACAATTTGAGCAACAATTTCAGATAAACTAGCCCCTAAATGACTGTACCTATTTAATTGTTGAAAACGGTGAGATGGATCTAAAGCAGGCATCAGTATTTGAGTTGTCAAATAAAAATAAAGCGCAGATGCAGCCATTAAAACCAAAGTCAACACAAGCAATTTCTTATATTGTTTTGCAGCAATAGACAGCACTGGAATGAGAAAAAAAAGCCAAATAGCCATGTTTTCTTTGCATATAACCATCCCCAACCAAGCCATACAAATACCTAACTTATTGGTTTGTAAAAAAGACCAGAATAAAAACGGAACAAAACAAGCAGCTACGCAATTTTCATGGTAACCATCTGCAAATGCACCAATCCATGCCCAACAAGTATAAAACTGTAAAAGCAGTAAACATGAAACCCAATCAGACAAGCCATAAAACCTAGCAATTTTATACAGATAGTACCCTGCAAATACAATCATACCTGCCTGAAATAAAAACAAAGTATAAAAGCCAAAGAGGTAATAAAAAGGTGAAAGAATTGGCACCCATAAACTCAAATGTAAAGACAAGTATGGGGCATCTGGCTGACCAATTAACAAGCTACATACAGCATTGTTTAAATGAGCAAAACTATACAACGCTTGGTTGGCAATACCTTGGTCTAAGGCTGGCAACCTAAAATTTAAAAAATTTACAAGAGCTAAACTCAAAAAAAATGCAAAGAACAAACCATGAATCATCCATGTTTTGAACTTTGCACCGACTAATTCTTGACCCATGAATGTTATTTCAGTCCAATTTCTTTGAGCCTTTCTTCGAGGTACTCACCTGCAGAAATAGGTTGGTATTGAAGTGGGTTTTCTGAGCTCACACAATTGGGCAAACAGTCTAAACGCATTTCACTTCTAGGATGTAAAAAGAATGGTATAGAAAAGCGAGAAGTGTGCCATTTTTCTTTGGGTGGATTGATAACCCGATGTGTGGTGCTTTTTAAAACATTATTGGTTAGGCGTTGTAACATGTCACCAACATTCACCACCAATTGTTCTGGCAAAGCAGTAATATTGATCCATTCACCTTGCTTGTTTAACACCTGCAAACCTTCGGCACTTGCACCCATTAATAACGTTATTAAGTTAATATCTTCGTGTTCAGCGGCTCTCACTGCAGATTTAGGCTCGCTGGTTATTGGTGGGTAATGTATGGGTCTTAAAATGCTATTGCCATGATAAATAGCAGCATCAAAATACAACTCATCTAAGCCCAAATAAAGTGCAATGGCTCTTAGCATATACCTTCCGGTTTCTTCCAAATCTTTGTATGCTTGTAAACCCAGTTGACCAAACTCAGGCAATTCACTAACCATGATATTTTGAGGATATTCTTTTTTTATGGGATCCTCTCCTACAACCTCTTGACCAAAATGCCAAAATTCTTTTAAATCACCTTCATTTCTACCTTTTGCATGTTCTTTACCAAAACTGGTATAACCTCTTTGTCCGGCTAAACCAGGAATCTCATAGTTCAATTTAATGGCATCTTCTAAAGAAAAGAAATCTTTGCAAGCTTTGTATAAACTGTCACTGGTTTGCTCAGATAAAAAATGACCTTTAACGGCCACAAAACCTATGTCTTCGTAAGCTTTACCTAAAGCTTCAACAAAGGCATTTTTTTTAGCAGGGTCGTTGCTTAAAAAATCGGCTAAATCTACTGAAGGAATCATAACTTTTTTTTGTGAATATAAGACAAAATAAAAAGCAAAAAAATTGATTTTTATTGGTATTTAAATGAATTCGATTTTTTGAATAAATCTACAAAGTGATCAAACTCTTTTCGGTAAAACAAACCAATACCAGAGGTAGTAATGTTGCGACTGTAAATTAAATCGAAACCCATTTTGTTAAACACCTTGGCTTTTAAATTGCCATTCTTTTTAAAATTATAAGTAGCTGCAAAATTGTTTTGAGAATTATCTGTAGCAAATGATCCTTGTAGTTCAAGTCTGTTGTCTAAAAAACGTCTTGAAGCTGAAAGCAATGCTGCTCTTCCTTTGGTTGGATCAGTAGCGTTGAGCATATCAACAGTTAAATCAATTTCCGGATCTAATTTACTCAACAAACTGGCCGCTTGTTTTGACAATAAATCGGAAACAGTTTGAGTACTCAAAGACCCTGCTAAATTATTACTTGAATTATTAATTGGAATAAACTTACCTGATATGAGCAAGAAAACAATTTGCTGAGTCATTAATTCGGGTTCTTTTCTAAAATTGCTCAAAACAGCATTTAATTCTGAAGCAGAAGAGCCATTTAAATTGTTTTGCATATCAGGGAAATTCAAATCAAAACCAATATTGGGTTTATCTACTGTACCTTTAATTTGAATCAAACATTCTACAGGTACCCTTCCGTTGGGGTCAGCAGCAGCAGAAGTATTAACCAACTCACTGATAGTTGTTCTAAGTTTGTAAACGCCCAAAATATCTAATTTACCTGTCATTGGGTCTCCATCCCATTCTATGGTGCTTCCTTGTTTTAAATTAAATTTCTTGGCAACCACATTCATTGCACTCAACCGGTACTCACCTTCAGTTAACTCATATTTCCCATTCAAGAAAAAATTACCCTGTGGGGTGTAGTTGAGCAATAAATTGCCCCTTCCTTTTGCTTTGATATGATCATCGGTTTGATCACCAAAAACCAATTGCGCTTCTGCATCAGGTGTTGCTTCAACTGCTAGTCTAATTCCAAATCCAAATGGTATATGCTTTACCTGAATTTGTTCTTCAAATACTGTGTCTCGGTTAACAAAATGAAGGAAACTTTCGCCATTCTCAGATTCTCCACCAAAAGGGTTGATAACGAGTTGCGAATTTTTGTCTGTTACAGCTTTTACATCCATCATTACATTGTTGGTATTGCCGGTAATGCTTGCATTGCCTGAAGCATATACATTTCCATAAAACAAACTATTGTCAGAGGCTGTCGTATTTAAACATTGAAATTTCTGAAATTGATTGATTTGTATATCGTATTGCCATTGGTTAAAACCTTTGAATTTAATGCCACCACTTACCAATGCTGATTGGTTATTTTTATCTACTATTTTAAATGGGTTAAAAGTGATGTTTTGCTGATTGAAACGCAACAAGGCTTTGGGTATCTGATAGGTTGTTTGTAAAAAATCTATTTTAAATTTAGCATCTGAAAGTTCTAACTGACCCGAAAGTTTTGGCTCGTCAAGCGTTCCACTTAACTCTGCATTTAGGTCAGCATTTCCATCATAAATGCTGACGTAACCTTTCATGAATGATTGAAAAGGCCGAATGGGAGAACGGGCAAAACTCATGTTAAAATCTAATGCCTCGGTTTGTAAATTGAATTTACCAATGGCCTTTAAATTTTTAAACTTCCCCGACTTTGAAAACAAACTCAATAAGAGTTCGTGTTCATTTTCTCCGTAAGCGGTATTTAAGAAAATATCACCAATGGTATCTTTATCAATTGCAAATGATGCCAATTCTAAATCTCCTATAAATAAATCATGGTTCTCTTGGTGTTTGATTGTAAATAAGCCATTGACTAAACCACCTAAATCAATGGTTAAACCAGGAATAAATGGAGTAATTCCTTTTACATTTACCTCATTGAACTTGGCTGTTATATTTTTAGCAGGTGCGTAAAATCCATAATAGCCATCAATGGCAATCAATTGTAATTGGTTGTTAAATATGAGCTGATTGAAAGTTACTTTTTTAGGATCAATAACAATGGCTGCATATTTATTGAGCTGCCACTGTTGTGCCCCTTTCCATATTTTACTCTGCAGGTTGTTCAAGGTAACAATTTGATTGGGTTCAAAAACTACCGCTTGATTGAAATCTAAACAAACGAGCCCAGCAGAATCAGTAGCAGAAAGTATAAAATCACCTGCTTTTTGATTGGCATTGAACTGTAGATTACCTTTACCAATAAGCAATGAATCTTTGTTTCCAATGAATGCAAATCCAGCGTTTAATTGGATTCCCTTGGTTTGAGAACTGTTCCAATTAACTGATGCTTTCTTCACGGTAAAATCATTGAAAATAAATTTCCCAACTGCAGCATTTAATTGCATTCTTTTTTCTATATCATGTATAGATGCATCTAATTTCAACTGACTGATTTCGACACCATCAGTAAAAAAAGGTAAAATATTGTTGGCATTTTTAATGTCTACATGAAGCTTGAATTGTTCTTTAACTGCATTGGATTTGGGATATGCTTGAAAATAATTAGGCACAATACCTGACAACAAATTACTGATTTGTTGTTGCAAATGATCAAAATCAAAATGGCCTTGTATTTTGGCATTGAAGTCATCGCTTTTCACTGCAATTGACTTTTCTAGACCTTGTGTAGAGGTCAACTCAAAATGATTGACTTGATATAGTTTTTGAGCCCTTTCGTAATGCAATTGACGCAGCTGTATGGTTCCATTGTTTTCGTCGAAATCTTTGAAATGAAAATCGGCTTGTACTTGAACCCCAAAATGTTTAACGGCTTTGTGCCAATTTAAACCATCTAAGTTTGCATTTTTAACTAGCGCATTTAAAGCCAGGTATTTATAAGGGCCTGTTAATTTAACTTTTGATTGAGCAGTTACATCTAAACAAGAATCTGCAATGCGAATGCCTAAACTCAATTGATCTTTGATCGTTTTGCCATTGAGTTCAATTGAAGCATAGGTATAATTGTTCAGATACAATTGACTTGCATTGATTTTAAAAGTATTGTCAAGGTTGTTAAAATCAAAACCTTTCCCATCTATTTCAGCATTTAAATTGAGCTTACCCACAAGTTGATTATTGAGTAAATTCCCAATATTGAATTGATTTAATTGAAAACCACCTTTGTAAATGCTTTGCATGATATTGTCAGTTAATTTCATGTTTAAATCTGTATGAATAGAACCACATGCAGTGCTTAAGTCTCCATAACTCACAAAGTCTTTGTAAAAACCTATAAACCGTCCTTGGTAATGCATCGTTCCCAAATTGGCTAACAATTCTGGTAGGTCTACCCCTGAAATGGTTCTCAGATCATTTAAATTGCTTGATGCATCTGTCACATCAATATCCATAAACATCTTATCTACGTCTGGTAAACCAATTAAATGAATGTCTCCATTAAAAGTGGTTGCATTGCCATGCTTGGCCTTTACTTGTTTGATATTTAAATCAGCCAATGGTCCTTTAGCCTTTCCACTTACAACTGCTTTGTAATCAAAATCTTTTAAAAATGGGGCAAAAAACACAATGTCTTTGAAATCAACATCACTCTCTTTTAAACGAATATCAAATTTTACTTTGTTTACAAAATCCATGTAATCATCCCAACTAGAAAAATCCAAACTAAAATAGTTTTGGAAATGACTGTATTGGGTTTTCATATCCAAATTACTGAAACGAACGGTAGTTGGTGAAACCGTTGCTACAGACTCCATGCGCTTGATTTCAAATCCAGACTGCTCTTTTAGGCTAAACTGATGCAAATCAAAATGCAAAGAATCATTGATAATTTGGAACCTTCTCGATCTAAAATTAACATCGCTGATATGCATGTTAAATGGATCAAAACCTGAATCATAAAACACCTCTGTAGAATCAACCAAATCAAACCTAGAATTGGTACATTCTAAATCACGCAATTCCAAAATAAATGGTATTGGACTGGCGGGTGTAGTTGTATCAATTGCGTTTAAAAACCCATCCATTGCATCTACCCCAAAATAGTTGTCTTTGTATGTATTGATCTTACAAATACCTTGGTCAACCAAAACATGGTTCAATATAAACTGACTGCTGTCTAGAGTAATTCCTGCCAAATTAAACTGAACCCTACCCGCATAAAATAAAGTATCCTGCCTATTGTCGCCGTATAATACATTTCTTAAAGAAAAATAAGACCATCCATCATAACTGATTTCACCGATTGAAATTTGTGTTTTAAATTTCTCGTTTACATATGATGATGCTTTTGTAGTGATAAAATTTTGAAAAAACAAACTACTAAACAACAAATACAACAACATGCCCAAACCAAAAAGTATGGCCGAAATGGTATATGTTATTTTTAGTATTTTTTTTATCACTTAATTGTAGCTTTGCAGATAGGTATGTTAAGCCAATCTACACATCAGGTTCCTGTCAAAGATAGGATAATTCTTGCTATTGAATCATCTTGTGACGATACTGCAGTTGCAATCATAAAAAATGGCAAAATCATTTGCAATATGGTGGCAAATCAGTCGGTACATGAACAATATGGAGGAGTAGTTCCTGAATTGGCAGGAAGAGCTCACCAACAACATTTGATTCCTTTGGTGGTTGCTGCATTTCAGAAAAGTGGAATTTCAAAAGAGTTACTGAGTGCAGTGGCATTTACAAAAGGCCCAGGCTTAATTGGTTCATTAATGGTAGGTTGCTCTTTTGCAAAATCTATGGCACAAAGTTTAAATATTCCATTAATTGGGGTGAACCATATGCAAGCGCATATTTTGGCCCATTTTATAGATGAACCAGTTCCTTCATTTCCATTCTTATGTTTAACAGTAAGTGGAGGACATACCCAATTGGTATTGGTAAAAGGCTATTTTGACTTTGAAACAATAGGTAAAACCATAGATGATGCTGCCGGAGAAGCATTTGACAAATCAGCTAAACTCCTTGGCTTACCTTATCCTGGTGGCCCATTGATTGACCAATATGCAAAAAAGGGTAACCCTCATCAATTTGAATTTCCAATTTCTGACTTACCTGGATTTGATTTCAGCTTCAGTGGACTTAAAACTGCTATACTTTATTTCCTGAGAAAAGAAATCACTAAGAATCCGAATTTTATCAATGAAAACTTGGCCGATCTGTGCGCCTCTATTCAATATAGCATTGTCAAGCAATTGCTCAAAAAATTAAAACTAGCAGCCATCCAATACCAATGCAATCAATTGGCATTGGCGGGAGGAGTTTCAGCAAACAGTTTACTCAGGAATGAATTGATGGCTCTGTGTGGTCAACAAAAATGGGAAGCATTTATCCCAGCATTTGAATATTGTACCGACAATGCAGGAATGGTTGCAAAAACAGCAGACATACAGTTTTTAGATGGTTTATTTGAAACAATGGATACCACCCCATTTGCTAGACTTTAAAATTACTTTTTAACGTAGAATACAAAGCCCCCTTTTTGATACAGTTGTAGAAAATTAGTGTCAATAGCTTGTTCATTTCCTTGTTTGCAAACCAAATACAATGGTTTAGCAAGTGGCCCATTGTAATTGAATCCTTTTGCAGTTGTAATGCCATGTTCAGGTTTCACCTTTGCATAGAAGTAATGGGCATAACTTTTAAACCCAACCGTTTCTATATAGCAATCTTCCTTTGCTTTTTGCTCATAAAAATCAATGGCTGCACCTTGGGTATATTGCTCTATTTTAGGCACGATTAAACGCAGCACAACCGGAATAAAAAACGAAAGAAAAAATAACAATAAAAATGCTGCATGGAGCAGTTCCTTTTTAAGCAACTTTATAAAGAACACTATTGAAACACCTACTAAAAACAAACCAGGCAAAAACTCCATTCCGTTCCAAGTACCAGTAATAGACAAGTTTCCTTTGGCAAAATCATCCTCAATTAAAGGAATAAGTTTGTATTTAAATGAATCTACAAAAGGTAAAATTACAAACAACATTGCAATGCTAATAGCCAATAGAAATGCAACTATTTTTTGCCAAAAAGGCATGGTTTCTTTTTGGTTTAAATAAGCCAACAATTGTTTTGCAGCAAAAAATGTAATTGGCAAGTAACACAAAGAACTGTAATGAACTATTTTGGTTTTCACAATGCTGAATAAAATCAAAACAACCCAAAACTGAATGAACAATAGCAATGTCCAAGTATGGCCGATTGAGGCTTCATACGTTGGCTTTTTTACCAATTGCTTCAGGGCAAAAATTGAAGCAGGAAAAGCGCCTGCTAATAAAACCAAAGCGTGGTAATAAAAAGGTTGACCATGACCAGCAACTGGATTTAAAAACAAGTCGGCTTGGTATTTCACAAACTCAAATAAAAAAGTTGGCCCGTGTTGGATGGTTTCTACCCCAAACCAAGAAGCTGACACCAACAAAGCAGTACCTGCTGCTACAAGCAAATGCTGTAAACTCAAAATAGCAGAGAATTTTTGCAAGGCCCAATAAACCAAAACCACTAAGCCTATTACAATCAAAGCTACAGGCCCTTTTGTAACAATTGCCAAGCCAATAAACAGGCCAATATAAATGGCATATTTAAGCGCTCTTTCATTGGTGAGGTAGAGATAAAACTGATACATGGCCAAGAAAACAAATAGGTTATACAGCGGATCTATGATACCTGATTTAAAATACAAGTGAGGCGTAAATGAACCAGTAACAAACAATACCCATAAAAACGCAAAAGTTCTTCCATGTATTTTTTTTCCGATTGAAAAAGCCATTACTAAGGTCACAATGCCTACAATGGCATTCGGGAAACGTGCGGCAAATTCATTTACCCCAAATAGTTTCATAGACAATACTTGACACCAGAAAAACAAAGGAGGTTTTTCCATAAACGGCTGGTAATTGATTTGAACTGCTTGGTAATTTCCTGTAACTAGCATTTCTCTAGCTGATTCGGCAAAATTGATTTCGTCCCAATCAAACAAATGAACTGCATTTAAAAATGGAACAAATAGAATAAGGCCCCAAAGTACTACAAACCAACTATCAAATTTTTTAATGGTATTTAATATCATGATCAATTTTTAATTGTAAACAGGTTTTTGTCTTTCAACCAATAATACAAAAGTATAGAACTCAAAACTCCGATGAATGAACCTGCAATCACATCAATTAAATAATGTTGTAACAAATAAACCCTTGTCAATCCGGTTATGATTGCAACTAGAAAAAACAATACTTGAAATGAAGGCTTTTGGTAACAAATAGACAACATGCTACATAGTGCAAAAACTGAAGTAGTATGCCCTGAAGGGAAACTGTTGTAGGCATGTACTGTAACCCCATCTATAAAATGCACCAAATTGGTTTGTTGAAAAAACTGTATAGGCCTTCCTGCATCTGCAAAAATAGTATGTTTTAAGGTTTGAGTAATTCCAGCACTCATTAAGTAACTTAAAATAACCAAGACCCCAACTTTCCGATTAAACAACAACAATAAAACACTCAGAATAACTGCAAATATGCCATCGCCCAAATAAGTAACATTGCTCGCAAAAAAATCCGAACCAGGTAACTGAAAGTGATTGATATACATGCTCAAGGTAGCTTGAGAGTATACCATTGAAAAACCAAGTGCTAAGATGAACCAACAGCAATATGCAAGAAAAAAAATGCGATTAGAAATCAAGATTTTCTTCATAAGAAAAGAGAAAAACGTAACTGTTTAAGCACAGTCAAGGTTTACTTACAACCCACTTTAAACTTAGGCTGATCTGTTGTGTTGTCTGCAATTGTTTTCCAAACTTTTCTCCTGACTTTACATTCAATTTCTTTACCACGTTCTGTTGGCTTGAATCCAAAAAAAGTTCTAGGAACAAAAGTCAATGAGAACATATTTGTAATAGGATCTTTGATCATTTCTAAATTAGGATTGCTCCCAACTTTTAAAAACACACTTGGTTGATAGGTTACTAAATTACCAGTTAACGTATCTACAGCTGTACACTTAATCCACAAATAAGCATCGCCTTCTTCTAAGTTTTGCATAGTTAATACAGTATCTGTTGGATTGTTGTATACGATAGTGGTTAATTCGTTGTCTAGAATAACAGAAGGAAATTGATAAGTAACACCTCTTACTAATTTAGGCGGGCTGATATTGATGGTTAAATCTTCGGTTTTGATATCAGGTGAACCATAACCTCCACCATCTTTAGGTTTCACCAAAAAAGAAATGCCTTTTGAATAAATTTCTGACGCAGGTACTCCGTAAAATACGGTTGGAGTCATTTCGTAATACCAAACAAAATCGCCTTTACTGTCATCTTTGGTCATTTTTAGTAAATCATTGGAGTTTTTCCATTTTTTGTCACCAGTTCCATTGACATACGGATTATCATCACCTAACTCAACAGGTTTCCAAGTCCAAATATAAAATGGACCTTCATTTTCTTTACAAGATGTATTGGTTGTCTTGCTTAAGTCAACATACAACCTTACTGGCTTTGTAACATCTGGTTCTTCTGGGTCAACCCAAGCAGCTTGTGCAAATATATTTTGAGCGCTAATTAAAAGGCTTAAAAAGAAAGTAAATTTTATAACTGTACGCATGCTTATTTTCTATTAAAGGTTAACACAAAACTCATTACTGAACCCGGCCCATCGGTATCACCTTTACATGGTGCTTGTACCAATTTTGAGATTTTTAAATTGTCTCCAGGTCTGATTGGACCACCTAAGTTTAAAGTAAAGGCTGGCGCATCAGTTGGAACAAACTGTATTGAGGCTGGAGCTGAAGGATTGTCAAAAGACCAAGTTCCTCTTGTTCCACCAAAAAAATTGATACTCACACCTGCCGTGTCAACAGAAAAGGAATCTGCTGTAAAAGTAATGTTAGGCATTTTACCCTGTTTGATAAAAAATGGGGTTAAATTGAACGACTCTCTGGTCAATGATTTTTCATCAATTTGAACGGCTTGAATCATTTCCCAAGTTTCAGAAATACCCTCTACTTTGCTTGCGGGTGAACCAATTTCTTTTAATTCTTTTTTACATGCACCTAAGCCCAATAGTGCCAGTAAAGACATTGTTATCCATTTATTCATGTGCTTCATTGTTAATCGCAATTGCCCTCATCGTTAAATACAAAAAAACTGGTTTTTTCTGTTGATGGAAATTGCAAGGCCAGCCCCGGGCAATTCCATTTTGAACCTCTTATTTTTATCAAACCTGATCCGGTTTGGTCTTCGAGTGCGCCAATGCGTTTTAAGTCTTGAACGCGGTCACCTTCTAATGGGAACTCCAATCTTCTTTGTTTTCTGGCTTCTGCAATAATTTGCTCTTTAGATGCCGTACCACTCAAATTCATAGAATTGTTACCATAGGCCCTACTTAAAATATCGTTTACATCTGAAATGGCTATATCCATATTCAAACCCAATTGGGCATTGGCTTCAGCTCTCATTAATTTCAATTGAGATAGGTAAAGAAACGGTACGCTCAAGAAATCAAAATTAAATTTAGTTATGCCATAAGTTTCTGCTGAAGTACCAGCATTGAATACCGCATAATATGCAGCTCTTTTGTCGTTGGCATCTGCTGTAGCAGCCAAATACATTTCTTTTGACAACCTGTATACAGATGGACTTGCAGCATTGGCAATTTTAAAATTACCTATAAACCCAGCAGCTCTGTTGTCTTGAACCGATTTACTGATAAAAGAAAATATTTTCTCAGAAGAGGTAGCTGCATTTTCAAATCTATTTAATATAGAATCAACTGTATATTGAGGAATCAATTCATCGCATAGTTCCTTTGTTTTGGCAAAATTATTCATTTGAAAATACACTTTAGCCATGAGTGCTTTTGCAGCGTTTTGAGTAGCAAAATCGTTGTTACTTGCTGGCAAATCAGCAGCTGCCAAAGTTAAATCATTTAAAATAAAGGCATATACTTGAGCTACTGTAGATCTTGGCATTGGTTCGGCAGCAGAGGAACTTCTAATTACAACTCCTAAATGTGAATTGTCTGCTGAAAATCCAGCAGGTTGTGCCCATAATTTTACCAATTCAAAATGAGCCATTGCTCTTAAAAATTTAGCTTCAGCAATCATGCGTTTAGCAGCTACTGCATCAACAGTAATGGCATTTGAGTTGATTTTCTCCATCAGGTAATTAACTCTGAATGCAGCTCTATACAATTCAGAATACAATCCACCAACATCTGAATTGAAAAAATTAGTAGTTCTTAAATAAATTGGAACAGTAAAGCCTGATTGTGGCTTTTCCATATTGTCACCCAATAGCTCATTAAACAATTGTATACGGCCATTGTATTGGTTGGCTAAATTGTCGTATATAGAGTTGAGTACTGCTTGTAAATCGGATTGCGTTTTAATGGCATCTTCTTCGAGTTGTACACCCTCTGGTTTAACATCTAACCATTTTCTGCATGAAGCTAAGCTCAAGAATGCAAAGAAAACTACGATATATTTGATCTGTTTGGTCATGATTTGGTTCAATTAAAATTCTAAGTTTACTTGAATAGTATACGATTTTTCTTGTGGTGGGGTTAAATAGGTAATGTTCTGAGAACCCATGTTTCTTGATGTATTGTACCCACCAGCTGAACCACTGCCATCAGATTCAGCATCTCTACTCAACTCTGGATCTAGTCCATCGTATTGAGTAAGTGTAAATAAATTAGTAGCAATGAAAGAAACCCTGCAACTGTTTAAATGCATGCGCTCACATTGTGCTTTTGAAATGCTGTAACCAATGGTTAAGTTTCTCAATCTGGCATAACTACCATCTTTTAACCACAAGGTGGTATTGCTCCATTCATCTGGCAAATTATAGGTTCTGTAATCTCTAGTTAAACGAGGAAACTTAGCAATATCTCCAGGTTGTCTCCATCTGTCAAACACCCTTTCGTCCATATTCCAGTTGGTAATTAAACTGGCTTGTCTTTTCTGAGATGATTCATAGATTTTACTTCCTACACTAAATACAACCAACACACTCATATCCCAATTTTTGTAGCGAAAGGTATTGGTCATTCCACCAATTGCATCCGGTAAAATTTTACCAGCTGCCACCCTATTTTTGTTGTTGTATACAAATGTTTCGTTGCCATTGATATCTAAATATACTGGCTTACCAGTAGCAGGATCTACATGAGACCATCTGATTAAATAGTTTGAACCCACTGCTTGTCCAACAATAACACGGGTATCATTGGTACCTCCACTCACTGCATCTTCTGAGTAAACTCCAATTGAAGTAATTTCATTGTAATTTTTAGCCACATTGAAATTGGTAGACCATTGGAAATCTTTTGAAACTATGTTTTTAGACTTGAAACCAAATTCTATACCCCTGTTTAAAATACCTCCAACATTGGTCCAAAGAGATGACATTCCAATTGAAGGTGGCAATGCAATTTCCATTAACACATCTTTGGTAATTTTTTCATATAAATCCAATTCAAAAGAAATCCTGTCTTTAAAGAATCCCATTTCAAAACCTATATCGTAATTATTAGAGGTTTCCCATCTTAGGTCTTTGTTTGGCAATTTAATTGGATAGGTGGTTGGTTGACCATTGTACGCAATGTTGTTTGAACTAGGAGAAAAAGTACCAAAACGTGCATCATCAGGAATAGCTGCATTTCCAGACATACCCCAACCCGCTCTTAATTTCATAAACGAAATGGTATTGTTGTCTTTTAAGAAATCTTCTTCTGAAATGATCCATGCACCTGA
>CAISCU010000035.1 GCA_903883965.1 uncultured Bacteroidota bacterium
GACTCCAAAACAAATGCATCTACAAAATGAAATCAAAATAAAAACCTATAAAAATAAATATCCCCGAAATCACTTGACTTCGAGGATATAATTAGTAAATTTAATCTTTAATAAACTGTATCGTTTATTTAGGACTAGTCAAAATTAAATAATTAATGAACTCCGTGCATCAATTTTTTCAATTGGTTTGAAATGATTAAAACCAATAATCCCAATACGATTACAACAGCTGAAATAATGGTAAAAATGGTTTGTGCACCCATAGTAGCAAAATACTGAACCAAATAGCCCGATAAAAAGTTAGCTATGAATGAGCTCAAGAACCAAACCCCCATCATTAATGAACCCAAACGAAGAGGCGCTAATTTGGTAACCATTGACAAGCCTACAGGGCTTAAACACAACTCACCCATTGTGTGAATTAAGTAAGTACCAACCAACCACATTAAATTGGCCTTTACAGCTGTATCGGCAACATCGCCACCTCTTTCAAGTGCAGCACCAATCATTAAGAAAAATCCAACACCCAATAATATCATACCCAATGCCATTTTAATAATGGTATTTGGCTCTCTTTTCTTGTTGCCTAAATAAGTCCATAACCAAGTAAAAACTGGCCCTAACAATACAATAAATAATGGATTTACAGACTGAAACCAAGAGGTTGGAACAGTCCAATCAAGCATACCTACATGCCTATCTATGTAACGGTCGGTATATAATGAAATAGAAGAACCTGCTTGTTCAAAACCTGCCCAGAAGAAAATATTGAACAACATCATGATTACAATTACAGACAAACGGTCTTTTTCCTCCTTTGACAAAGGTGGTGCTACTTCTCCAGATGCTGCAGCTGCTGCTTTTTGAAGTTTAGCTCCAGGTTCTTTACCTAAATCACCTAAATATTTTTGTCCAAATAAATTAAACATTAATTGGCCCAGTACCATTCCAATACCAGCAGCTAAAAATCCGTAGTTAAAGCCATAAGAAAGTACATTGCCAGATGTAGCATCTTTTACTGCAAATAAGTCTTCAGCTAAATAACCACAAACCAAAGGTGCCAAAAAAGCGCCTAAGTTGATACCCATGTAAAAAATGGTAAACGCAGCATCTTTTCTGGTATCTCCAGCTGGGTACAATTGACCTACAATGGTAGAAATATTGGGTTTAAAAAAACCATTACCAATAATGAGTAAAATCAAGCCTAAATAAAAGAACGACAATGATGTTGAACTTGACATGAACAAGCTAAACTGACCCAATGCCATTAAAATACCGCCAATGGTAATAGACCTACGTTGACCGATTAAATTATCAGCCAACCAACCTCCAAAAATTGGAGTAAGGTATACCAAACCGGTATAAATTCCATACAACAAGCCAGCATTTGCATCGTCAAAACCCAAACCACCTTCAATGGTTGCTTTGGTTAGATAGAGGGTTAATAACCCACGCATTCCGTAATAACTGAATCGTTCCCACATTTCAGTTAAAAACAATAAATAGAGCCCTTTTGGATGTCCGGTTTTATTCATATTCTTATTTTTAGATTTTTAGTTAAATGCAATATAAAGCGCTTTCGCACATTTGCAAAATCAAATACAAAGCAGCAGATTTGTTTCATGAATATTCAATTTAAACGCACCCTGTTGTGCTTGGCCATTTGTTGCTTTGGTTTGATGTCTTGTGAAAAGGCTTTAGATATGCTTCAAAAAACTGGGTTAACCAATGAAGAAATAACCCAAGGACTAAAAGAAGCATTGACCGTTGGTACAGATACATCGGTGACAGTTTTATCAAAAACAGATGGCTACTATATGGATCAGGCTGTAAAAATATTGCTCCCAGAAGAAGCACAGGTAATATATAGTTCTATTGATAAAATACCAGGTGGGAATTTGTTATTAGAAAACACCATTCTATCTATTAATAGAGCTGCCGAAGATGCCGCTCCTGCTTCGAAACAAATCTTATGGAATGCTGTAACAGGTATTACCATTTCAGACGGACTCACCATATTGAATGGGGGTGATACAGCAGCAACCATTTATTTAAAAGCTAAAACCTTTGATTCATTGTTTGTATTGTTTGAACCCAAAATTAAACAATCATTGTCTAAACAATTGGTTGGCAACATTTCAGCTGAATCAGCATATACAGCCCTTGTAAATGCATACAATACAGCTTCATTAAATGGCATTTTATGGGACCAAATTAAAACCAACTCATTGAGCAAACATGTCACTCAAAAAGGGCTAGATGGTTTGTTTTTAAAAATTGCTGATGAAGAAAAATTAATCAGAGAAAATCCACTTCACAGAATCAGTGAAATACTCAAAAAAGTATTCACCAATCAGTAAAGGGTTAATTACTTTCTAAAAAATCTGTCATGCGTTTGTATAAATGCAAACGGTATTTGCTTCCACCAATACCATGGTTTTTATTCGGATACATTTCACTGTCAAAACGAATGCCGTTTTTAATCATTTGATCAATTAATTCAACTGAATTCTGAAAATGCACATTGTCGTCAGCGGTTCCATGAATGAGCAGGTATTTTCCTGTAATTTTCTCAACATGATTAATGGGTGAATTGTCGTCATAATTAGCTCCATTTTCTTGAGGAGTTCTCATGAATCTTTCAGTGTAAATATTGTCGTAATACCTCCAATTGGTAACAGGTGCAACCGCTATTGCTTTCTTAAACACATGGGCCCCTTTACTGATGCCTAATGAAGACATATACCCACCAAAACTCCAACCCCAAATAGCAATACGCGTGGTATCTACATACGGCAATCGAGCCAATTTTTCAGCCACTTCAATTTGGTCTTGAATTTCATATTTACCCAAGTTTAAATAGGTACATTTTTTAAAGTCTTCACCTTTAAAACCCGTACCTCTCCCATCAACAGAAACTACTATAAACCCTTTTTGAGCAAGGTGTTGAAACCACAAATAATTAGATCCAAACCATCTGTTCATAACCGTTTGCGAACCCGGCCCTCCATAAACATACATTAACAATGGGTATTTTTTTGTTGGATCAAAAGCAGTAGGTAAAATAGTAAAACCTGTTAAATGTTGCCCAGAAGTGGTGGTAAAAATCTGAAAACTTGCTTTTGAAATTTGAGCGTTTTTTAATGCATTTTGCAAACCTTCGTTTGTCTCGATGTTTCTGACAAAAGTACCCTTGCTGTCTCTGATGGCATAAACAGGCGCTGTATTAATTGTGCTGTAGGTATGCAGAAAATAGGTAAAATCTTTATTGAAAGCAGCTGAGTTCCATCCTTTTTCTGAAGCCAATTTCAACTTTGTTTTGCCATTAAGTGATTGTGCATAAATGGCTCTGTTTTCGGCACCCTCTTGCGCACTGGCATAAAATACTTGTTTGGTTTGTTCGTTGTAACCATAAAAATCAGTTAAATCCCAGTTACCTGATGTAATTTGCTTGATTAACTTCCCTTTTAAATTAAATTGGTACAAATGGTTGTAACCACTTTTTTCAGAGGTAATTAAAAAAGATTTCCCATTGTCTATAAAGGTTAACTGTTCAGGAATATCAATATAACGTGAATTTGTTTCAGTATAAATAACTGAAGAACGTCCATTTTCTGGTTCAGCCAATAACACTTCTAATTTGTTTTGTAACCGATTTAATCTCTGAATGGCTAATTTATTCAATGAATTGACCCACTGAATTCTAGGTAAATATTGATCGGTTTCTTTGCCTACTTCCATTTCTGAAAGCAATCCAGTTAACACATCTGCTACAAAAACTTGCACCATTGAATTAGACTCTCCTGCTTTTGGATATTTAAAAGCTGTGTTTTCAGGGTATAGTTTACCATAGATCGGCATTGAGTATTCTTTTACATTTGACTCATCAAATCTGTAAAATGCAATTTTATTTCCCAAAGCATTCCAAGCAAAACCCTTCCAAATGGCAAACTCTTCTTCGTATACCCAATCAGTTCCACCATTGATAATTTGATTGGGTTTACCATCAGTTGTCAACTGTGTTTCTGTTTGTCTAATTAAATCATATACAAACAGGTTGTTGTCTTTTACATAAGCCAACAGGTTGCCATTTGGTGAAAAATCGGGGTAAAGAATTTGATTTTTAGTAGGCAAAACCAATTTCTTAGCCTTGATATCATAAACATAATAAACCCCTTTACTGCTATGTCTATAAATGGATTCTACTTGAGTACCAATGAGCACTTTTTGTTCATCAGCACTAAATGTTACATCATCTAAGTCAATTGAATTACCGTTGTTTAATTGTTCAATTACTGATTGAGAAAGAATGGTATCAACCAATTTCCCAGAAACTAAATTAAAGCGTAATAAATTTTGTTGGGCATCAGTAGCACAGTAAAATCTGCCGTCGTTGAGTGACTGAAAACCTGCAACAAATTTGGGGGCATAAGTACCTTTTACCCAAATATCTTCTAATGAAATTTGTTTCAAAGATTGGGCATTGATTCCAAATGAACCCAAAATTAAAAGTAAAAGCAATTGGTTGTATTTCATAGCAACAATTATAACAAAAACTGAGTAATCTATTTTTGAAATAGTTGACGGAAGATTCAGTTTTCAATCAAATACAAATATTTACTTAATTTGTAAGATGCAGCAGTACCAAAAAATCACACAAAAGGACCTCGATTTTTTTATTGAAACTTGTGGAAGCAATCAAGTTTTCAGCGATAAAAATAATTTAACTGATTACTCAAAAGACCATACCGAAGATTTAATATTTTTTCCTGAAGTAGTTGTGAAACCTGGCAATGCTGCAGAAATTTCTAAACTACTCAGTTATTGCAACACCCATTTAATACCCGTCACACCAAGGGGTGCAGGTACCGGATTGAGTGGTGGGGCTTTGCCTGTAATGGGAGGGCTGGTAATTGCCATGGAAAGGTTCAATAAAATTATAACAATTGACGAACAAAATTTTCAAGCTGTAGTTGAACCGGGAGTAATTAATGAGGCATTTCAACAAGCCGTGATTGAAAAGGGTTTGTTTTATCCGCCAGACCCCGCAAGTAAAGGTTCTTGCTATTTGGGTGGCAATTTGGCACATAGCAGTGGAGGTCCTAGAGCACTCAAATACGGTACAACAAGAGATTATGTATTGAATATGGAAATTGTGCTGGCCGATGGCAGTATCATACAAACAGGTGCCAATACTTTAAAATATTCAACTGGATACAACCTAACTCATTTAATGATTGGCAGTGAAGGTACCTTAGCCATTATTACTAAAATATGGTTAAAACTCATTAGCTATCCAACTCAAAATTTATTGATGTTGGCTTCATTTGAGTCTGCACAGGCTGCATGTGAAGCAGTTGCTGGAATTTTTAAAGCCGGTGGCAACCCTTCTGTATGTGAATTTGTTGAACCTGCAGGTTTTGAATTAGCAGCACAACTATTAAATATCTCATTTAATATTCAACCCAATATTGGTGCGTATTTATTAATTGAAGTAGATGGCAATGACATGGACATGCTTTTCAATGAGTGTGATCAAATCAATCAAACGCTCGAACAATTTGGAGTGAAAGAGGTTTTGTTTGCGCAAACTGCAGACGAAAAAAATTATTTCTGGAGACTCAGAAGAAGTATTGGAGAAGCTACCAAATTTAACAATGTTTATAAAGAAGAAGACACCGTAGTGCCAAGGGCAACTTTACCCATTTTGTTCAATGAAGTAAAAACAATTGGTAAAAAATACGGGTTCAGGAGCATCTGTTACGGACATGCAGGAGATGGCAATTTACACGTAAATATATTGAAGGATCAACTCAGTGATGACTTTTGGAATCATGAATTGGACAAAGCCATTGTAGAAATTTTTGAATGCTGTAAAAGATTGGGAGGCACCATTAGTGGAGAACATGGCATAGGCTTTGTTCAGAAAAAATTCATGCCCATTGTTATGCCACAATTGCAACTGGAACTCATGCAAAAAATAAAGCTGGCTTTTGACCCAAATTGCATTCTAAATCCAGGTAAAATATGGCAATAGAAAAAACAACTAAAAGTAAAGCCATACAAATTACTTTCATAGTTGGATTTGTTTTGATGTGTGCCAAGTTTTTTGCTTATTTCATTACCAACTCTACTGCTATATTAACCGATGCATTGGAATCAATTATCAATGTAATTGCAGGTGGTTTTGCATGGTATAGCGTTCGGTTAGCAGAGAAACCTAAAGACAACGAACACCCATATGGTCACGGAAAAATAGAATTCATTTCGGCAGGATTTGAGGGAGGTTTAATTGTAATGGCAGCCATATATATCCTATTTGAAGCTGTTTTACAGTTCATAGAACCAAGCCCTATACACCAATTAGAAAATGGCATTTACATATGTGCCATTGCGGGATTGGTAAATTTTATGATGGGTAAGTATCTCTTACAAACAGGTAAAAAAACACATTCACCTACGCTCATAGCAGATGGCAAACACTTAATGGTAGATACCTATTCTAGCATTGCTTTAGTTATAGGTTTAATTTTGGTAACAATGACCCATAATGCCATTTTTGACCCAATTATTTCGGTAGTTTTAGCAGTAGGTATTTTAATTACAGGATACAAATTGCTGAGGAGTTCATTGGCTGGCTTAATGGATGAGGCAGACCATCAATTATTAGAACAAATTACACAAGTGCTCAACGAAAACAGAAAAGAAAACTGGATTGATATGCACAACCTAAGAATTGTCAAATATGGTTCGCAAGTGCACATAGATAGCCATTTGACTTTGCCTTATTATTACGACTTAGAGACATCTCATGCAGCAGTTACTGCAGTTGAATTACTTGTAAGTGAAAAGTTTCACAGCCAAGTTGAACTATTTATACATGCTGACCCTTGCATAGAGTTAAGCTGCGAAATTTGTTGCATTCACAACTGTCATCAGAGGAAAAAACCTTTTAAAAAGAAATTAGAATGGACAAAGTCGGTATTGCTAAAAAACCAGAAACATCAGATTTAATTAAGATTGAGCCATTACATTAAACAAAAATTCTTTCATCAGTTCCATATCTGAAAGTGAATTTTGATCTACTCCTTTTGATCTTAAATCAAACGAAGCAATGAGTGATAAAATGGCATACAAACCAGTTAAAGAATAGTGTTGTAAAAAATGTTCGTAGTCTTTGGCTTGCATAAAATTAACGCCTGCAGACATGATGCTTTTTTGATCCTTGAGCCCTCTTTGTTTTAAATCACATGCTTTGGAAACATAGCCATTGAGCATGGCCAAAAACGGAATAATGGAGAATTCTTTTTTATTGCTCAAATGGTGGTTGATATGAAATACTTTTCTGGCATTTTTTTGAGCTATGGCTTTGATCAATTCAAATGTATTGAACTCTTTACTGATACCTATATAATTTTCAATATCCTGCTGAGTAATTTGTTTGTCTTGGGCTTTATTGATGATGAGTTTATCCAATTCATTGTTGATTCTATTTAAATCATTTCCTATAAAATCAGCGATGAGCATGGCATTTTGGTCATCAATGGCAAAGCCTTTGGTTTTAACTAAATTTGAAATCCATTTAGGCAATTCAGATTCTTCGTATAATTTTTTAGATTCAAACGAAACAAACTTTTTAGATATTTTAAGCAATTTGCTGCGGCCATCTACCTTTTTCCCCTTGTAACAAATGACCAAAATTGTACTCGGTACAGGATGTTCAAAATAAGGCAGTAAATCGTCTATTTGTCTCCAATTTTGAGCTTCCTTCACAATAACTACTTGGTAATTGGCCATCATAGGAAACCGCCTAGAAGCTTCTATGACCTGGCCAATTTCAACATCCTTGGCATAAAAAACATGCTGATTGAAAGCCTTTTCCATTTCATTGAGTGCATGGTGTTCAATGTAAGATGCAATTTCATCTACAAAATAGGTTTCCTCACCATGTAACAAATAAATGGGTGCAGTCTTACCTGACTTTAAATCTTGTATTATTTTATGAAATTCCTGTAAGTTTTCTGCCGGCATGTTGGCAAGATATTTAATCAGGACAGCTTTGCCAATACAGGTGGGAAATTTGTGAATGAATTGTTTGATTGCATGCACATTTCATTCAATTTGAATTGAATCTATTGATTTGTAAATGAGTTTTGCCCGTATCGATGATGAGTTGTATTGGGCATTTTTACATGGTTAATTAAAGAGGGTTTACATATAATGATTTATTCTATTGGTATTTGACTGGCATGTATAACCATGGTATCGGCATTGATACCCCGACTCAAATCGAGCCGCATTTCATCCATTGTTACGTTTGAAACCAGTATAAACTTATTGGATCGTGCGTTATTTCCTTTTAGCCTGAATTTGACTCGCCCCTGAATAATTTGAGATCTTTCTATTAATCCATAGGATTGGTCATAGAGCGTAACTACCATGCCATCTCCACTGAAAGTAGAATCAGCCTCCACAATTTGTACTGGAACCTCAAATTCTGCAAGGGTTTCATCACCATCAGCAAGACTAATTTTTTCCTCAATAACCTCAACAGATTTGAAGTCGTAAACATCGAACATTGTTCTCACAGAAAGGTCACCCTTTAAAAATATTAAAGGTGGAACAACTAATAAGGCCCAAAGTGACTTGAGAAAAACTTTCATCGATGCTTTGGAGATACCAATTCTTGTACCACAGATGCATGAGTCAATTAATCAGCGTTTTAAGTATTTTTTAAATTTTTGAATCAATCCCAAAACAACACAAATAATTCCCAAATTTGGAAAGGATTGTACAATTAATCAACCACCATAAGCAATCCTTTGAGGTACTCCCCTTCTGGATGGTAAATATTTATTGGATGGTCTTCAGGTTGGGAGAGCTGTTCCAAAATTCTGACATTTCTACCCGTTTCAGCAGCTGCAGAAAAAACAATTTTCCTGAACAAGTCTTTGTCTATATGTTGGCTGCAACTGTATGTGAATATAAGTCCACCAGCCTTTACTTTTGAAAATCCGAGTTTATTTAAATTCTTGTATCCTTTTGCAGCGTTGTCAACCGCTCTTGAATGTTTGGCAAAAGCAGGGGGATCTAATACAATGATATCATAAAAATCAGCCGGAGCTTGTTTTAAATAATCAAAAACATCGGCAACAAAACTTTCATGCTTATTTGCATGTCCACACAACAAAACATTTTCGTCACAAAGAGAAATGGCATCTTTTGAACTGTCAACAGAATGAACCAAATGAGCTCCTGCCTCTAAAGCATAAATACTGAAACCTCCAGAGTAAGAAAAGGTATTCAATACCGTTTTTTGGGCGGCATAATTTGCCAATATCTGTCTGTTTTTTCGTTGGTCAATAAAAAAACCAGTTTTTTGACCTGTTTCTACATTGATGCTGAATTTATTGCCATTTTCTAAAACTGTTACTGGCATTTCTTTAGCTTGGTATACCCATGTTGATACTGATTCAACTTGCTCCAAAAGTTGGGTACTTTGTTTTGTTTTGAGATAAATGTACTCAAATCCCATTTCTTTAAAAATAGGATACAAAATAGCAGACAAACGCTCTGTTCCTTTAATGAGTAATTGTAATACCAACACATCGGCATATACATCAGCAATGATACCTGGAAAGAAATCTCCTTCCGCATGCAATAAGCGGTAACAAGTAGTTGTATTTGAATCAATGAGTCTTTTTCTCAACTCAAATGCATTGTTTAATTTTTGTCTCCAATATGCATTATCTAAAGCAATGGGTTCACTGGTAAATTCAAAGATGCGACACACAATTTGAGATTGAGTTGAAAAAAAACCATACCCCAATAACTCATTGTGATTGGTTTGAATCATTACTATTTCACCATTTTCAGCGTTGGGTAATTGCTTTACAGCCCCAGAAAACAACCAAGGATGTCTGTTAATGAGTGAACGCTCTCTGCCGCTCTTTAAAATTATTTTCTTGAATTCCATGTGTGCAGCAAATATAATGGTAGTTAAGGCAAAAGCTGTTGATGCAATTTGAAGAATTTAAAAGCATATTTCATGGGCATCTATTTTTTTACTTAATTGCGTATGCATGAGAGCCTGGTTCACATACTGTTTTTTACTAAATGCAATCCTTTGGGGTATGGCAGTAAATGCACAAAACAACTATCAAAAACCTGTTGTTTATATGATCAAAGGTTTTGTTGTAGGTGCAGATACCTCTCAAACAATTCCACTTGCTAATATTTTAAATAAACAATCGCAAGACCGTTTCATGAGCAATCGTTTTGGTGCTTTTGGAATTCCAGTTACTGAAAATGATACTTTGGTATTTAGTGTGATTGGATACCAAAATTATGAGTTGCCTGTTAAAAAATATGTCATTATCAATTACCAATTTCCTATAAAAGTGAGGCTCAAACCTTTGTCATACCAGTTAAAACAACTGGATGTAAGCTATAGAAAAAAAAGACAAGACAGCCTTGCCAGTAGAGCTGCAATCATGCTTAAAAAAAGCCCATTACTAAACGATTACAACCATGTTCAATCTTGGATTAACGGAAATTCAGGAACACCTTTGAATGACTTTTTAAGTGCAGGAAATGCCAAAATGAAAGAATACACCAAACTAATGCACCTGATTGAACTGTATCAAGAACAGCAAAAAGTAGATGAACGTTTAACCGACGAGCTCATTTGTAGAGCTACTGGTATGCAACTGAATTTAGTTCCTGCTTATAGAAAATTTTGCAAACTACCCCATTACTTTATTTTAAATGCCAGCGATTACGAACTGGTTTTAGCCATTAAAGATTGTTTCAAAGATTTTAAATTGATTAAAAATTAAACATGTTAAAAGACATCCAATCTTCTGAGATCCCCAACATTGCTATTGCTGCAATTCAAGAATTCAACGAAAACCAAATTCCTGAATGGTACATTTATTTTATCAATTATTCACGCTTGAATTTAAGTGGTGTATTGATCAGTTCTAAAGGCTGGGGAGAAATTGATGGCAAAGAAAAAGAAACTTCCGTATTGAGGCATTTTTTAGACCAAGTAGAAGCAATGAGTTTTAGAAAAGTGGAGGCCATCCAAACAGATGTTTTTT
This sequence comes from uncultured Bacteroidota bacterium, assembly GCA_903883965.1. Taxonomy (GTDB): domain Bacteria; phylum Bacteroidota; class Bacteroidia; order UKL13-3; family UKL13-3; genus CAISCU01. Next base: position 11,103 of record CAISCU010000035.1, read on the forward strand.
GTTTGTTTAACCAATATTGGATGAGTGGTTATGCCAATGACTATATGATAGATTATAAATTTATATTTGAACCCAATAGCATTGATGTTGACAAATTAGAAATGGTGAGTTTGATAAACCAAAAGGGCATCATTTTATATGCCGAAAATTAATCAGATTTAGTATCTCTGAGTAATTTTAAAAATGCCAATGCACCCAATAAAACAATAACCAAAAAGCCGTATTGTTCTTTCTTGTAAAACTCAATAGCTAAAAACAAGACCCCAATTGAGAAGGCTATGTATTTGAACCATTGAAACCATTTTCCCTTGAATTTATTGTTTCTAATGACAATATAAATCAGAGCTGCAACAATTGAAGCAGTTACAACAAATAAATAGTTGGTATCCATTAATTGAGTCTTAAACACTTTTTAATTTTTTGAAAAATAGCCGTATTTTGGTATATACCTGTAAAATTTTCGGCTCCAGGTCCATAAGCAAATACAGGAACCATTACACCAGAATGTCCCTTTGATGCATAGTTTACTTCAAACTGTTTTGGATTGGTAGTAGATTTCAATAAACTAAGCCCTCCGGTTTCATGATCGGCAGTTACAATAACCAATGTTTCTTTGTCTTTGGCAGCTTGATCCAATACATAGTTAATACTTTCATTAAAATCCAATAATTCTAATTTCATGTATTCAAAATCATTGGCATGTCCTCCCCAATCAATTTGAGAACCTTCTATCATGATGAGCCCTCTAGAGGCATTGCTTAGATGATTTAATGCCAATTCTGAGGCTTGAGTTAAGTAATTGCCCCTACCCTCTTTGATTGATTGCATGCCATCTGGAGCGAGTGTATAGATAAATTGATTGGAATTGACTGCATGAATGAAAGTATCAGCATACAATTGAAATCCCTTTTGTATCAATAATGAATCAAGCGCTATACCATCAGTTCTATTGTAAATAAACTTACTTCCACCACCAATAGCTATATCACAATTGCCGTTCAAAAGAAATTTGGCAATCTCTTCTTCAGAATTTCTAGATGCCACATGTGCATAAAACGAAGCTGGTGTAGCATGTGTAATTGAGGAGGTAGCAACCACAGCTGTTTTGCCATTTGCTTTTTTAACAAGTTCAAACAAACCTATTTGTGCTTGGTCAAACTCATCCACTCCAATTGCACCATTTTTGGCTTTTTTTCCAATTGCAAATGCAGTTGCTCCTGCTCCACTATCTGTTACATAATTGTCTGCTGAAGCAGTCTGAGAAAAACCTATCACCGAAAAACGAGCAAAAGCGTTTTGTCCGGAATAATTGGTCAATGCGCCTGAAATTTGAGTCAATCCCATTCCATCTCCAATCATGAAAACAACTCTTTTAGGCAATTTAGGTTTTGCATTAAGTATGTAAGAGCCGGCAATTGAAAGTAAGACAAAAAGAATAACTAAAACAATATTTTTCATCTAACAAAATAAGAAAATCTTATTTGAAATGCCTAATTGTTTTTAGCGCATTTCATAGTAATTGCCGGGTAATTGACGAATTACTCCGGAAAACTCTAATTCCAACAATTTCATAGACAAAGTACCTGAATCTTCTGCAACCAATGCATTTAAAATTGAATCAAAACCAACACGCTTTCCTTGCATTAAAACTCCTATTACATCGGCATGTTTTTCTATTAAATTGAAATCAAAATCGAGTTGTTTAGGTGCGTATTGAGTTGAATCTGTCCATCCCAAATCAGTTAATAAATCATCCGGGTGATTGATTAAAATGGCTTTATTTTGACGGATCAATTCGTTACAACCCAAAGAATGGTATTCGGTAGGCCTACCAGGCAATGCAAACACATCTTTGTTGTAAGAATTTGCTATTTCAGCAGTAATTTTAGCACCACCCTTTACAGAGGTTTCTACAACTACTAGTGCATCACATAGACCTGCTACAATTCTGTTCCTTTTGGGGAAATTTTCTGGCAGGGGTTTAACATCACAAAAATAATCCGTAATTACCCCTCCTAATTGGGCCATTTCTTCAGCTAGGCCTCTATTTTTAGCTGGATAAAAATGGTGAAATCCAGAACCCAAAACTCCAATAGTTGGTAACTGATTGGCAACAGCAGCTTGATGAGCTATAGCATCTATGCCAATAGCCAAACCACTAACAATGGTGCATGCACTTGACTTTAAAGAATGAACCAATGAATTGGTAAAATCTTTCCCATATTCAGAACTTTTACGTGTTCCAACAATACCAATGATACGGTTGGGGTTCAAGTTTAAATGGCCTTTCCCATAGAATAAAAATGGCGCGTCTGGGAAAGATTTCAATCGCACAGGATAATTAGACATGCCAAAACAATATACCTGTAAAGACAGCGATTGAATCTGTTTCATTTCCTCATCAACTACAGAAAAATCTGAGAATGCCAAGATGGCTTCTGCATGTTTGGCCTGAATTCCTGGTATAGCAATCAAATTATTATAGTTGCTATTGAACACAGCTTTAGCGCTTCCCATGGCAAGTAATAAATTTTTGGCTGTAATGTCGCCAATAGTAGGCACCATTTTGAGTGCCAATGCATATTCAATTTCGGTCATGTTTTGGGGTAGAAAACGAGTAATTATAGGTTATATCAAATATGTGTTAAAACAGATTCAATGGCCTCTTGCATTTTGAAGGATGGCTGTTGGCTAAATTCATGAGTCATTCTATTGGCTAAAATGACATTGATTGAGATGGCTTCAAATCCAAATAATTGAGACAATCCTAAAATAGCAGCGGTTTCCATTTCAAAATTGGTGAGCCAAATATTGCCTTCTTGAAACGAGGCCAAATCCTTGATAAAAGTTGGGTTTTGAATGGCATTTCTCAGTTGTCTGCCTTGTGGGGCATAAAACCCAGAACAAGTAACAGTTGTTCCTCTAGTCCAATGGGCGGGCATTAATTCATTTAACCCTTGAGATGCTTTTACAAAATAGGGTTTTATAAAAGATAGTTTTAAAGCCTTTGCCAAATTAGGTAACTCCAAGTTTTGAGAATTTTCATAATACCAAAGTAAGTTGTCTAATCCTACGGCTGCCTCCGAAACCAATATAGAATCAATTGGAATGGATGCTTGAATGGCTCCTGAAGTACCAATTCTAATAATTTTTAAACCCTTTGGATTTGGATGCAATTCTCTTGTTTTAAGGTTTACATGAACCAATGCATCGAGCTCATTTAAAACAATGTCTATATTGTCGGTACCTATACCGGTAGAAATAACCGAAATGCGTTTATTTCCAAGGGTTCCAGTATGGGTTACAAACTCTCTTTTATGCTTTTTTAACTCAATGTTGTCAAAATGTTTAGACACCTCTGGAACCCGATCTTGGTCGCCTACTAAAATAACTGTATCTGCCAGATCTTCAGGCAATAAGTTCAAATGATAGACACTTCCATCAGCATTTAAAACGAGCTCAGTTTCAGAAATTATTGTTTTCATGTGACAAAGAATTAAGCAGGTAAATTAAATCAATTACATTTGCAAACAAATAAATTTGAAATATGAGTAACCCTAAAAACAAAATGTTGATCCCGATAGACTTTTCGGAAATCTCATTTAATGCATTGACACATGCCGCACAAATTGCGAAACATTTCGACAACGACTTGGTATTGTTAAGCATTTTAGAAGATGACTTCTTGAGCAATATTTTTTCGTTTAGTAAAAACGACATGAAAGAAAACTTAGCCAAAGAAGCACTCAAATCACGTTTAAAAGAAAAAGCAGAGGAATTGTTAAAGCCTTTACATATCAATTACGAACTGTCAGTTAAAAGTGGTAAAATTTATAAAACCATTATTGAAACTGCAGAAGAGTTTGGTTGTGATTCAATTATTATGGGAACACATGGTGCAAGTGGTGCTGAAAGAATTATTGGCAGCAATGCCAGTAGAGTAATCAGTTACAGTTCAACCCCTGTTATTGTTGTAAAAACGAGCAAAAACCCAAATGCTTACAAAAATATTGTGTTTCCATTAGACCTATCATCAGAATCAAAACAAAAGGTAAAATGGGCCATACATTTAGGTAAATCATACCATTCAACCATTCATATTTTAACACATAAAGTTGGAGATGAATTTTTAAACAATAAGTTAATGGCCAATTTGAAACAAATTCAACTTTTGTTAGATGAAAATGGCATTCAACACTCAGTAACAATTTCAGAAGATAGCAATGATTTTGCAAGAAAAACGCTAGAATTTGCTGAACTTAAATTGGCTGATTTGATCATGATCATGACACAACAAGAAGACAAATCAATCAGAGAATACATTATTGAAACCTATGCACAACAAATTGTAAACGATGCAGGTAATGTTCCAGTAATGTGTATCAATCCCAATTATGATGGCTTTAAATCTGAGTTTGTAATTTAAGCACAAACTACAAAAAAGATTTAACAAAAAAGCGAACCTAGGTTCGCTTTTTTGTTAATATTTAATTGTTAAAATAAGCCATTTGTTTCTGCTTCAATCCTTGAAATGATACTGCCTAAATGTTCTGAATTTTCGGCAAAATTTAGATCGTCTACTTCAATAATAATGTGTTTGCCTCTGTAACTACTGATCCAAGCTTCATAACGCTCATTGAGTCTTCTGAGGTAATCTAGGCGAATACTGTCTTCATACTCTCTTCCTCTTTTTTGAATATTGTTAACCAAATGAGGAATTCCTGCCCTGAGATACACCATTAAATCTGGTGGTTTAACGGTTTGCACCATTGAATCAAATAACCTTTGATAGGTATCAAAATCTCTGGTACTCATTAGGCCCATGCTGTGTAAGTTGGGTGCAAATATGTTGGCGTCTTCATAAATGGTTCTGTCTTGAATGACATTTTTCTTCCCCTTTTGAATTTGCAAAATTGAATTGTACCTGGTGTTCAAGAAATAAATTTGCATGTTGAAGCTCCACCTTTGCATGTCTTCATAAAAGTCACTGATATAGGGGTTGTCTTCTACATTCTCATAATGAGGCTCAAATTTATAATGCTTAGACAACAAGGTTGTCAAAGTTGTTTTTCCCGATCCAATATTTCCGGCTATCCCTAAATGCATATCTCTAAGCTGTATTAATTCTAAACAACAATTATACATTAAAAAAACAAAATAGATATACAAAAAATAAGAAGTGTACAATTAAAATAACCTAACTTGCAGTATGAATATACAATTTATGGGAGCTGCCAAAATGGTAACAGGCAGCAAGCATCTAATTACTACCCCAAATCAAACAAAAATCTTATTGGATTGTGGCCTGGTTCAAGGCGTTCACGACGACAAAATAGACTACAACAGAAATTTTGGGTTTGACCCATCAAGTGTAGATTATGTAATACTATCTCATGCCCATATAGACCATTCTGGTTTATTGCCTAGATTGGTTAAAGAAGGATTCAAAGGAATTGTTTTTTGCACTTCTGGTACAGCCGATTTGTGTAAGATTATGCTCTTAGATTCTGCGCATATTCAAACTGCAGACTTAGGCTATTTAAACAAGAAAAGAACTAAGAAAAATCTCAAAACTATTGATCCACTTTACGATATTGAAGATGTAGAAGCCGTCCTAAAAATGTTTCAGATAGTAGATTACGACCAAACTATCAAAGTAAACAATGAATTCAGTTTTCTATTTACCGATGCAGGACATTTACTCGGATCTGCATGTGTCCATCTAAAAATTAAAACTGGGCCAAGGAAATATAAAAAAATAACTTACACAGGAGATATTGGTAAATACGGAGATTCTATTTTGAGAGACCCCCAAGAATTTCCACAACCAGATATTTTAATCTGCGAAAGCACATATGGCAATAAATTACATCCAGTTGCAAAAGATGCTGAATTGGAATTAATTCAAATTGTCAATGAAACTTGTATTGAGAAAAAAGGCAAGTTAATCATACCTGCATTTAGTGTAGACAGAACACAAGAAATTATTTATTTACTTGACCAAGCACACAACAGTGGTAAATTAGCACCCGTAAAAGTGTTTGTGGATAGCCCCTTGTCTGTAAAAGCTACAGATATCATGCGAAAACATGAAGAATGTTACAGAGATGAATTCCTCAATTACATAGCTAAAGATGCAGACCCATTTGGATTTAAAAATTTAGAGTTTGTGAGTGATGTAGAAGCTTCTAAAGCAATCAATGGCTTAACAGAACCATGCATCATAATTTCATCTAGTGGCATGGCAGAAGCCGGAAGGGTCAAACACCACATTGCCAATAACATTGAAAACCCGAACACAACCATACTTTTGGTGGGCTATTGCACACCAGAGAGCCTTGGGGGTAAATTAAAAGCAGGTTTACCTGTGGTTAGAATTTTTGGAGAAGAGTACCATGTGAAAGCAAAAGTGCAATCATTGGATTATTATTCGGCACATGCAGATTACACTGAAATGCTACATTTCTTAAAATGCATCAAAGCATCTAAAGTTGAAAAAACATTTTTAGTACATGGAGAATATGAAAACCAATTGGCATTTAAAGAACGTTTAATTGATGCAGGTTTCAGACATGTTTTTATACCAAATATGAAAGAACAATTTGACCTTTAAGTGGCAATAAAAAATGGCCATTTGTGTTGTTTTTTTGCTTGAAATAAAAACACCAAGCTTCCTAAAACAATAATAACCAATGCCCCTATGATATAGGCCAAATCCACGCTCAAGAATACAAAAAGCCAAACCAATATGGCCAAAATGGGTGGCAATGGGTACAACCACATTTTAAAAGGAAATTGTTGATCAGAAAATACAATTTTAAATCTAATTAGTCCAATGCTTTGGGCTATAAATTGAACCAAAATTCGCATCACTACTATAGCTGTTATAATTTCTTTCATTTTAAACAATAGGCTAAAAACAAATGCCAATGCCCCTAATATTAAAAGTGAAATATGTGGTATGTTTTTTTGTGGATGAACCTTCGCAAAAACCTGAAAGAAATTCCCTTCTTTGGCTGCTGCATATGGAACACGTGAATAACCGAGCATGACAGCAAACAATGAACTCAATGCAATAACCAATACCAAAGCAGTTGCTATTTTTGCAGGTATAGGGCCATAAATTTGTTCTACAAAAAGACTGACTATAAAAGGAGAATCTTTGGCAGTTTGCCAAGGAATAACAGCCAATATTGCAGTGTTTAATCCAATGTACAAAACTGAAATAATTCCAATTGACAAAAACATACTTCTTGGAATATTTCTTTGTGGATTTTCAATTTCTGACCCTAAATGACATACATTGTAATACCCCAAATAAGAATAAATAGTTTTGGTGCTTGCCATTCCCAATGCTACAAAAAATGCAAGTGAAAAATCTAAAGATGCAGCACTTGGAAAAATTGTTAAGGATGGATTGTAGGCATACAATCCACTCAATAGCAAGCCAACTATTGTTCCTATGACAATAAAGCCAAAAAAGAGGGCCATTTTACCAATAGTTACCATATTCCTATACAACAAAAATGTAACCAACACAACCAATGCACCCGCTACTATTTTTTGCTGCAGTGGGTCAAATTCAAACAGGTAACAACTGTATTGTGCAAACCCAATTGCACCAGATGCTATTACCAATGGGGCTTGTATACTGGTTTGCCATATATATAGGAAAGAGAAAAAACGTCCCCATTTTTGTTTGCCGTACAATGATTTTAAAAACACATAACTACCACCTGCTGCAGGCCATTTTGCGCCTAATTCAGCCCAAACAGAGGCATCCATAAAAGACAAAAAACAACCCAATATCCAAGCAAAAATACTTTGTGTACCATTTAACGCACCAATTACAAATGGAATGGTAATAAATGGCCCTATACCCACCATGTCAATTAAATTAATGGACAAGGCCTCTTTAAATTTTAAAACCGGTTTTAACTGGTTTGATTCATTCATTTGAAGGAATGGCTTCTTTAGGTTGACGTTTAGACCCTTTGTACATTTCAAATTTATGGAACTTACATTCTAATGGACCATTCCAAACAACCATTCTTTTTGAAGCTGCCAATTTCATGTGTTTCAAGGCTTCTTTGTTACTAGAAATAATCCAGGCATCAAAGCCTTCAAATTTATTTTTTAAGGTGTCACCTATCATCCTGTAAAACTGATTGATTTCTTCAATTTCTAGTCTTTCACCATAAGGCGGATTCATAATTAATATACCGCCACCTTCAGGTGGTCTTTGTTCTTCAAAACGTTTATTGGTGATAAAAATATCATCTTGCAAATTCATTTTAGCCACATTGCTTTTGGCTATTTCTGTTACCTTAAATACGGCATCATTGCCTATGATTTGTCCTTCCAATGGAACAATAGCAGCTATGGCTTCTGATTTAATTTGCTCCCATAAATTTACATTGAAATTAGTCCATCCCATAAAACCAAAATAGGTACGATTGATTTGAGGTGGAATGTTTTTAGCAAATAGGGCGGCTTCAATTAACAAAGTACCACTCCCACACATGCCATCCATAAAAGTACCTTTGCCATTCCAACCAGAATGCAAAATCAAGCCTGCGGCTGTTACCTCGTTGAGCGGAGCCAAATTGGCTTCGGCCCGGTAACCTCTTTTATGAAGCGATTCATTTGAACTATCTAAGGAAACAGTAACTTCATTGTGGTAAATATGCACATGAATACGTAAATCAGGTTCATATACATCTACATTGGGTCTAACTCCAAATTCAGCTCTAAATTGATCTACAATGGCATCTTTGGTTTTTAGTGCCACGTATTTACTATGGTTAAAAAAATCTGAATGAATGGTCGCATCAACAGCCAAAGTTCCGTTCACATCTAATAACTTGGTCCAATTAAACGTTTGAATGCCTTGGTATAAACTTTGTTCATTGAAAGCATTGAATTCAAATACAGGAACCAAAATGCGCATGGCGGTTCTCAAACACAAATTGGCTTTGTACAATAAACCTAGGTCTCCATTGCAATACACTGCACTTTTTCGTTCCTCTATCTCTGTTGCACCTAATTTTAGCAACTCGCTTGCTAAAAGTGGTTCAAAACCTTTTTGAGTTAAAATAGTCAGGTTCAGGCTTGTGCTATCTAATGGTATTTGGTTTATCATTTGCCAAAGGTAAAGCATTCAGTACATTTTAGCAGGTATGCACAAATAAAAAGAGCGCCCCAGCGCTCTTTTTATTTATTGGTTATTAAAAACAAACTGATTTTGTTCAGACAAATCAATTGTTACTTTGAGGTCTTTATTAATTTTTCCTGCAAGTATTTCTTTTGACAATTCATTGAGTATTCGTTTTTGTATGACACGTTTGAGTGGCCTTGCTCCGTAAATAGGATCATACCCTAATTCAGCAAGCCAATCCAAAGCAGAAAGTGTCATTTCAAGTTGAATGCCTTGTTCTATGAGTTGCTTTTGTAAGTTGTGAATTTGTAAATCAACAATTGCCCTCACTTCTGATCGTCCAAGGGGCGTAAACATAATGACTTCATCAATTCTATTTAAAAACTCTGGACGAATGCTGCGTTTCAATTGTTCGGTTACACCTAACTTGGTTTCTGCTATGATTTGAGTTCTATTTTCGTCTGTAATGCCTTCAAATTTTTCTTGAATAAATTGTGAGCCAATATTACTGGTCATGATGATAATAGTATTCTTAAAATTTGCTACCCTACCCTTGTTGTCTGTTAACCTTCCATCGTCGAGAACTTGCAATAAAATATTGAATACATCTGGATGGGCTTTTTCAATTTCATCTAATAAAACAACACTGTAAGGCCTTCTTCTAATGGCTTCCGTCAGTTGCCCACCCTCATCGTAACCAACATATCCTGGAGGTGCCCCTATGAGCCTACTTACGGTATGTTTTTCTTGGTACTCACTCATGTCTATTCTCACCAATGCTTGTTCTTGGTTAAACAGAAATTCTGCCAATGCCCTCGCAAGTTCTGTTTTACCAACTCCAGTGGTTCCCATAAATATAAACGAGCCAATAGGTCTTTTAGGATCCGATAAGCCGGCCCTGCTTCTTCTTATGGCATCGCTGATGGCTGCAATGGCTTCTTCTTGGCCTACTACCCTTTTGTGTAATTCATCTTCTAATTTCAACAATTTTTCTCTTTCACTCTGAAGCATTCTTGTAACTGGTATGCCAGTCCATTTACTCACTACATCAGCAATGTCATCGAATTCAACTTCTTCTTTTACCATTGCATTGTTTAATTTGTTGTCGGACATTTTCTGTTGCAATGCATTGAGTTTGGTTTCAACCTCTTTAATTTTACCATACCTAATTTCTGCAACCTTGCCAAAATCTCCTGATCTTTCAGCTTGTTCTGCTTCAAACTTCAATGATTCAATTTCTTGTTTGGCTGTTTGTATACCCTCTACAACTTCTTTTTCTGATTTCCATTTGGCCATTAATGAATTCCTTTCGGCTTGAAGATTGGCTATGTCTATTGCCAATTGTTCTACTTTAGGTTGATCGCCCTCTCTTTTAATGGCTTCTCGCTCAATTTCGTATTGCATAATTTTACGACTAAGCTGGTCTATTTCTTCAGGAACTGAATCAATTTCCAATCTCAGTTTTGAGGCAGCCTCATCTATTAAATCAATGGCTTTGTCTGGCAAAAAACGATCACTGATATAGCGCTGAGAAAGTTCAACAGCTGCAATGATAGCTTCATCTTTGATTCGCACTTTATGGTGTACCTCATACCTTTCTTTCAGTCCTCTTAAAATTGAAATGGCGGCTTCCGTATCGGGTTCATCTATATAAACTTTTTGAAATCTTCTTTCAAGTGCTTTGTCTTTTTCTATGTACTTCTGATATTCGGCTAAGGTAGTAGCTCCTATAGACCTTAATTCGCCTCTAGCAAGCGCCGGCTTTAAAATATTGGCCGCATCCATCGCTCCTTCTCCACCTGCACCTGCACCAACTAGTGTGTGAATTTCATCAATGAATAAAATAATTTCACCATCACTTGCACTCACTTCTTTAACAACGGCTTTGAGTCTTTCTTCAAATTCACCTTTGTATTTTGCTCCTGCAATGAGTGCCCCCATATCGAGAGAATACACACAATTTGATTTTAAATTTTCAGGCACATCACCATTCACAATACGATGCGCTAAACCTTCTGCTATTGCTGTTTTTCCAACACCCGGCTCTCCAATTAAAACTGGATTATTTTTGGTTCTTCTCGATAAAATTTGAAGCACCCTTCTTATTTCTTCATCTCTTCCAATTACAGGGTCTAATTTGCCTTGTCGTGCTAGTTCATTGAGATTTTTGGCATACTTATTCAAAGATTGATAAGTGGCTTCAGCATCTTTAGATTGAACCTTTTGATTCCCTCTCAGTTCTTTGATGGTAACTTTTAAATTCTTTTCTGATAGCCCTGCTTCTTTGAGTAATTTTGAAACAGAATCGTTGGCAGCTAAAATGGCCATTAAAATGTGTTCAATACTTACGTAATCATCACCAAATTCTTTTAAAAGTCCTTGTGCTTTAATGAGTATTTGATTGGCACTATTAGACAAGTACATTTCATTTGCACCGCTTATTTTGGGAAGCGAATTTAGTATGAGTTCAAGGCCTTGTTTAACTTGTTCAGGATTGATGGCATTTTTCTTAAGTACAAATTGCATCAAGTCTGGGTCTGTTTTAAAAACACCTTTGAGTAAATGAGCCAATTCAATTGCAGGATTGGAAGCATTCACTGCAAGTTGTTGGGCCTCTTGTACAACTTCTTGTGCTTTGATGGTAAATTGATTGAAATTCATATGGCTTTGTTTTATTCCTATAGCTGCAAGTGAAGCACCAAATTATAAAAACGGAAAGAATGTCCTAAAGCTTTGATTTTTTAAGCCAATATGACCCATTTAAACACTCCAAATTCGAACTTTTATGTCTAATGGTCAGTATTTCTAGATTGCATACTGAATTCCTTTTGTTTTTTATACATTCGTTTTATGAATTTAGCTGATAGAGTTTCGCAAATTAACGAACCACAAACCATCGCAATGGCAAAAAAAGCCAGGGCATTACAAGCTGCTGGGCATGATGTCATTAATTTAAGTTTGGGTGAACCTGATTTTTACACACCTGATCACATTAAAAATGCTGCAAAAACAGCAATTGATACCAATTTTACTTATTACACTCCAGTAGCAGGCATTCCTGATTTAAAACAAGCCATCTCAAGCAAATTTAGAACAGAGAACAATTTAGATTATGCCCCCGAACAAATTGTTGTCAGCACTGGTGCCAAGCATGCCATCATGAATGCTTTTATGGCAATCATCAATCCAGGAGATGAGGTAATTATACCAACTCCATACTGGGTGAGCTACTCAGAAATGGTGAAATTATTAGGAGGTATTCCTGTATACATTAAAGGTGGAATAGAAAATAATTTTAAAATAACGGCTGCACAATTAGAACAAGCAATTGGAGCCAAAACAAAAGCATTTATTTTCTCTTCACCTTGCAATCCAACAGGTTCAGTTTATCATGCAAATGAATTGCAAGAATTGGCTGCTGTATTTTTAAAACACCCATCACTTTTTATCATTTCTGATGAAATTTATGAATACATCTATTTTGATCACAAACCTCAAAGTATTGGTAGTTTCTCCAATTTAATTAATAGGACCATTACTATAAACGGAATGTCTAAAGGATTTGCTATGACAGGATGGAGAATTGGCTATATGGGAGCTCCAATTGAAGTTGCAGTTGCTTGTGAAAAAATTCAATCTCAATTCACTTCTGCTACAAGTGGCATCAGTCAAAAAGCTGCATTGGCTGCTTTGACATCGGACAAAACACCCAGCTTTGAAATGGTTACAGCATTTAAGAAAAGAAGAAGCATTGTTTTAGAAGGCTTACAAAAAATTCCCGGCATTATTTGTAACAACCCCGAAGGTGCTTTTTATTTTTTTCCTGATGTGAGTGCTTATTTTGGCAAAAAACATGGTGAAACTACTATACAAAATGCAAGTCAATTGTGCAATTACATTTTGGAACAGCATCATGTTTCATTGGTTCCTGGCGATTCATTTGGAGATGAAAACTGTGTTCGAATCAGCTATGCAAGTTCAGAAGAAAATTTAATAAAAGCTTGCAAGCGCATGCAGGCTGCTTTTGCTGAATTGAAATAAATCATTGCTTTGTATTCAAACAATGATTCGTTAAATTAGAGGCTATTTGTAAAACCTACATGTTCAGACTTCCAATTTTAGTTGTTTCTCTTTTGATGTGTTTGTTGAGTTCATTTGTGAATTTAAAGGCTCAGGTATATCTTCAAGAAAACTTCGATCTACCTTTCGTTGGAAATCCATCTGCTCCAATTGGTTGGCAACAAAAAAGAATACAACTATTTGGCGATGAAAAACCAGTACCTAATGGCATCATTGGAGCAAAAGACTTTTGTCAAAACAAATTTGTAAATTCAAATTGGACCTACTTTAACCCCATCACTTTTGACCCAAATAGTATAGCTAACAATGGCGTTTTATGGCTAGAAGATGCCCTATTTGGGCCCAATGCCAACGCAATGGCAAGAAGAATAGAAAGTCCTTCCGTAAATTTGAGTTTGGCCATTTCGCCTTACTTATTTTTTAATTATTTCAATGCCGCTCCTGCCGATACTTCGTTTCCACTCCAATTGGTATATTCTACAGACAATGGTTTGAGTTGGAAACCTTTGATGCACATTCAACCCAATGGTGCATTTAAAACCACAAATTCACAAAGTGCTGCCTTGATGAATGCAACAAATGAGTGGTCAAAAATTGCAGTCCCCATTCCATCAAATTTGAAATTGTCACAAGTAAAATTTGGGTTTCAGAAGAATGCATCTATGAACCAATCTAGCAATTTATTCATAGACAGTTTCAGCATCAAAGAATTCACTCCTTTAACTATCACATCTCAAAAATCAGGTTTATGGAGTAATCCAAACACATGGGGAGGCATAGTCCCATCAAGCATGCACCATGTAATGATTGCAAATGGACATACCGTTGAAATTGATATCAATATAGCTAGAGCACAACAATTAACTATAGCTGGTAATTTAAGATTTTACAGTAGTTCTGCATCACAGGTGCTTCAATGTTTTGGCAATTTCAACATTCAAACAGGTGGAACTTATAACACCAATACAGCAACAAATACGAATACTGGCCGGTCTACTTTTATAGGAGGCAACCTAGCGGTCAATGGCAACTTCACTAGCAATACGAATACTTCAAATGCAATATACATCAGTGGCGCAAGCCTCAATATACTATCAGGTGTTGGCCAATTTAGCAACAACGGTATTGCAAGGTTATACATTCAAAACGCTGAAGGAGTTAGAATAGATATGCCTTTTGCTGTTTCCTATGCTTTGTATTTAATTGAAGGTAATTTAAATCCCAATGGAAAACTATCTATAGGTAATATGGCATCTGCCAGCAATGTTACAATCGTAAAAAATGGCCGTTCAATGCTTACTCAACGCCCCTTATTCCCCAATTTAGGAGCCTATACAAGAAGTGTATTTTATGGCGGAATTTGCAATGGGAATATGCCCTCGGCAATGCTTGGCAACGACACTATTTACACAGGATATGAATGCGATTCATTGAATGGTTCTGATGCCATAATACTTGGAAATTTAACCATCAATACCAGCGGAATTGTAAAACTCAATAGCAATCTTAAAATTGGCAATTCTTCAATTGGTGGAAACTTATCATTGATGAGGGGATTGGTAATCAGTAATGCCTCAAAACTATTGATCATTGGGCCTCTAGGAACAGGTCATATTGGCATTGAACCCTCTAAAAACAGCCCCTATTTTACACCAGGTTCTTATGTTGTAGGGCCCATTCGTTTTGATAGAGGTAGTAACAATTCAAGTTCAATTTATGTTCCAATTGGCTTGGGTACAGATGGAGTGAATAGTTCTAGTTTTAACAACCAACTCAAAACTTTACAACTCAACCCTGGAACAAATTGGAATGCGCAATCCATTACATTTACTTGTTACACGCAAACAAGTGGTTCATTAGATACAGGTTTAACCACAATGGTTACGGATAAAGCCTATCACCTTAACCTAAATGGGGCTAATGATTTATCAATTAGTGCCAGCATTGCAATCAGAGGCATGAATACGACCAGCAGTTTCAGCGATAAACTTTGTGGCAACAATAACCAGGTTTTTGTGGGTCAATCAACTGCACTTGCGGGCAACAGTTGGAAACGTAAAGGCAATTCAATTGCTAGTTCTAACAGTCCTTTTGAAAATAACCAATCCTACACTTTTTATTCAGCCAATTCAGGAAATTACAGTCCAATTGCTCCTTTGGCAACTAAAGGAAACTATTTCACATTGGTAAGCAATGCCAATCCAGGAACTTTAATCAGCAGTCAAGTAATCAAGAATTCAGACGCTGTTTCTGCTAATACCAAACAGAGCATTTTGTGTAAAGTTATTCTGAATTGTGGCGGACAAATTCCATTGCAGTTGAATCAAATGACATTCAATTTTAATGGCACAAACAGGCTAAGCAACTTACAATCTTTTAAGGTATTTTATGGTGCGAATGATTCAGTATTCATCAATGCCAAACAGTATGGCAGTACTTTAAATTCAATCAGTTCAAGTATCAGTATTTCTGCCAATCAACAATTGGCAATTGGCAGCAATTACTTTTGGGTATTGGCCGATATTCAATCAACAGCCATTTTAGGTGACAGTATTGCCGTAAACCTAAGCAGTGTAAATTTCAACACATTTAGCTTTAGTAACTTTACCAATGCGGTGATGTATAAAAAAATTGCTACTCCTTTAAATTATACCTCGGTACTCCCAATTGAAAAGAAAACAAACCTTGTTGCACAAAATACATTTGACAACTTACTGTTGAAAATTCCCTTGAAATTAAGCAGCACAGGTGCACAAATTTCGCTTACCAAGATAACTTTTGACATTAATAACTCCGTTTCTAAAGCTTGGCAAAAATTAAATCAACTGCAATTGTATTACAGTGGCAACCAAAATTCATTGACAGCTGCTACGAAAATTGGCAAAGTCAATTTCCCCAATGGAAGTATTGAATTTTCAAATCCAGTTTTATTGAACAAAGACACCAACTATTTTTGGATAACTGGAGACATTGAAAAATATGCTTCAATAGACGACTCTTTTTCAGTTGCATTGAATACCCTGGAATTGAATGGGAATACAATAATCAATACAAATCAGTCAAGTGCATTTTTTAAAATAAAACCGGGCTACCCAAGCTCTGCAGCATTGAGCAATACCGACGAAGAAATTTGGGGCTTCAGCATTGGTAATTTAAACAACCAAACAGACTGCAATAGCATTGGCGGAAATGGATCTATAGTAAATAGGTACAATGATTACACTTCAATAAGCCCACCTAATTTAACAAAAGGAAACAGTTATAATTTAAACCTTAAATTGGGATCATGTGCTGCAAATAATTTATCAAATGCTGCAGTTTATATTGACTTTAACCAAAATAATGAATTCAATGATGACGGCGAATTGGTTTATGTAACAGGCGTTCATAACAGCAACAACATAGGAATACAATTCAATGGATGGGTTAAAATTCCAATATACGCAAAAGCAGGAACCACCCGAATGCGAATTGTATATGCTGAACAAATTGAAACGCCTCTCTCTCAAGGATACTACAACCATGGAGAAACAGAAGATTACCTGGTGAACCTCATTGATTTTCCATTCCAAGAATATATATGGACAGGAAATACCTCTAAAAATTACCAAACAGCAAGCAATTGGTTACCATTCAGAAGCTATCCAAATTTCAATGACAAACTGGTATTTAAAAAAGGAAATTATTGGGTTGATTCTGTCAAATCAGAAACCGTTCGTTGCCTAGAAATTAAAGATTCTTGTTCATTGGTTATACAAAATAAAACTGCCCAAACATTGATCGTTTTTGACAGTTTGGTTTTGAATCAACATGTTGCTATTAATTTAAACGAAAATTTGGTAATAGAAGTTGGTATTGACACCATAAAAACTGGCTATATTCTAAACGTAAACTCTGGCCTGTATGGGTCATTAAAACGGTGGTTCAACAAGAGCCAAAATGATTTATTTTTTCCTTTAACTGACAGCTTATTTCAAACACATTTCTCAAGCATTTCATTCAACCAAAACCCCATTAAATCTGGAGCAATTACATGCAAGTTTATACAGTTAAATCCAGGTTCAGAAGGGCTTCCTTTTCAATCGGATTATTTCAATGTCAACAAAAATTACCCAAATGGTTACTGGAAAATCACCTCATCTAACCTACCCCTAGGAACAAAGTTTAATTTAACTTTGTCTGCTAACAATTTGCAAGGCATTCACAATATAAATAAGTTCAGCATTGCATACCGGCCTTGGACTATTAGTAACTGGGGCATGAATGGCACAAATGGCAACCATACACTCATTGGCAATTGGGCACAAATACGCAGCGAGGGGAACAGTCAATTTGGCGAATTCACCATTGCAGCTGATTCAAACAGCAACTCATTTAACAACAAACATTATTTAAATATACATTGTTATTTCCAGAGTTTGTATAAGGGCGATGGCTTAATGAACTCAGCATTCAAAGCCTCAGGATTAACTCAGTTAGATCAATTTGCCGATTCTGTAACAGTGAATTTATGGGAAGCTACTAGCCCTGCCCAATTGGTAAACGCTACACCTGTTTTAATAGACACCTTGGGTTACGGTATTACTGAAATACCTGCAACATTAATCGGGAAAAATTGCTATTGGGAGATAAAGCACCGAAATTCAATTGCTACCTGGTCGGCTGAACCTATTTGGATGAATGAAGCTTGTAACGCTTATGATTTTACCTATGGCGATTACCTTGCTTTTGGCAATAACCAAGCAGACTTTGGTGATGGGAGTTTTTTAATTTACGCAGGAGACGTGAACCAAGACGGATTTGTAGATGGCAATGATTTTATTGAAGTTGACAATGACAATGCCTTGTTTTATTCTGGCTACAAAGCTTCTGATGTCAATGGAGATGGCTTTGTAGATGGCAATGATTTTATCTTATTGGACAACAATAGTTCACTATTTATAGGCAGTTTACAGCCTTAATCAACCTAATTTGGCAGGAATGATTACTTTGTCTTAAATTGCAAGCTTAAACAGCAAGAAACTATGGAAGGTGTTATTTCAAAATTTGAGGGCATGCGCGTTTTGGTAATCGGTGATGTGATGATTGATGCTTATTTAATGGGCCAAGTTGACCGCATTTCTCCAGAAGCACCTGTTCCTGTTGTAGCTGTAAAATCAAAAGAAAACCGATTGGGTGGTGCGGCAAATGTGGCCATGAACTTAGTGGCTTTAGGCGCTAAACCAATTTTATGTTCTGTAATTGGTGAAGACCAAGAAGGACGTGACTTACTTGCAATTCTAGAAAATGAAAAAATCGGAACTGAGGGCATCATTTGTTCAAAAGAAAGAATTACAACAGTTAAAACCAGGGTCATTGCACAACAACACCAAATGCTCAGAATAGACCAAGAAATGTCTAACCCTATAAGCGAATATGATAGCTTTTTATTGGCTAAAAGAATCACAACAGATTTGTTACCTGCATGCGATGTCATCATATTCGAAGACTATGACAAAGGTGTTATTTCAGCAACTTTGATTAAACAAATTGTAGCTGAAGCACACAAAAGAAATATTAAAATTGCTGTAGACCCTAAAAAAAGAAACTTCAACGACTACCTAGGTGTTGATTTATTCAAACCCAATTTAAAAGAGTTAAAAGAGGGTTACCAAATGGACTTAGATCCTTCTGATAAAACCGAATTTGAAAAAGGTATTTTAGCCTTTATGCACAGCAAAGAAATTAAAAACATCATGGTTACGCTAAGTGAAAGGGGTGTTATGATCAGTGATGGAAAAAAGTTCGATTACATCCCAGCACATATTCGTAAAATTGCTGATGTAAGTGGAGCTGGAGATACTGTAATTAGTGTTGCAGCGCTTTGTCTTGCTCTAGAATTACCCAACAATCAAATTGCCGGGTTAGCTAATTTAGCTGGTGGATTGGTTTGTGAAGAAGTGGGAGTAGTTCCCATAAACAAAAAAAGGCTGATTCAAGAATCAGCCCTCATTCAGTAAATTTTATACTTTAAAATTTATTCTTCCACATCATACTTTCAACTGGTTTCACACCTCTTGAATTGTATTTGGCATTTTGCTTGGTATTGTACATGGTTTCAATATCACCTTCAACTACAAAATAGATCAATTGTCCAATTGGCATGCCCGCATAAATTCTTACCGGTTGAGCGCAACTAATTTCAAGTGTCCAGGTATTGCAAAAACCCACATCCCCTTTTCCGGCAGTTGCATGAATGTCTATTCCTAACCTTCCGGTACTTGATTTCCCTTCCAGAAAAGGTACATGTTTATGCGTTTCGGTGTATTCTGCTGTTACACCCAAATACAAAGTATTGGGTTGCAATACAAATCCCTCTTGTGGTATTTCAAACGTTTCAATTTGGTTGTGAACTCGCGCATCTAAAACCCTGTCTTTATAGGTTGCCAAATAACGACCTAAATGCACATCATAGCTATTCGTACCTAAACATTCTTTTTTAAATGGTTCGATTAAAATGCTGCCAGAGGCTATCTCTTCTAGTATTCTTTTATCGGAAAGTATCATGTTTCTTTTTTTAGCAAATTAAAGTTTACGATTCATAAAAATCTAATTAATTTGGCATTTTTAAAAGAAAAACATGAATAACCAAATAGAATTAGGAATAGGAAGTCGAATCAAACACAACGAATATGGAGATGGTGTCATTACCAATGTTAAAAGTACTCATTATAAAATAGTATTTATTCAAGAAGGGCCAAAAGAAATAGCAAAAGATAGTTTACAGATTGAGGTAATTGAAGCAGTTGATAGCCCAGAAGATATGATTAGCAGTGCCGAAATGGAACGTACTTTAATAGGTATTTTAAAACGTTGGACCGACATTCCAGAACAGGTAAGTTTACACGGGAAATGGACTGGTGGTAAACTCATCCTTCAACCAGGAGATACAAACTTGAGCGAAAAAGAAATTCCAATCGATACCTTTTTTCATAAAATAATCATGTTAAGAGATAGGCTGAGAGTGATGGAACAAAGAATCAATTCAAACGAGAAACTCAATGACGAAGACAAAATAAACCTACAACAATATTTGACTAAAATTTATGGTTCTTTGACAACATTCAATGTGTTGTTCAAATACCAGCATGATTATTTTATTGGAGAGAAAAGTAAAGAAGATTAATTGAGTTCATCTTCATTGATATCCCACAAATAAATACTCCTGTCATCGCTGCCTGAAATAAATTGGGTAGCTGACAACCAACAAATTTTATTTACCGAATGCTTGTGTGCTTTGAGCTTGGTTTGATCTATTACTTTGAGCAGTTGAGCTGTTTCTGGATTCCAAATTTTAATTGACTTGTCCATACTTGCCGATGCCAATAATTTTGAACCCGGATTAAATGCCAAACTGTTGATATGAGAAAGATGGGCAGGAATGTTTTCTATGGCTTGGTGATTTTGCCAAAATCTTAAGTAAGCATCGCGTCCTCCACTTACCAAAGCACCTGTATTTTGATTTACAGCCAATGCAAACACTGATTGTGTATGCCCTACGAGTTCTTGTTTGAGTTCGGGTTTATTAGTTCCAGAAAAAAAACGAATGGTATGATCGCTGTAGCCTACATAAAAATTAGCATTGTTTAATCCAGGAGCAATTACCCTTGCTGACATGTTTGAGAATTTGAGCTGAAACTGCTTGTTAAATGTATTCAGTTCCCATGCATTGACAACACCATCCGCACCAGCAGACAACAACTGATTGCCAAAAAATTTTAAATCAAAAACTGCGCCTTCATGCGCCTTTAATTGAATGACGATTTGATTCCTTACTACATCAAAAATGGCAATATTGCCATTGGCTGTTCCTACGGCAATAAGTTGCGAATGGTGGTTCAATTTACAAATGGTATAAATAGGGCTATCTAGCTTAAACAATACCATTCCTGTTTCTGGTTGATTGATGTGCCACTTTACCAAATAGCCATCTGCAGCACCAGAAAAAAATTCACCTGCATCAAAGGCAGTACTCAACGCATAAATGGCCCCAATATGTCCTTCAAATGTGCTCGTATTTTGTACAATCATCTTACAAATTAATTGGATTAAATAGAAAGATGTAAATTTACCCAAATAAATATGCCACTCTTCAAACATATCACATTGCCCAATGAGAGTCAGATAGGAATTTGGGAAATTACAGAAACCTTGCAAACACTAAGTGAGCAATTGGGCAATAGTATTGAAGAACCCTCAAAAAATAATTTTAAAAAAGAAGTTCACCAGTTGCAATGGTATGCAAGCAGGTTGCTCCTAAAATACATTTTTGGCCCTGCTAAAATAATCCTTGATAAGGATGAGTTCAATAAACCAAGCTTGTTAATAGATGGACAGCATTATGCCATCAGTATTTCACATACCGGAAAATATGCTGCAATTTTTATTGCAAAAAACAAAGACCTTGGCATTGACTTAGAAAAAATAGACGATCGTATTCTAATTGTTTCACATAAATTCTTAAACGAACAAGAAATTGAAATATTGAACCATACTACCATAAATAAAACATTAGCTTGCACAAAAATTTGGTCTGCCAAAGAAACTATGTATAAATTGTACGGCAAGAAGTCGCTCGATTTTAAGAAGAATCTGCTCATCCAAAGTATAGACAAGCCCTTAAAAGGGTGTATATTCACCAAAGATTTACATTTTGAACTCGATATAGATTTTATTTTTATTGATGATTTTATCTTAACATATGCAAGTAGACAATAGCTTTTTTAAACAAATAGAACATATCGGAATTGCAATTAAAGACCCTGAAAAAAGCATTCCTATTTTCAATTTACTGTTCAATTCAACGCCCTATAAATCAGAAGCAGTCGTATCAGAACATGTGCTCACACATTTTTACCAATGCGGTCCAAATAAAATTGAGCTCTTAGAACCAACATCTGAAGAAAGCGCCATTGCCAAATTCATTGAAAAAAAAGGAGAAGGCATACACCACATTGCTTTTGCAGTTGAAAACATTGAACAAGAAATGACCAGACTCAAACATGCTGGTTTTCAATTTATCAATGAAATTCCTAAAAAAGGGGCAGACAATAAACTCATTGCATTTCTTCACCCTAAGTCTTGCAATGGGGTTTTGATAGAATTGTGTCAGGAAATCGCTGAATAAATTTCTTCGCAGATTGTATGTATCTTTGTGTGCCCGAAAACCATTCGGGCTAAACTTGTTCGTACCAAATGAAAATACAAGAATTACTGGCATTATACAGTCAAACATCACAAATACAAACCATACATTCTGAACTCAATACGTCTAAATGCAGAATCCACCTAAACGGTAGCATTGGCTCCGGAATTGGAATTATAGCAGGGAGTTTATTCTTAGTCAATCCGCAAACCAATGTATTTGTATTCAATGACGATGACGATGCCATTGATTTTTACTCTGATTTGAGCAATGTTCTTGAAGGCAAAACCATCTGCTTTTACCCAGGATCTTTTAAAAGAAAATTCCTACCTGGTACTTATGAAGATAGCTTGGTATTAGAAAGAGCAGAAACTTTAAACCGATTAAAAAACAACAGCAATCAATTAATTGTAACAACAGCCGATGCAATAGCTGAATGGGTAATAGACGAGCAAGAACTCGAGAGTAACACTTATGAAATTAAACAAAATACCAATTTAGACATCGATTTTTTTATTGAGTTTCTAAATGAACATGAATTTGACCGTGTTGATTTTGTATATGAACCCGGAACCTATAGCATTCGAGGAGGAATCATTGATGTGTTTTCATTCAGCAATGAACAACCCTATAGAATTGAATTGAATGAAGAAACCATTGAAAGCATTCGAGTGTTTAACCCAAACGATCAACTTTCGTTGAAAAAAGTTGACCACTTTTACATTATCCCACATATTCAAAAAACTAAAAACAAGAGCCAAGATTTTTTTCATTATTTACCCGCACAAACCAATTTGTGGTTTCAAGATATCAACCTCTCAAAAGAACAAGTGAATCTTGGCACTGAAAAGGCCGAAAAATGGTTCAATTCAAACCCAGAACACGAACTCAACTTCAACCAAGTATCAGCCATCTGGATGCAGGCAGCAGATTTCTTAAAATCAATCAATCCCTTTCATATCATTGAATTTGGCTCACAAAAACACTTTAATCAAGGTGTTTGTAAAGTTGAATTTAAAATGAGTCCACAGCCGGCTTTTCATAAAAATTTCAAATTACTGATTGCCAATCTGAATCAAAATTCGGCACTCAACATCAACAATATTATTTTCAGTGAAAGCAGTCGACAAATTGAAAGATTGTACACCATTTTTGAGGATTTAGATGGGAAAGTTCAATTTGAGCCCATCTACCATGGCATCAGTAATGGCTTTATAGATCATGAATTAAAATTGGCTTGTTATACTGAACGTCTCATATTTGATAGAACAAACAGAGGCCGACATAGAGCAAGCTACTCCGGCAATAAAATTCTTTCCTTAAAAGAACTCAAGGAATTGAAACCTGGAGATTACGTTACACACATTGATCATGGCATAGGTAAATTTGCTGGACTCGAAAAATTAGAAATCAATGGGCATATTCAAGAAGCAGTTCGATTGGTTTATAAGAACGACGATTTGCTTTATGTCAGTATCAATTCTTTGCATAAAATTACCAAATATGTTGGTAAAGAAGGAACAGCTCCCAAAATGAACAAATTGGGTTCAGATGCTTGGGAAAAACTCAAATCAACTACCAAGAAGAAAGTAAAAGACATCGCCCGAGATTTAATTAAACTGTATGCAAAAAGAAAATCTCAATCTGGCCATGCATTTCAGCCAGACAATTTCATGCAAATTGAACTGGAAGCCTCTTTTATGTATGAAGACACCCCCGACCAATTAAAAGCCACCCTAGAGCTTAAAAAGGACATGGAAAGCCCACATCCAATGGACAGGTTAATCTGTGGTGATGTTGGTTTCGGCAAAACAGAAGTAGCAATTAGAGCAGCTTTTAAAGCCATATGCGACAGTAAACAAGTAGCAGTTTTGGTTCCAACTACTATTTTAGCCAATCAACATTACAGAACTTTTAAAGAGAGACTCAAAGATTTTCCATGTACCATTGATTATGTCAATAGATTTAAAAGTGCTGCCGAAACTAAAAAAGTATTAGAGGCTGTCAAAGCAGGAAAAGTGGATTTGTTAATTGGCACACATAAATTACTCAACAAAGCAGTAGAATTTAAAGACATCGGGTTGCTAATAATAGACGAAGAACAAAAATTTGGGGTAGCTGCTAAAGAAAAACTTAAAGCACTTAAAACCAATGTCGATACGCTAACGCTTACAGCTACGCCTATTCCGAGAACCTTGCATTTTTCACTAATGGGCGCAAGAGATTTATCAGTCATTAACACACCGCCACCCAATAGACAACCCGTCAATACTGAACTTCACAATTACAATGAAAGCATTATACAAGAAGCCATTTTGCAAGAAGTAGAAAGAGGTGGTCAGGTATTTTTTGTGCACCATAGAGTCAAAGACATTTATGAAGTGGCCGATACAATAGCTCGCATTTGCCCTGGTGTAAAAGTGGGTGTGGCACATGGACAATTGGAGGGCGAAAAGCTCGAAGATGTCATGATTAAATTTATTGAAGGAGAATACGACGTATTGGTGGCTACAACCATTATTGAAGCTGGATTAGACATACCCAATGCCAACACCATCATCATTAATAATGCCAATATGTTTGGCTTAAGCGATTTACACCAAATGAGAGGAAGGGTTGGCCGTAGCAATAAAAAGGCTTTCTGTTATTTATTGGTACCAGGTATCATTTCACTTACCAATGATGCAAGAAGAAGGTTACAAGCCATTGAGGAATTCAGTGATTTAGGAAGTGGATTCAATGTTGCCATGAGAGACTTAGACATTAGAGGTGCTGGCAATTTATTGGGA
Source organism: uncultured Bacteroidota bacterium (assembly GCA_903883965.1). GTDB lineage: Bacteria > Bacteroidota > Bacteroidia > UKL13-3 > UKL13-3 > CAISCU01. The sequence continues at coordinate 36,313 of CAISCU010000035.1, forward strand.
GGCGAACAAAGTGGTTTTATTGCTGAGATTGGATTTGAAATGTACCATAAAATCTTAGACGAAGCCATACATGAATTAAAAGATGATGAATTTGCAGAACTGTTTCAAAACGAAGACAAATCTTACAAATTAGAAGCGCGTGATTGCAATTTAGAAACAGATTTTGAAGCACTCATTCCAGATAAGTACATTCGAAATTCAGCTGAAAGATTAGCTATATATAATCAATTGGCGTTATTAAAAACGGAAGCCAACATTCAAGAATTTAAAGCTGGATTAACCGACCGATTTGGCAAATCACCCAAACAGGTTGAAGACCTTTTAGATTTAATTCGGGTAAGGGAACTTGGAAAAAAGATTGGCTTTGAAAGAATGGTTTTAAAATCAAATAGAATGTCGGCTTACTTTCCGAACGAACAAAACCAAACTTATTTTCAGTCAGACAAATTTGCACAAATCATTCAATATGTACAGAAGCATTCTAACAAAATGAATTTAAAACAAAGTGGTTCATTTCTATTGTTACAGATTCAACCCATTCATACCATTCAACAATCGTTACACGAATTAAATTTATTGTATGTTCAATTGAACCAAACAGCTATTTCCTAATTAAGCCGTCTTTTGAATAGCGGTTATGAGATCGCTTTTCTTGGTCTTCAACACTAGGGCATCGTTTGGCTTTGCATGCTATAAATAAACATGAAAGCATCAAAAACACAAAAACGAATTTCTTCATAACTGAGTATTTAAGGTAAAAAAAAAGACCCCAAATCTGAGGTCTTTTTTTATAAAAGTAATGTTGATTACTTAGAAGCTTTCTTAGGAGCAGCTTTCTTAGGAGCAGCTTTCTTAGGAGCAGCTTTCTTAGGAGCAGCGGCTTTCTTAGGAGCAGCTTTCTTAGGAGCAGCGGCTTTCTTAGGAGCAGCTTTCTTAGCAGCAGCTTTTTTAGGAGCAGCTTTTTTAGGAGCAGCTTTCTTTGCAGCAGCTTTCTTAGGAGCAGCTTTTTTAGCAGCAGCTTTTTTAGGAGCAGCTTTCTTTGCAGCAGCTTTTTTAGGAGCGGCTTTCTTAGCAGCGCTCTTAGTAGGAGCAGCAGCTTTTTTAGTTTTTTTGGTTGTTGCCATGTTTTTAAAAATTTGATTGATTACGTAGACAAAGTTATAAGCCTAAAAAATAAATTCAAGTGTTCTTCAAAATTGATGTATAAAAAAGCATCTTTAAAACTGTTGATAACTCCAAATACCTCTTCACATAAATTATAAAAACAGAATCGTCATGTCAAAATTTTAAATTTTTTTAAAAAAAATATCAGTCCAATTTTAACGCATACAATTGCTTAAATAAAATTATTTTTTTGAATGTATTTTTTATTAAAACTTTTTTTTAACATCTGCTGTTACCAATATTTATAAGTAGTTCAAAGAATTTTAATTTTATTGTTCAACCAAAGTATTTAAAATTGATTTTCAAAATCTATATTGAAATAGTATCTTTAGAATCATTCAAATTTTATATTCAAAAATCAAGCAGTATATTTTTTTATACAACCCTAAAAGGAATTCACATTGAATTAAAAATTTGTGCAAAATTAATTTGATCAATCAACTCTAATGAGACAAAAATGAAAGCAGAAATCATCACAATCGGAGATGAATTATTAATAGGACAAGTTATCGATACAAACTCAACTTGGATTGCACAACAGTTGAATGATATTGGCATTCAAATGCACTTCAAAAGTACTGTCTCTGATAACAAGTTTGCAATCTTGCAAGCACTGAAAGATGCCGAAAACAGAAGTGACATCGTCATACTTACAGGCGGACTCGGACCTACAAAAGACGATATTACCAAACAAACATTCTGTGATTATTTTAAAAGTAAACTTATAAGAAACCCCAATGTAGAAAATTGGATTATCGATATTTTTTCGAAAAGAAACTTACCAATTATTGATGCCAATTTAATGCAAGCAGATTTACCTGAAAATTGTGAGGTATTATGGAATAGAAGTGGTACTGCTCCTGGTATGTGGTTTGAATCAAATCAAAAAATATTTGCAAGCTTTCCAGGAGTACCTTTTGAAATGAAAACCATTTTCAAAGAAGAATTTATTCCTAAACTACTCTTGATAAAAAAACTCCCTACCATTATTCATAGAACCATTCAAACCTGTTCTTTGGGTGAAAGTTTTCTTGCAAAGAAAATTGAACCATTAGAATTGACATTACCCAATCACATCAAGTTAGCTTACTTACCTGCTGTTGGTTTGGTCAGACTTCGCTTTAGTGCTTATGGAAATAATCCTGATCAATTAAACGAAGAACTCAATTCAATAGTTAAAAAACTGTACGACATAATTGGCGAACATATTTATGCAGAAGGTGAACAATCTTTGGCAGAAACAATTGGCAATTTATTGAACAAGAATAAAAGAACAATTGCTGTGGCTGAAAGTTGTTCTGGTGGATTTTTATCTCATTTGATAACCAGTATTCCGGGAAGTTCAAACTATTTCAAAGGAGGAGTTATTGCTTATGACAATGCAATAAAAATTTCCGAATTAGCTATTCCAGAAAATGTATTGAAACAACATGGTGCAGTGAGTGAAGCCTGCGTATTGGCAATGGCTCAAAATATTCGAAACAAATTTAACACTGATTATGCGATTGCAACAAGTGGTATTGCTGGACCAGGTGGTGGAAGTATAGAAAAACCCGTAGGAACCGTTTGGATTGCAATTGCATCTGGAGTATCTGCAAAAGCTTACTCATTTAACATGGGCGATAACAGAGAGCGAACCATATTAAGAACAGCATTAATGGGATTAGATTTAGTAAGAAAAGAATTGTTAAAACTTGCGTAACAAATGAATTTCAAACTACATTCTCATTTTAAACCAACCGGAGACCAACCCAAAGCCATTGCAGGTTTACTTGAAGGCATTCAAGAAAATGAAAAATCACAAGTATTGCTTGGAGTTACTGGATCTGGAAAAACATTTACCATTGCAAATGTTATTGCTGAATTAAACAGACCTACATTAATTATCAGTCATAACAAAACTTTGGTAGCTCAACTGTATGGAGAATTCAAACAATTTTTTCCAGAAAATGCAGTAGAGTATTTTGTATCTTATTACGACTATTACCAGCCTGAAGCTTTTATTCCATCTAGCAATACCTATATAGAAAAAGACCTACAGATCAACGATGAAATAGAAAAGCTTCGTTTAAAAACCACCTCTTCATTGCTATCTGGACGAAGAGATATTGTGGTGCTTGCTTCTGTCAGTTGCATTTTTGGAGCTGGTAACCCCAAAGACTATGAGAACAGTATCATTCGCCTTCATAAACTACAAAAAATAAACAGAAATGATTTGCTCTATGCTTTGGTAGATTCTTTATACATAAGAACCACCGCCGATTTCCACAGAGGTAGTTTCAGAGTAAAAGGCGATATCGTAGATGTATTTCCGGCCTATGCTGAGTATGCCTTTAGGATATCGTTTTTTGGCAATGAGATTGAACAGCTTTTTGTGATTGATCCAGTGTCAGGAAAAAAACAAGAAGAACTAACAGACCTTTCTATTTTTCCTGCCAATATTTATGTCACTCCTAAAGACCAAATTAACCGAGCTATTCGCGAAATTCAAGATGACCTTGTTTTACAAATTGAGTATTTTAAATCAATTGGAAAATACCAAGAAGCAAAAAGGTTAGAAGAGCGAACCAATTTTGATTTAGAGATGATTCGGGAATTGGGTTACTGTAGTGGAATTGAAAATTACAGCCGTTACCTCGATAATAGAAAACCGGGTGACCGCCCTTTCTGTTTATTGGATTATTTCCCAAAAGATTTCTTATTGATTGTAGATGAGAGCCATGTTACAATGCCTCAAGTCAGAGGGATGTACGGAGGTGACAGAAGTCGCAAAGAAAATTTAGTTGAATATGGATTTAGACTACCATCTGCATTAGACAATAGGCCTTTGACATTTCCTGAGTTTGAGAAAGTCATCAACCAAGTTATTTATGTAAGCGCAACTCCTGCAGATTATGAAATCAGAGAATCAGAAGGTGTCATAGTTGAACAAATTATCAGACCAACTGGTTTATTAGACCCTGTAATTATAGTTAAACCTACATTGAACCAAATTGATGATTTACTTGAAGAAATTGATGAACGCATCAAAATGGGAGATCGGGTTTTAGTAACTACTTTAACCAAAAGAATGGCTGAAGAATTGAGTAAATATTTTGCCAAACTTTCAATCAAATGCAAATACATTCACAGTGAAATTAAAACCATAGAAAGGGTTGAAATTTTAAGAGATTTAAGACTTGGGGTCATAGATGTTTTGATAGGTGTCAACTTATTAAGAGAAGGACTTGACTTACCAGAAGTAAGCTTGGTAGCCATTATGGATGCCGATAAGGAAGGATTTTTAAGAAATGAAAAATCACTTACGCAAACCATAGGTAGGGCGGCTAGAAATGAAAATGGAAAAGTCATTATGTATGCTGATAAATTAACTGAAAGCATGCGCAAAACCATAGACGAAACCAACAGAAGAAGAAACATTCAAATTGCCCATAATTTAGCCAATGGCATTGTACCTAAAACGGTTTTGAAAAGCAAACAAGAAATTATTGAACAAACATCTGTTGCAGACTCCTCTGAAAAGAAAATTGACCTCAGCGATATTGAACTAGGTATTTCGGCCATTGCAGCAGATCCAATTCTAGCTTACATGAACCAAGAACAACTCAGCAAAGCCGTAGCCGAAAGCAAGCACAAAATGGATCAAGCAGCCAAAAATATGGACTTTATGGAAGCAGCAAAATGGAGAGATGAAATGTATGCGCTAGAAAACAGGTTGGAAAAATCAAAAAACTAGTCGAATCGATGAGCACTCTTTTTCAACTCTTCAGGGGAAAGTGATTTGAAATAATCATAAGTAATTTTAAGTCCTTCTTCCCTATTAATTTTTGGCTCCCATCCCAAAATTTCTTTTGCTCTAGAAATGTCTGGCTGGCGCTGTTTGGGATCATCTTTAGGCAATGGTTTGTGTACTAATTGTTGTCTTGTACCAGTCAGTTTAATGATTTCTTCTGCAAATTGGTTAATAGTAATTTCACTTGGATTGCCAATGTTCACAGGATAAGGATAATCACTCATCAAAAGTCTGTAGATACCTTCAATTAAATCGCTTTGGTAACAGAAACTTCTGGTTTGTGTACCATCTCCAAAGATTGTCAAATCTTCCCCTCTCAATGCTTGACCAATAAAGGCCGGCAATACCCTTCCGTCATTTAAACGCATTCTAGGCCCGTATGTATTGAATATTCTAACAATACGTGTTTCTAATCCGTGATAGGTGTGGTATGCCATTGTAATGGCTTCCTGAAACCTTTTAGCCTCATCATAAACACCTCTTGGCCCAACTGGATTTACATTACCCCAATAATCTTCATTTTGAGGATGTACAGTTGGATCTCCATATACTTCAGAAGTAGAAGCCACTAGAATTCTTGCTTTTTTTGCCATTGCAAAACCCAACAAATTATGAGTACCTAATGACCCCACTTTTAATGTTTGAATAGGGATTTTTAAATAGTCAATTGGGCTTGCGGGTGAGGCAAAATGTAAAATATAATCAATGTGCCCTGGTACATGAACATACTTGCTCACATCATGGTGATAGAACTCAAATTCCTTTAAGCCCATCAAATGTTCAATATTTTTTATGTCTCCAGTTATGAGGTTATCCATCCCAACCACATCAAAACCTTCTTGGATAAACCTGTCACATAAATGCGAGCCTAAAAAACCTGCTGCTCCTGTTATGAGTATTCTTTTGTTTGGCATGTTATTTCAAAGTATTGATACCGATGCAATAATAATCAAAGCCGTTGTCTTTCATTTCTGTTAAATCGTAAATATTACGACCATCAAAAACCAATTTATTCTTCATCAATCTGCCCATTACTTCAAAATTTGGCGTTCTAAATTCAGGCCATTCAGTGATGATCAACAAAGCATCAGCATCAATCAATGCTTCGTTCATATCTGTTGCATAATGAATTTTATCTCCTAAATCTTTTTGGGCTTCATGCATAGCAACTGGATCATATGCTTTTACTTTGGCTCCCATTTTTAATAATTTTTCTATAATTACCAAAGATGGAGCTTCTCTCATATCGTCTGTTTTGGGCTTAAAAGATAAACCCCAAACTGCAAAAACCTTTCCATTTAAATCTGACTGAAAATGGGTATTAATTTTATGAAACAACACACTTTTTTGATCGTTGTTTACCTCTTCGACTGCGTTTAAAATGCGCATATTGTATGCATTTTCAGCGGCAGTTTTAATCAATGCTTTCACATCTTTTGGAAAGCAAGAACCTCCATAACCAATACCCGGATAAATGAATCTGTTCCCAATTCTAGGATCGCTACCAATTCCTTTTCTTACTAAATTCACGTCTGCTCCCATAATTTCACAAAGATTTGCAATATCATTCATGAAGCTGATTTTTGTGGCTAACATAGCATTGGCAGCATATTTTGTCATCTCAGCACTTGGAACATCCATGAAAATAATTGGATGTCCATTCAATAAAAATGGCTTATAAAGCTTTCTCATTACGTCTTCAGCCTTTTTAGACTCAACTCCTACCACTATTCTATCTGGTTTCAAGAAATCTTCAATTGCGGCACCTTCTTTTAAGAACTCCGGGTTAGATGCCACGTCAAAACTCAATTCTTTACCTCTAATTGACAATTCAGACTGAACGGCTTCTCTCACCTTAAGTGCAGTCCCTACTGGTACAGTACTTTTTGTTACAACTACTATGTAATCATTGACATTTGCACCTATTTCTTTGGCTACAGCAATTACATATTTTAAGTCTGCAGAACCATCTTCACCAGGAGGTGTTCCTACTGCAATAAAAGCTACATCAGCATCAGCCAAATTGTCTTTCAAGCTGGTCGAAAAATGCAATCTTCCCTTTTCAGTGTTTCGTATCACCATTTCCTCAAGACCTGGCTCATAAATTGGCATAATGCCATTTTGTAAGTTTTCTATTTTTTTATGATCAACATCAATACAAACCACATCTATTCCAACTTCAGCAAAACAAGTTCCCGTCACCAATCCGACATACCCTGTTCCTATTACTACAATTTTCATTTTATTTTAATTTTATAGAGTCAAGCGAAAATAGTGAATTCGCTAATTAAATCAACCTTCTGCAGATTTTTTTCAAAGAATCTTTCCTTTTGTGATTCTAAATAAAAAATGAATATTTGTTCAGAATGAAAAAGCTCGTTTTAATAATTGTTTGCTTTGCTTACGGAATGCTCCAAAATGCATTTTCCCAAAAAAATAATACCGACAAATATGTATTCAGTAACAAAATTTTTAGTTTTCAATTCCTTTTAAATTTACAAAGCCCTGGGGGTGATATGTCAAAAACCTTTGGCAACCATGCATCTATTGGTTTTGGAGGAATGATGAAAGGAAAAAAAAACTGGGTCTATGCTGCAGAAGGCAACTACCTATTTGGGGGTGAAATAAAAAACCTATCTATTTTTGATCAGTTGACCAATGAAGCGGGTTACATTCCAAACAATACAGGAACTCCTGCAAATTATTCTGTAGGACTGAGAGGTATGAGCTTTTTTTTAAAAGCAGGCAGGGTGTTTGCTTTCAACCGTTTCAAAAAAAACAATGGCATTTTATATCAAAGTGGAGTTGGTTTTTTACAACATCAAATCAATATACAAACCTATCAAAACGAGGTGCCACCTTTAAACGAGAACTATGTTTTAGGTTATGACCGTTTAACCAATGGATTGGCCTTGAATCAGTTTCTAGGCTACCAGTTTTATAGCCAAAACCGTTTTGTTAATTTTTATGCAGGCATTGATTTCACAATGGCTTTTACCCAGAATAAAAGGGGTTACAATTATGACAGCCGTCAATTTGACCAAGGCAATAAAACGGATTACCTCATCGCATTTAGGGCAGGTTGGCTAATACCTATCTACCTTCATACCAAACAAGAAGACGAATTTAATTTCAGATGAGCATAGGGTATATTTTGTATAAAATTTCAACAAAGAGCTATTTCAAACTCGTACAGCTCATTGCACCATTTCATGAAAGGGCTGGCAAATTGTACTATGGTCAAAAATCACCCATTCAAATTGCAGCAAAAGAAAACAATGATAAAAGACTTTGGATACATGTTGCTAGTTTAGGAGAATTTGAGCAGGCAAAACCTGTATTAAATGAACTAAAAAAAAGTATTCCCAATTTAAAAATAATTGCCAGTTTTTTTTCTCCATCTGGATATGAAAACCGAAAAGATGACCCCCTCATTGATATTGCAATTTACTTACCATTTGAGTCGAAAACACAAGCTAAGTTATTGCTAGATAAAATTAACCCCGATTTAGTCATATGGGTCAAGTATGACTTTTGGGTTGATTATCTAAATGAAATTTATCACAGAAAAATTCCTGTATATTTAATTGCGGCTCTGTTTAGACCTCAACAGTATTACTTTAAATTTCCAGGTAAATTTCACTTGAGAGTGTTCAAGCAATTCACTCAAATTTTTACACAAAACAACAGTAGCTCTGTATTACTCGCTAAAAACAATATCAGATCTGTATGTACTGGAGACCCTCGATTTGATAACGTATATCAGTTAAAAACAGTGCATAAAGAAATCCCGTTATTGAATAGTCTCTGGAATCAAATTCCAGTAATTATATGTGGAAGTACCTACGCTATTGAGGAAAAAATCATTGAAAAATTTCAGAAATCAACACCGCAATATTTCAAGTATATCATTGCCCCACATTTTATAGACAAGCACCATATCAATGAAATGAAAATTCTTTTCCCTCATGCACTTTTATATAGTACAATTGCAAAAAATCAAGATTTAAGTAGCATTCAAACCATTATCATCGATAACATTGGCATTCTACCACATTTGTATCATAAAGCCAATATTGCAATCATTGGAGGCGGTTTTAAAAAGGGAGGGCTCCACAATATTTTAGAGGCATCAGTTCATGGAATTCCTGTTCTATTTGGTCCTAAAATAGAAAGATTTCCTGAAGCACTGGAATTATTGACAAATCAATCTGCGTTTATTTTTAAGGATGCCATTTCGCTGCAGGAAGAGATACACAGTATCTTCCCTTCACAAATTGAAACTATTAAGGTAAATACAACCAGGTGTATGAATAAGCATTTAGGAACTTGTAAAGTAATAGCTGATTCTATTTTATTTGATTTAAGGCAATAAAAAAAGGGCCCGAAGGCCCTTTACTGATAATACTTAAAGTCTTAATTATTCAGCTGAAGCTTCTTCAGTAGATGAAGTCTCAGATTTAGCTTTTGTAGTTTTACCTCTACGTGTTTTCTTAGCTGTAGCAGATTTACCAGATTTGGTTGTCAATAAATTTTCATTGAAATCAACCAATTCTATAATTGCCATTTCAGCATTGTCACCTTTACGGTTCATTGTCTTCAACACACGTGTGTATCCACCTGGTCTGTCAGCAACTTTTTGAGCAACTGGACCAAACAATTCAGCAACTGATTCTTTGTTTTTCAAGTAACTGAATACAATACGACGTGAATGAGTACTGTCGTCCTTTGATTTAGTAATTAAAGGCTCAACATATTTACGCAATTCTTTTGCTTTTGCACAAGTTGTAGTAATTCTTTTATGCAAAATCAATGAAGTTGCCATATTTGCCAAAAGCGCTTTTCTGTGAGAGGCTGTTCTACCTAAATGGTTAAATGTTTTTCCGTGTCTCATGTTATATTCTATTCTTGACCAATTTTAAATTAGTCTTCGTTCAATTTATATTTTGAAATATCAATACCGAAGGTTAAACCTTTTTCACGAACCAATTCTTCTAATTCACTCAAAGACTTTTTACCAAAATTTCTGAACTTCAATAAGTCTGCAATATCATAGGCTACTAAGTCTGCTAATGATTTGATATCAGCTGCTTTTAAGCAATTGTATGCTCTTACAGATAAGTCTAAATCAGACAATGGAGTTTTTAAAATTTTACGAACATGTAAAAAGTTCTCGTCTACTTCTTGAGTTGGTTCTTTTACTTGAGTATCTAAAGTAATTAACTCATCTGAGAACAACATGAAATGTTGGATTAAAATTTTAGCAGCTTCTTTCAAAGCTTCTTCTGGATGGATTGAACCATCTGTAGCAATTTCAATCTGTAATTTCTCGTAATCTGTTTTTTGTTCAACACGGTAATCCTCAACACTGTATTTTACATTCTTGATAGGTGTAAAAATAGCATCCATTGGAATGTATCCGATAACTGCATCTTTAGGTTTGTTCTCTTCTGCAGGAACATATCCTCTACCCTTTTCAACTGTCAATTCTATTTCTAAACCAACAAATTGTTCCATGTTACAGATGACCAAATCAGGATTCAATACTCTGAAAGAATTGGTATGTTTACCAATTTCACCAGCTAAGAATTGCTCCTGTCCTTTGATATTGATAAAGATTTTCTCTGAGTCAACACCATCTGTAATTCTTTTGAAACGAACTTGTTTCAAGTTTAAAACGATTTCTGTTACATCCTCGATTACTCCTTTGATAGTTGAAAATTCATGATCAACTCCAGAAATTTTAATTCCAGTAATTGCATAACCTTCCAAAGAAGAAAGGAGAATTCTTCTAAGAGAATTTCCAATGGTTACACCATATCCTTTTTCTAAAGGACGGAACTCAAACTGACCAAAAAAGTCAGTTTCTTTATGCATAATAACTTTGTCAGGCTTTTGAAAAGCAAGGATACTCATTGATAATTCTGTTTAATGATTATTTCGAATACAATTCAACGATCAATTGTTCTTTAATATTTTCTGGAATTTGATCTCTTTCAGGATAAGCCATGAATGTACCACTCATTTCTTTTCCATCCCAATTTAACCAATTGAATTTTTTGGCATTACTAGATGAAAGAGCGTTCGTTACGATTTCCAAAGATTTAGATTTCTCTCTAACAGCTACCATATCACCTGGTTTTAACTGGTAAGAGCTGATATCAACTACTTTACCATTTACAGTAATATGTCTGTGTGAAACCAATTGACGTGCTTGAGCTCTAGTTTGAGCAATACCTAAACGAAATACAGTATTGTCTAAACGAGATTCTAGAAATTTAAGCAAGTTTTCACCTGTAATTCCTTTTTTTCTAGCTGCCAATTCAAATGTTTTGTAAAACTGACGCTCCAAAACACCATAAGTGAATTTTGCTTTTTGTTTTTCATACAACTGAATAGCATATTCAGTTAATTTAGCACGTTTACGTGCCATTCCATGTTGCCCAGGAGGTACATTTCTTTTTTCGTAAGACTTATCAGGTCCAAAGATTGGATCTTTGAAACGTCTAGCGATTTTGGTTTTTGGTCCTATATATCTTGCCATGTCTATTTATCTACTATAAATTATACTCTACGTGCTTTTGGAGGTCTGCAACCGTTATGTGGAAGTGGAGTAATGTCTGTAATTGACAATACTTCTATTCCGGCCGTTTGAAGTGTTCTGATAGCTGATTCTCTTCCAGAACCAGGACCTTTTACAAAAACATCTACTTTCTTCATACCTGCTTCAAAAGCTACACGAGCACAATCGCTCGCAGCCATTTGAGCTGCATATGGAGTATTCTTTTTTGAACCTCTAAAACCCATTTTACCTGCAGATGCCCAAGAGATCACCTGTCCGGTTTGGTTAGTAAGAGAGATGATGATGTTGTTGAATGAAGCTTTAATATGAGCTTGACCATGAGCATCAACACTAACTACTCTTTTTTTGGTAACTTTTTTGTTATTCGCTGCCATCTTTCTTATTTCTATTTAGTTACTTTCTTTTTACCTGCAACTGTTTTGCGTTTTCCTTTTCTTGTACGAGAATTGGTTCTAGTGCGTTGACCACGAACAGGTAAACCTTTACGGTGACGTAAACCTCTGTAGCAACCAATATCAAGCAAACGCTTAATATTTAATTGACGCTCAGAACGTAATTCACCTTCTATGGTTAAACTTTCTGTGATGTGTTTTCTTATGGCGTTTAATTCTTCATCGTTCCATTCGCTCACTTTTTTACTCCAGTCAATTCCACAGGTAGTAAGAATGTTTTGAGCAGTGGTACGACCAATGCCATAAATGTAAGTTAATCCAATCTCGCCCCTTTTATTTTTGGGCAAATCAATACCAGCAATACGAGCCATATATATTATCCTTGACGTTGTTTAAACTTTGGGTTCTTTTTATTGATTACGTAGACCCTTCCTTTACGTTTTACAATAATGCAGTCTTCACTGCGCTTTTTTACAGATGCTCTGATTTTCATTTTTTTCTACGGTTTATTTATACCTGTATATAATTCTTCCTTTACTTAAATCATATGGAGACATTTCTACTGAAACCCTGTCACCTGGCAAGATTTTAATATAGTGCATCCTCATTTTTCCGGAGATATGTGCAATAATTTCATGTCCATTCTCCAATCGTACCCGAAACATAGCGTTACTAAGTGATTCCGTGATAGTACCGTCTTGTTTTATGAGTGCTTGTTTTGTCATATTTACCTTTAAAGGGTTGCAAAGATAGTCAAATTATTGAAATATCAATAATTCTTCTATTGAGCAGCTCCTCCTCCTACAGCCGATCTTCCTTTTATTCTTCCTGATTTCATCAAACCATCGTAATGACGCATCATCAAATGACTTTCTACTTGTTGCAAAGTATCTAACACAACACCTACTAAAATTAACAGTGATGTTCCACCATAAAACTGTGCAAATTGGTTATTGATGTTCAATACATTGGCCAATGAAGGCATGATTGCTACAATCGCTAAAAATACAGCTCCAGGTAAGGTTATTCTTGACATTACATTATCAATGAAATCTGCAGTAGCTTTGCCTGGTTTAACTCCTGGAATAAAACCACTGTTTCTTTTCATATCATCTGCAATTTGTACAGCATTTACTGAAATAGCAGTATAGAAATAGGTGAAAATAATGATCAATAATGCGAATGTAATGCTGTAAGTCCAACTTGTAGGGTTGATAAAAGCAGCTATTACACCTTGCATAGATTCATAATTAGGGAAAAATTGTGCAACAGTTGATGGAATAAACATCAAAGCTTGAGCAAAAATGATTGGCATTACACCTGCAGCATTAACCTTTAATGGTATATACTGACGAACCCCACCATATTGACGATTACCAACAACTCTTTTTGCATATTGAACCGGTATTCTTCTAGTACCTTGAACCAATAAAATGGTCATCATAATTACACCAAACAAAGCGGCCAATTCTACTAAGAAAATAACCAATCCGCCACCACTTTCTGATAATTTAAAGATGAATTCATCTTTCAATGCAAAAGGCAATCGGGCAATGATACCAATCATGATAATCAATGATATTCCGTTTCCTATTCCTTTTTCTGTAATTCTTTCACCTAACCACATGATAAACATGGTACTTGAAGTAAGAATGACAATTGAACTCATCATGAAAAAGAAGTCTGACATAGCCGCTGGATTAGTCATAGACAAAACAGCTTGAGGGTTTTCAGATTTCAAATTGATTAAGAATCCAATAGACTGAACTGCAGTAATTGCAATGGTTAAATACCTAGTAATTTGATTGATTTTTCTTCTACCTTCCTCTCCTTCTTTTTGCATTTTCTGGAAAGAAGGTACTGCTAAACTCAATAACTGTACAACAATTGAAGCAGAAATGTAAGGCATAATACCCAAGGCAAATATTGAACCACGGGCAAAAGCACCTCCTGCAAACATGTTAATTAATCCGAAAATTCCTCCATCTGCTTGTTTGGCAGAACCTTCTAACAAATTCGCATCTACACCTGGCAATGTGATATAAGTTCCTACTCTGTAGGCTAACAAAAGCCAAAAAGTCAATGCAAGTTTATAACGAAGTTCTTCTATACGAAGAATGTTCTGGAATGTTTCTATTATTTTCTTCACGATACTTGAAGGTTAAATTTCTACTTAATTATTTAGAAGCTGTAATTGATCCACCAGCTGCTTCAACTGCTTTTTGTGCAGCTGCTGAGAATGCATCGGCTGTAATTTGGACGGCTGATTTTAATTCTCCACGACCTAAGATTTTAATCAAGTCTTTTTTACCAATTAAACCATTTGACAACAATACTTCTCTGTCAATTGTGGTTAAACCTTTATCAGCCAAATCTTGCAATTTGTCTAAGTTAATTGGAGCATAAGCAACTCTGTTTAAATTTTTGAATCCAAATTTTGGAATTCTTCTATACAAAGGCATTTGACCACCCTCGAATCCACGTTTGGTTGAAGTACCACTTCTAGAACCAGCTCCTTTGTGACCACGAGCAGCTGTTCCACCTTTTCCACTTCCTTCACCACGACCTACACGTTTTCCTTCTTTATGGGTTGAACCCGCAGCTGGTTTTAATGTATGTAATTTCATTTTCTATTTTACTTTATAACTGAATAATAAATTAAAGAAGCAATTTGATTAGCAGTTTTCTACTTTTACTAAGTGAGAAACTTTGTTAATCATTCCCAATATTTGAGGAGTTGCTTCAACTTCAATACTTTGGTGCAATTTAGTGAAACCCAATGCACGAACAGTACGCTTTTGGTTCTCAGAACGATCAATCGTACTCTTAATTTGTGTTACTTTAATTTTAGCCATTGTATTATTCTCCGTTAAAAACTTTCTTTAAACTGATACCTCTAGTTTGAGCAATTGTAAATGCATCTCTCATGTTTAACAAAGCCTGGATGGTTGCTTTAACCACGTTATGTGGGTTAGAAGAACCTTTAGACTTAGCCAATACATCAGTAATACCAGCACTTTCCAATACTGCACGCATCGCACCACCGGCAATAACACCAGTACCGTGAGCAGCAGGTTTTAAAAATACACGACCACCTGAATATTTACCAAATTGTTCATGAGGTACGGTTCCTTTTAAAACTGGAACTTTAACCAAATTCTTCTTAGCATCATCAATTCCTTTACTGATGGCATCAGTTACTTCCATGGCTTTACCCAATCCATAACCAACAATACCGTTACCATCACCTACTACAACTAGTGCAGAAAAGCTAAATGTACGACCACCTTTTGTTACCTTAGCTACACGGTTAATAGAAACTACTTTCTCTTTTAACTCGATATCGCTAGATTTTACTTTCTTTATGTTTGCTGTTGACATAATTCTACTTCTAAAAATTAAAAAATTAACCCACCCTCACGTGCACCTTCAGCAAGAGCTTTAACCCTACCGTGATACAAGTATCCATTTCTGTCGAATACACAAGTTTTAACACCTGCTGATGCTGCTTTCTCAGCGATAGCTTTTCCAACTAAAGTAGCAAGTTCAACCTTAGCAACTTTATCTGAAAATGATCTTGATGAAGCTGAAACCAAAGTTACACCAGTTAAATCATCGATCAACTGAGCATAAATCTGTTTGTTACTTCTAAAAACAGACAAACGAGGTTGTTGAGCTGTTCCTTTAATACGACTGCGTATTCTTGCTTTAATTTTATTTCTTCTTGAATCTTTCGTAACCATAACTTGAGTTTATTTAGAGGCTGTTTTACCAGCTTTTCTACGTAAAATTTCACCTTCAAACTTGATACCTTTTCCTTTGTAAGGTTCAGGTGCACGAAGTGAACGAATTTTTGCAGCAACTTGACCGATTAGCTGTTTATCGGCACCTTCTAAAGTGATGATTGGATTTTTACCTTTATCTTGTTCTGTTTTAACTGAAAGTTCAGCGGGAACTTGGAAATAGATATGGTGAGAGTAACCAAGAGTCAAATCCAAAATATTTCCTTCGTTTGTAGCTTTATAACCGACACCGACAAGTTCTTGACGCTTTTTGTATCCTTGTGAAACACCAATAACCATGTTGTTTAACAAAGAACGGTATAAACCATGTAATGCTTTGTGTCTTTTTTGTTCAGTTGGTCTAGAAATTGAAAGGGTACCATTTTCAACTTGGATGCTCATATCAGCATCGATAACTTGAGTTAATGTTCCTTTAGGTCCTTTTACTGAAACTTCATTTGATGGAGATACTTTAACTTCTACTCCAGCAGGTATTGCGATTGGTGCTTTTCCTATACGTGACATGTGTTGTTTCTCCTATTGATTAATAAATGTAACACAATACTTCACCACCAACATTTAATTTCCTGGCTTCTTTATCGGTCATTACACCTTTAGAGGTAGTAACAATCGCTATTCCCATACCATTGATTACTCTAGGCATGGTTTCAACACCTGTATATCTTCTCAATCCCGGGCGACTGATACGCTCCATTTTCTTGATTGCTGAAGTTTTAGTAACAGGATTGTACTTTAATGCAATTTTGATAGTACCTTGATGGTTAACTACTTCTTCAAATTTGTAGTTTAAGATGTACCCTTTTTCGAAAAGTACTCTTGTGATTTCCTTCTTGATTTTAGATGAAGGTACTTCTACAATACGATGGCTTGCCTTGATCGCGTTGCGAAGTCTTGTTAGATAGTCTGAAATTGGATCTGTCATATGTTTTATTTTTATCCTTGCGGGTAGTTAGCCAAGGCTTTACTCTTTCCCGCTAAGTGTTATTATGTAAAATTAAGGGCAGCGAATATACGGATAATTCGGCCCTTATCAAATTTATTTTTAGTTACCAGCTAGATTTGGTTACTCCTGGTATTTTGCCCATATTGGCTAATTCACGGAACTGATTTCTGCAAATACCGAAATCTCTCATGTAACCTTTTGGACGACCACTTAATTTGCAACGGTTCTTTAATCTTACCGGAGATGCATTTTTAGGTAATTTTTGTAAACCTTCAAAATCACCGGCTGCTTTTAAAGCTGCTCGTTTAGCTGCAAACTTGGCAACCATTTTTTCTCTTTTGCGCTGACGTGCTTTTACTGACTCTTTAGCCATTGTTATTTAATTACGATTTTTTAAATGGTAAACCAAACTCTTTCAACAAGGTCATACATTCTTCATCAGTTTTAGCTGATGTTACAAATGCAATATCCATACCGTTGATTTTATTAACTTTGTCAATTACGATTTCAGGGAAAATGATTTGTTCAGTAATACCCATGTTGTAATTTCCTCTTCCATCAAAACCTTTTAAGTTCAAACCTTGAAAGTCACGAACACGAGGCAATGATACTGCAATTAATCTATCAAGAAATTCGTACATTCTATCTCCACGTAGAGTTACTCTTGTACCAATAGGTAAATTTTCTCTCAATTTGAAGTTAGAAATCGCTTTCTTAGATTTAGTTGCAACTGCACGTTGACCAGCAATTAAAGTTAATTCTTCCAATGCTTGATCAACCAATTTTTTATCTGAAACTGCAGCTCCTACACCTTGGTTGATACAGATTTTTTCCAATTTAGGAACCTGCATAACGTTTTTATAGGCAAACTTTTCTTTCATTGCAGGTACAACCTGCGCAGTGTATTTGTCTTTTAATCTTGGAGTGTACATATCCTACTTTTTATCAATTATTTCACCAGACTTTTTAGAAACTCTAACCAATTTACCTTCTTCGTTGTGTTTACGGCCTACTCTGGTAGCATTACCGGCTGCATCAACTACTTTTAGGTTAGAAATATGAACAGGTGCTTCTTTCTTAATGATTCCACCTTGTTGGTTTTGAGCATTAGGTTTGGTGTGACGGCTTACGATATTTACACCTTCAACTACTGCTCTACTATCAGTTTTGATTACTTCAATAACACGACCTTTTTTGCCTTTGTCATCGCCTGCAATAACCAAAACCATATCACCTTTCTTAAGGTGCAGCTTTGCTGGATTTTTCATCTTGTTTGTCATCTTATAATACCTCTGGTGCTAATGAAACGATTTTCATGAATTGTTTTTCCCTTAATTCACGAGCTACCGGACCAAAGATACGGGTTGCACGTGGTTCATCTTGTGCATTTAACAATACACATGAATTGTCGTCAAAACGGATGTATGAACCATCTGCTCTACGAACTTCTTTTTTTGTTCTAACAACAACTGCTTTAGATACAGCACCTTTTTTAACGGCACCTGAAGGAAGTGCAGATTTTACACTTACTACAATTTTATCTCCTACAGAGGCATATCTTCTGGCTGTACCACCCAAAACCCTGATGCATAACACTTCGCGTGCTCCGCTGTTATCGGCTACTTTCAGCCTACTTTCCTGTTGTATCATGATTACTTAGCTTTTTCAATGATTTCTACTAATCTCCAACGTTTATCTTTACTCAATGGACGAGTTTCCATTACTTTTACGATATCGTTGATGCCACATTCATTCTTTTCATCGTGTGCTTTAAACGTTGAAGTCATTTTGATGAACTTACCATATTTAGGGTGCATCACTTTACGCTCAACTGACACTACAATGGTTTTTTGCATTTTATTGCTTACCACTTTGCCAACGATGACTTTTCTTGAGTTTCTTTCTACTGTTGTATTTTCCATCTTCGATGTTTATTAAGCATTAACCAACTGACGCCTTTTTGACTCTGTAAGCAATCTTGCGATCAATTTTTTGCCTTCTTTTAACCTATTCGGGTTTTCTAATGGAGAAACTGCATGATTTAAATTCATTTTCACCATTGAAAGTTTTTCTTCTTTAATTCTAGTTGCTAATTCTTTGTCAGAAAGCTCCCTGATTTCATTGTTTTTCATAATTATTCTGCGTATTCAGGTTTAACAATAAATTTAGTGATAACCGGAAGTTTTTGTGAGGCTAGACGCATTGCTTCTTGAGCTGTTGCCATAGGAACTCCATCTGCTTCAAATATAATGGTTCCAGGTTTACAACGGGCCACCCAAAATTCAGGAGCACCTTTACCTTTACCCATCCTTACTTCAGCAGGTTTACGAGTCATTGGTTTATCAGGAAATACGCGGATCCAAACTTGACCTTCCCTTTTCATGAAACGATTAAGCGCAACCCTTGCTGCTTCTAATTGTTTTGATGTAAGGAAACAAGTATCTAAAGCTTTAAGTCCGAAAGAGCCGAATGCAACGGTATGTCCTCTACCAGCATTCCCTTTAACTCTACCTTTTTGTTGTTTCCTGTATTTGGTTTTTTTAGGCTGTAACATTTCTACAGTTAATTAATTCTTGTACTATTTTTTTCTTCTATCACCGGTACCTGAACCGGGTTTTCTATCACCACTAGGTCTTCTATCGCCAGATCTTCTGTCAGGTCTGTCTCCAGATCTTCTATCAGGTCTGCCAGTATTAGGTCTACCCTCTCCGCTTCCAGCTGTTTGTCCAATATTTGGAGATAAATCTCTCTTACCGTAAACTTCGCCTTTGCAAATCCATACCTTGATACCAATTTTACCATAAACTGTTAAAGCTTCTGACAATGCATAATCTATATCAGCTCTGATGGTATGCAATGGAGTACGTCCTTCTTTGAAAGATTCAGAACGAGCAATCTCTGCACCTGCTAATCTTCCAGAAACCATTACTTTAATTCCTTCAGCACCCATTCTCATGGTAGAAGCAATTGCCATTTTAACAGCTCTTTTGAAAGAAACACGAGCCTCAATTTGGTTTGCAATTGACTCACCAACTAACGCAGCATCTAATTCAGGTCTTTTGATTTCAAAGATATTGATGGCAACATCTTTTTTGGTTAATTTCTTAACTTCTTCTTTGATTTTATCAACTTCAGCACCACCTTTTCCGATAACAATACCTGGACGGCTGGTGTGAATTGTAATAATGATGCGCTTAATTGTACGCTCGATGATTATTTTAGCAATACCACCTTTGTTAATTCTAGCTTTCAGGTATTTTCTGATTTCTTCATCCTCAATCAACTTATCAGCTAGTTTGTGACCGCTGTACCAGTTAGACTCCCATCCTTTGATGATACCTAAACGAAAACCTATAGGATTGACCTTTTGTCCCATTCTATTATTTATTATGCGTTAACTGTTTCTTTATTAGTTTTAGCTGCTGCTTTAGTATCAACTACTAAAGTTACATGATTCGAACGTTTGCGAATTCTGTGAGCCCTACCTTGCGGAGCAGGTAAAATACGCTTTAACATTGGACCACCATCAACAAAAACAGTCTTAACGATTAATTCGCTATCTTCAACGCGACTGCCTTCATTTTTTTGTTCCCAATTTGCAATTGCTGAACGTAACAATTTTTCTAGTCTGTGAGAACTTTCTTTCTTATTGTTAAAAATAAGAATGTTAAAAGCTTCTTCAACTTTTTTGCCACGGATCAGGTCGGCCAACAACCTCATTTTTCTTGGTGAGGTTGGACAATTATTCAATTTTGCTACTGCTTCCATTTCTTAATCTTTCTTTACTGGATGCGACTTAAATGTTCTAGTTGGTGCAAACTCTCCAAGTTTGTGTCCTACCATGTTTTCTGTAACATAAACAGGGATAAATTTATTCCCGTTGTGTACGCCAAAAGTATGACCTACAAAATCTGGAGTAATCATTGACCTGCGACTCCAAGTTTTGATTACAGTTTTCTTTTTTGCCTCATTCATGACACTCACTTTTTTCTCAAGTTTGATGTCTACAAAAGGGCCTTTTTTTAATGAACGCGCCATATATCCTTATTTCTTCTTACGACTTTCGATGATAAAATTATTTGAATACTTCTTAGGAGTACGTGTTTTGTATCCTTTAGATTTCAAACCTTTGCGAGATCTTGGGTGACCTCCTGAAGCACGACCTTCACCACCACCCATTGGGTGATCAACTGGGTTCATTGCAACTGGTCTAGTTCTAGGTCTACGTCCGATCCATCTGTTAGCACCTGCTTTACCTTTACGCTCATTCATGTGATCAGGATTTGAAACCTGTCCAATAGTAGCATAACATCCAGCCAATACAATACGGGTCTCTCCAGAAGCCAATTTTACTACAGCATGTTTACCATCTCTGTTTAATAATTGAGCTGAAGAGCCTGCTGAACGAACTATTTGTCCGCCTTTTCCAAGGTGCAATTCAATGTTATGAATTGTAGAACCTAAAGGAATTTCACTCATAGGTAATGCGTTTCCAATTTCTGGAGCAACTCCACTACCGCTGATAATTTTAGTTCCAACTTCTAATCCTTTAGGAGCTAAGATATAACGCTTTTCACCGTCGGCATAAGCTATCAAAGCAATAAAGCTAGTACGATTCGGATCATATTGAATTGAATCAACAGTTCCTTCGATTCCATGCTTGTTGCGTTTGAAATCAATTAAACGATACATTTTACGGTGACCACCACCAATGTAACGCATTGTCATTTTACCGGAGTTGTTACGTCCACCAGAGTTTTTTAAACTTACTACGAGAGATTTCTCAACTTCGTATTTAGGAGTAAGTTCCTCATAGGTGTTCGCTGCTTTAAAACGCGTACCCGGTGTAACTGGTTTAAATTTCCTGATTCCCATCGCTCAATTAAATATTTTGAAAGAAGTCAATTTTTTGACCTTCTTCTAATGTTACCACTGCTTTCTTGAAAGATGCTTTTCTACCAGAGAAAACACCTCTTTTTGTAAATCTGGTTTTACTCTTTCCTTGGTAAACCATCGTGTTAATTCCTGTAACTTTAACACCATACATGCTTTCAACAGCTTTTTTAATTTCGTCTTTGCTAGCAGTTTTAGCTACTACAAATCCGTACTTATTCAGCTTTTCACTGATAGCAGTATACTTTTCGGTAATTAAAGGCTTCTTTAGTATGCTCATTTATGCCTTATTTAAAATGTTTTCAATTACGCTCAAAGAATTTTCTACAAAAATTACTTTGTCGGCGTGCAAGATATCATAAGTATTCAAATCTTTTGCAGCCATAATCTTTGTTTTAGGCAAGTTTCTTCCAGATTTATAGATATTCTCATTGTAATCTGCCAAAACCAATAACGTTTTGGTATTTGAAACTTTTAAGCCATCCAATATACCCATATAGCTTTTAGTTTTTGGAGATTCCATTTGGAAATCTTCTAACAAAACTATTTGGTTGTCTTTTGCCTTGTGAGCCAATGCACTCTTACGAGCCAATTGTTTCAATTTCTTGTTCAATTTGAAACTGTAATCACGAGGTTGAGGACCATGTATACGTGCTCCACCAACAAAAGTACCAGATTTGATACTTCCTTTACGTGATCCACCTGTTCCTTTTTGTCTGTGTAACTTCTTGGTTGAACCACTTACCACACTGCGCTCTTTTGATGAATGCGTTCCTTGGCGTTGGTTAGCTAAGAATTGCTTTACATCTAAATAGATAGCATGATCATTTGGTTCGATACCAAAAATTTCATTGTTTAATTTAAGCTTTCTGCCGGTCTCAGCTCCGCTTGTATTCAATACTGCTAATTCCATCTTACTTCTCAATTAAAACGATTGAACCTTTGTGACCCGGAACTGAACCTTTTACTACTAAAAGGTTTTTTTCCGCATACACTTTTAATATTTCAAG
The DNA here is from genome assembly GCA_903883965.1 of uncultured Bacteroidota bacterium. GTDB lineage: Bacteria > Bacteroidota > Bacteroidia > UKL13-3 > UKL13-3 > CAISCU01. The sequence goes on from CAISCU010000035.1 coordinate 58,894, forward strand.
GTTGGTCTTTTTAACCCTAACACCTCCAGTACGACCAGCCATACGCATTCCTTTGAATACACGAGATGGATCTGATGAAGCTCCAATTGAACCTGGAGCACGCAACCTGTTGTGTTGACCGTGCGTTTGCATACCTACTCCGGAGAAGCCATGGCGTTTTACAACACCTTGGAAACCTTTTCCTTTGCTGGTTCCAACTACATCCACAAACTCACCAACTGCGAACAAATCAACAGTGATGGTTTGACCCAAAGCTAACTCTTGTTCAAAACCTTTGAACTCAGCAAACTTTGATTTAGGAGTAGTATTTGCTTTCGCAACGATACCCTTCAATGGTGCAGGAGAATTCTTTTCTTTAGCTTCTCCATATGCTAGTTGTACTGCACTGTAACCGTCTTTATCGCTGGTTTTTACTTGTGTTACAACACAAGGTCCAACTTCAATTACAGTACAAGGAATTTGTTTACCGTTTGCATCGAAGATGCTGGTCATTCCTAATTTTTTTCCTATTAAACCTGACATAGCTTTCTATCAAACTTTAATTTCAACATCAACCCCGCTTGGTAATTCTAATTTCATCAGCGCATCTACTGTTTTGGCGGTTGAACTGTAGATGTCGAGTAATCTCTTGTATGAACACAATTGAAACTGCTCTCTAGCTTTTTTGTTTACGTGTGGCGAACGCAAAACTGTGTAAATTCTTTTCTGTGTAGGAAGTGGAATTGGTCCACTTACAACTGCACCAGTTGCCTTCACTGTTCTCACAATCTTTTCAGCTGACTTGTCAACTAAGTTGTGGTCGAACGATTTTAACTTGATCCTTATTCTTTGGCTAACCATGATAATTAAGCTTTTGCTTTTCCGTTAACTTTTGCTAAAACTTCCTCTTGAACATTTCTAGGTGCATCAGCATAATGACTGAATTCCATAGTTGAAGTTGCACGACCAGATGTCAAAGTTCTAAGTTGTGTAACATACCCAAACATTTCTGCCAAAGGTACTTTTGCTTTTACAACTTGTGAACCAGCACGACTGTCCATACCTTCTAATTGTCCACGACGTTTATTTAAATCCCCGATAACATCACCCATATTTTCTTCAGGTGTTAACACCTCAATTTTCATAATAGGTTCTAATAATACCGGACTTGCATTTCTTGCTGCTTCTTTGAAACCAATGCGTGCACAAATTTCAAATGACAACGAATCTGAATCCACTGCGTGGAATGAACCATCAAACAATCTAACTTTTAAACTTTCAATTGCGTATCCGGCCAACACACCATTCTTCATGGCTGATTCAAATCCTTTTTGTACTGAAGGAACAAATTCTTTAGGAATTGAACCTCCAACGATTTCGTTTACAAATTCTAAACCTTTCTTTTCAGGATCGCCAGGGATTAATTCAAATTGAATATCCGCAAATTTACCACGACCACCAGTTTGCTTTTTGTAAACTTCTCTATGTGAAACAGGTTTGGTAATGGTTTCTTTGTAAGAAACCTGAGGAGCTCCTTGGTTACACTCAACCTTGAATTCTCTTCTTAACCTGTCTACAATAATTTCTAAGTGTAATTCACCCATTCCAGAGATAACAGTTTGACCTGTTTCTTCGTCTGTATGAACTCTGAAAGTTGGATCTTCTTCAGCTAATTTAGCCAATGACATACCTAATTTATCAGAATCTGCTTGTGTTTTAGGTTCAACTGCCAAACCAATTACTGGTTCAGGGAAGTCCATTGCTTCTAACACAATTGGATTTTTCTCCTCACACAATGTATCTCCGGTTTTGATGTCTTTGAAACCAACAGCAGCACCAATATCTCCAGCACCTAATTTTTCAACTGGGTTTTGTTTGTTGGCATGCATTTGGAAAATACGAGAGATACGTTCCTTGTTACCACTTCTGGTATTGAATACATAAGAACCTGCATCTAACATACCTGAATATACACGCATGAAAGCCAATCTACCTACAAATGGGTCAGTTGCAATTTTGAAAGCCAAAGCTGCGAAAGGCTCATTGTAATCAGGTTTGCGAGTAACTTCTTCGTTTGTATCAGGATTGGTACCAGTAATAACTCCTTTGTCTAATGGACTAGGAAGAATTTCCATAACCAAATCCAACATGGTTTGAACACCTTTATTTTTGAATGATGAACCACATACCATTGGAACAATTTTCATGTCAATAGTAGCCTGACGCAATGCATCCAAAATTTCTCTCTCTGTGATGCTTGATGGATCTTCAAAGAATTTCTCCATCAATTTGTCATCATATTCAGAAACTGCTTCAAGTAATTTTTCTCTCCACTCGTTAGCTTCTTCTAACATGTCAGCAGGAATATCAACTACTTCATAAGTCATTCCTTTATCTTGTTCGTTCCAAACCATTCCACGGAAGTTGATCAAATCAACTACTCCCTTGAAATTGTCTTCAGAACCGATAGGTAACTGCAAAGGAACTGCATTGCTACCTAACATATCTTTCACTTGTTTAACTACATTTAAGAAGTCAGCACCAGAACGGTCCATTTTGTTAACGAATCCGATACGGGCAACATTGTAATTGTTTGCAAGTCTCCAGTTTGTTTCTGACTGAGGCTCAACACCATCAACTGCAGAGAACAAGAATACTAAACCATCCAATACACGCAAAGAACGGTTTACCTCAACGGTAAAATCTACGTGTCCTGGGGTGTCAATGATATTGATGTGATATCTGTTGTTTCTATAATTCCAGAATACAGTTGTAGCAGCAGAAGTAATTGTGATACCTCTTTCTTGCTCCTGTACCATCCAGTCCATGGTTGCAGCACCATCGTGTACTTCACCAATCTTGTGGTTTACACCAGCATAGTAAAGGATACGCTCAGTTGTTGTAGTTTTACCTGCATCAATGTGAGCTGCAATACCTATGTTTCTTGTATATTGTAAGTCGCGTGACATTTTGTTTTATCTATTTTGAATTAGCTGATTTTGAAATGCGAGAATGCTTTGTTTGCTTCAGCCATTTTGTGCGTGTCTTCACGTTTTTTCACTGCTGCACCTTCATTTTTAGCTGCTGATAAAATCTCACCAGCTAATTTGTCTGCCATGGTTTTTTCACCCCTGTTACGGGCATATCTAATTAACCATTTCATACCAACTGCAATTTTACGGTCAGCAGGTACTTCCATTGGAATTTGGAATGTTGCTCCACCTACTCTGCGAGATTTAACCTCTACAGCAGGCATTACATTGTTCAATGCTTTTTTCCAAACATCTAATCCTCTTTCTTGTGCTTTTGCTTCTACTTTATCTAATGCACCGTAAAAAATGGTATAAGCTGTATTTTTCTTTCCGCTCCACATCATGTTGTTCACAAAACGGGTAACCAAAATATCATTGAATTTTGGATCTGGTAATAAAATATGCTTTTTAGCTCTTGATTTTCTCATGTCTATACTAACTTAGGCTGACTGTTTATTTCTTTTTTGCTTTTGGATCTACAGCTTGTCCTGGTTTAGGACGTTTTGTTCCGTACTTAGAACGTTGTTGTTTACGTCCGTCTACACCAGCAGTATCCAATGCACCCCTTACGATGTGGTAACGAACTCCAGGTAAATCTTTTACCCTTCCGCCTCTTACCAATACGATAGAGTGTTCTTGTAAGTTGTGACCTTCTCCTGGAATGTAGGCATTCACCTCATTACCGTTGGTCAATCTAACACGAGCTACCTTTCTCATTGCTGAGTTAGGCTTTTTAGGAGTTGTAGTGTACACACGGGTACAAACACCTCTGCGCTGTGGGCAAGAATCAAGTGCTGGTGACTTGCTCTTGGTATTTACGTCGTTGCGGCCCTTACGAACCAGTTGTTGAATAGTAGGCATATCTAATTTTTAATACGCAATTTTATCTTAAAAAAGGGAGTGCAAAGGTAGGTGATGCGAGTTAGCTAAACAAGTGCTTGACAAAAAATATATAAAAATATTTGATGCTGAGCGGGTTAAATGCTAACTATTAACCATCAGTCTTTCCAATGTTGACCCTTTCGGGGCTGCAAACATAGGCATCTTATTTGAATTATCAAAGATTGCGACAGTTTTTAACCTTTAAAAGATGAATATTCTACAAGTATTTGCGTACAATGCTGATTTACTTGTACTTAAATGAATAAATATTTTAAAAGTTTTTTCAGAAAACGAGCCAAACTGATTTATTTCTGTAATAAAAGCCTGTATTTATTAATTTGGCCGAATGATTCCGGAGAAATTTAAACAAATCATCAATAGCTTGCCGTCCTCACCCGGGATCTACAAATATTTTGACAAAGACAATCAGATCATATACATAGGTAAAGCTAAAAACCTAAAAAAAAGAGTCAGTAGCTATTTTAACAAAACCAATCACGAAAACAGAAAGACCACTGTTTTGGTTAGTAAAATCGAAAAACTTGAATTTACAATTGTTGAAACGGAAACGGATGCTTTGCTTTTGGAAAATGTATTGATCAAGCAATTCCAGCCTCGCTTTAATATTCTTCTCAAAGACGATAAGACCTATCCTTTTATTTGTATCAAGGCTGAAAATTTCCCTAGAGTTTTTACAGTCAGGCAACGTATCAAAGATGGCTCAGAATATTATGGACCATATGCCAATGGCCACCTCATGTATACATTATTGGATTTGATCAAAAACCTATACCCTATTAGAACCTGTAATTTATTGCTCAATCCTACTTCTATACAAGCTGGTAAATTCAAAACTTGTTTAGAATATGATATAGGCAATTGTAAGGCCCCTTGTGTTGGTTTACAATCTGAAAGCGATTACCAACAACAAATTAAACTGATCAAAGGAATTCTAAAAGGGAATTTATCGGAAGTAAAATCAGAACTAAAAAATCAAATGGCTGATGCTGTATCTCAGCTGCAATTTGAAAAAGCAGAATTACTGAAACGTAAATTCCTATTACTGGAAAACTACCAAAGTAAATCTACAATTGTTACTAAACTTTTTGACCCTGTAGAAGTATATAGCATTGTATCTGATGACAAATACGCTTATATCAACTTTTTAAAAGTTGTCAATGGCATGATAGTTCAAACCCAAACTTTTGAAATTAAACGTAAACTGGATGAGTCTGAATCAAGTTTATTAGCGCTTGCCATTATAGAGGTTAGAAACAATTATGATTCAGATTGTAAAGAAATAATTGTTCCTATGATGCCTGAATGGGAAATTGAAAATGTGCAATATACCATTCCAAAATTGGGAGATAAAAAACAATTGTTGGATCTGTCTATGCGCAACGCCACTTATTACAGAAGGCAAAAAATGATTCAACACGAACATTTAAATCCTGAGTTAAAAACAGAGCGGATATTAAACCAGATGAAACAGGATTTACGCTTGACCCAATTACCTGCACATATTGAATGTTTTGACAATTCAAATATACAAGGAACCAATCCTGTTTCTGCTTGTGTTGTTTTTAAAAATGCAAAGCCTAGCAAAAAAGACTATAGAATTTTCCATGTTAAGACAGTTGAAGGCCCCAATGATTTTGCCACCATGGAAGAGGTTGTGTATAGAAGATACAAACGCTTATTGGATGAGCACCAAGCATTGCCTCAATTGATTGTGATAGATGGAGGTAAAGGACAGCTCAGCAGCGCGGTATTTAGTTTAAAAAAATTGGGTATTTACGGGCAAGTAGCTGTCATAGGAATTGCCAAAAGACTAGAGGAATTGTATTATCCCAATGATGAATTGCCTTTGTTTTTAGACAAGAAATCTGAAACATTGAAGGTGATACAGCAATTAAGAGATGAAGCTCATAGATTTGGCATTACCCATCACCGAAACATAAGAAGTAAAAACGCCATTGGAACTGAGCTGGCTGAAATTCCAGGTATTGGAGAACATACCTCACAGTTACTGTTACAAGCTTTTAAATCAGTAAAGAAGATTAAAGCAGCAACTTTATCAGATTTAACAGCAATCATTGGACCTTCCAAAGCAGAAAAAGTAATACAGTTTTTTAAAACTGACCATTGATTATTTTTTATCAGAGCAAGTATTGAGTCCGAAAGGCATATACAATGGACATGTTCCAATGAATGAGGTTAGAATCAGGATGATTGCAATTACAATTAATAATATGGAGGTAGGTGCAGTGGTATTGAAACTCAAATAAACAGTTACCAAAGCGATGATTGACCTAATGATGCGGTCTAATTTTCCAATGTTCTTTTTCATGTTTTTTTATTCGAAAGTATGGCTATTGGACACTTACTTTTGGTACATTTGTTACCAACTATCAAATTTGATTCATGAACGATATTGAGCTCCTGAAAAAGAAATGTTATTCCTATGCCCAAAACCAACAAAATTGTTTGGTATTGAACAGCAATCAAATTCAGGCCGCAATGGGATTAAACAACTATGAATTTATTTTCATGTGCGGATGTTCAGACCAATTTAAAACAAGTGAACAGACGGCGTTGGCGCAATTGAAAAAGTTTATTGAAAAAAACAATGGGAAATGGATGGGACTTTCTTTGTCGTATGACTTAAAAAATGAACTGGAACAACTCGAATCAAATAACTGCAATCAGCTTGATTTCCCCTTACTCAACGTGTTTGTTCCAGATACTGTGATTTGTATTGATAAAGAATTAAAAATCACTTGTAACAATATGGCATTTTGGGAAGCCATCAACCAACAAGCATTAGCCATTCAGAAGCCTTTGCCTAAGTTGGAATTTGAAGCAAGGGTGACTAAAGACACCTATCTCAATACAATCAAACAAATTCAAAATCATATTTTAAATGGGGATGTATATGAATTGAATTATTGTATCGAATTTTACAAAACAGCATGTCCCGAAATTGAACCAGTAGCCTTATACGAAAACTTGAATTCCGTTTCACCTACCCCCTACTCCGCTTTATGGATTGACCAAGAACAGGTGATTGCTTGTGCCAGTCCAGAAAGATTTTTATTAAAAAAGGGCTCAAACATCTACTCTCAGCCTATTAAAGGAACAATCAAAAGAATGGCTGATTGCGAAGCAGATAGTAAACAAAAAGAATTGCTTCTCAATTCTGAAAAAGAACGGGCAGAAAATTTAATGATCGTTGATTTGGTCAGGAATGACTTGTCTAAATCATGTGAAACTGGCAGCATTCAAGTAGATGAATTATTTGGTATTTATAGCTTCAAAAATTTACATCAAATGATTTCAACAGTAAGTGGTAAATTAAAAAATGATGACATTGTAGAATCAATTTGCCATGCTTTTCCAATGGGAAGTATGACCGGAGCTCCTAAAATTAAAGCCATGGAAATGATAGAGCAACTGGAACAAACCCAAAGAGGCATGTACAGCGGTTGTATTGGCTATATCAACCCTGAAGGCGATTTTGATTTGAATGTAGTTATCCGAAGTTTACAATACAACAAATTAAATCAATACCTCAATTTTGAAGTTGGATCAGCTATTACAATTGATTCTGACCCTGAATCGGAATACAACGAATGCCTTTTAAAAGGTGAACTAATGATGCAAATTTTTAATAGAACTGCTTAATCAACTAAGATGATTTTTTCTCTGATGATTTGCTTTCCGATTTGCATAATAATGTAATAGCAACCTGACTGTAAATGGCTTAAATTAATATGAACCTGATTAGCTCCTTTATCAATATCAGGATTTATAGGCAATTCTCTCATTTTCAAATCAAATAATTGAATCTTCACTGATTCATTTTTGGTTTTATAATCTATGTTGATGATTCCTTGACTTGGTACAGGATAAATCAGGCATTTTGATGCTATTTCATTTTCAGTCAAATTGGTTGCAGCATTAACAGTTAAACTGTATCTGGTAACTGAATCTTCAATTGTTCTGGTGATGGTTAAAGCATGTGCATATACTTTAAATACAACCGACAAAGGATAATTACCTTGCTGACCAGTTTGTGGCAGACCCGAAAGTAAAATACAACCTGTTTCACCTCCGTTGGCTTTGCAATTGATTTGATTGCATTGGTAGCTAAAATTAGCCGGCAAACCATTTACTTTGGTGACTACAATAGAATCAATGGTTGCCAAAATTGGGAATCCAAATTCAGTAACCATGGTATCTTTTGGCATTCTAAATTGGATGATTTGCGTGTAAGGTTTTGTTTCGGTTGCTTGATCCAGTTCGGCAGGAAAAATACCCGATGTTTTTAAACTCAAATCAGGATTGCATTGCGCAAACAATTGCAGCGTGATTGATTGAAACAAAAAGAGTATAATTGAATAGATAAATTTGTTTTTCATGATTCGAAATTTAATACCAAGATACAGTATTTTTATCATTATCGCTGCACAGTTTTTTGTTCTTTCAAAAAGCAATGCTCAAAACCTGTTCAAAGGAATTGTGAAGGACATCACCACTTTAGAACCTATTCCTGGCGTATTGATTACATCCAATAATGGAGGAACCCAAACTGATGAAAAAGGCCATTTTCAATTGACGGTATCACAGGCAATTTGTACGCTCAATTTCAGGCTCATTGGTTATGAAAACAAATCAATAACAATTGAAACAAAAAACACAAAAGATACTGTATTCGAAGTTTTGATATCACCCAGTCGCCAATTATTAGACCAAGTTGTAGTAACTGGAAACAGAAATGAACAAGCTATATCGAGAAGTTCAAGCAGTGTAGAATTAATAGGTGCAAAATTAATACTCGACAAAGGCACAACTAGCATAGATAAGTTTTTGAATCAGATTCCATCGGTAAGTGTTTTGGATGGACAAATTAACATTAGAAGTGGCAGTGGCTGGACTTATGGAGCAGGTTCCAGGGTAATGGTATTGGTAGACGATTTACCCTTTTTAACAGGAGATGCGGGTCAAGTAAAATGGAGTTTGTTGCCTTTAGAAAACTTGAAACAAGTTGAAGTCATTAAGGGGGCTGGATCTGTATTATATGGATCTGGTGCACTGAATGGGATAATCCATTTTCGCACGCAAATGAGCAGTGGCAAACCCATCACAAAAATTCAAATGAGCAGTGGATTTTATGACAAACCAGATGGAATTGGTTTGCGCTGGACAACTAAAAACTTAATGAAAAATCAAATCAGCGTTTTCCATGCTGCCAAATTAGGGCGTTACCAATATGCATTTTCTAGCAATTACCTCATAGATAATGGCTATAGAATGAGCGATAATGAAGAGCGCATTCGTTGCAATTTAAATGTACAAACAGCCTTCAACAAAGCCATTAAAATTGGTGTAAATATGGGTGTTTTAAATAGCAAAAGTGAATCATTTTTACTATGGGAAAATGACCAAATGGGATATACCGCTCTTGATTCTCAAACCAGTGCCACGCATTCTCAAAGTATCTATTTAGACCCTACTATTTCATTTCACCAAAACGGATTTCAACACCGTTTAAAATCGAGGTGGATGTATATCAACAATGAAAACTCAAATGCTGCTCAAAACAATGCTTTTAATCAATTTTATGCCGAATACCAATTACAAAAAAACTTCATAGCGTATAAATTAAACATTACAACTGGTTTGGTATACAATTCCAATTCCAGCCAAGCCAATTTATATGGTGGATCAAACACCAGCAATAACAAAGCTGCATTTTTACAAATAGACAAAACTGTCTTAATGGGCTTGCAATTGGGCTTGGGTGCGCGTTATGAATATTTTCAAATGAATGCTGATGCAACCCAACAACCAGTGTTTAGAGCCGGGTTGAATTATGAACTCACCAAAAGCACCTTTTTGAGGTGTAGCTGGGGACAAGGATTCAGGTACCCATCTATTGCAGAGAGATATATCAATGCCAGTGTAGGCAGCATGAACATTTTTGCCAATCCAAATCTAAAAGCTGAATCTGGTTGGAGTGCAGAAATAGGTATGAAACAAGGAATGAAATGGGGTGGTTTCAGTGCTTATATTGACTTGGCATATTTTGAAACGCGCTATGCAGATATGACTGAATTCAATTTTGGCGCATGGAAAACATACAACCCAGCGAACCCTTATACTGCTATTGGATTTAAATCTTTCAATGTAGGAAATACGCGCATCAATGGAATAGATTTGAGCACTGGATTTCAGTTCAAGAATAAAAATTGGGATATACAAAGTATCATAGGCTATACCTATTCAAAACCATTGATGTTAGACCCTAATTTGGTATTTGCATTTGACTCTGCAAGAGGACCTCAAACATTTTTAAGCACCCGTTCTGACAGCACTTTGATTTTAAAATATCGGTTTGAACACCAATTTAAAATTGACCTTTCTGCTCAATTTAAAAAAGTTGAATTTGGCGTGAGTTACAGGTACAATAGCAGCATACAGAATATTGATATTGCATTTGTTTCTGGTATCATTCCAAGTATGGTTCCGGGTATTGAAGAAGCAAGAAATAGGCTATATAACAACAGGGCTATTTTTGATTTACGCCTGTTTTTGCATGCCAATCAATACCTAAAAGTTGGTTTCAATTGTATTAATTTATTGAATACAGAAATAATGAACAGACCAGCCGATTTAATTGCCCCGAGATTCTATCAATTGCAATTGATGGCTGCGTTTTAAAATTTCAACTCCAAAGCCTCTACCACTTTATTTTGGAGAAGATGCTCCTCAAAGATGGTATCAACATCTGCTAAAGTTAATTTCCCGTAATAGGTACCTTCAGGGTATATCACCAAAGCTGGACCTTTTGTACAAGCATCCAAACAGCCACTTTTTTGAACGCGAATTTTGGCCTTTAAGCCTGCATCACCGAGTAATGTTCTAAATTTTTCTATGATAGCCATGCCATTTTCATTGCCACAACAAGGTTTACCTTCGGCTTTTTGATTGGCACAAACGAAAATGTGTTTTTCGAAACGCATATTATTTTTATTCAAATTAAGGTGCTTGGAATGAATAAACATGCAATTGGTTAATTTTGCCTCAAAAAAAATTATGTTTGGAAAATTAGCAGAGGCCAAAAAAATGGCTGCAGAAATGAAAACTAAAATGGCTGCTATTACTGTAGAATCAGCAGTTTACAACAATCAAATACGTGTAGTAGCAAATGGAAATCGTGAAATAGTTGATGTAAAAATTGCACCCGAAGCCCTTTTGGAACTCCAGCACCAACAACTAGAACATGCCATAAAAGAAGCTTGTAACCAAGCAATTCAGAGCGCAAACAATGTGGCAGAATCAGAAATGAAATCAATGATGGGTGGTATGTTACCAGGATTGGGCAATTTGTTTTCTTAATGTATTTGAAATGGTGCAAAGAATCTGAATAAAATCATACAGTTGAATCTATAAAAACCAATAAATTCGCATACTTTTTTAGTAATTAAAAACAATACAACTATGTCGCAAATCAAGGCAAATCACCAGGACGAGTTTATTTTTCGCCATATTTCACCTATGGAGAAAGATACAGATGCCATGCTTAAAACCATTGGCGTTTCTAGTCTGGATCAATTAATTGACGAAACAATACCAGCCCACATTAGGCTTAAAAAACGAATGAATTTGCCAGCAGCTTTGACAGAAGCAGAACTTTCTTCTTTGCTGACTGAAATTGCCCATAAAAATAAAATTTACACCAATTACTTGGGTCAAGGTTATTATGGCACTTTGACTCCTGGAGTCATTCTTAGAAATATTTTTGAAAACCCAGGTTGGTATACTGCATATACCCCTTACCAAGCTGAAATTGCTCAAGGCCGATTAGAAGCCTTACTCAATTACCAAACCATGATCATTGATTTAACTGGAATGGAAATTGCCAATGCTTCTCTCTTAGATGAAGGAACCGCTACTGCAGAAGCCATGCACATGTTGTATGCAGAAACAAAAAAAGAAAATGCCAATAAATTTTTTGTTTCATCCTTGTGTTTTCCTCAAACCATTGATGTATTGAAAACCAGAACAGCACCAATTGGCGTTGAATTGGTAATTGGAAACCATGAAGAAATTGAATTTGATGAAACCTATTTTGGCGCACTGCTTCAATATCCGGCCGGAAATGGAGAAGTTTATGATTACCAAAAATTTGTAGAAAAAGCAAAAGCAAAACAAGTATTGGTAGCTGTAGCAGCTGATTTATTGAGTTTGAGTTTGTTAACCCCTCCGGGTGAATGGGGTGCTGATGTAGTAGTTGGATCGGCTCAAAGATTTGGAGTACCAATGGGTTACGGCGGGCCTCATGCTGGCTTTTTTGCAACCAAAGATGCATACAAAAGACAAATGCCAGGGCGTTTAATAGGAGTTTCTGTTGACAGCCAAGGCAATCATGCCCTGAGAATGGCTTTACAAACTCGAGAACAACACATTAAAAGAGAAAAGGCCACTTCAAATATTTGTACTGCTCAGGTTTTACTTTCTATCATGGCAGGAATGTATGGTGTATACCATGGACCTGAAGGACTTAAAGGAATTGCTGGAAGAATACATGGATATGCAACGGCTTTGGCAAATACACTCAACAAAGCTGGTTTGACAGTATTGAATACTTCTTATTTTGACACCTTGTCTATTGAAACAAAGCAAGCATCTCAATTTTACAATGCCTGTTTGGCTGCAGAGATAAATATTGCTCTGGTAAATGAACAAACACTTCGCGTATCAATAGATGAAACTCATACACAATCACAATTGAACCAATTGGTTGCAATTTTAACAAACAATCAAACAACAACTTGTGATTTTACTGCTGACAATGCTTTACATGCACCTGTGCAGTTACAAAGAAAATCGGCTTTTATGACCCATGAGATTTTCCAAACTAAACACAGCGAACACGATATGCTCAGGTATATCAAACACCTGGAATCTAAAGACCTTTCATTGTGTCATTCTATGATTGCATTGGGCTCTTGTACAATGAAATTAAATGCAACAGCAGAGATGATTCCTGTAACCATGCCTGGTTTTGGCCAATTGCACCCTTTTATACCAAGAAACCAAGCAAGTGGTTATACTCAAATTTTTGACGAATTGAGCAGTGCTTTAAAAGAAGTAACCGGATTTGCTGGAATCAGTTTGCAACCAAACGCTGGTGCACAAGGCGAATATGCCGGTTTAATGGTAATCAGAGAATACTTTAAACACAAAGGAGAATCTCATAGAAATATTGCCTTGATTCCATCTTCTGCTCATGGCACCAACCCTGCCAGTGCAGCAATGGCTGGTATGAAAGTGGTTGTTACCAAAACCCTAGAAAATGGCTATGTTGATATTGAAGATTTGAAAGAGAAAGCCATTTTACACAAAGACAACTTGGCTTGCTTAATGGTTACTTATCCTTCTACTTACGGCATTTTTGAAGAACAAATAACAGAAATTTGTGAGTTAATTCACCAATTTGGTGGCCAAGTATATATGGATGGTGCCAATATGAATGCTCAAGTTGGATTGACAAGCCCAGCAAATATTGGAGCCGATGTTTGTCACTTGAACTTGCACAAAACATTCTGTATTCCTCACGGTGGCGGTGGACCTGGCATGGGCCCAATAGGTGTAGCGGCTCACTTGGTTCCTTTTTTACCAGGACACAGTGTAGTTGACATGCAAGGTGGATCAAGTGCTATGACTGCGGTTTCTGCAGCACCTTGGGGCAGTGCATCTATTTTATTAATCTCTTATGCTTATATCCGATTAATGGGTACTGCAGGCTTAGAAAAAGCTACGGAGTATGCTATTTTAAATGCCAACTACATTAAAGCACGCTTAGAAAAAGATTACCAAATTTTATATGTGGGCAGCAAAGGCAGGTGTGCGCATGAAATGATTTTAGACACCCGTGTGTTTAAAGCCAATTCAGGTGTTGAAGCAGAAGACATCGCAAAGCGTTTAATGGATTATGGCTTCCATGCTCCTACCATGAGTTTCCCAGTTGCTGGAACCATTATGATTGAACCAACAGAAAGTGAGCCTAAATCTGAATTAGATAGGTTTTGCGAGGCCATGCTTCAAATAAAAGCAGAAGTAAATGCAATTGCAGAAGGTAAAGCAGATAAAGCAAACAATGTATTGAAGAATGCACCTCATACAGCCATGATGGCAACTGCCGAAGAATGGAATTACCCATACAGCAGACAAGAAGCAGTATACCCATTGCCTTATGTAAAACAGGCTAAGTTTTGGCCAAGTGTAGGCCGTGTAAACAATACTCACGGAGACCGAAATTTGATTTGTGCTTGTATTCCAATAGAAGCATACCAATCATAAAAATTCATAAAAAAGGAGGTCAATTGGCCTCCTTTTTTTATGGTTTTGGGTGGTATTTACTTTTCTTGATCAGTTCGTCCCAGTTGTTGTTGTTCATGAGCGTATTTAAATCAACAGATTCATTGGCTAAATATGCTTGTATAATTTGATAGCCAATGTATGTGCCAATAGATGGGGCTGACTCTGCCGGCACACCTGGAGCAGATGTAAATGGCCCATCGTTGAAATAACGCAGATTTTTTGCCGCTTCTTTGCTATACAATAACTTTTCTTGAATCAAATGAGCCCAAATTAATGCTTCATTTTCTTTACACCATTTGAGCTGATCGGCACTGATGCCAAATACCAAAGTATCTGGTGTATTGGGTAATAATGTTTTTACAAAATGCTTCATCTTACCTTCAAACAGCATCATGGCAAGAAAACGCTTGTCGGTAACTTGTTGTTCATACCTCGAAAAACCTAAAGCTTTAATGGTGTTTGGAACCAAATAAGCCCGTTGTAGTTTTTTAATCATAAATGCAGGAAACTCTAAGGCTGAATATACCGGATAATTGGCACCTAAATACAAATCCAAGCCAATGCCAATGATGGTATCATAAGCCACATTTGCATACCCAAATTCTGAAATAAAACTCACCAAATGTACTGGTGCTGCATTTGGAATTTCTTTTTGATAAATGGCCAATGCTTCAGAGAATGCTTGTTCTTCAGGTTCTAAATTCACAAACACACTATCTACTTCTTTTTTCAATTGCAATATACCAGGGTATTGCACAAATGAAAGCAATGGTTTACTGAAATGGTTGGCAGAATCAGCCATTGGAATATTGATGATGTCTGTACAAAAGGACTGATAAAAACCAGCATATTGCTGAAATAATTGATCAAAATGTGTTTGTTCGTATGACTTGTTTTTTAAGAATAAATCTTGGTCAAATCTGGTAATTTTTATAGCTAAATCTGATTGGGGTTGATTTTGCTGACAGGCATTTATACTCAGTAAAAACAAAGCGCTCATTAAAAAAAACAAATACTGACTTTTGCGTACTATCTTTTTATTCATGTTTCAAAATTACGCGTAAAAACATTGAAAAAATCCATTAATTTTGGTACTCAATAAAGGATTTGTGAAAATAACATTGGCACAACTGAATTACCATCCCGGTAATTTTGAACTCAATACACATAAAATGCTTGAAGCCATTGCTCAAGCCAAGTTAGAAGGTTCTCAACTCATTGTATTTGCAGAATTAGCAACCTGTGGATACCCTGCCAAAGACCTATTGGATTTTGATTCATTTATAGAAAAAGCAACAGCTGCAATAGCTATAATTGCTCCTGCATGTGATGGCATAGCGGCTATAATTGGCACACCTGTTTTTAATCAATTAGGTAAAGGAAAAAGACTGTTCAATGCAGCAGTAGTCATAGAACATCAAAAAGTTACTCATACCATTCATAAAACCTTACTTCCAACCTACGATATTTTTGACGAGTACCGCTATTTTGAACCTGCTGCAACTTGTGAAATAGTAAAGGTGATGGGGGTAAAAGTGGCCTTAACCATATGTGAAGATTTATGGAATTTAGACGACGTTTCTTTGTACCAGTCAAGCCCAATGGAATATTTGAGTCAGTTCAATCCAGACTTGATTATTAATATTGCAGCATCGCCATTTTCAAATACCCAACAAGAAACAAGGCATCAAGTTATTCAAAGAAATGCTTTGAAATACCAATTGCCAATTATTTATGTCAACCAAATTGGTGCACAAACTGATTTGATATTTGATGGTGGCTCTTTTGTAATGAATGCACAAGGTGAAACCATCGCCAGCTTGAAATTATTTGAAGAAGAATTACAAACTTTTGAATTTGACGGCAAACAGTTCAATTTAACCAAAATTGAAAATTTAGAACCAACAAAAGATTTGTCAATTGCAAATATTGAACAGGCTTTGGTATTGGGCATTCAAGATTATTTTAACAAACTCAATTTTAAAAAAGCAATCATTGGTTTGTCGGGAGGCATAGATTCTGCGCTGGTGCTTTATTTAGCAGCCAAAGCATTGGGGAATGAAAATGTATTGGCTGTTTTGCTTCCTTCAAAATACAGCAGCGATCACTCTGTAACAGATGCATTAAAAATGGTTCAAACTTTACAAGTTCAACACCATATTATTTCAATTGAAGAACAAGTAAATGCCATTGAACATACCTTAGAACCCTATTTTAAAGGAACAGAATTGGGCATTGCAGAAGAAAATATTCAATCAAGAGCAAGGGCCATTTTACTCATGGCATTGAGCAATAAGTTTGGTTATATTTTACTGAACACTTCAAACAAAAGTGAATTGGCCGTTGGCTATGGCACCTTGTATGGAGACATGTGCGGAGGTCTTTCTGTGATTGGTGATTTGTACAAAACTGAGGTGTATGAATTGTGTAATTACATTAACAGGGAGCAAGAAATGATTCCACAAAACATTATTAGTAAAGAACCTTCTGCAGAATTAAGACCAAACCAAAAAGATACCGATAGCCTTCCTGCTTATGAGGTATTGGATGGTATTTTGAAATGCTATATAGAAGAAAATAAAGGTATAAATGAACTAGTTAATCAAGGCTATGCACCTGAATTGGCTCAACGCATTTTAAAAATGGTAAATGCCAATGAATGGAAAAGATGGCAAGCTCCTCCTGTTTTAAGGGTATCGCCAAAAGCATTTGGAACCGGCAGAAAAATGCCTATTGAAGGTGTTTATTCTTTGTAACTTAAGACCTGTACAAATTCATGACAGTAATTTCGGGTAATATACCTACCCTACCCGGATAGCCTAAAAAGCCAAAGCCCCTGTTCACATAAATTTTCTGATTTCCTTTTTCATATAAATCGGCCCATTGCTCATACATGTATTGAGAAGGGCTCCATCTAATAGGACCAAACTCTACACCAAACTGGAAACCATGGGTATGACCCGAAAAAGTAATATCAATGTCTTGGTGTTCCACACTCACTATTTTTTCAAAATGACTTGGATCATGAGACATTAACAATTTAACAGGAACTGCTGGCATACCCTGAATGGCCTTATTGATATCTCCCAACCTTTGAAAACGGGCTTTATCGCCCCAATTTTCTACGCCTATTAGGGCTATCTGTTGGCCTTCTCTTTCTAACAAAACATGTTGGTTCCTGAGCAATTGCCATCCCATATCTTTGTGTACGGCTAGTAATTCATTAAAATTGGCTTCTTTTTCTTCTGGGTTTTTCCAATTGTTGACGTAGTCGCCATAATCGTGGTTTCCTAATATGGAATACACCCCCATTGGTGCTGTAATTTCAGCAAATAAAGATTTCCATTCTTGTGCCTCTTCAGCTTTGTTATTAACCAAATCACCCGTAAACAAAACCAAATCGGCATTTTGTTCTTTGATCAACTGAATACCTCTTGCAACAGCTGCCCTGTCTAAGAAACTGCCACAATGGATGTCTGAAATTTGCAATATTTTAATGCCATCAAATGATGCGGGCAAATTGGGCAATACCACATCTAAACTTCTTACTTGGTAATTGTATGCACCGCGGTACATACCCCTGGTTAATAAAACAAATGGAACAGCACTTGAAATCAAGCCTGCTTTGGCCAAAAATTCAGACCTGTTCATTTGCAAAGCAGTTGGTTGAATATTATCTGCTATCACTTCTTCCATTTCGTCGGTTAAGTCATGTTTAACAACTTTTTTATTTTTGCTAAATACCAAACGAAACAAATGGTGTTGGGTCCACTTTAAACCTCTTTTTAAATCGTCGGCTAAAAGAAACAAAAACACCAACAATTTTGCACTGTATAAGACCATTAAAAACCCTTGAAAATAGGTTCTAAAATATTTGTATTGATTGAATGTATCGTTAAATAAAAACAAAGCAAACAATAACAAAATAATGATTGGCAACACCCAATACACATAAAACAAACGTTTCTTAAAACGTGCTGTTCGGTTTTTAACAATGGTTTTGAAAGCTTGCCATACATAACTGTCTATGAGAAATGCAGTCAAACAGAAAAAAAATAGTATTCTTAATTTAAACGCCAGCATCAATATCCTCTTTTTATGATTCCGTACCCAATTCGAGTTCCTGTATATTGGTCAATGGGTGCATTTTGCAATATCTGTTCTATTTGTTCTAATGAGTCGGGTGAGAGTTCAACAGCCAACGATTGCATATTGTTTTCTATTTGCTCTGGTTTAGAAGCTCCGGTTATGCAAGTACTGATTGGAGATTTGGTTAAAATCCAAGCCAATGCCAAAGCCGATAAACTGCAGCCCAATTCATTGGCTACTGCCAATAATTGGTTTTGCTTGTCAAAGTATTCCTCATTCATGCGTTTAACGGGAAACCAGTTTTTCATAGTCTCACTCGCCAAACGGCTGTCTTCAGGAATTGTGTTGGCTTGGTATTTCCCTGTTAACAAGCCTTGAGCCAGAGGGGAATAAACCAAAAGTCCTAAATTTTCTTGCTCACAAACATTCATGACATCTACTTCTAAACTTCTGTTGAGCATATTGTATACCGGCTGATTGGAGATGGGTTTTCTCCAGTTGTTCTTTTCACAAATTCTAAGCGCGTTGGTAATTTGAACTGCAGACCATTGACTCACTCCCCAATGCAAAATGTATCCCCGTTCAATTAAATTATGCATGGCATAACACGTTTCTTCAAGTGGGGTATCAATATCGTATCGGTGACATTGGTACAGATCTATGTAGTCTGTTTTAAGCCTTTGTAAAGAAGCCTCACAAGCATTTCTGATATGTCTGAGAGAAAGTCCTTGTGCCATCCAATGCTCGTCCATTGGGCCAAACACTTTTGTACCAATAATGAGTTGTTCTCTTTGGATGGTTCTTAAATAATCGCCAACTACTTTTTCACATTCACCTCTGTTATACATGTCGGCAGTATCAATGAAATTAATACCCGAATCTATGGCTTTATCAAAACATGCAAATGCAGTTTCTTTAGAAATACCCATACCTGTTGTTAGCCAAGTACCTATACTCATTTCTGATACGAGTAGCCCTGAATTGCCTATTTTTCTGTATTTCATGGTCTGTTAATTTGTGATGCAAATTACACAAAGTTCTAATTCTTGTGCTAGTTTATTTTGAATTTAAATCAGATCAATTGCCTGAATTGACTGCATTTTTCCAATTTTTATATTTAAAATTGCAGCAATGGGTAAATGGTCTAAAGCAATCTTGAATAAATTAAAGCAACTGAAATCTTTTTTGTTGAAGGTGCTGCTTTTATGGTTTCAAGTGAGTTTGTTTTTTATCATCTTGTATAGAATAGCACCGGTATACATTACCCCTTTACCTATTGTTCGTTTATTTGAACAAGCATTTGGAGATGATCCTATCAGATTAAAAAAAGACTGGGAACCAATTGAGAAACTAGGAAAAAATATCAGTTTGGCCGCAATCACGTCTGAGGATCCTAAATTTTTCAAACATATAGGGTTTGATTTTGAACAAATTTGGGATTCCATTCACAAAAGTTTCAAAAAAGGTAAACGCCCAAGAGGTGCATCTACCATTAGCCAGCAAACTGCCAAGAACTTATTTTTTACTCCCAGTAGAAGCTGGATTCGAAAAATATTAGAAGTATATGTGACAGCAAGTATTGAACTGTTATGGACAAAAAAAAGAATTCTAGAAGTGTATTTGAATATTATAGAAATGGGGAATGGAGTATATGGAGCGGAAGCGGCTGCTAACTTTTATTTTAGGAAACCGGCATCCAAACTCAAGCAAAGTGAAGCTGCAGTTATAGTAGCTTGTTTTCCAAATCCAAGAAGGTGGAAAGCTGATCAACCTACTAGGTATATTAAAAAGAAGCAAGCGGTGATTTCAAGGTTTATGTACCGCATTGGCAAATTACCCTGGGACCAAAAATAATTACTTTTTAGGACGAATAATTCTGAACTCAACTTTTCGGTTCAATCCTTCGGTGCTCAAACGGTATTTTCTGATGTATGGATCTTTTTCAGCAAAAACCAACATACGCCTGTCGTCTATTTCAAAAATCCGATACAATTTACGTTTAACTTCCAAGGCTCTTTTTTCTGACAAAGTTAATTGAGTTAAGTCTGGTTTGTTGTTATCTGAATGTCCAATGATTAGCAAAGAAGCGCTGGTATCAACAATCATGATACGAGCAATTTGCTGCAACAATCCATATTGTTCAACATGAACTGTAAATCCATTTGGAGGGAAAACAATCGTTGGTAATCCATAATTACTCTCTGAAATAGTCACAAACTCTGTTCTTGGTATTGAATCGCTGAACTGTAAAATATTGGCATTTTCATTTCCAACTTTCATGTCAGGAAAGTACAAGGCTAAAGATTTACTGAAACCATAAGGGTCCGAATCTTTTGAATCTGGAATGCCATCATCGTCACTATCCAAAGTTTTTCCTTTGCTATCTACCTTGTAGCCCAATTTGGTATTTTTCTCAATGTCTATTGCATCTGGCACACCATCTTGGTCGCCATCATTTTTTAACGAAGCCTCAGCATCTAGCTTGGCTTGCATTAAATCTTTGTATATTTTTTCTACTGGATTAGCCCATTCTAAATGACTCGGCTTTTTCTTACTTACAAAATTATAGGTGATACCTGCTGTAACATATCCATGCGCATCATTCAAAGGTGTGGTATTGTTTAAATCTAGCATGTCGTTCGTACCTATATTGTATGATAGGTCTAGTCCAAAATCTAAGTTATTGCTCAGCTTTCTTTTGAAACCAACTTGCAGTGGTATAAAAAAAGAGGATCCTGTATTGCTAATTTTAATTGTATCGGGAATACCTTGAGCAGCACAAAAATCATTGAAAGAGGCGTGTTTTAAAAGTCCAGCACCTATACCAAAATTAAAACGGAAGCGGGGTTTACTTTTTAGAAAATTAACATTGCCAATATTGAACACAGATTGCAAGCTATAAGATGCGATATCTGATTTGAAATAGCTCAAAGGATCAACAATACCATTGTATGTTTGAGCCCCAGAAATACTGCCTTGAAGGTATTGAAATTTAATGCCTGTAAAATGTGAAACTGCATATTTAACAGAAAATCCGTAAGCCGGGTATGCGGCATCCATAGGAACTTCAGCAGAATAATAAGCCACTCCTAAATGAACACCAGCAGACAATCTTGAAAATTGTTGATAGGGAATAATTTCTGAAGTATCTCCTTGATTTTTGGAATAGACATTGTCGTTCCCAAGCACACTCATATCGGGTGATTTTAATTTTTCAAGGGGTTCTTTTGCCGGCTTTTCTTGGGCAAAAACCAATTGAATTTGAATAAAAATTAGACCAAGTAAAGCTGCTATTCTCATGAAGCCGAGTGTTTACATTTTGTAGTAGCCAAATTACAAGATTAAACCCGAACTAAAAATTGCAGCACAGGGCTTTATCTACACCAAATTGTGCATTGCAAGGCGAATTTCCCTTTTTGTAAACAGCCTAATTCTGAAATAAATAGGATTAATTGGTTACTTTTGAAGCCATGCAACTATTGCTCAATGATGTTAGATCTGCCTTGAACATAGGCTCTATTTTTAGAAGTTCAGATGCTTTTGCTGTAGAAAAAATATGGCTCACTGGTATTTGTGCATGCCCTCCCAACAAAGAAATCTTAAAAACTGCACTTGGTGCAACTCAAAGTGTCAGTTGGGAATATGTACAAGACCCTTTGGCTGTAATTGAAAACTGTAAAGCAAAGGGATTTCAAATTTGTGCGGTTGAACAATCTACTAAGGCAGAAATGTTGCACAATTTTCAGTGTTCAACTACCGATAACCTTTTACTCATATTGGGGAATGAAGTAGAAGGCGTTGCTGCATCGCTTTTAGAAAAAAGTGACATACACCTTGAAATACCACAGTTTGGAGAAAAGAAATCTTTAAATGTTGCCGTAACTGCAGGAATAGTGCTGTGGCATTTAACCCAACTGAACTTAAGCAGTAAAAAATAACAAACAAGGATCAAAGGGGTCAATTTCATTGAGAATTGCCTCTTTTAAATCTGTACTTCTTGTTGCTTCATAACTGATTAACAAATCTGTTCTTTCTTGAAAGACCCCATTTGGATATAGTAATGATCTCAATTTTAACAATTTATCAAATTGTGACTTGAGCTTTTCTTTTCTGAGCACATTGAATTTCTTCAATAACAATTTGGAATCGGTTCGCTCTTTTAATTTAACTTGTAAGAGGTCTTTTGCAGATTGGTCGTTGAGTTTTAAAAAGGCATCGTATATGGTTTGCCAATTTTGGTCTATGATTTCTAATTCTTTTTCGAATCCTGGAAAATCTGATAACTTGTTAAACACCAATTCCAACTCTTGTATGGGTAAAATGAGCTGTGATAAATTCAGATTGAACTTCTTTACAGATTGAGCAAAGCCGTTGGGTACAAATGCTTGCATGTGGCGCAACACCAAAATAGGGTAAGACAATTTGTATGCATCAAAAATTGGTTTCAATTGCAACCAATAAGCAATTTCTGCTGGCCCTCCTATATATGCCAAATTGGGCAAAATGAGTTCTTGAAAAATAGGTCTTAAATTGACATTGGGACTGAATCTTTCTGGAAAATTTTCAATTAAATGGGTTAATTCTTGAGCAGTATAGTCTTTTTCATTTTCTGATAACTGAAACAAGTGATTGCTGTTTTGTTTGATTAAAAAACGCTTACCTGCTTCATTGATATAGAAAAAATTGAAAGGGCGCGCATTGATTTGCAAGTTGTATTGTTTGGCTAAAATTGTATCAGAATCTTTTTGAATTTGAAAATGAAATTGTTCCAATAAATCTTTTTTGATAATGGGAATCAAGGCTTGCTTAAGTGTGGGCGAATTGGCATCTAGAATGACCAAACCAAATGCCGCATACAATTCATGGTAATACTTTAAAGTTGCAACTGCTAACTTAGTTCCGTTTTGATAGGCTCGTTTAATTTGAGACAACAATTCGTTTGCAAAAGCGTGTTGCGGAAATACTTTTGTTAGTTCTTCTATGAGCTGTTCTATTTTTTGAAGCATGAGTTCACCAACCGGGTTGGCATCATGAGTCAAATTCAAAGAAATTGCATTGCCATTTATTTTTACTGTTTGAATCTCTTCAAAATCGTGGTCTTCAGAAGCAAGCCAAAATATAGGAATAACTGGTTCTGAAGGATTGGCTAAACTCAGTGTTCTGGCCAGTTTAATGGCAGTTAAAATTTTGTAGGTTGTAAACAATGGACCTCCAAACAATACCAATTGATGCCCTGTACAAACAGTATACCCCTGAGGCTGGAGCAATGAATTGAGTTGCTCTTGAACCGAATGGTTGGCTGTTAACTCCAAATTAATTCCAGCATTTTGGTATTGATTGACAAGATGTGAGTGTAATTCAAGTCGCTGATTGGGAGAAAAATACTGACGTTGTTTTTTTAGTTCAGCATAACTAGCAGGCAAATTGGGTTGACTGTAAAAATGGCTCAGATCCAGTTTTTGATTGAGATAATCAACGACAATTTCAGGTACTAATTGTGTTTGTTGAACCGGAATCCTTTCCATCTTTATTCAATTACAGAACCGTAAAGGTCAAAATCTTCAGCATGTTCTATTTTTACATTTGCAAAATCGCCAATGCGCAGGTACTGTTGTGTGGCCTTTACCAAAACTTCATTGTCAACCTCAGGACTATCGGCTTCTGTTCTGCCTATAAAATAATCACCTTCTTTTCTGTCAAATAACACTTTATAGGTTTGACCAATTTTTGCTTGGTTAATTTTAGCTGAAATTCCTTGTTGAATGTCCATGATAATGGCTGCTCTCTCTTCTTTTACTTCTTGAGAAATATTGTCTTCCAATGAACCTGCATGCGTACCTTCTTCATGGCTGTAAGTAAACACTCCCAATCTATCAAATCGGCTATCTTCTACAAAACGACACAAGGCCTCAAAATCGGCTTCAGTTTCGCCCGGATGTCCTACTATTAAAGAAGTTCTAATTGCTATACCCGGAACCTTTGTTCTGATTGTTTCAACCAATTCTCTCGTTCTTTTTTCAGTAATACCCCTGCGCATGATTTTGAGCATATTGTCACTTACATGTTGCAATGGAATATCAATGTACTTGCAGATATTGTCATATTCTCGCATGACATCTAGTGCTTCTATTGGAAATTGAGAAGGATATGCATAATGCAAGCGAATCCAATCAGCTCCAGATTCGGTTGCCATTCTTTTTAACAATTCAGGAAGCTTTCTTTCACCGTACAAGTCCAAACCATAATAAGTACTGTCTTGAGCGATTAACAAAATTTCTTTGGTTCCATTTTTTACCAATCCTTTGCTTTCAATTGCAAGCTGTTCAAAAGATTTGGAAACATGTTTTCCTCTCATGATAGGAATTGCACAAAATGAACAAGGACGGTCACAACCTTCAGCTATTTTTAAATAAGCATAATGACTCGGGGTTGTTAATTGACGTTCACCTATTAATTCATGCTTGTAATCAACACCAATTGCTTTTAACAATTGAGGCAAATGGGTAGTTCCGAAGTACTGATCCACTTCAGGAATTTCTTTTTCTAAATCTGGCTTGTAACGTTGTGACAAACATCCGGTCACAAATAATTGATCAATTTCTCCAGCTTGTTTGGCTTCGGCCCAACGGATAATGGTATTGATGCTTTCTTCTTTGGCATTGTCTATAAATCCACAGGTATTGATTACCACAATATTGGCATCATCTGATTGAGATTCATGAACTACATCAACCCCTCCTGCTTTTAATTGACTGTATAATTCTTCACTGTCTACAATGTTCTTTGAACATCCCAGTGTAATGATATTGATTTTGTCTTGTTTGCTTGCTTTGGTTTTCAAATGCTTTCGATTTTTAGTTTTTAAATAACGAATCTACAAATTCAGCTTTATTGAACAATTGAAGGTCTTCAATTCCCTCTCCAACACCAATGTATTTTACTGGAATTTTAAATTGATCAGCAATTCCTAATACCACTCCACCTTTAGCGGTTCCATCTAATTTAGTCAGTGCGAGTGCGTTTACTTCTGTAGCAGCAACAAACTGTCGGGCTTGCTCAAACGCATTTTGACCAGTACTGGCATCTAAAACCAATAAGATTTCGTGAGGGGCATCGGGTTTTACTTTTGACATGACCCTTTTAATTTTACCCAATTCATTCATTAAACCAACCTTGTTGTGTAACCTTCCAGCGGTATCGATAATGACTACATCAGCATTGTTTTGAACTCCATATTGAATGGCATCAAATGCAACTGATGCAGGATCAGTGTTCATGCCATGGGCTACCACATGTACATCATTTCGGCTCCCCCATATTTTCAATTGATCAACAGCAGCTGCTCTAAAAGTATCGGCCGCACCTAAAACAACTTTCTTACCCGCTTTTTTATATTGATAGGCCATTTTACCAATGGTGGTTGTTTTGCCAACTCCATTTACGCCAACAACCATCACTACATAAGGAAAATGTCCATTTAAATTTTCAAAATCACCAGGTATATCCGCTTTGTTTTCGTCTAATAATTTGGCAATTTCATCTTTGAGTATTGTGTTGAGTTCTCCAGAACCAAGGTATTTATCTGTTGAAACCCTTGATTGTAATCTTTCAATTATTTTCAATGTAGTTTCAATTCCCACATCACTGGTTACTAAAATTTCTTCCAGTTCGTCCAAAAAATCATCATCAACTTGTGATTTACCAATCAATGCTTTGCTGATTTTACCAAGCAATGAAGATTTGGTTTTTTCTAAACCTTGATCAAGCTTTTCTTTTTTTTCTTTACTGAAGAAACTGAATATTCCCATACTATTTGCTGATTCAATATAAAACAAAAAAAGCATTCTGTAAAACCAGAATGCTTTCTCTAAAACTTTTCAAATGCTTATTTTTTGAAGTGATTCTTCACTTCTTCATTTGAGATAATTTCTGATTTGAAGCTATATGAACCTTTAGCATTTTTAACTGCCCTGTACACTTTAGCAAAATCTTTACCGGCACCGGTTTTGAGTGTTGCAACTACCTTCTTAGCCATAACTTAATTATTTAATTTCTTTGTGAACTGTAACCTTTTTCATGATCGGGTTGAATTTTTTCAACTCGATTCTTTCTGTGGTATTTTTACGATTTTTGGTTGTAATATACCTAGATGTACCTGATAAACCACTGGTTTTATGCTCAGTACATTCTAAAATCACTTGGATTCTATTGCCTTTTTTTGCCATTGTTTAATCTCCTCTGTATTAGATTTGTCCGTTACGGATATAATCGTTCAGAACGGCAGTGATGCCTTTCTTGTTAATAGTTTTAATTGCCTTGGTAGATACTTTTAATACGATCCAACGGTCTTCTTCCGGGATGTAGAATTTTTTCTCCTGCAAATTTGGGTAGAATCTTCTTTTTGTCTTACGATTAGAGTGAGACACGTTGTTACCTACCATTGGACGCTTACCTGTTAAATCACAAACTCTCATGACTGTATAATTTCTTGAAAAGGACTGCAAATATCTGGGAAAATATTATAAAAGCAAGAAAAAATCTAAAAAAATAGTCAACGCGACATTTTTCGGTTGTCTGTCTGTTTAATTCTTTTCCAATGCTTTATACCAGAGCCAACAAAAATAACTAATTTTGGACAAAAATTAAATTTATTTATGACTTACCAGTTTATCATTGTTGAACCAACATTTCAAGACAAGGTTGCACTTATACGTTTAAACAGACCTAAAGAGCTCAACGCCTTAAACTTACAACTCATGTTGGAGTTAAAAGAGGCATTGAAATCATTGGATCAGATGGATACTGTGAGCTGTATAATTATTACAGGAAATGAACAAGCCTTTGCTGCTGGAGCCGATATCAAACAAATGGAAAATAAAAATGCCATTGATTTACTACGCATAGACCAATTTGAAACATGGGATCAGATTAGAAAAACAAAAAAACCAGTCATTGCTGCAGTAAACGGATTTGCACTTGGTGGTGGATGTGAATTGGCAATGACCTGTGATATGATAATAGCTGGGGAATCGGCAAAATTTGGCCAACCAGAAATTAAATTAGGTATTATGCCTGGAGCTGGTGGAACCCAAAGATTAACCAGGGCATTAGGCAAAGCAAAAGCCATGGAATTGGTGTTAACCGGTAGGTTTATTGGTGCACATGACGCCTGTGAAAGGGGTTTGATTAACCAAGTAGTCCCAGATGAATTGTGCTTAGACGAAGCTTTAAAATTGGCAAAAGAAATTGCCCAAATGAGCCCAGTTGCTCTCCAATTGGCAAAAGAAAGTGTATTGAAAGCCTTTGAAAGCGGTTTACAAGAAGGTTTATATTTTGAGCGTAAAAACTTTTATATGTGTTTTGCTTCTGAAGATCAAAAAGAAGGCATGCAGGCTTTTGTTGAAAAAAGAAAACCTGAATTCAAAGGAAAATAACTGTTAAATGCATCCCAAAGACCTTCGGATAGATTCTTTTACTTATGAGCTCCCTGAAGCTGCCGTAGCTATTTATCCGCTTGAAAACAGAGACGAATCTAAACTTCTGATATATAAAAATGGCCAAATTGACCATTTTGAATTCAAGCAATTTCCTCAGTTGGTTCCCAATGAAGCCATGCTGGTATTGAACAATACCAAGGTTTTTCATGCCCGGTTATTCTTTCAAAAGGAAAGTGGCAGCACCATTGAAATCTTTTGTTTAAGCCCTTATGAGCCCAAAGCACATGTAAACAATTTTGCGAGCAAAACGAACTGTACTTGGGAATGTTATATAGGTAATGCTAAAAAATGGAAAAGCGGAGTCTTAGAGTTGAACTTTGAATTCAATGGCAATTCATATGTATGCCAAGCTGAATTGATAAAAAAACAAACAAATACCTACTTAGTTAAATTTTCTTGGAACGCGCCAGAATTGTGTTTTTTAGATTTGACTGAACTGTTGGGAAAACTTCCAATTCCTCCCTATTTAGATAGAGATGCCGAATTGATAGATGAATTGAGATACCAAACCGTATTTGCCGAAAAAACAGGTTCGGTGGCAGCCCCAACTGCATCGTTGCATTTTACCCCTGCCGTTTTTGAAGCATTAAAAAATAAAGGTGTCGATTTGTGTCAACTCACTTTGCATGTGGGTGCTGGCACATTCAAACCTGTAACAGCTAGTACAATTGAAGGCCACGAGATGCATCATGAAACTGTGGAAATTAACCTTGATTCGCTCCAGAAAATAGCTGCCGCCTTGCAAAAAAATCAACCCATTATTTGTGTTGGAACAACCGCCTTGAGAAGTTTAGAAAGTATATTTTGGCACGCGTTAAACGTTTTCGAAAATCAGACTGCTGTAGAAAATCTGCATATAGAACAATGGACGCCCTACCAAACAACAACCAATGCAAACGCACTTGATTTGGTTCAGAACTTAATTACTGAAATGCAGAATGCGAATATTCATGCCATACGCGGTACAACAGGTATTTTAATTGCACCAGGATATGCTTTTAGATTAGCCAATGCGTTGGTAACTAATTTTCATCAACCACAAAGTACTTTGTTATTGCTCATTGCTGCAATTATTGGAGACAATTGGAAATTGGTATATGAATCAGCTATTCAAAACCAATACCGATTTTTAAGTTACGGCGACAGCAGTTTACTCTGGATCAATCATTGACAAGACTTAACTCAAAAAAGAAAGAACATTTTAATTGTTCCTTTCTACAAAAAACAATTTAGTTGATTGCAATTTGGTTGGTATTTATTCAAAAAAATGACAGGAATTTAAAACAGCAAATCAGAGAATTGTTCTAATATTGCAGTACAAAAATTAAAAAATACCATTATGACAATGTTAGTAGGTAAAAAAGCACCTAGTTTTAGTGCTACTGCTGTAGTAAACGGAGGTGAGTTTTCAGAAAATTTTTCACTGACTCAATTTGTAGGAAAGAAACATGTTTTGTTTTTCTTTTATCCATTAGATTTCACATTTGTTTGTCCAACCGAAATAATAGCTTTTCAAAATAGAATTGCCGATTTTGAAAAAAGAAATGTACAAGTAGTAGGTTGTTCAGTTGACAGTCATTTTAGCCACTGGGCTTGGCTAAATACCCCTAAAAACAAAGGCGGTATTCAAGGGGTTCAGTTTCCTATTGTTGCTGACATTAACAAAACAATTGCTCACAATTACGGGGTTTTAGCTGGTCATTATGATTACAATGAACACAACGAATTAATTTGGGTTGGAAACCAAGGTGAAAATGCCGTTTCTTACAGAGGTTTGTTTTTAATAGACAAAGAAGGTAATGTACGCCACCAAGTTGTAAATGACATGCCACTTGGAAGAAGCATTGACGAGGCTCTTCGCATGATTGATGCCTTACAGTTTTTTGAAGAAAAAGGTGAAGTTTGCCCTGCAAACTGGGCAGAAGGAAAAGAAGGCATGCAAGCCACTTCTGAAGGAGTTGCAAAATATTTAGGAGAACATTAAAAAAAGGCGGTTAAACCGCCTTTTTTTATATCCACAACCAAGGAATGAGAAAGGACCATTCTATGGCAATCCGATACCAATTACATTGATAGCGTTGCATCTTGCAGAGCGCGAAAATAGATTTGAGTACAACCAACACAAATAAATAGGATACGATGAGCTGATTGTAGATTTCAGCTGAAGTGATTATAACTGATACAATACCTGTTACAAAAAGCAAGAGAAACATGGTTTGACTAATCTTGTTAGTTGTAACTCCATTCGGTACCCCATAGCGCTTGTCAGTAGCTTTTTCAATCCAAGCAATGCCATACATGGCATACAATGTCAATCCAAAAAAATATCCAATTACAAGGAATTCATACAAGCCCGGATTGAGTATAACCTGGAAATAAATACCTACAGTATAAACACTTGCGGCAAAGATTTCTTTTGGAACATATCTTGTTGCATTCAATGCCAAATATAAGAGTGACAAAACAAGCAAAAGTAAGCCTAATAAGAGCGCTTTTATACTAAGATAAAAAAAAGCAATCATCCCTGAAATGAGAATAAAAACGAAACCTATTTTATACAATAATGTTTGTTTTTTAGAAATCAAAAAATGCCTACTACTCAAATGATTTCCATATTTCCGAATATCGAGGAGGTGATCTAACCAGTAAATCAAGAATATGCCAAGAAACAATAAAACAATGAGTGCCAGATTTTGAGGCAAACCAAAAACTTTATTGACCGTGATAAAACCAGAAACACCCGCCAAAGCAATGTCTATACTATAGACATTCAGAAAAAATAAAAACTTGCGAATTGAATTTCTGAAGTTTACTTTGTAATCAATGAAATGCACTACTGTTTTTTTTTACAAGATACTCCTTTTGTTGGTGTTTGGTATTAACTTTCAATTGAAGGCACAAGACAAAGCCATTCAACAAGGCACTCATAATTTTTACATAGAATTGGGCGGTTCTGGTATATTCTATTCTTTGAACTATGAAAAGTACTTATTCAAAAACAAAACAGAAAACCTTACATGGACTGCAAGAATTGGAGCAGCCTACAACCCTATTGATTATAAATTCATGAATTCAATATTCTTGGACAAACAAACCTTTATGTTGCCCTTTACATCTAGTCTATTAATTGGATCAGGGAAAGATAAATTGGAAATTGGAGCTGGTTTTACCATGCTTACAAAGAATTTTAAAGAACAAGAAATTGTACCCGAAATGCTGTTTGGACTGAGAGTCATAGATATCAATAGGGTTTGTTTGCGTTTGAATTATATACCCTTGTTTAGAAGTGGAGAAACAATCCATTGGGTTGGAGTGAGTTTAGGAAAAAACATTGGTAAAATTCAATAGTTACACATACATGAATTCATTTTATTTAACTGTCTTAAGTTTGTTCTTAACCGCTCATTTAGGCGCTCAAACGAATAAAACAATAGCTAGCAGAATAAATTTGGATCTTGCCGCAAAAGATGAAAGGTTCGACAAATTCCAGATTACTCTGGCATTGTTTGAACTGAAAAAGGACAGCATTTTGAGCATGAACTTTGAGGACTTAAAACCAGCAGTTCCCATTTTTGTTAAAAAACCTGTTGGATTTAGAAGTTATGCCTATGGATTTTTATTTTTCAATGGCAGTAGCAATCCAATTAACAAAGGATACATTACCGTTTTGGTAGGCAATCCTTACCACAAAAATCCAAGTTTATTTGTAGACCACAACCAAAATTTTGATTTTACAGATGATACCTGCTACCAACTCCCCTATTTTGAGGAACCTGCTTTGTATTTAAATCTCAAAAACGCAAAACATCCTAATGGGCAAATCAAGCTAAAATTAAGCCGACAAATATTAACCGGCAGACATGATTTTAAACAATTCATGAACGAATATTTTTCGACTACCTACAAAGACCGTAATTTTATTGGGATTGAATTTACATACCGAGAACAACGATACATTACCAAATCAGGATTTTTCAGAACTGCCGAAGACTCATTTCAAATTGGATTGTATGATGGCAATTCTGACGGCTTGTACAATACACCCCTTACAGATAAATTGTTAATCAATGACCTTGAGGATTCTGTATTTGACGCAACCAATCCACTCAAATTTGAACTCATTGACCCACATAAGTGGCCCATGACTTTTGAAAAAAATGGGACTGTATACCAGGTGAATGAAATGGATACTTTTGGGAAATTTATTGTGGTAGAACCTGCCAAAAAAATAGATGGAAATGGTAAAATTCAAATTGGCAAAAAGGCCCCCAATATGGCTTTCCA
This sequence comes from uncultured Bacteroidota bacterium, assembly GCA_903883965.1. Lineage (GTDB taxonomy): Bacteria > Bacteroidota > Bacteroidia > UKL13-3 > UKL13-3 > CAISCU01. The sequence continues at coordinate 91,046 of CAISCU010000035.1, forward strand.
CCTTTCTAATGGAGAAAGGCTAAAGCTCAGGAAATTAAGAAAAAAGCAGGTGTATTTATATTTCTCTCAAATGAATGCCAAGAATTTCCAAACGGATACACTTATACTCAGACAACTGGCCGCTATAGATAGCAACAACTTAAAAGTAATCTGTGTTCTTTATTCAAAAAACAGCTATGAACTGAGAATCTTTCAAGACTTTGTAAAACCAGGCTATTTATTGGCTTATGGCACTAAAAACATCAGCGAAAAACTTGGCATAAAAAGCATACCTCAGAGTTTGTTTCTGGGCAAGAGGAGAAGGGTTCAATTTTATGGCAAATCTCCACAAGATTTTTTAAGGTTTTACCTTCAACAACATCCATAAAAAAAGAGGCACAAGGCCTCTTTTTTTATGAGTATAAACTGTGTTTTTTATTTAGCCACTACAAACTTGATGGTTTTAAACCCATTCTCGTTCTTAATTCTAATAAAATAAACACCGTTGGTAAAGTTCGAAACATTGATAGTTTCGTTTACATCTTTGGTTTGGTATGAACGTGAATTCAAAATTCTTCCACTCAAATCTATTAATTCCATTGTCAATGGCAATGTTTGCACACCTGCTATATTAACCATCAATTCTTCTTTTGCTGGATTTGGATAAATAGAAGTTAAAACGCCAGCCAATTCATTTTCATTGATGCCTGTTGGCGTGTATACAATAACTGATCTGGTAGCATTTACACGGTTGCCACTTAAATCTGCAACTGAATATAAAATGCCATAGGTATTGGCTCTTGAAGAATCAACAAAACTGGTTACCATCACATTGGCTTGCAAATCTCCATCTAAATCATCAGTTGCAGTAAATCCAGGATCTACATAACTATTGTTTAATTTCAATGAATCAGGATTATTTCCAAGTAAAGTTAAGGTCGGAGCAAAATCCAAATCATTGCTGTCTCTTGGTTGTAACTTCCAGTTGCTGAAACTGTAATGTAATACACCACGCAATCTTCTCATGTATTGTTTTGCTCTCAAGTTTTGGTTCAATAAATCAGGTAAAACCGAAGACATATCATCTACTCTTAAGCCAACAGTAGCTGTACTATCTTGGTTTACCAAAAATTCACCATAATTATTTGCTCCATCTGCATTGGTATTCACAATGTATACATTGTCAAATGAAACCAACATGCCTTCAAATGCATTTAATTTCCAACGGTTACTGGATGAAGCATTCAATGCTGCAATATCTGCAATTTGAATATCCGATTTAAATTTAGGCAATGCATTGCCTGAAGAAACAACTGTTCCAAATACCGAGTTCAAAGAGGTTAAACCCGAAGTTTCTTGAACCCTCGCTGAAGTAATTGTTACCTCATCTCCTACTTTCCAAGTTGCAGTTCCGTCATTTGTTGATCTATTGACAACAATTGCACTATTAGAGTCAGTAGAGTTTTTAGTTTGAAGTGTTAAGATATTGTATGACTGTTGAGCCATATTGGTAGAAGTAACAATGGCATTTACAGAAATGTTAATCAAAGAATCGCCGCTCCAAATGCTGCCATTTTTACTATTGATACTGAATTGTAAATCTTTGATTGATTTTGGTCCACCATCCATCACCATATATGCATTGTTGGTTGCCAATGAATCAGGGCTAAACTGATACACCCCGTTCACATCAGTCATTTTAATGAAATATTTAACAATTGCTCCATTTGCTTGAGCTGGAACATTTCCAGACCAAATCATGGTATC
>CAISCU010000036.1 GCA_903883965.1 uncultured Bacteroidota bacterium
AAAACAATTAAACCGTTCGCTACATGAGGCCCGAGAAGAGAGATGATGAAACTTTAGAAGTTACAGAATAGGGCCGAATTCATGAACGCAATAAAAAACAATCAACAAGTTCATAAATGAGACCTGAGAAGAGAGATGATGAATTGAATGAAGAAATTGTATAAAGGTCGAATTCACGAACACCCCTTAAAAACAATTAAATCGTTCGCTACATGAGGCCCGAGAAAAGAGATGATGAAACTATAGAGGTTTCTGAATAGGGCCGAATTCACGAACACCTTTAAAAATAATTAACTTCGTTCGCTAAATGAGGCCGGAGCGTACTAATGACTCTGAAGAAAATAACGAAGGGCCGAATTCACGAACACCCCTTAAAACAATTAAACCGTTCGCTACATGAGGCCCGAGAAGAGAGATGATGAAACTTTAGAAGTTACAGAATAGGGCCGAATTCATGAACGCAATAAAAAACAATTAAACCGTTCGCTACATGAGACCTGAGAAGAGAGATGATGAATTGAATGAAGAAACTGTATAAAGGTCGAATCCACGAACACCTTGCTTCAACTACGCTCAGCAATCATGTTTCAATGGGTGGTTGAGCCGAGTCGAAACCACAGTTTCTTCCCTAATTATCCCCAACCACATTGAATTTACCGCAAAATAGATAAATTTGCGGTATGGTTAACCTAAATAAAATCAGATCGGTTGTAGTGGATGATGTGGATATGATTCGCATGACCATGAAAAAATTGTTACAGAATTTTCCTGTGATTGAATTGGTTGGTGAAGCTGCCGATTATGACAGTGCAAAAGAACTCATCAATAAAACCAAACCCGACCTGGTTTTCTTAGACATAGATTTAAATGGCATTACTTCTCTTGATTTAATCAATGAAGTGAACTGCAATCCTAAAATTATTTTCATTACCGCTCATCCTGATTTTGCCTTGAAAGCTTTTGAGTTGAATGCGGTTGATTATATCATGAAACCCATTAGCATTGATAGAATTCGCAAGGCCATTGAACGCATTACCAGTAGCATGGTTGCAAATGCAATTGAAGAACAACCGGAAGAACCTGTAGCTGGTTTCAACGAATCAGAAGAAGGTAAATTAGAAGCAGACCAATTGATCTTATTGAACTTCGACAACAAAATGAATTTCATTAAAATAAAAGACATTCATTACATTGAAGCGTTTGGAAATTACACCAAAATATTCATGGTAGACGGTAAGCTAAGTATTACCTACAATTCTATCAAAGGTTGGGCAAGCCGTTTACCAGAAGACCTCTTTATTCAGATTCATAGAAGCACCATGGTAAACTTAACTCATATTACAAAAATTGAGAGAGCGGCAAACGATACCGGTCGTTTACAACTGAGCGGCATTGAAAAACCATTTGAAATTAGCCGCAGCTATTTCTACCAAATGAAAAAGAAATATAAATTGTAATTACTTACATGTGAATGGCGCGGTTGGCAGTTGCGGCTAAAGCTGCTTCTTTTACACCTTCCGCGTAGGTTGGATGTGCATGACTCATTCTGGCAATGTCTTCTGCACTTGCTCTGAATTCCATAGCCACTACTGCTTCTGCAATTAAATCAGCTACGCGAGGACCAATCATGTGAACACCCAATACTTCATCGGTAGCGGCGTCAGCAATGATTTTTACAAAACCATCTGTATCCATACTGGCCCTGGCTCTGCCTAAGGCACGCATTGGGAATGACCCTACTTTGTATTGAACGCCTGCTTTCTTTAATTCTTCTTCAGTAGAGCCAACACCAGCCACTTCAGGCCATGTATATACAACACCAGGAATTAATTTGTAATTGATATGTGGCTTTTGACCTGCAATGATTTCGGCTACAAATACGCCTTCTTCTTCAGCTTTGTGGGCCAACATTGGACCTACAACTACATCACCAATGGCATAAATGCCTTTAATGGCAGTTTCTAAGTGGGTATCTGTAGGGATACGACCTCTTTCATCTAATTGAAGTCCTATTTTGTCTAAACCCAATGATTCGGTATATGGCTTTCTACCTACACTTACCAAGCAATAATCTCCGTTTAACACCACTTCTTCGCCTTTGGCATTGTCTGCAGTTACTATCACTTCCTTGCCTTTGGTAACTGCTGATTTTACTTTATGGCTGAAATGAAATTCAAAACCTTGTTTTCTAAGAACGCGTTGTAATTCTTTACCCAAAGCCGCATCCATAGTAGGAATAATGGTATCGGTATATTCAACAACAGAAACTTTGGCCCCCAAACGTGCATATACTGAACCCAATTCCAAACCAATCACACCACCACCAATGATAATGAGGTGTTTTGGAATTTCTTTCATGTTTAATGCTTCAGTAGAAGTAATGATTCTTTTTTTATCCAATTCAATGCCTGGTAAACTTGCAGGTTTTGAACCGGTAGCAATGATGACTTTATCGGTTTCTATTTCTTGGCTTTTATCACCACTAATTTGAATTTTATTGGCACTCACAAACGAACCCATTCCGTGGTACACATCTACTTTATTTTTCTTCATTAAAAAGTCAATGCCTTCGCAGGTTTGTTTGATGACCCCATTTTTTCTTTCGATCATTTTGGCCAAATTGATTTCAATACCTTTGACCTCTAGACCGTGTGCCTGAAAATTGTGTGTGGCGTTGTGGTAATGTTCTGAACTATCTAACAATGCTTTTGATGGTATACAACCCACATTTAAGCAGGTACCTCCAAGTGTTGAATACTTCTCTATTAAGGCAGTTTTAAAACCCAATTGAGCCAGTCTGATTGCAGCTACATAACCTCCAGGTCCAGAACCAATAACCGTTACATCGTATTTCATGCGCTAAAAATTTGTACAAAAGTAGGATATAATCAAATAGGATTTTAAAAAAAATAGCTGTGAAATTGAATATCTTTATGGTGAATTTGCAAAAATGCCGCTTAAACTTGCACCATGCCAGAAATAGAACTTTCAGTTGTAATTATCGCCAAAAACGAAGCACACCAAATAGTGCGTTGCATTGAAGCTGCTAAACGCGTCAGTAATGATATTTGGGTTATAGACAGCGATAGTTCTGACCAAACGCCTGAATTGGTAAAAAGTGCTGGTGCAAATTATGTCAACCACGCATGGAAAGGATTTGCTGAACAAAAAAACTATGGAAACAGTTTGGCTAAATCTGATTGGATCCTTTCATTGGATGCAGACGAATTGCTTACTTTAAATTTGGCACAAGAAATACGTCAGCTTGATTTGAGTAAAAAAACAAAAGTTTATGCGGTAAATAGGCTCAACCATGTTGGAGAAACCCCAATCTATCATGGTAACTGGAACCCTGATTGGCAAAACAGGCTGTTCAATAAACAAACTCACCAATGGAACTCTGCATTGGCAGTACACGAAACATTGCAACTTTCTGCTCACTCGGAAGTGGTTCAACTCAGCGAAAGGTTGTTGCATTATACCGTGCAAAATTTTGAAAGCTACCAACAAAAATTAAACAAATACGCTGCCTTGTATAGGAACAAAAACAAAAAACAACATGCCGTATTTAGAAGTATGAAACGCTTGTTTTCACCCCTATTTGGATTGATCAAGGAATTTATTTTTAAGAAAGGATTTTTAGATGGCAAAGCTGGTTTCCAATTGGCCCTACTTCATTTCAAATACACTAAAAACAAGTACAAGAAATTACAAGCCTAAAACCATTTTGTTAGGGTCTTGACCTCCAGTTAATAACAAAGTTGGATTTTCTAAACATTGCTTTACTTTTACTAAAAAGCCTACACTTTCTCTGCCATCAATGATGCGGTGATCATAACTCAAAGCCAAATACATCATTGGCCTGATAACGATTTGCCCTTCTCTGACAACTGGTCTTTCAACAATATTGTGCATGCCCAAAATAGCCGATTGAGGCGGATTGATAATGGGCGTACTCATCATGGAACCAAACACACCTCCATTGGTGATGGTAAAAGTACCACCTGTCATTTCTTGTAAGGTTAATTTATTGTCTCTGGCTTTACCGGCTAAGGTAGCTACTTCTTTTTCAATCTCTGCCAAACTTAAACTTTCAGCATTACGAATAACCGGCACTACCAAACCTTTTGGTGCACTTACTGCAATAGAAACATCACAGAAATCGTGGTAAATAATTTCTTCTCCATCTATGTATGCATTCACAGCAGGAAATTGTTTAAGAGCTACACAAACTGCTTTGGTAAAGAAACTCATGAAACCTAAGTTCACCCCAAATTGGTCTTTGAATTGTGCTTTGAATTGGTTTCTCAAATCCATGATGGGTTTCATGTCAACTTCATTGAAAGTAGTTAACATGGCCGTTTCATTTTTAGCTGCCACCAATCGTTTGCTAACAGTTTTGCGCAAAGAGGTCATTTTTTCTTTTCTTTCTTCGCGGGTTTTGCTTTCGTTGCTTGCTACTTTTAAAGTGGCATTCATGGCATCTGATTTGGTGATGCGACCATCTTTTCCCGAACCTTTTATATCATTGGTAGCAATGCCTTTTTCTGATAATATTTTAGCAGCAGCAGGGCTTGGCGTTCCGCTTGCGTAGCTGTCATTCTTTTCTGTTTTGGCTGGTGCAGCAGGTTCTACTTTTTTAGCTTCAGCTTTTGGCTCGGCAGCAGGAGCAGTTCCAGCTGGTTTAGCAGCGCTTGTGTCTATATTGGCAATAACTGCTCCAATGGCAATGGTATCACCTTCATTAGCTATTACTGTTAAAACACCTGCTTTTTCAGCGTTTAATTCAAAAGTTGCTTTGTCTGATTCAAGTTCACAGATGAGTTCATCCATTTCTACATAATCTCCTGTTTTTTTGTTCCAGCGAGCAATGGTAACTTCATTGATAGATTCTCCAACTGTAGGTACTTTAATTTCTAATGACATGCGCTTAATGTTATGGGCACAAAAATAGGAAACTGAAGGCTTTTATCAAGGTACAAAATACAATTCGGACGATTTGATTTTTATTTTTAGGTATATATTTACAAATATTCTGACAATAAGACACTTACAATGCACTTCACCAATTCTAATAACAGCCTAAAAGCAATTTTAAATTTAAACAGCTACATCTTTTCATATTCGCAAGTTTTATAGTATTTTGCAGGCTTACCAATATGAAAAGAGGATTATTCATCTTATTGATTTTTATCATCAGTAACCAATTGTTTGCACAAAATTTGGCTGGCATAACTGGAAAAATCATCGATAAAAAAGACCAATCAGAGTTGATTGGCGTAACTGTACTCATACAAGGAACAAGTTTTGGAACTGCAACCAATGCAAATGGCCAATTCCTTATAAAAGGTGTAAAACCTGGAGAATACAACCTCGAAATATCTTATATCGGATATAAAAAAGTCATCCAAACAGGCATTCGTTTAAAAGCCAATGAAATAAAAGATGTTGGAAATATCCAATTATCAGAAGCAACTGCCAACATTGACGAAATAGTTGTAATTGGCAAAAAACCTTTAATTGATATTGAAAAAGGACAATCTGTGAATGCCATTTCGCAAGAAAATATTGAGTTGGCTCCAGCCCGTCAATTGCAAAAAATCATCAATACACAACCTGGCATTATACAATCTCCGGCTGGAGTAAGTATTAGAGGCAGCAGAACCTATGAAACCGGAACATACATTGATGGGGTTTCTGTAACAGATCCAATGGCAGGTACAGGATTTGGTTTAGATATTGGCGCAAATGCCATTGGAGAAATTGAAATTACTACAGGCGGAATTGGGGCTGAAATTGGAGATGCAACTGCAGGTGTAGTGAGTGCAAAAACAAAAACAGCAGGAAACAAATTAGATGTAAGCGCTACATACAAACGCGACCAATTTGGCTTTAACAACAATTACAGAAGTGCATTCAACAGCCAATTGGCCGAGCTTACCATGGGTTCTCCACTATTCAAAAAAATATTTGACAACCGACTCAAAGGCAATATGGCACTAAGAGGAAGTTTTAGCGATGAATTTTACAAGAATCCAGCCAAGCAATTGAATTCTTCTTTGATGGCAGAAGAAGGCTATGGCGCAACTAACCTATCTCCTTACCAAGATAACCGTTGGAGTGCCTTGTTTAAATTGAACTATGATTTTAAAAAGGGTAAGATTTTAACTGCAACAGTCATGAAAAGTGTTACCATTAACCAAGACTTAAACATGTTGCGGATTTTTGGAAACGATGCTCCTTATCAGCCAGGATACCAATATCCATTTAGTCAACAAATGGACAATGCCAATACTTTCACGCACGATGCATCTATGCAAATGTTGAATTTCAAACATTCTGTTTCAAAAAGATTCAGCTACAATGCTACTGTTTCCAGGCTCTGTGTACAATTAAGAGCTGATGCCAATGGTTTGCCATGGAGACCACAATCGGTCAACCAAGTATTTGATCCTAGTTCAATCAATACCTACCCGGTAGAAATTTACCCTACTGGTTCAGGTTCGGTAGTTTGGGTGAGCAATCCTTCTGGTTTTTACAACAACAATGGAATAGCCACATTATGGCACCACCACTATTTGGAAGAATATGTAGTGAAAGCACAAGGAAACTTGTTCAGCAGAAATTCACTCAACAAACTGAGTTTTGGTTTTGAAATGAAATTCCAAGACATGCTATGGATAGATGTACAAAGACCTTGGATTGGTGCCCCATTGCAATTACCTGATGGCAGTTTTACGCAATCTGACAGGCTGGGCTCACAGAGTGATTTGTGGACCGTTAAACCAAGAAGAGGTGGATTTTTCTTAACCGATCAAATTAAATACAAAGGCTTGGTAGCAAGCATAGGTGGACGCTTCGAATATTGGGCACCAGGCAAGTACATTGACGATGCCGTAAATAACCCTAAATCTCCCATCTTAGAATCGATGCGACAAGATTATTTAAATTCTAGCACCCAAATTGGAGACCTGCGTTATAAGTTCAGATTTTTGCCAAAAATCAATGCTACTTTCCCAATTGCTGAAAATAAAATGTTGTATTTCAATTACGGACATACCACAATTTTACCGCATCCAAGTTATATTTATCCGGGTTTAGACCCCAATTACCAAGACCGATCTACCTTGGCAAAAGTGGGAAACCCCAATTTAAATCCTGAAGTAGATATCAGTTATGAATTGGGATTGAAAAGTCAATTGACCAGCAATGATGCGTTGACAGTTGCTGCTTTTTGGAAAGACAAATATGATTTTGTAAGCTCTGCTTCAGTTGTTATACCAGACATTACTGGCCGTGATGTTACCAGAACCATTCGTATCAATTCTGATTATGCCCGTTCAAGAGGTATTGAACTGAACTATATCAAACGTATTGGTACATTATACCAAGGACAAGCTGCTTTTACTTACATGATGACCAGTGGTCAGAGTGCATCTGCCAATGATAAATTAAAAGATTTATTGGCCAGTGGAAATTCAGAAGACACCAGAGAATATTACCTTCCATGGGATGTTCCTTATGATTTTAAAACAAACCACATTTTTAAATTTGAAAACAAGCAAGGGTATTTTGGACAATCTTGGTTGAACCATTTTAGCATTTATTTAGAAACTGTTTTCCGTTCTGGTGTAAGGTATACTCCGTATGTATTTGACAGAACAGACCCCAACACTGGCAGACCTATTTACGTGATAGATCCAGATCCAAATGCCAAATGGAGTAAGAGAGGAACCGATTGGTTTTGTGTAGATTTAACCATTTCAAAATGGTGGAAAACCAAGCATTATTATTTTGCAATGAACATTCAAATTACCAATTTGTTTGACAATAAAAATGCATCAATTATTAACCCAGTTACTGGAAAAGCCTACCAAACCGGAGACAATGTACCTGATTCTTGGATGGACCCTCGCTACAACGACCCAAGATTGGGTTCGAGCGGCCCTCCTCCTAGTAACCCCGCAAGGTATTTAGAACAAAAGCATATCATGTTGGGATTGAACTTGAAGTTTTAATCTGAATATTTTTTGATTACTCATACAATTTAACTTTTATGAAAGAACAAGCTTCTTACTATATAGAACTTGAGCACCATTACGGAGCTCACAATTACCATCCTATTCCTGTTGTCATAGAAAAAGCTGCAGGCATTCATGTTTGGGATACCGATGGCAATTGCTATTTTGATTTCTTGTCTGCTTATTCAGCGGTTAACCAAGGGCACTGCCACCCTAAAATTGTACAAGCAATGATTGATCAGGCCCAGAAAGTTACATTAACCAGCAGGGCTTTTCATAACAACTTATTAGGAGAATACGAAAAATACATTTGCAATTACTTTGGATACGACAAAGTACTGCCTATGAATACAGGAGTTGAAGGAGGAGAAACAGCTATTAAATTAGCAAGAAGATGGGGCTATCAGGTGAAAGGAATTCCTGAAAACAATGCAGAGGTTTTATTTGTAGAAGGTAATTTTTGGGGCCGTACAATGGCAGCCATTAGTTCTTCAAATGACCCAAGTTCTTATGCTGGATTTGGACCCTACATGCCGGGTTTTAGTTTAATCCCTTACAACAATATTGATGCCTTAGAACAAGCATTTAAAAACAATCCCAACATTGCAGCATTTATGTTCGAACCTATTCAAGGTGAAGCTGGAGTGGTAGTTCCTGATGCTGGTTATTTACAAAAAGTAAGAGCGCTTTGCAGCCAATACAATGTGTTGATGATTGCTGATGAGGTGCAAACTGGCTTGTGCAGAACAGGAAAATTATTGGCCTGCGACCATGAACAAATCAAACCAGATTTACTCATTTTAGGCAAAGCTTTGTCAGGTGGATTGCTTCCAGTATCGGCAGTACTTGCCAGTGATGAAATTATGTTAACCATTCAGCCTGGTGAACATGGATCTACATACGGAGGAAACCCATTGGCCTGTGCAGTTGCTATAGCAGCACTTGAAGTTTTAAAGGATGAAAAGCTGGCAGAAAATGCAGAAAAAATGGGCGAAATTTTCAGGTATCGCATGCAACAATTGATGCAAAAAACAAATTTGGTTTCAACTGTCAGAGGCAAGGGTTTGTTAAATGCCATCATCATACAACCCTTTGGCGATAACAAAACCGCTTGGGATGTTTGTTTGAAACTAAAAGAACATGGCCTTTTAGCCAAACAAACGCACGGAGATATCATTCGCTTTGCACCACCATTGGTAATCAATGAATCTCAAATGCACCAGGCTTGTGATATCATTGAACAAACCCTATTAAACCTCCATTAAAGATGAAATCTGATATTGAAATTGCTCATGAATGTGTGCTCAAACCCATTCAACACATTGCAGATTCTATAGGAATAGATGCTGATAAAATTGAACAATATGGCAAATACAAAGCCAAAGTTTTAGTTGATTTTGACGAAACTAAAATTGCCCAGAGCAAATTAATTTTAGTAACTGCTACCACCCCAAATAAAAGTGGATCAGGAAAAACAACTACTTCTATATCACTTGCGCAAGGCTTACATAAACTAGGTAAGAATGCAATTCTAGCATTGAGAGAACCTTCATTAGGCCCCTGCTTTGGCATGAAAGGTGGAGCTGCAGGTGGTGGCTATTCACAAGTGTTGCCAATGGAAGATATTAACCTTCATTTTACAGGTGATTTTCATGCAATAACCAGTGCAAACAACACATTGGCGGCTCTGATTGACAATTACAATTATTTCAATAAAGGAACAGCTCATGCCTTAAAACAAATTCTTTGGAGACGTGTGTTAGATGTAAATGACCGCTCTCTGAGGTACTTGGTATCAGGATTAAATGGAAGCACCAATGGCATACCAACTGAAACAGGTTTTGACATTACACCTGCAAGTGAAATCATGGCCATATTTTGTTTGGCTAAAAACCTCGACGATTTAAGAACCCGTATAGACAATATTTTAATTGGGTACACTTTTGCCAATACCCCTTTCTATGTAAAAGATTTAGGTGTTGGAGGTGCGTTGATTGCCCTATTAAAAGATGCATTTCAACCTAATTTGGTTCAAACGATAGAAGGGGGCGCTGCATTCATACATGGTGGACCATTTGCCAATATTGCACATGGTTGCAATTCTATCATTGCTACTAAATCTGCATTAAATTATGGTGAATATGCCATTACAGAAGCTGGTTTTGGAAGTGATTTAGGCGCTGAAAAGTTCTTGAATATCAAATGCAGAGAATTAGGAATAAAACCCGCTGCAAGTGTTTTGGTAACCACCACCCAATCATTGAAATTGCATGGTGGTGTTGATGAAAAACTCATCAAGCAACCAGATTTGAAAGGACTACAAGCTGGTTTGAAAAATTTAGAACGCCATGTAGAAAATCTGCTTGGGTTTGGACAAAGTGTAATTGTTTCATTGAACAAATTTGGATTTGATACTGCTGAAGAAATTAAATTCATACAAGAGTGGTGTACAGAAAAAGGGACTCATTTTGCCATTAACGAAGGGTTTGCACATGGAGGATATGGAGCCGAACAATTGGCTCAAAAAGTGGTAGAAGTTTGTGAAAACAATCCATCTAAAGCCATTAACCATACATACGAATTAAATGACAGTATTGAATTGAAGTTACACAAAATTGTAACAAAAATTTATAAGGGAAATGGCATTACTTTGAGCAAACAAGCCAAATCTGCCCTTAAAAAAATACAAGAATTAGGCGCAGATAAACTACCTGTTTGTATTGCAAAAACTCAATTTTCATTCACAGACAATGCCGCTTTGGTGGGTGCTGCAGAAAATTTTAACATTCACTTTGAAAACTTGGTACTGAACAATGGTGCTGGGTTTATTGTTGCAGTAGCTGGTGAAATTATGCGTATGCCTGGCTTACCCAAAGTACCATCTGCTATGCAAATAGATGTTGTAAATGGTGAAATTGTAGGACTGAGTTAAGCCACAAGCCATGCAAATGTATCAAAGTATCAACCCGTACAGCGAAGCACTCAATGCGGAGTTTCAATTGAGTAGTGAAGTAGAAATAAATCAGGCATTGGTTCAAGCTCAAAAAGCTCAAAAAGAATGGGCCGAAACAGCATTTGAAGACCGTGCCATTTGTTTGATTCAACTTGCTGATTTGTTAAAAAAAGAAGCCAACAGATTGGCTGAAATTGCCAGCAATGAAATGGGTAAAACCTTAGAACATGCCAAAGCAGAAATTTTAAAATCGGCGTCTGTTTGTCATTACTATGCACAACATGCTGCTTCAATTTTAGCTACAGAAAGAGAAAGCATTGAAAACAATTTAAGCATAGAGCGAACATACAAACCAATGGGAATAGTTTTAGGTATTTACCCTTGGAACTTCCCTTTTTGGCAAATTATAAGAAGTGCAATACCGGCAGCAATGGGAGGAAACGCTATACTCATAAAGCCTGCTCCCAATGTACCAATGAGCAGCCTTGCCTTGCAGTTGCTTTTTGACAAAGCCGGTTTTCCTTCAGGAATTTTACAAACTTTATTCGCATCTAATGAGCAGATAGCTGAATTAATTTCCAACCCTGTTGTTGCAGCTGTTACATTAACAGGAAGCAACAAAGCAGGTTCTGCTGTAGCTGCATTAGCTGGTAAAGCAATTAAACCCATTGTTCTGGAATTGGGTGGCAGCGACCCGTTTATTATTTGTGAAGATGCTGATTTGGAAAGTATCATAGAACATGCCATTTTCTCTAGGTTTCAAAACAATGGCCAAAGCTGTGTTTCTGCAAAACGATTCATAGTACACGAATCATTGGTAGCAGCATTTGAGACATTGTTGGTTCAGAAATTACAGCAGATGAATTATGGAGACCCTTTGAACCCAACTACCGATATTGGACCTTTAGCAAGAAGAGATTTAAAAGAAAATTTAGCACTTCAAGTTAAAAAAAGTTTGCTTTTAGGGGCTCAAGTAGTTTATCAACACAAAGCAATTCCAAGCAAAGGTTTTTTCTATCCAGCAACAGTATTAAAAGACATTCCTAAAAATTCTCCTGCCTATACCGAAGAACTATTTGGACCTGTATTAAGTATTCTACCTTATCAAAAAATTGAACAAGCCATTGAATTGGCCAACGATACGATTTATGGTTTGGGCTGCAGTATATGGACTAAAAACATAGAAAAAGGCATACACATTTCTGAACAAATAGCATGTGGTATGGTTTACATTAACCAACTGGTAAAAAGTGATGTACGTTTTCCATTTGGAGGTTGCAAACAATCAGGATTTGGCAAAGAATTAGGTCCTGAAGGTTTGAAAGCATTTTGTGTGTTAAAAACCAGATGGATTAAAACTTAAATTTTCCCTTTTTTTCTGAGCCAATACAAGAAAAAAACAATGGCTAAAATAAAAAACAAGTAGGCCTTACCGGCAACAAAATCTTCAAAAAAAGAGATCCAAAAACCTACTAGCAATGCGGCTATTGAAAGTACGAGCCAATTTCTGATTATCCAATTATCCATACCTTATTTGTTGAGGTAAACAATTCCTTTGATATTAAATATTTTGGGCTGCTTGAAATCAGTTTTGGTTTCTAAACCTGTTCCATAGATAATTTTGTCTTTGCTGTGAATACTCACATATTTATCTGTAGAAATGAGGTCTCTGGTTTCATCCCAAATCAATTCGTCAGTTTGAATGGTATCTCCTTGGTCGTTAACAACTACAACATTGTTTTTAACCAACATACTTAAATTTCGTTCATCTCTTCTGGCATACTTGGCTTTGATAAAACTAGAAACCTTTCCATTTGATTTATAAAAATAAGCTGTAATCCCTTTGTTCATTTCTGAATAGTTAAGTTCTTCGCTGCTGTATCTTTCTAACAAAGGGGCAAATACCCGGGCTTTTAAATAACCGCTATCGGTATAATTGATACCAATATTGATGCCACGCTCTGTTGGAATCAATCCAGAATTGGATGAAATTTTCACTTTGTCTATTTCTTTGTTGGTACACGCAACAAAAAAAAGGACAGTCGCTGCTAAAATTAAAGATACTTGCTTAATCATACCTGTACCTATTGAACCAACGATCTGCAAAATTGATTCCAAGCACCAGTTTAAAATAATTTTCTTGAATTTGATTGCTAGTTAAATTACCCCTTTTCATCAATTCAACACCTATATTTAAAGTAGATCTAGAACGTCCCATGGGAAATCCTAAACCAAAACTGAATGCAATTTCATCCAATGATTGGTTGTTGATTTTAACCGCAGTTTGGTCGAACCTAAAACCAGCTCTGTAGGTAGTTCTGCTCACCATATTTTTGTATTGATACGCATCAGCACAATAAGAAGTTCCTAAGCTAAATCCAAAAGCTTGTTGCAATGATGTTTCTTGGTTCCCAAACAATTTGTATTGGGTCCAATCAGAAAACCTGATATCTGAAGCTACTAACCATTTGTCTGTATTACCAAAGCTAAATCCAACTTGAAACAAAGCAGGTAAAATGAGGCTACCCGTTTGTTGTGTTTGGTTGCTGATGGTGTCTTTGGTTCCAATTCCTAAGCCCAATGGCAGAGTTCTAATGAGCAATTGTTGGTCTGCTTTCAAATCAGCTTCGGGTCTGAAATTTGCCCCTAAAACAAACTCAAAACTATCTGGCAAATTGCGCTTGGTTGAATAGTTAAAATACTTGTGGTATTGGGCCGCAATACTCACCACTGACCCTGAGGCATAACTGTCTTTGTCTTGGTTAACTCCAAACATGTTGTATTGGCTTGGTATGATCAATTGGTTGGTATGCTTCAACTGTCCAAAAACATACTGATAATCTATGCCTATTGAAAGTTGTTTGTAGAGTCGCATACCCATGCCTAGATGAACTTTACTCAATCCACCTTTACCTGAAAATATTTTTGATACCGGAACCATGAACGTGTCATTTTTTACACTATCTATGGTATTAATTTGATACCCAATAGAAGAAAAAGGAGCTAGCCCAAAAGAAAGGCCAATTTCTCTTTTAATTGACAATGGCATGCCAAAATTGATATAAGAAAGCCAGGCATTGCTGTTGGTGGTTTTTTGATTAGCTGTTGAAATTTCTGCATTACTTAGTGCAGCACCTGCTTCAATATTGGTTTGCTTTAAAGCCCCAAAAGAGGCACTATTGCTCACATTGATTAAAGAATTCATACGAATTCCTTGGCCAATCTGACCCATCGACAAAAAATTGGCGTTGCCAGTATACACCATTTCTCCAATGCCAAGCATTGAATAAGGAGAAGCCGTTATATTTTGAGCCTGCAAATACTGAGTAGAAATACCCAAAATACTTGCGAAAAACAACCAGAAACTATTTTTAAACATTCAAATCCAAAATTAAATGAAGCCCGTACATAAGCAAGTTCTTCTCAACAAATAAAGGGCTTTTAAGTTGTTTTGACAAAAGTTCGGCATTTCCACCGCATAGTAAAACTTGTAAATCAGGATACTTGGCTTTGAGCGCTTGTATATGGTATTCAATTTCTGCTATCATACCAAAATAAGCACCGCTTTGCATGCAATCGATGGTATTGGCACCTATTTTATTTTCTACAAAAGCAGCTGTGAGTTGTGGCAATTTCCCTGTAAAATAATGCATCCCGTTGAGCCGCATTTGTAAACCAGGACTGATGATTCCACCCAAATAAATTTGATCGGCTGTAACCAAATCTAATGTTAAACAAGTTCCTGCATCAAATACCACACAGGGTTTCCCTTTGAAATAATATTGAGTTGCAGCAGCCAATGCCATTCTATCTGAGCCCAATGTTTCAGGACTCTCATAGTAATTAACAAAGGGCAATTTCAGATGAGGGGTTAATTTTACAAAGCCTTCTATTTGTTCAAAAGTCAGAGTAGAAGCTGCCGACACATTGCTTGCAATTACATGTTTCACCTGATGGGTATGCATGAGCAATTGCAGCTGATTGGCTTCTAATTGATTGAAAGGCATACACCATTCCATTTCCGCGTCTTTGAACAGCGCTACTTTAATCAATGTATTTCCAATGTCAATGGTTAATTTATTCATTGCCGCTTTTGAGGCTACAATATACAAGCTCTTTGTTCAAAAAACTGAATATCTCTCCATCAATCATCAAGAACAATTTTCCCTGATGACCAATGCCCATAATTTCTGCTTTTTTTTTCTGCCCATTGATGATAAATACTGCTGTTTCACCTTTTTGAAGCAAATGATTTTCGTATTGGTTTTTTAACCAGTCAAATTTCTTCAACTGCAACGCTGTATAATATTGGTCTAACAACTCATAAAGCCTTTTTCTGAGCACAGACAATTCATAATTTTTTCCTGTAATTTGAGCCAACGAAATTGCCTGATTGTATTGAAACTTCAACTGATTGACATTGATACCAATGCCAACTATACTGGTTTTTAACTGACTGCCTGCTAAAGAATTTTCTATTAAAATACCACCGATTTTATGCCCATTCACCACCAAATCATTTGGCCACTTAATGCGCAGGGTTTGTTCAGGCAGAAGCTCCGCTAAAAAATGCCTACAAGCAAGTGCCACTGCCAAATTCAAATACATTTGCGCTTCAATTTTTAAAAATTTGGGAGCATACAGTACGCTCAATAATAAATTTTGAGCAGGTTCAGATTCCCATTTGGCATCAAGCTGACCTTTTCCTTTATTCTGGTAATGTGTGTAAAGCACTGTCCCTTCTGGCAATTGATGAAACTGCTCTTCCAATTTTAAAGCTTCATTGGTAGACCCTGTTTCTTCAATAAAAATAATGTGATTACCTGTTATTGGGTTCATATTGAGGAAAAAGGTTATTTTGCATAAATTTTAGTTCCTGTAAAAATGGCCAAAAGCACCGAAAAAAAAACACCTTTGAAAAAAACACCTGCAAAAAAAGTTGCTGCAAAAAAAACAACAGCAAGCAAAAAAGCAGTTTCAACCGCAGCTAAAACTGCAAAAACAGCCCCAAAAACAACCAAAGTCGTTCGCAAAAAATCTGAAGATACCATTGAGAAAATGGATGAGGGAACCTTGCTTGCTTTAACAGTAGCACAAGGTATGTTTGAGAAAAAAGCGGAAGACATTCGCATTTTAGACATGCGCAAATTAAAAGGAGCTTCTGCCGATTTTTTTGTAATCAGCCATGCTACCAATGACAAACAAGTTGAAGCCATTTCTAAAAGTTTAGAAGATGAAGTAAAAAAGAACCTCAACCAAAGTCCATGGCACCGTGAGGGCTACGAAAACTTAGAATGGGTTCTTACAGACTATATTGATGTAGTAGCGCATGTTTTCCAAAAAGACTTAAGAGGATTTTATGACATTGAAGGATTGTGGGGAGATGCCATCGAGATTCCTTTTAAAGGTAAGTAACATACACATTCAATTTTTGCAATTACCATGTTAAAAAAATACTTGTTTGTATTGGGTTTGGTTGTGATGACTATCAACGCAGTTTTTGGTCAAGAAGAGAAAGCCCAAGAAAAAGGAGAATTCTCCGGTAATTTTCAAACAAATAACCAGTTTTATGTAAAAGACAGCAGTATTGGCGCAAATACAACCCAATACCAGAAACAATTGTCAAGCACTGATGCCTGGTTGTTGCTCAACTACAAATACAATGGCTATGCGGTTACATTGAGGTATGACATGTTTAACAATTCTCCTCTGATGAACCCACAAGAAGCCTATACCAAAACTGGATTGGGCATGTGGAGCATTAGTAAAAAGTTCGACAAATTAGATGTTACTGCTGGTTATTTTTATGACCAAATAGCTTCAGGCATGGTTTTCAGAGCTTATGAAGACCGTAATTTGGGCTTAGATTTTGCAGTTCAAGGAGCCCGACTCAGGTGGAACCCAACTGCCAACACCAGTTTTAAAGCATTTACTGGACTTCAAAAATTTAGATTTGATTTAAGACCCGTAGTCATTAAAGGTGCCAACTTGGAACATTTGTTTGAGATAAACGAGCAATTGAGTTTAAACCCAGGTATTGGTGTAGTAAATAGAACCATCGACAACAATACCATGGATGTGATGGCAGCAAGTATCAATAACTATGCTTTAGAAAACAGGTTTTTGCCAACCTACAACGTGTTTGCTGTAACCTTATACAATACGCTTCGCTATAGGAACATAACTTGGAGTGTTGAATATGCTCAGAAATCGGAAGAGGCAATTGTAAATCCAGATAACAGCAGAATGGAATTGCATGCGGGTAAAGTATTTTTAACCAGTTTCTCCTATTCGCAAAAAGGGTTTGGCCTAAATGCACAATACCGCTACATTGATAAGTTTTCATTGAGGACTTCGCCATTAGAAAACCAAAACTTAGGTATGATTGCCTATTTACCAAGTATTACCAAACAAAATGTATACAGGTTATTGGCAAGGTACAACGCATTTACCCAAGAATTTGGAGAAAATGGCTTACAGTTAGAACTGAGTTATAAACCTAAATTTTTGAAAAAACACCAAACTCAGTTGAACTTTAATTATTCATTGGCAACGGCTTTGAACAATATGAATTTACAAACCCTCGGATTTTCTTCATTAGACACCAAAAGGTATTTCAGAGAATACAATATAGAAGTTCAACACAAGTTCAATAAATCATTTAAATTGAGTTTAGGCTATCAAACAATCAATTACGACCAACAATTGTATGAAGCCAAACCAGGTGTGCCTTATGTACAATCACAAACTTTTTTTGGGGAAGCCACTTACAAACTCTCTCCTACAAAGTCTATAAGAATGGAAGGACAATATTTAACTACTAAACAAGATCTAGGCAGCTTTGTAAATGGTTTAGTTGAATTAAATATTGCCCCACATTATTCATTTAGCATTGGTGACATGGTAAACATTGAACCCGGATTTAGAAATAAACCTGCTTCTGGTAGTTCTTTTGAACTGGTACATTATTACACCTTTTTTGCGGCTTATACCTACAAAAACACCCGCTTAACAGGTGGTTATATTAGACAGGTAGAAGGCGTAAATTGTACTGGTGGTGTTTGTAGGGTTGAACCTGCTTTCAATGGTGTTAGAATTGGTTTGGTAACAAATTTTTAAGCGTATGAATTTCAAATTTATTTTTAGCATACTCGCTGTTTCTTTGGTGGTAACGGCTTGTAAAGAAACGCCACCATATATTAATTTAACCCCATCAAATGTCAATACAGATACAACCTATATT
Organism: uncultured Bacteroidota bacterium; assembly: GCA_903883965.1. Lineage (GTDB taxonomy): Bacteria > Bacteroidota > Bacteroidia > UKL13-3 > UKL13-3 > CAISCU01. The sequence goes on from CAISCU010000036.1 coordinate 18,218, forward strand.
GTACAGCAAATACCTGCGGCGCAAGCTTCAACGGTACTAATTGAAGACTTTACAGGTGTCAGATGCCCCAATTGCCCAGATGCCCAAGTTGAGGCTAAAAATTTAATGGCTAACAATCCGGGAAGAGTACATGTAATAACCATACACCCTTTGAATTTATTGAATTCTTTAACCAAGCCGCTCAGTATTGATATAGGCGATGAAATAAGTAGTAAATACGATTTTAGAACATTGGCTGGTAAAGAAATTTTCAGCTTAATTGGCATTACCAATGCATTGCCTAAAGGAGCTGTGAACCGCAGGTTATTTTCAGGCGAAACAGAAAGAGCCATTGATTACCAAAAATGGGCAGCAAATGTAAATGCTGAATTGACTAAAAATTCGCCAGTTAACATAGATTTGAATTGCTTTTTCACAGCCCAAGATTCTATAGCCATTGACCTAAATTTAACTTATACCGAAGCGCTCACTGACTCAAACTATATAACAGTGGCTATCATTGAAAATGAGTTAAAAGATGTACAAGAACGTAAAACAGGAGCAACAGTTATTAACGACACCGCTTATGTACATGAGCATGTGTTGAGGGCTGTGGTAACAGATTTTTATGGAGATTTATTAAAAGCCCCATTGGTAAGAGGACGTGTTTTTAAGAAAATATTACTCTACAAAAGAGACCCTAATTGGAACAAAAATCATTTGAAAATTATTGCATTTGTGCATGGCAATACAACCATTAAAAATGTTATACATAGCAAAGAAGCTGACATTCAATAATTGCTTACTCATGGCAATGGCAACTGCCATTTTTCTAGCCTGTAACAATACTGAAAATGAGGCGTACATGAGAACCATATCCGCTGAACGCCTACAAGAACAAACTTTATTTATTGACCCTAAAAATAGCCCACTCGACAGTACAGAAAGAGCCCATTTTACCAGACTCAATTACTTTCCAATAGATGAAGTTTATAGAGTGAATGCTGTTTTACAAAAATTCCCAAATACAGATACATTTGACTTGCCACATTCCAATGCGTTTAAAAAACCTTATCAAAAATATGGGGTGGTTCAATTTGAACTCAAAGGCCAGCAATTTGAATTATTGGTTTTAGAACCTGTTAAACACAAACCAGGTTACGAAAATTCTTTGTTACTCTGTTTCACAGATGCTACTTCGGGTAAAACAACTTATCACAATGGGCGCTACCTTGATCTCATAAAACCAAATTCAAACCAAATAGAACTTGATTTTAACAAAGCATACAATCCTTATTGTGCATTTAGCAATAGGTACCATTGCCCTATTCCACCTGCAATGAATAAACTAAATATTGCCGTTGAAGCCGGAATGAAATTTGAAAAGCATTAAGCCTTTTTTTGTAGCCAATAATAAATGGGTATACCTGCCAAAACAATTCCCAAACCAGGATAACTGAATTCGGGCTTTAAAATTAACAAGCTGATACAAATACCCGTTGCAAAAAGCATATACAACAAGGGAATAATAGGATAAGCCAATACTTTGTAAGGCCTTAGCATTTGGGGTTGTTTTTTTCTCAAAACAAATACAGCTGCTACGGTTAATATATAAAACAAAAGCACGGCAAAAACCACATAATCGAGCAGGTCTCCGTAAGAGCCACTTAAGGTAAGTATGGCAGCCCAAATTCCTTGAATGAGTAAAGCAACCTGTGGACTTTGGTTCTGATTAAGAGTAGCCGCTTGTTTAAAAAACAAACCATCTTTAGCCATGGCATAATACACCCTTGCTCCACTTAATGTAAGTCCATTGATACAACCAAATGTAGATATCATTATTAATACGGCCATTAAAACAGCACCAAACTCTCCAAATAATGTTTGCATAAAAACAGTTCCTACTCTATCTGAAGGTGCTTGTTGAACCATATCAAATGGGAGTACTTTGAGGTACATGATATTGGCTAATACGTATAAGAGTGTAACACCACTCGTTCCAATAACCAAGGCTTTAGGCAAGTTCTTTTCAGGCTGATTGATTTCTGATGCTGAAAAAGTAATGTTATTCCAAGCATCACTCGAAAAAATAGATCCAACCAAGGCTGCTGCAAATAAAGCAGGTGAAATTGTTGAAAAGGAAATTCCACTCCAACTAAAATTCCATTGACTGCTATTGCTTCCCATTAACCAATAAAAACCACTGCCAATTAAAAAAAGCAAAGCCAATACTTTGCTTACAGTAAAAATATTTTGAAGCAAAGCCGCTTTTTTAATTTCTCTAAAATTAGATGCAGTTAATAAAAAAATAGTAAGTATGGCTAAAACTTGAACCGCTGATAGCTTAAATCCAGCTATTTGTAACAATACATTTTGCTCTGAAATTTGAGGAAACAACACCCCGGTGAATTTTGCAAAAGCAACTGCTACTGCCGCAATGGTTCCTGTTTGTATAACCGTAAATAATGTCCAACCGTATAAAAAACCGAATAGCTTTCCATAAGCAGCTTGCAAATAAACATACTGCCCTCCAGCTTTGGGCATGGCTGCACCTAATTCGGCGTAACTCAAAGCAGCGAGTAATGTAAACAAACCAGTTACCACCCAAGCCAACAACAACATTTCTGGGCTCAACAATTCTCTGGACATACTTGCAGATACGATAAAAATTCCAGAACCTATCATACTGCCCATGACCAGCATAACAGCATCAAAAAGGTTCATTTTTTGAATATTTTTCATTGGCATATTTGTTGAGCGATGGGCACCCAATTTTCATTAGGTTCAATTAAAAATCCTTTTACCCCTACAGCCATTCCACAATCAATGTCTCTTTGTTTGTCTCCAATAAAATAAGATTGAGAGGGGTCTATTTGGTATTTGGCCAAAGCTCTTTCCACTAACAAAGAGGCCGGCTTCCTGCACAAGCATTTGCTTTGGTTAGGATGGTGTGGGCAATAATAAATATGATTCAAAACAATGTCTTCTTTAAACAAAGATTGCTTTAAATACTGATGCATGGATTCCATTTCGGAACGTCCATATTCTTGTTTTGAAATACCTCCTTGGTTGGTTACAACAATGAGCAAAAAACCATTTTCTTGGAATATTTTCAAACCCTCAACTACATGTGGTAAAATTTCAAAATCTGAAAGTTGTTTGACATAATCGCCCAATTCTTTGTTGATGACTCCATCTCTATCCAAAAATATTGCTTTGTTCATGTTGTTAAAATCAGATTAAAATGCAAGTAAACAAATTAAGTGCAGAAACTGAAACTACATCAATTTCATGAATCAACTTAAAATTCTTTAACAGTAAACAGAAGGCTACAATTGCAATTGTTTGGCTTTTTAACTTGTATCAATTAATATTGAAGACTGTGTCTGAAAAAATAGTAATCATACCAACTTATAACGAGAAAGAAAACATCAGAGAAATTCTGCTAGCTGTTTTTGGACTGAACCAAGATTTCCATGTGTTGGTTGTTGATGACAATTCTCCTGATGGAACGGCCAACATTGTTAGAGAAATTCAACTGCAATTTCAAAACCAATTGCACTTACTTAACAGAAAAGAAAAAAATGGTTTAGGGACTGCATACATTGATGGATTTAAATGGTGTTTGCAAGCGGGCTACCATTTTATTTTTGAAATGGATGCCGACTTTTCTCACAACCCTGCTGATTTACCCAAATTGCTTGAAGCTTGTAAAAACGGTGCGGATATGTCTATTGGGTCACGCTACAAAACAGGGGTAAATGTTGTAAACTGGCCCATGAGCAGAGTCATGTTGAGTTACTTTGCTTCGTCTTATGTACGCTTGATTACTGGCCTAAACATACATGATACCACAGCGGGTTTTGTTTGTTACCAAGCACATGTTTTGAAACATTTAGATTTAGACCGCATTAAATTTAGAGGGTATGCTTTTCAGATAGAAATGAAATATACTACGGCTATGCATGGATTTCTGATAGATGAAGTTCCCATTATTTTTACAGATAGAACCAAAGGAGAATCAAAAATTTCAAGAGGCATTATCAAAGAAGCCATTTGGGGTGTATTAAGCATGAGGATCAAAAGCTTGTTTAGAAAGTACCCTGCTTACAAAAAATAATTGTCCTATTTACAATTTGGATCCATCAGCTGATTGGTTTCAAAATGAGGGCTTAAATAAGGAATTCCTAAATTCAATCCTCTTAAAATAAAAACCAAACCCATCAACAACATCAGGTAAGGTGCTAATTTAATCACCTGATTTCTGATATTGGTTGGAATCAGTATGAATGAATGAGTGATTTACAATTTTTCTTTAGCTATTGGAGGCAATATATGATTTAGCATATTCATATCCGCTTTCAAATATTTTTTTTGCAGCCGATAGCTTAAACAAATGGTATTGCATTAAACCCGGAGGTTCAATAAATAAGTCACAGCTAGCAATTGAATTTTGAATATTGGCTCTAATGCCTATGTGAATGAGCCTATCGGTGTAATTTCTGGCACTGTATTTAATTGGTTCAACTTTAACCGGATTTACATTTACCCCAATTACTTTATCTGCTTTTCCTAACAAGGGTTGTACTGGCAAATTATTCACCAAACCACCATCAACAAACAAAGTTCCTTCAATTTCATAAGGCCTGATCAACAAAGGAAAAGCCGTTGAAGCCATGATGGCATTTACCAAGCTTCCTGAGGTAAAAACATGGGCACTTGCATCAGACAAATTGGTTGCTGTTACAAACAATGGCAACTGCAAGTCTTCTATTTTTTTATCCTGCAAAATGCGTTCTAAATTTTTTTTAAGTCCATCAGGCTTAAAGATTCCAAGCCTTGGCCTTCTGATAGAAAGCAATTCAAACAAATCTAAATCTTGAATGAGTTCAAATATAGCATCGGGGCTATGTCCATCAGCATACAAAGCTCCTACAATTGCTCCTGCACTTACCCCTGAAACCAGTTTTGGATAAATGCCCGCTTCATTCAAGGCTTTTAAAACGCCAATATGAGCTATTCCTCTAACACCTCCACCAGAGAGGGCAATACCTATTGTATGATTTCCGTTGTTAAACGGAGGCATGAGAAATCTTTTCTAAAGCAGCTCTGTTCAGAATTCTGATTTTTTTGCCTTCCATGTCAATGTATTTGTCATTTTTGAATTCTGACAATAGGCGTATCACAGTTTCTGTGGCAGTTCCAACAATGTTGGCTATGTCTTCTCGGGGAAGGGTAACAGCAATTAAATTTTCAGATTGTTGGGTGTCTTCATGGAATGTTTGGTGCAAAAACAACAATGTTTCTGCTAATCTTTCACGAACACTCTTTTGGGCCAAGCTTTGAATTTTTTCGTCGGCAATTCCTAAATCATGACACAATGATTTGAGCATCATTTTATTGATTTGTGAATTTTTTTCAACCAATTCTAAAAACACCGCCTTGGGTATAAAGCAACAAACCGTGTCTTCAATACAAGTAGCTGTTGCCACAAATGGCTCATCAGCGATGATTCCGCGGTAGCCTAAAAATTCCCCGTCTTTTGCAAAACGCACAATTTGCTCTTTACCATCTTTATTAGAACGCGTTAATTTAATAGAACCTTTGCTAATGCAATAAATGCCTAGGGGCAAGTTGTCTTCATAAAAAATGGCTTGTCCTTTTTTATAATGACTGCATGTTTTTGAGATAGAAATTTTTTCTTTTTCTTCTGGAGTACAAAACTGAATAAAAGAAATTTTACCAGCATCACAATTTTGGCATTCTAAATGGATTTTTTGCATAGGAGTATAAAGCTAATCAAAACTGAGCAGTAAATTTAATTATTTAAGCACTAGCAGTCAAGTTTAACCATTTTTTAAATAGCAATTCCTGCTCGGTTGATCGGTTATCTTTGATTTTAAGCTGGCAATCTATCAAACCCAAGTCATTGAAATGGGTTTCTAGTTCACAGCCAATCCACGAAAGGGCTTCAATAAGTGCATCTGTAAGCTTGCCTTTGCCTTCAATCAATTGGTTAAAATACCATTGCATGGATTGGCCACTCCATTTTTCGAGCAATTGTTGGTAGAGTGCTTTGGTATAGCCTTTTTGTTGTACGTATGTTAGTTGGTACATTTCTGACAGCACTTGGTCTAAACGGTACGCACCCTTGGTTTGTGAAAGTATAAATAAGTCGGCCACCAATGCTGCCACCAAACCCTCTGTGTAAATAGATATTTTTCTGCCGGGTACGCCAGGTACATAACCATCAACCCAAGTATCAAAACTTGAATCTTCTAAAGAATAATTGAAACGACCCTGGTTATTAAGGTGTTTTTTGAAGTCGTCAGACAATGATTTGAAATAAGTTGCAAGGTTCCAAACCCCTGCTTGTACCAAGGCCAAGTCGCCATAATAGGTTGTAATGCCCTCGTAAACATAACCCAGTTTGCTGTAATTTTCTTTGGTAAAATCATAAGGCAGCATTTCAACAGGGCGCATTCTTTTGATGTTCCAAACATGAAACAATTCATGCGAACTAATGGCCAATAAGTCGTTGTAGGCAATTGTTTCACACATAGATTTGCCAGGCCCCATGGCTATCACAGTTGAACTGGCATGTTCTACACCATGTCTAAATACATCTTCTCTGAACAAATACAGAAAATGAAAATCGGTCATGGGCAATACACCAAAAATGGCTTCCTGAATAGTGGCATACCGAATGGTATCTGATTTGAGTTGGTTCCAATCCAATTCAACTGGGCCCGCTGCCCAAAAATGAAACAAACAAGTACCATGTTGTATGGTATGGTGTTGCAAATTTTCAGCTATAAAAAATGGGCTATCGGCTAACTCATCAAAATGCTTGGCCAATAGTTTGTTGCCATTTAAATTGAGTTGGCATGCAACTTTTGCAGTTGGTGTAAGCGGTAGTTCAACCTGACAAGGAAGCTGCTCCATGCCCTCTACATACAGCAAGCAATTAACCGGGTTGATATAACACAATTGTTCACTTACAAAGGAATTTCCAGCATCGGGTTGTTGGGCATAATACTCGTAACTCACCAGCACATTGGTATGGGGTGTTATGCTTACAGCCCACTTTTCTTTGTTTATTTTTGAGAAAGGAATGGCCTCTCCTGTTTCAGATTTAATGTTAAAATTTTTGATATTTCTGGCATAATTGGCCAGTTCATACCGGCCCGGTCTCCATGCAGGCAATTGCAAATACACTACATCGGTTGTAGCCCTAAATTGCATGTGAATCTGAACAAAGCCATTGCTTGGCTGCAAAGTTTGTATGCGGTAATGGGTCATGCTATTGAGTGAAGAATGAATAAATTAAAGATCAAAAATACTAAAACATTTTAGAGACACCTGCTCCAAACAAAGCAAAATCATTCTTTACAGTTTTTTTAAGTACAATTTTTAGACTTCAGCTGTTCAAAGCTATTACTGATTTATCATAAATTTAGGCTTCTCAATTAAATATATTCACCGGTATTTGTCATTTTGATTGACAATTTTCGGTATTATTTTTATACTTGTATCATGAAAATTAAGCGTATTGCAGAAGCAAAAGTGGAAAAACTATTAAAGCAGTTTCCAGCTGTCGGACTTGTTGGGCCTCGCCAATGTGGGAAAACAACCATTGCTCTTACTATTCAAAAGCAGTTAAATGCAAAAGCAGATTATTTTGATTTGGAGAGCCCCGCTGATTTAAGGAAGTTTAATGACATAGAATTTTTTCTTTCACAACATCAAGATGCTAATTTGATTATTGATGAAGTACAACGATTACCCGAATTGTTTCCAGTTTTGAGGTCTGTTATTGATAAGAAAAAAAAAGCAGGTAGATTTTTGTTACTAGGTTCTGCTACTCCCGAAATGGTTAAAGGAGCTTCGGAGTCATTAGCTGGTCGAATCTACTATATTGAAGCACATCCATTTAACATAGTAGAGTTACCACAAAAAAATAATACACTAAATAAACACTGGTTTAGAGGCGGTTTTCCTGATTCTTATATGGCAAAAAATGAAGAGGCACAATTTCTTTGGATGGATGGTTTTGCACGAACTTTTGTTGAACGCGATTTAAATTCATTATTTGGCACTACTTTTTCACCACAAGTTATGTTTAGATTGTGGAGAATGTTGGCTCATCATCATGCTGGTATTTGGAATGCCAATTCATTTGCAAAAGGTTTAGACATTAGTCAAACCACCACAAATCGCTATCTCGATCATCTCGAAGGAGCTTATATGGTTAGAAAACTAATGCCCTTTCATGTCAATACCAAGAAGCGTCTTGTGAAAAGCCCTAAAGTGTACATTCGTGACACAGGCTTATTACACTACCTGTTAGACATCAACAACATAAAAACTTTATTCAATCATGCTGCAGTTGGCAATTCTTGGGAGGGTTATGTTATTGAACAAATTATTCAACTGTTACCCAGAACCATTCAACCCTACTACTATAGAACTCATGACGGTAGCGAGGTGGATTTAATTTTAGTAAAAGGTATAAAACCAATTGTGAGTATAGAAATTAAGTATTCAACCTCTCCATCAGTTTCTCGTGGATTGACAGAAAGTATTAAAGACTTAGGAACAAAACAGAATTTTATGATTACACCTTCTTCCGATGAAGCTTACCTTATCAATAAACAAGTGCATGTAGTTGGACTCATGCCATTTTTAACCAATATTTTACCCAATATTTTAAAATAATTATTACCGTAATTTGTCAGTTTGATTGACATTTTTCGGTATTAATATTTATATACCATAAGGCATAATACTCAAGCCAAATAGCGCAAAATCATATTTAATGGGGTCATTTTTATCCAGTAATTTTAAACTTTCAGTTAGTTCTAGAGCTGCTTTCCAATCACTTTGCTCTCTTTTTAATAAGCCTAATTGAATTGCTGATCGTTGAACATGCAAATCCAAAGGGCATATCAATTGTGCGGGACTTATGTTTTTCCAAATGCCAAAATCTACCCCTTGCAAATCTTTTCTAACCATCCACCTCAAATACATATTGATGCGTTTGCATGCCGATTTTTGGAGTGGAGATGACAAATGTTTGCGGGTTCTTTGAGGTGCATCAGGCAATGAAAAAAACAATTGGTAAAAGTTGATCAAGCCATTTTCAACGCTAATATCGGTTGGCTTTATAGCTTCAGAAAATGCAGTTTCTAATGATGGATATTGTTGGTACCAATGCTTCAAAAAATGAACAAAATACAGCAAATCGGTATCGTTGAATGTACGGTGTTTAAAGCCTACTAATTTTTTCAGGTCTGATTCTTGGTGATGCAAAATAAAAGCATGCGGAGCATGGTCCATGCGTGCCAATAATTCTTTGCTTTTTTGAATGATGGTTTTGCGTTGACCCCAAGCAAAAACAGCAGCAAACAAACCTGCAATTTCAATGTCTTGTTGTTGGGTAAACAAATGCGGAATGCAAATAGGGTCGTTTTCTATAAAAGCCCGCTGATTGTATTGTTTGACTAATTTATTAAGTTTATTCATAATTTAATGATTATTTTCGAATACATAAACACTATATTAAAATGAAACAATTTAATCTACCAACTACCTTACTATTTCTTTTAGTAATTACAAATTGTAAAAAAGAAAATTCTAAATCTCTAAATGAAAGCAGTAACTATTTCAAAGATAGTATCACTGTATCACAATCGGACCCAAAATGTATTATTACACCATTTACATTAGTATGTGATTTTATGAATACTCCAATAATAATCAATGATCCATCTGGATGTTTCTGCCCAGGACCTTGTTTAAATTGTATGAGAGAAGCAGTCATCACTCCAAATATTTCAAAATTCATAGATGCGTATGATAATGATTCACTTAAACAATATTTTTCAAACTCAAATTGGAGAGAAGTCTTTCCAAATAACACAGTAAATGATAATTTTGCTGAAAATATTATTAATGGATCATTTAGGTTTGTTAAAAAAAATGGTATAAACCAAAATTCAGGTCAAGATATTTATTTTGCAATACCATCGAATTTAAATGATACAAATTTTATGAGTAATGATGTAATAATTGCATTACCTGTCATTAAATAAATATGAGTAAATTTTTAATTTTGGCCGTAATCACAATTTTTATATCTTGTGGTATTAATAGTAACAAGGAAAATAAAATAAGAGCAACAAGGACTTATTATATTGAGTTACCATATATTAAAACAAAAAGTGCTGCTGCATTTTCTTCTGTTGATTTGGTTTACGACAAAAAATCTAACAAACCCATACTTGCTTATTTGCTCAAAGCAGATAGTCAATTTTATTATGTAGATGTATTTTCTAAAAAAATTATCAAGAAAATAAACTTCAAATCTATGGCCAAGAAGCTGGGCTTGAATGCTTACTTTTCACCCTTTTATATTGGCCTTGATTCAATTCTAATTTTATCTGAAAATGACAAAAATATTTACTTGATTCACAACAATAAAATAGAATTTCAAACCAGTGTTTATGCAAATGAATATAGTCCACAAAACTATGAGCCCCTTTCTTTGAGCCAATTCAATATTTTGTACAGCAACAATTGCATATATGTTGTTACTACCTACAACGACATGGTGTTGAACAACATGCAAAACATTAAAAAGTATTTCAATCGCTTGCCAGAGTTGGGCATTTCCATTACAAACAAGCAGTATTTTAGATTGGGTAAATTCCCATCAAACTACCTCACAAATTTTTATTACGATTGTTACCCTATTCGGTGCATTAACAACCATAACGAATTGGTTTACTCTTTTAGAAACAACGACACCTTATTTGTTTACAACAAACAAAAATTAGTAAAATTTGTGTCAGCTAAAAGCAAGTATGACAATGCCCCACATGCAACCATGCCCATTGATGCAGTTGACAAAATAAGCAAAGTAAAAGAATACAATTTGGCCGCGGCCAGGTATGAAAAAATTGTGTATGACCCTTTTAAAAATTGTTATTACAGGGTATTTAAACCCAGTCAAAATTTCTTGAATGAGCAGAATCAGATCAAACAAAAAAAAGAACTAAACTGGGTATTGATGGTTTTAGATTCAAATTTAAATGTGCAAGCTGAACATTTATTTACCAAAGGGGAATACAATTACAAATGGATGCTTCCTACTCAAAATGGTTTGCTTGTTTCTAGTACTTGCGAAAGCTGCCAAAACAGAGATTTACTAAAATTTACATTATTACAAACCCATGAAAGTCAACCATAAACTAACCCTTATATTTTTGTTTGGCTTGTTGTTATTGGCCTGCCAAGAAACAGAACTTCAAACACAAACCAAAACATTCAGTAATTATTTAGCAACTAACAATACCGCAATTAAAAAGGATCATTTTTATATTTTAATTCCTTCAGGTTCTTGCAAAGGCTGTTCAAAAATAGCATTTGAAAAAATAACAAGCCTTTTAAAAATAAATCATATTATTAATATCACATTTATAACTAGCAACCAATTGTATTCGAAAGAGATCCCAAATAAATTATGTATTTACGATTCACTTAAAAATTTAGACCTTTTGAATTTACACCTTGGCAATTTAAATATCATTCATACAAAAGACTATCAAATTCAAGCCAACATTGAAATTTCAAGCACCAATATGCCTATCATTGATAGTTTATTTGGGAAAGCATTTAACTAGCAGAATTATACAACTACTTTAAGCTATTTTAAAGTAAAGTACCCTGTTTTACCGCTTATTTCAATTTTGTTTTTATCAAACATTGTGTTTCATTTGAAATCCATTCTGAAACATTTAAAATAATGAAAATAAAACAATTCATGTTGATTACAACATTAAGTGCAGGAACATTGATGTACAGCTGTTCTTCTAACCAAAACAAAGAGCATGGCAATTCCGATTTCGATGTCAATTGCGACCAGTTTGCAGATTTGCAGGTTCTCCGTTATGAGATTCCAGGTTTCAACGAGCTTACGCCCAAACAAAAAGAGTTGGCTTACTATTTATACGAAGCTGCCAATGCAGGCCGTGATATGATTTACGACCAAAACAACAAAAACAATTTATTGGTGCGCAAAACCATTGAAGCTATTTTTGAAGCCAATGCGTCACACGAACAAAGCGAAGATTGGAAAAACTTTGAAATTTATGCCAAACGCTTTTTCTTCTCAAATGGCGTTCACCACCATTACTCAAACTTAAAATTTGTACCTGCTTGTAGCTATGATTTCTTTGCGGGTTTGGTAAAAAAATTAGACCCAAGCAAATTGCCTTTACAAGGAAAAAATGCGGATGAATTTTTAGCTATTATCAAGCCAATTGTGTTTGATGTTAATTTTGAAGCAAAGAAAGTAGATTTGGCGTCAGGCATTGACAATGTTGCTGCTTCAGCGAATAATTTCTATGAGGGTGTTACCCAAAAAGAAGTAGAAGATTATTACAATGCCCGCATTAAAAAAGACGATGCAGAACCTATTTCATGGGGATTGAACAGCAAAATGACCAAGGTTGATGGCAAAGTAATTGAACAAGTTTGGAAAGTAGGCGGCATGTATTCAGCAGCCATTGAAAAAATTGTTTATTGGTTAGAAAAAGCTGTGACTGTTGCTGAAAACGACAAACAGAAAAAAGCCCTTGAATTGTTAGTTGAATACTACAAAACTGGCGACTTAAAAAAATGGGACGAATACAATATTGCATGGGTAAATGATACCGAAAGCAGATTAGATGTAGTCAATGGTTTTATTGAAGTATATGATGATGCCATAGGCAAACGCGCCAGTTTTGAATCGGTGGTTTCTATCAAAGACATGGAAGCAACCAAACGAATTGCTGCCATTGCCAAGGAAGCACAATGGTTCGAAGACAATTCACCTATTGCAACAGAACACAAAAAGAAAGAAGTAAAAGGCATTACTGCCAAAGTCATTACAGTCATTCAAGAAGCGGGTGCAAGTGCACAGTCAACCCCTATTGGCATTAACCTTCCAAATGCAAATTGGATTCGCCAAAAGCATGGTAGCAAATCGGTTTCATTAGGAAACATTGTGCATTCATACAATATTGTGGGTGCTAAAAGCCCTGTATTGAAAGAGTTTGCTGAAAACGAGGCACAAATTGCAAGAGCCAAAGAATATGGCGCATTGGCTGGAGATTTGCATACCGACATGCACGAAGTAATTGGACATGCCAGTGGCCAAATTAACAAAGGTGTAGGAGACCCTGACCAAACCTTGAAAAATTATGCCAGCACATTGGAAGAAGCGCGCGCTGACTTAGTAGCCTTGTACTATGTGCTTGACCAAAAATTGGTGGATATGGGTGTAATGCCTAGCTTGGATTGTGGCAAAGCAGAATACGATGGTTATATCATGAATGGTTTAATTACCCAATTGACCCGTTTAAACATTGGCGAAAACTTAGAAGAAGCGCACATGCGCAACCGTCAGTTGAATGCCAAATGGGCTTATGAAATGGGCAAAAAAGACAATGTCATTGAATTTGTTAAACGTGACGGCAAAACCTTTGTTAAAGTAAACAACTACGAAAAACTTCGCGATTTGTTTGGCCAATTATTAAAAGAAATTCAACGCATTAAATCTGAAGGCGATTACAAAGCTGCAACAGAATTGGTTGAAGGCTATGGTGTAAAAGTTGACCAAGAATTATTGAAAGAAGTAAAAGAGCGTTTCAACAAATTAAATGTTGCGCCATACAAAGGTTTTATTCAACCTAAGTTGGTACCTGTAATGGAAGGCGAAAACATGGTAGATGTAAAAGTTGAATACCCTTCTGATTTCTTGAAAAACCAATTGGAACAAGGCAAGAACTATGGCTTGCTTCCGGTAAAAAACTAATTG
>CAISCU010000037.1 GCA_903883965.1 uncultured Bacteroidota bacterium
ATTCCGTATACAATAGAGAAAACCGATTTCGTAAATGCTTACCCCAATTTCTTTATCTGGGCAAATTCGGGGGGTACCAACAATACCAATTGGTATACCAACCAAGCGGGCAATAGAGTTACTAATAATTTAATAATTAGATAAGATATTTCATGGTTACAAAACTGGCGGTTCCGAAAGGGCCGCCTTTTTTGCATATTTGAAGTATGAAGTCGTTTCAACTGTCAACTAAAAAAATGCTCTTGCTTGCTCTGATTGTTCATGTGGTAGCGGCATGGTTCAGCAGCGGCTGGCATCATCCAGACGAACATTTTCAGTTAATAGAGTTTGCTCAACATATCAATGGACATGTGAATGAAAGTGAATTACCTATGGAATTTCATTTAGCCATGCGGCCTACCCTTCAAGTTTGGTTGAGTTATATTCAAATTCAATTTTATCATTTTATTGGCATCAACAATCCATTTCTCATTGCTTTTTTAATGAGGCTACTCATTGCATTTGCCGGCATAGGTGCTGCCTTTTATTTTCACAAACAACTCAAATATAGAAATGCTACATCTGCAAAAATTCATTTGTTGCTTTCATTGTTTACTTGGGCATTGGTTTATGTTCATGTGCGTTTTTCATCTGAAAATTTAACTGGCTTGTTATTGGTTTTGGGTAGTAGTTTTTTAGTCAAAGAGCAAACAGTCAAAAATATTGCAATTGGTTTTTTCTTATTGGGTATGGCATTTGAAGCCCGTTTTCAGACAGGTTTCTATATTTTAGGCATTGGGCTTTATTTACTGATTCAAAGAAAGTACAGCTTCAAACAATGGATTTGGGCTAGCTTTAGTGGGAGCATTGCCATTGCGACATGTAGTTTACTAGATTGTTATTATTACCAAACTTGGACATTTACCCCATGGAATTATTTCAATTTAAATATTTTTCATCAGGTTGCAGCATCATTTGGAACCGAGCCTTGGTATTGGTATTTGGCTCAGATCAACGAAAAACTCATTCCACCTTTTGGCTTTGGTATTTTGGCTGGATTGATGCTGTGTGTATGGAAACCTTCATATAGAATGATTGGCTTTGGACTCTTGTTCTTTTTAATTGGGCACAGTTTAGTTGGCCACAAAGAATTTAGATTTTTGTTTCCGCTTGCCTATTTTATTCCCTTGTTATTGGTATTGGTATATGAGCAACTGAGCAATTTGTATGCTACAAAACACCCACTTTTGTTACCAAGAATTGGATTGGTTTTGATATGTGTAAATGCAGTGGCACTGGGCATTGTTGCCTTAAGCCCAGCGCATCAATTGTTGCCACTTTTGAATGCAATCAACCAATATGTTCCTGCCCATGCCAAAGTATACTATACAGAAGAACACCCTTTTTACAGTGGTAAAAATAAAAACAGTTTTTACCTACAAAAACCGCTACAATTTGAACAGGTAAATACCGATTCAATGCCTGTTTTAGCATCAACTACCAATAAGCCAGTTTTTTTAGTTTGTAATGCATTTGAAGAACCACCATTTCTAAATGCTTATCAGAAACAAGTGCGTTATTGCAGCTTTCCAGAATGGATAAAAGTATTCAATTTCAACGGATGGATGAACCGCAGCAATTGTTACCAATTGTATGAAATTGAACCAAGCGAAGAATCAACTTCTAAGAGAAATAATCAGCACTGATGATTTCTTTGTGGCGAATGCCTTTTTCGGTTTGTTCTACCGTACAAGCCACATTTTGGGCATCGTGTTCAAAAAACAACACATAACCACAATCGGCAGCCATTTGTAATACGTCTTGTTTTTCTTTCATGGCATCCAAGGGCCTAACATCATAACCCATGACATATGGAATTGGAATATGCCCCAATGTTGGAATTAAATCGGCCATATAAATCACATGAGTTCCTTTATAAGGTATAACCGCATGCATCATAGAATTGGTATGCCCTTGGGTAAATAACAAATCAATGTCGTTGTGAAATTTTTGGTTGGTTCCTAGTAATTTGAGCTGCCCACTTTCTTGAATTGGTAAAATGTTTTCTGTTAAAAAACTGGCCTTCTCTCTAGCATTGGGTTGTAAACTTTCATGCCAATGTTGTTCAGCTATCCAATAGGTGGCATTGGGGAATGCAGTCTGGTATGCGGTTCTATCATTGTTCCAAGCAATACTGCCACCACAATGGTCAAAATGCAAATGAGACAAAACCATGTCTGTAATGTCGTTGCGGTGAAATCCTAATTTGTGTAAGGATTTGTCTAAAGTGGCATCTCCATTTAAATAATAATAACCAAAGAATTTATCGGATTGCTTGTTTCCAATGCCATTGTCTATTAAAATGAGCCTTTTGCCGTCTTCTATCAACAAGCAACGCATAGCCAATTGAATCATATTATTGGCATCTGGCTCATGTATTTTAGACCAAATAGACTTTGGAACCACACCAAACATGGCTCCCCCATCTAGTTTAAAAAAACCTGTTTCTACAACATGTAATTTCATGAAATTAGTTCAATTAGGGTTTTCCTAAAAACTTCATTCTTCTCACATGTGAACCAATGGCTCCAACCATACTTGGATTGCAATGGTATGGAATATTGAATTTGGCGCAGGTTTCAGAAACTATTTTTTGAATAGCTGGATAATGAACATGGCTAATATGCGGAAACAAATGGTGTTCAACTTGAAAATTCAAACCACCAACTAAAAAATTAAGCACTTTATTTTTAGGTGCAAAATCGGCAGTGGTTCTGAGTTGATGTACCACCCAATCATCAATTTTTTTAGCATCGGTTTCTGAAGCTTCTTCAAAAGAAGTTTCTTCTACCACATGCGCCAATTGAAATACTATTGAAAGCCATACACCAAATACCAAATTCATGACCAAATAGGCAGGCAACCATGTCCAAAAACCATGCACATAAATAGGCAATACCATATAAACTACTACATAGAACAATTTACTTACCCAAAAAATGATATGCTCTGAAATTGGCATTTTCCATCTTTTGGTATTGTTGATTTTGTCTGAAAAATATTTTTGAAAATCAGAATACAATGCCCAGTAAATACTGCTTATGCCATACAAAAAGAACATGTATATGAACTGCAAACGGTGAGCTGGCTTCTTTGGCTGAGTTTCGCATTGTCTTAACAAAGGAGACATGGCAATGTCATCATCTAAACCATCAATATTGGTATAGGTATGGTGAATAATATTGTGTTTTTGTTTCCAAAAAAAGGCGTTGCTGCCAATTAAATTTACTGTTAAACCAGCCAATTCATTGAGAATTTTTGAGTTGCTGTAAGAGCCATGACAGGCATCGTGCATGATGTTAAATCCAATACTTGCGGCAAAGAAACCAAGCAAGGCCGACATAAATAAGCCCAACCATGCAGGCATGCCTACAAACATCAATAACAAATAAACCAACACTAAACCACCTAAAAATATGCCTGTTTTGGTATACAATAAGGCATTGCCTGTTTTGTCTTTACCAGATTGTTTGAAATAATTGGCCACTTCATCTTTTAAAACTTTAGAGAAATCGCCGTGTACATGTCCGAAAGTAATTGGTTTCATTTGAATCAAATATCATCGAAGATAAGAGATTCAATTTGATTGCAATATGCTTTTAGACATGTTTCTTAAAATGTGGGTAAAATTTTACAATAGCAATCTTAAACTCCATGATAGCTAAGATATTCTGAGTACTTTTGATTTTTTTAAACACGATGCAAAAAAGGGTACATTTTATTTCAATTGGAGGAGCTGTTATGCACAATATGGCCATCGCTCTTCATAAAAAAGGCTATATGGTTACTGGTTCTGATGATGAAATTTATGAACCAGCAAAGTCTCGATTAGAAAAACACGGCATTTTGCCCAAAGCAATTGGTTGGAACCCACAAGCCATTACTGCCGACTTAGATGCCGTTATTTTAGGCATGCATGCCAGGGCCAACAATCCTGAACTAGAAGCAGCAAAAAATTTGGGATTGAAAATCTATTCTTTCCCAGAGTTCATGTATGAACAAACCCAACACAAAAAACGCATTGTTGTTGGAGGCAGTCATGGTAAAACCACTACAACCGCTATGATTTTACATGTACTCAAGCAAAACCAAATTGAATTTGATTACTTGGTAGGCTCGCAATTGGAAGGTTTCGAAACCATGGTTGGCTTTACTGAAACTAGCGAATTGGCCGTTTTTGAGGGTGATGAATATTTAACATCGGCATTAGACCTCAGGCCTAAATTCCATGTATACCAAGCCGAAATAGGCATTATAACCGGCATTGAATGGGATCATATCAATGTGTTTCCAACTTATGAAAACTACAAAGCCCAATTTGAAATTTTTGCAAAAGCATTACCCGCAAATGGTGCACTGATTTATTGCGCTTCAGACAATGCCGTGAATGAATTGGTAGATTCACTCAACATTCAAGCCAGAAAAATTCCTTATACCACACCCACTTTTGAAGTGCATGATGGAAAAGTAACTGTCATTGATAATGGCAAAGCTTATCCGCTACAAATTTTTGGCACACACAATTTACAAAACATGATGGCTGCCATGAACGCATGTAAAGAAGCTGGAATTTCAACAGCACAATTCTTCAATGCCATTACAACTTTTACTGGAACTGCCAAAAGATTAGAAACCATTAAGGCAGATAAAAACAGCATGGTTTACCGCGATTTTGCACATGCGCCTTCCAAATTAAAAGCAACCGTTAATGCCGTTAGAGAATTGTACCCTGAAAGGGAATTGATAGCTGTTTACGAATTGCATACTTACAGCAGCTTAGACAAAGCTTTTTTACCGCATTATGCCAATAGCATGCAAGCCGCAGATTGTTCAGCGGTTTTATTCAGCAAACATGCACTTGAAATGAAGAAAATGCCCATGCTAAGTGAAACAGAAGTTGCTCAAAATTTTGGCAACAATACCCAAGCTTTTAGCAACAAAGAAGATTTGTACAATTGGATACAATCACATTACTCGGGAAATGAAAATTTGTTGCTCATGAGTAGTGGTACTTTTGATGGCATGAAATTGGATTTTTGATAAGCTAAATTGTTATTTTGACATAGTTTGATTACTTTTGGATAGTAATCTTTGCCTATGATTTCCCAATTTACTTTTCTTAGAAAAAGCTATTTCCTACTCTTTTTAGCAGTAATTTCAATACAATTTTCGTACGGTCAATCAGCAGATGTAAAGTTTTCAACTAATCCTGCTGCAATTTCAGATACGGTTAAAGTTTGCCAAGGTCAATCTGTAATTTTTGTCAACCAGTCAACCAATACAACTGAACAAAGTACTTACAATTGGACATTTGGCACTGGATCCAACCCAAGCAGTTCAACATCTCTTTCGCCAATTTCTGTCAACTACCAAACTGTTACAAATGGCACAACGGCATCGCTTAGTATCAATAACAACAATGGTAGTATTGTAACTAGCAAAAGTATTACCATAGTTGTTTTGGCAGCACCTAATTCTAACCTAATTTTGAGATCAACTGGAAAAGGATTTAGTACTGCGCTAAATAATGGAACCAAATTGTTTAAAAATTGCAATGCTATTGACACTGCTCTTTTTGTTTTTGAATCCAATTACGACAATACCATTCAACAAGTTTTTAATTGGGGAGATGGAAGCCAATCCACTCAAGATTCGCTTTCTGGAAAACTTTTGTCGCATGCCTATCCTTTAGGTGAGTTCAATTTAACCCATACCATTTTGTTTTCAAATGGATGTAGTTTTAGTAAATCATACACGGTATTTAATGGCAGTGCGCCCATTGTAACAGTATCGGGTGCAGGGCAAAGTACCTGCTTACCGGCCCCCTATTCGTTTGATTTAATTTCAAACGATGTACCCATAAATTTTACGGTGAGTTTTTCGGATGGATCAAACGCCATGCAATTTAAAACATCAAGAGACACCACCATTTCGCACAATTTTACCAACAGTTCTTGTGGGGTTGATTATGTATATGCACCTGGTATGCCACCTATTGAAAATGCATTTTCGGGTACCATCATTGCGCAAAACTTTTGTTCAAACAATGGCATTCCTACAGTTTTAACCATTGGCCCTATTACCATTTCTACTCCTACCAAAGCCAATTTTGACATCAATCCTATTTCTCCAATCTGCCAACATGAAATTGTCAAATTAAAAAACAAATCAAAGGCAGGCGAGAGTATCAATGCCAGTGGTTGCGACTCTACTTATTATTATTTCTGGAAAATTGATCCACCTAAGGGATTTGTAGTACTAACAGGCAATACAGGTTCAGGTGATCAAACAAATGACCCAATTACTTGGATCAATGGCAGTGATGAACTTCAAATTCAATTTGACAGTACTACATTTTACAACATTACTTTGGTTACTGGCAATGCCTGCGGAATTGACACCCTCTTAAAAACAATTGAAATTAAACCAAATGCGACGGTTTTGGCAAATCCTGTAACGCAAAAAATATGCAGTGGAGATACATCTACAGTCATTGAATTGACATCTACAATACCAGGTTATCATATCAATTGGGAAATAACGGCTAGCAATGGAATCAGGGGCATTCAACAGTTTAGTGGAATTGGCTTGAGCCCGGTAAAAATTGATTCCATGATTTTGTACAATGATTCAAATACACTCAAATCAATTACCTATACTGCTCATGTTGGTTGCAGCAATGTACCCAAAACCAATTTTAAGATAGATGTAGAGCCCATTCCTACCCTTACGGCAACACCCATTTTTTCTACAATTTGTAATGGAAATACTACCGATATCAAACTCAAAAGCAATATCAATGGCAGCCAATTTAGTTGGATAGCCTTGGCTGATGCGGCTATTATAGGAGAAAGCAATGGTACGGGTAACAGCATTCAACAACAACTGTTCAATACCAGTTCAGACTTTGATACAGTTTCTTACCAAGTTAAAATCAGCAATGCCTTTTGCCCTAGTTCACCCGTAAATGTGAAGGTAAAGGTTCAACCCGAATTGACAATCAATGCCAACCCTGATTTCAATGTTTGCCCTGGAGACTCAATCAATCCAATTCCATTTGTTTCTTCTCCTATTGGTGCCCAATTTAATTGGACCAATACCAACAATCAAATTGGATTGAGTAATGCTGGACAAGGCAGTATTCCTTTATGGCTTGCTCCCAAACACAATAGCCGAACTGCAGTTACAGGAAAAATTACTGTTACAGCACAATTGAACAATTGCCCCGCCGTATTTGATACATTCAATGTAGCCATTCAACCTAAACCCCTATTTAGCTCAGTGCTAAACCCAAGTACCGGATTAAATTGTAAAACCAATTCGTGTTCTATCAATGGACAAATTGACCCATCTTATTGCAAATTAACTTGGACTGGGCCCCAAATTGTAAACGGCATACATGCCTTAAATCCTGAAATAAAAGGTGCTGGCATTTACCAGTTAATTGCCATAGATAGTTTGTTTGGATGTGCGGATACTTTTAGAATTGTTGTTGATGCTCCAACTCCATTACAAATTAATACCGTTCAAACTACTGATGTGTTGTGTTATGGAGGCAATGATGGAAGCATACAAGTTTCAACACTTCCGGCTAATCAACAATTGACTTATACCTGGAAACCCAATGTATCTAATTCAGCAAATGCCCGTAATTTAAAAGTGGGTACTTACCAGCTTTGGGTAAGCAATGAAGACCAATGTACCGATTCAATTGTTGCAAGTATCAATCAGCCAGCACCAATGAAAATTAATTTAGTAGATAGTTTAAATGGCGAGTGTGGAGAGGCATCTGGTTACATAGAAATTAGTGCTGATGGCGGCAAGGCCCCATATGCTTTTAGGTGGCAAAATGGGTCTAACAATGCCAAAATAACAGACATTGATGCAGGAACCTATTGGGTACGAGTAACTGACCAAAATAACTGTGCTTACGATACTTCCTTTGCAATTGGTTGCAGACCTTTGATTCCAATTCGGGTACCACAGTTAATTACCCAAAACAATGATGGTAAAAATGATGGCTGGATCATAGAAAACTTGGAATTGTACCCAAACAACTCCGTTCAAATTTTTAACCGCTGGGGCAATTTGGTATATGAGGCGAATCCTTATCAAAACAACTGGAAAGGCGAATCAAATGTATCCAATACGGGCAACGGACAGTTGCCAGATGGTACTTATTTTTATTTGATAGATACCAATAAAAAATCGCAATTGCCTTACAAAGGTTTCATAGAAATTCAACACTAACTCATGAAAAAGGTATTTACAATTGTTTTGACTGTGTTGCATTTTTATGTGGCATATGGGCAACAAGAGGCTCAGCACTCTTTTTACTTTTTTAACCCTTTAGAATTTAACCCCGCAAATGCCGGCTCTAGAGAATATTTTAACATTACCTCTGTAAACAGGGCTCAATGGTTGGGCTGGGAAGGTGCTCCTAAAACAGCTTTTGTGAGTATTCAGTCGCCTATTGCCAGACAAAAAATTGGCTTGGGTGCAACCCTCATGCTCGATCAAATTGGCGCAAGATCAAGGTTGTATACCAAAGGCAATATTGCATACCATTTGCCACTCAATGACCAAGGACTCAAATTGTCTTTTGGGCTTGCAATGGGCATTCAACAAGACCGTTTCAATTATGCCAGTTTACTAGTAAGCGACCCAACAGACCCTACTTATGTAAATGCAAGCAATACCCTCACAACATTGGTTGGTTCTGGTATTTATTTGCATGGAGAAAAATTTTATATAGGTGCTTCATTACCCAGAACTATAGAATTGACTCAAGAAAGCAACAAACAAAACTTAAAGCTAGCCGATCATTTTTATTTGATGTCGGGCTTTGTAAAACCCATTAACAGTGTCATTGATTTAAAACCATCTGTACTGGTTAAATATACAGAAAAAGCGCCATTAACCATTGATTTGAATGTGTCTGCTTTTTTTTACAAACAAGTTTGGCTCGGTGCGTTATACAGAGTAAATGAAGCCATTGGAATTAATACAGCCTATCAACTCAGCAATAGATTACTATTGGGTTATGCCTTTGATTACCCTGTGAATGGCATGAGAACGCAACAATGGGGCAACCATGAATTGGTATTGACCCTTGAATTTAAATCTAAACAACGCGCATTTATTAGCCCAAGATATTTTTAAGATGAAATACCTCTATACCCTCCTATTGTGTATTAGTGCTCAATTGTTATTGGCCCAACAATTGAAAGAAAAGTACGCCATTTCTTTGAACAACAAGCTTGCTTATTATGAGGCATTGCCTGTATGGGAAGAATTGGCTGTTAATTTTATAGAAAAGAAAAAGGGAAAACCTGAATACATTAGAAACACAGCCAATACTGCTTTTAAATGCGAACAATATGCAAAAGCCTATTATTGGGACAGCTTATTGGCAATGAACCAATGGGCAAACATTCAAGATTGGGAGCAATTGTTTGACTTGGCAAACATCAATCAAAAACAACAGCAACTTGGCCATTATGTAAATTTGGCCTTGCAACAATTTCCGGCCGAAAAAAAACTCATGAACTGGAAAAGCAAATTGCCTACCCTGGCCATTATGGATACTGCCAAAAGCGATTATGAGGTAAAATTATTGAGACCCAGTAGCCAAGCCGAAGAGTTTGCTGCAGTACCTTACAAAAAAGGTATTTTGTTTGTAAGTACGCAATTCAAACACAATTTGTACAATAACAATTATGCCAGAACCAACCAACATTATACCGAAATAGCCTACATAGAAAACTTAAAGGAGGTTGACAAAAAATTACGCTATAAAAATAAGTGGAAAGAGATAGAATTTATTGGCGCACACGATGGGCCCATTGCTTTTTCTAAAGATTTTAAAAAACTGTTTTTAACCCGTAACCAAAGCAATTTGGGTGACAATTCAGGTTTAAAACTTTCCAAATTAGAACTGGTTATCTTCAATAAAAAAGCTGGTAACTGGGAACAAGAAAGCAATTTCCCTTTTAATAAACCCGATTATTCCATTGGTCATGCAGCCATAGATACTAATAAGAATTTAATATTTGCCTCTGATATGCCAGGTGGCTTTGGCGGAACTGATTTGTACCAATGCACTTGGTTGGTTGACCATTGGTCAGAACCTATGAATTTAGGCAGCAGCATCAATACAGCCAAAGATGAATTGTTTCCTTTTATTTCATCGAGGGGGTATTTGTACTTTGCTTCTAATGGATGGCCAGGCATTGGCGGTTTAGATATTTTTAGGTCTGACCGCATGAGCGATGAACCAGAACATTTGGGATTGCCCATTAATTCGGCAGGTGATGACTTTGCGTTGACCATCAATGAAGAAACAGGCAAAGGCTATATCAGTTCTAACAGAAACCAACAAAAAGACCAACTTTACGAACTCAACAGAATTGTATTGGGGGTAGATTTAGAAGTAAAAGCAACCGCTTGTTCTGGTAGAATTTTACCAGCATTGCCTCTTGTTTTAAAAGACAAAACCAACCAAACCGAAAGAAAGGTACAAACCAATAGCAATGGCATTTACCAAGTTGCCCTTCAAAAAGGACATAGCTATACCATTTTATTTGCAGGAGATGCCAATACCCATGCCGACTCTGTGGTATTCCAAGCAAAAACACCAGGGCATTTTCAAAAAACACTCAAATTAAAAACCAAAGAACAATATACCAGCATTGCAACCCTTACCGAAAATGGAACAAGTTTAACCGGCACTATGCTAAACTTTTACCACAATGGCTATTTTATTAAAAAGCAGCTAATAGACAGTACTGGAAAAACCGTGTTTAACAACAACAAAGAAAAATTAGATTCGGTGCATGCCAATTATATTAATTTTGACGATGCCCATTTAACCCTTGTAAAACCTGCTAAAAGTACTTGCTTAGATACCTTGTTTTACAAATTAATTTTTAAACAAAAGAATGCTGATGAATTCATTAACCTGAAAAACATTTACTACAGTCTAGACAAATCCTTTTTAAGGCCTGAAAGCAAAATAGAATTAGACAAATTGGTGAAGTATTTAAAAGAACACCCCGATTTAAAAGTAGAATTGTCTTCACATACCGATTCAAGGGAAAGTACCCAATACAATTTGGCACTTTCTAAAAGGCGTTCCAATAGCTGCGTGAGGTACATTATTAAGCAAGGCATACCTGCCCAACAAATTATTGCCAAAGGCTATGGAGAAAGCCAATTGGTAAACGGTTGTTCTGATGGCATTAAATGTACCGAAGAAGAACACCAACAAAACAGAAGAACTGAATTGAGGTTGTTGGAGTAGGGATTTTTTATAAATATTTTTGTATTAGAATCTATTACCACAGTTATGTTTTATAAAAAAATCTTTAAAATCTGAAAATTGTTTTATTTCATTTGTTGATATAACTATTATTCCTAATTCAAAAGTATTATAATTATAACCTATTATGTTTGGCTCCCAGCTTGAATAAATTTTCACAATATCATCATAGTTGTATGCAATCATTAATGGAAGCGAAATATTGTTATTCTTATCAAATAGACTTGAAGATTTATATCCAGCACCAATACTAAAACCTTGTTCGAATACTAACTCTAGATTATATGCCCAAAGTCTGAATTGATTTTGAAAGTCTAATCTCAAGTAATTATTAAACCACGGTAAATTCTTATATTTTTTGGACTTACCTAAAAAACTAAGCTGATAACTATACCTCCTTGGAAGTGAATAAGAATTTAAAAAACCAATTTCAGGTTCGAAAGCATTAAAACAAGCAAAGCCTAAGATTAGTTCATTATATTCGTTGAATTTAATATCTAGTTTAGATCCTAAACCCAAATTAAAAGTATTTGAGTAATCAATAAACGCATTTTGATTAATAGAATTTCTAGTAATCCCAAAAATCGGATTCAATTGGTCAGAAAATGTAAACTCGTTCCAATCAATACTTTGAGTGACAACTCCAGGTTTAAAACCAATACTTAAATCTATTTTATCTATTTTTTTCTTTCGAATGAATTTTATTTTTTCAAATAATTTTAATGAAAATCCTAAGTTGATAGATGTTTTAGTCAAAGATAAAAAGCCATCCCCTTGAGTTTCATTATCAATTATAAATCCAATATCTGGTTTGAAATTATGTTTAGTAAAAAAAGAATGATTTAAAAAAATATTTCCATATTTAAAAGGCCCTCTAATTGGATAAAAAGAAGTTTTTCCTATGACTCCAAATGCAAATTTACCAACACCATAAGCACCTCCATTGGCTGGATTATATTCCAATTGATTTATGTGAAATTGGCTATAAACAGGATCCTGAGCCTTTAATAAAAAAGGAAAAGATATCATTAAAAATATTATAATTTTTCTCATGCGCTATCTTATTAAAGTTACATTTCCTTTGGTGACTGGCTCTGAAGCCCCTGGGTACAACATACCAGGCCACCCTGTTCCATCACTGAATTCAGCTTCAATGGTCCAAATATAGGCCCCTTGCATGCAAGCACTGCCATTGTTTGCATTGGTTCCATCCCAACCTTTTGCTGGTTGTCCATCAGGGGTTAGTTCTGTGGTTTCCCATAAGAGTTCACCCCATTTGTTGAATATTTTTAAGTGGTAATATTTTAAACTCACTCCAGCAGGTTTGAATACCCTTACTTCATCGGTGCCATAATCAGGGGTGAATGCATTGGGAACAAACAATCCTTTCCAATAAGCTGGCAATTTAATTTGGGTACTGTAAGTAGAATCACAACCACTGTTGTTTTTGGCATAGAGGGTAATGGTTCTCCAAGAAGAGTCGTTGGTTTGGTACCTATAGGTATAATCTTTGCCTGAATACAATTGGTCGTTGTCACCAAAATTCCATAAAAACAATTGGGCTGAATCGGTTAAATTCTTCACATCAATTACTCGGTAAGGGTGTTTAGTTGTATCTAAAATGGAAATGAAAAAGGCCTTTGGCTTGGCATTGACCACAATGTCTTTTTGCACATACAAACTGTCAAAACAATTCTGTCCTATTTTGGCCACCAAACTCACATTGTATTTGCCTGGGTTGTAATACACATGATTGGGGCTGGTAAACTGAGAGCTTGTACCATCACCAAAATACCAGGTATAATTGGTTGCAAACTGCGAAAGGTTTTTAAAATACACAGTATCGCCTGGGCAAATTGAATTTTTACTGAAATCTAATTCAACAATTGGCTTTTGGTAAACATTAAAAATTGCTTTTGCGGTATCGGTACAATTGTATTGGTTGTTTACAATTAAATAAATGGGGTATTGCCCAACAATGTCATAAGTATGTTTAGGTTCAAATGCATTCGAAGAATTGCCATCACCAAAATACCAGGCATATGCTTTAGCCCCTTTGCTTAAATTGGTGAAATTTACTTGAACAGGCCCTGTACAGGTGTCTTTGGGATTGAAATCAAAATTGGCTGAAGGTATCGGGTAAATATTCACAGTGGTTTGTGTGGTATCTAGGCAGGTAAATTCGTTTTCGGCAATTAATACCACTGTGTTGATTGCTGTGTCTAAGAAACGGTGCTGAATGCTCCTGCCAGTATTGGTAGTTCCATCAGAAAACTCCCAGGTATAACTGTTTTGAGGAGAGCCAATGGCGTTTAGGGTAAATGTTTTATTGGCGCAACCTCTTGCACTGTCTAAAGCAATGGCTATTTGTGGAATTGGCAATACTTCAATAGAATCAATGATGGTTCGAGGGCAATTGTTGTTTTTAGATTTAAATACCACTCGAATGTATTTCCAGCCAGCTGTATTGTAATAATGTATTGCATTGTAGTCTGTTGATTTGGTACCATCGCCAAATTCCCATGTTACCACACCTGTGTCTTGGGTAATGGCATTGAATTCAAACGGGGTGTTTTGGCAGGCTCTTTTAACTGGAATGTCTAAAGAAATATTAGGCAAATCAAATACTTTTATGATGCTAAATGTGGTATCAAAACTGCAATCATTGTTTGCAAAATGGTAAACATAATAAATACCCGGCTTCTGAAAAGTATGCGTTGCATCTTTTGAATTTTGGGTTGACCCATCACCAAAATCCCAACCATAATTGAGGGCACCCCATGAAAAATCTTTGAAACTCACTGTATAAGGAGCACAGCCCGCATTGCCATTGCTATTAAAGAATGCTTGTACATTTTTAGGCTGTACAAAAATGGTTGCTTTTGCCGTATCGGTTCCACACATGTTTTGTGCTGTTAATACCACTTGGTATATGGTTAAGCTGTCTATGGCCTCATATTTAATGGGCTGGCGGTATGGGTTTAAGCGATTGCTGCTGTCGCCATTTCCAAAATCCCAATGGTATGAGGTTGGAACACCTTGAGATG
Organism: uncultured Bacteroidota bacterium; assembly: GCA_903883965.1. Taxonomy (GTDB): domain Bacteria; phylum Bacteroidota; class Bacteroidia; order UKL13-3; family UKL13-3; genus CAISCU01. Next base: position 14,407 of record CAISCU010000037.1, read on the forward strand.
TATTTACAAAGTAAACTGGAAGTATAGAACAACCTGAATCTTGTGAGGTTAAAAAGGAAGCACTCGGAAATGGCAAGACCCTTATTTTGGTTGACTTTTCAAAGTCTCCGCAGCTATTGGTAATTTTCAGCTTCACCTGATAAATGGTATCAGACAACAAACTGTTTTTGTAAATAAGTGGGTTCGGATACTTGGCTGTATCGGTTTTGCCATTGCCAAAATCCCAGAAATAATTCACTTTTAAACTGTTGTTTAAATTGGTAAAATTTACGGTCAATGGGCCACAACCCAAGGTATCGCTCACCCTAAAATCAGGAACAGGTTTTTCTTGCACATCAATGTAAGTAGAATCAAAACTGGTTGCACAAACATTGCTCGCTTTTACCTTTATAAAATAGGTTCCTTCTTTAGGATACAAGTGAATAACAGTGGTATCTTTGGTGGTATTTAAGATTTTATTGTCACCAAATTGCCATTCAAAATTAGCAACACTGCCTATTGATTTGTTTTGAATGATGACCTGAACAGGGTTCAAACTATCGGTGCAATAAGTAGATGGCTGCACCAATAATTTGGCTTTTGCACTGGCTTTAATTTTAATGTTTTTGGTAATTTCAGCCTTACATAAATTCACAGAACTCACAATTAGCTTGGCAGTATAAACAGTATCTTGCAAGTCACTGCCAACATATTTTTTATAAACGGTATCGGCATTGTTAATTAGTTTGGCTGATGGGTCTCCAAAAATCCATTCATTGCTTGAGGGTCCTTTTACTGTGCTTGAATTGTAAAACTGAATGGCCAAAGGAGAACAACCCGAATCTAAATTGGTGGTGAAAAATGGAATGGGTTCAGGGAATATTCTAAAGTTTCTGCTGCTAGAATCTAAGCAACCATTAGGAGTAACAACTGTCAATTGAATGTTGTAAACAGAATCTACATTACCTGCATGTTTAGGAAAAACTAGTTGAGGTTGGAATGCTGTTTGGTTGGAAATGCCAATGCCCGTTTGTTTAGTTGACCATTTGTAAGTATTGCCATACAAACTTGAATTGGTGATATTTACAGTTAATGGGCCACAAGCAGCTGTATCACCATTGAATTTAAACAATGCAATTGGCCTGGTAGGTAATGCAATGCTTTTAGAAATGCTATCTATACAACCGTAGGTTGTTTGTGCTTTAAGCCATACCAAACCATTTTGGTTGCTTCCGGTTTGGTTGTCTTGCACATAACTGATACCCGTTGAACCAGCTGCCGTATCATTGTTAAACAGCATATTGTTTGTTCCAGTATAAGACCATTTGAATGCATTGAGGTTCAATGCAGGAATTGGGTCTGAAATATTGCTTAAAGTTGTTGAATTGGGAAAACAATTTGAAAGTGAACTTGATTGAATTTTTGGACGAGGCAATGGTTTTACAATGACTGGTTTGGTAATTGAGTCCATACAACCCGTACCAGCAATCACCACAAGTTTTACATTGATTGTACTGTCAATAATGCCAAAATTTCTGAAGGTATAATTGGTATTTAAATTGGTACTGTTGAAATTACCAATGCTCCATTTGTATTGCAATCCAGCTGGGCTTGAGAGGTTGATTAAATTGCTGCTCAAGGGGTGACAACCTATTGAATCGAGTACTTTAAAATTTGGTTTTGGATTTTCAATGGTTCTGAAAACAACTTGCATGCTATCGTCTTTACATGCTCTCAAACTTTTAACTTTCAATTGAACTACCACACTGTCATTGGCATTTTGAATGGTATAGCCTGGAAATACCAAACCTGTTCCAATGACATTGTTGTTTACAAACCATTGGTAAGTTGCATTAGCAGCAGGATATTCTTTTGCAAGGACATTGCTGGCATTGATTGTAAAAGGGGCACAAGCTGTTCTTGAAGTAAATGTAAATGATGCTTTTGCATCTGGGTAAACCTTTACATTTTGTGTGATTGAATCTATACAACCATGTTTGCTAGTGGCAATTAATCTTACTAAATAACTACTATCAACAACTCCAGTATTGCTGAATACCGATGCTGTGTTTTGGCTGGTTTCTGTTTTGTTCAAATAGGTCCAAACATTACTCATACTGCCTATGCCCTCTCCGTTTTTGGCATTGGAGGTATTGGTAAATTGTACCAGTCTGGGGCCACAACTGTCCTGGGTTGTAATATTAAAATTGGCCTGTGGTTTTGGATAGATACTTACCTGTTGGGTGGCCATGTCTTTACAAGCATAACCTTGGCGAGTAGCAATTAATTGTATGCTGTAATTGATAGAATCGTTGCTGGCATTCAATGGGAATTGAACAATGGGTTGCTGACTGGTTGTAGTATTAATTGTTAAACTCGGTGTGCTGCTCCAAGTCCAATTTGAACCCACATTGTTGGTATTGTTTTGTAAGGTAATGTTTGTTGGCCCACAGCTTACAGTTGGTATGCTAAAATCAGCTTTGGGTCTTCTGTAAACAGTTATGCTCTTTGCTGTAGTATCCTTGCAGGCATCGGCACTGGTAACAATCATTCTGACTGTATAGGTACTATCAACTGGGCCTTGGTTATTTTGAATTTGAATAGTCGTATTTGATGCTGTTGGAGTATTGATCACATGATTGGTAGCAGTTGTAAAACTCCACAAATAACTGGCATTGGGCTTAAACAATGAACTATTGGTGGCAGTTGCAATGCTGTCTGCACAAATAATAGCTGGTAAATTGAATTGTGCTTTTGGTTTAGGTAAGATGCGTAAATACTTAGTCAACGAATCTTTGCAACCTGTGCCAGCAGTAATCACCAATTTAACGCTGTCTAATTTATCAGTGGTATTGGAAACATTTGTAAATACATTGATAAACGGATTGGCCAAACTTCCCTTCAATGAATTGCCAATGGTCCAACTCGATGAAACACCTGGTGTTGAGGTATTGGTGATTGTTACACTCAAAGGTTGGCAACCCACGCTATCGCTTAAGGTAAAATTCGGTTTTGGGTTTGGAATGGTTCTGAACCAAACTTCCATTGAGTCTGCTTTACAGGCATTTTTACTTTTTGTAAGCAACTTGATTAAAATACTGTCGTTGGCATTTTGCAATGTATATCCTGGGAAGCTACTGTTACTGCCTATTAAATTGCCATTGGCATACCAAGTATAACTTAAATTGGCATTGGGGTATTCACTGGTAATGACATTGCTTGCATTGATTACAAATGGGGCGCATGAGGTATTGATGCTAAAAGTAAATTTAGCCTTGGCATCAGGGTAAACCTTTACATTTTGTGTGATTGAATCTATACAACCATGTTTGCTAGTGGCAATTAATCTTACTAAATAACTACTATCAACTACTCCAGTATTGCTGAACACTGATGCGGTGTTTTGGCTGGTTTCTGTTTTGTTCAAATAGGTCCAAACATAGTTCATACTGCCTATGCCCTCTCCGTTTTTGGCATTGGAAGTATTGGTAAATTGAACCAATCTTGGGCCACAACTATCCTGGGTTGTAATGTTGAAATTGGCCTTTGGTTTTGGGTAGATACTTACCTGTTGGGTGGCCATGTCTTTACAAGCATAACCTTGGCGAGTAGCAATTAATTGAATGCTGTAATTGATAGAATCGTTGCTTGCATTCAATGGGAATTGAACAATGGGTTGCTGACTGGTATTGGTTGTAAATGTTAAACTCGGTGTGCTGCTCCAGGTCCAATCTGAACTTACATTGCTGGTATTGTTTTGTAAGGTAATGTTACTTGGCCCACAGCTTACTGTTGGTATGTTAAAATCAGCTTTTGGTCTTCTGTAAACAGTAATGCTCTTTACTGCTGTATCCTTGCAGGCATCAGCACTGGTAACAATCATTCTGACAGCATAAGTACTGTCAACAGGGCCTTGGTTATTGATGAAATTAAAGTTAGGGGTAGCTGCTGTAGAATCAGAAATGCTGTTTTTAGTAGGGCTTAAATACCTCCATACATAACTGACATTGGGCTTAAACAATGAACTGTTGCTGGCAGTTGCTATGCTATCAGCACACACAATGGCTGGTAAACTGAATTGTGCTTTTGGTTTTGGCAAGATGCGCACATATTTTGTCAATGAATCTTTGCAACCAGTGCCTGCTGTAATCACCAATTTAATGCTGTCTAATCTATCAGTGGTATTGGAAACATTGGTAAATACATTGGTGAATGGATTGATCAAACTGCCCTTCAATGAATTGCCGATGGTCCAACTCGATGCTACACCTGGTGTAGAGGTATTTGTGATTGTTACACTCAAAGGTTGGCAACCCACACTGTCGCTTAAGGTAAAATTGGGTTTTGGATTGTCAATGGTGGTAAACATTCTGGTGAGGGTATCCGGTTTACAGCCATGAACATTTGAGGCAATCAATCTATAATAAACGGTATCGTTTGGAACAGTCAACTGTTTACTTGGTATGCTGGTTCCATTAGAAGTGCTCAATACATTGAAGGTTCTATCTAA
>CAISCU010000038.1 GCA_903883965.1 uncultured Bacteroidota bacterium
GCAGCAAAGCTGCGCGCGTCTCCCTCTTTTAAGGCCCTACCCAATTACCTTTTTGAAATTCTATTGCCAGTTATTTGTCTTTGCAATTGACACTTGAACCTATTTATTTCTGGATTTCTAATTTTTTGGTGCTTTTGTGAAACCCCACTGTTAACCCGTTTACGCCATCTTTTCCAAGAGCTTCTCTTGAGTTCGTTCCGCATTATTTTTACTACTTCGGCCTCGGTAATGCCAAATTGAAAATGGATGGCTTCAAAAGGAGTTCTATCCTCCCAAGCCATTTCTATAATACGATCAATTTCTATTGCAGTAAACATGTTAAGGTAAACAAGCATGTGTGTTGATTGTTTTATATTTGAACTAATTGCTATCTTGAAATTTTAAAACCAAACATGCATTCTCAAACCATTGCCATCATTGACTTAGGTACCAATACATTTAACTTATTAATTGGTAAAAAAAGCAAGTCTAATAAAGAAATTTTGTTCTCTTTGGAATTACCTGTTATGTTAGGTAAAGGAGGCATTCAGAACAATTTATTGACAGATGCCGGCATTCAAAGAGCAATGCTTGTACTTCATGAATTTGACAAGCATATTCAAGCATATCAAGTTCAAACCATTAAAGCATTTGCCACTTCGGCTATCAGAAATGCTTCAAATGGTAAAGCATTTACACATCAACTAGAAACCATATTCAAGTATCAAATTTTAACCATTTCTGGCCAAACTGAAGCTGCTTTTATTTATGAGGGAGCCAAACATGCCATCGCTCAAGAACAAGACAATTTTTTGGTAATGGATATTGGCGGAGGTAGTGTTGAATTGATCATAGGCAATACTTCTCATATTCATTGGAAACAAAGTGTTGAAATGGGGGCATTGCGCTTAGCTGCCTTGTTCCAAGACCAAGACCCAATGACTCAAGACCAAATTGCAGCACTGAAAGCCCATTGTCAACTTCAGCTTACAGAATTAAAAATAGCACTTCATGCATTTCCCGTGGGTATTTTATTAGGTACATCGGGCCCATTCGACTCTTTTAGTCAAATACTTTCACAGCATTTTCATTTGCAACAGCCAAATGCAAACCAACATGCACATACTATTTCAATTGCCAATTTTTTACACCTTTCAACATACCTCAAACATTCAAATAAGTTAGAAAGAAGCAAAACAAAGGGTCTGATTGAATATAGAAAAGATTTAATTGTAGTGGCGGCATTGCTAGTAGAGGTAGTAATGGAATTATATCCCTTTAAAAAGATAATTGCGGTGGATTACGCCCTCAAAGAAGGCGTATTCTTTTCGGAAAATTAAATCAATTGCAAAGCCTTCATTTCTTGCCTTAACCTGTGAACTGGCAAACCCATCACATTGTAAAAACAACCATTTATTTTTTGAACAGCTGCATAGCCAAACCAGTCTTGAATGCCATATGAACCTGCCTTGTCAAAAGGATTGTAATTTTGAATGTAAAACTTTTTTTCTTCCAGACTCAATTGACTACAACTTACAAAAGTTTGCTCAACAAAAATGTGTTCCATTGCATTTCCTTTTAAACAAATTCCAGTAAATACTTCATGGGTATTGCCACAAATTTGGTCTAACATTTCAATGGCTTCTGCTTCTGATTGCGGCTTGTTCAATACTTTTCCATTGATCCAAACTACAGTATCGGCAGTTAATAGAATTTCATCCTGTAACAAAACCCTTGGATAATGTGCTGCTTTTTTTTGCGCCAGGTATGCTGGTATATCTCCTGCCTGAAGCGATTCCGGGAACGATTCGTCAGTATCATAGGTGCAAATGCTATAATCAAAGCCCAGCCCTTTTATGAGTTCCTGTCTTCTTGGTGATTTAGATGCCAGTATTAATTTCATGTTTAGTCTATTAAATCAACCCATTCAAATTGACCCGCTTTGAACTTGAATAAATCTTTTTCGATGAGCACATCGTCTCCATCTTTTAATTTTTTCATATCCACATCGGTATTGGTTGTATGAATACTTCCTTTGGTATGCAGCGCCAATTTTAGGTATTGGTCATTGACACCTTTTTTGGTACCACACAATACCACATGTACAGGCTTCCTGAGTCTTTTGAGCAATGCCATGTCTCTGATTTGGCTATCATCGGCCAACAATACAATTTCGGAATAATTTTTACAATTGAGTTGAGAAGTCATCAGGGCTTCAATGTCGTTTTCAGGGTCGTCTCCACCCTCTCCCATTTTGCGTACTTCTTCAACATCTCTTTTGAGCTTTTTGTAATCTTTGGCTTCAAACAAATGAACACCTCCTGTTTTGCCAATTACTTTTTTGAGATCATCTAAATTGTCTCCGTCATTGAACAGTGAATAATACCTTATGGTTCCATCTTCATAGGTTTGTTTAAACCATACCAATAACTGGCCAATGTATGGAAACATAGAACCGGTCATGTCTACCACCAACAATACATTTTTCCATTTGTTGTTGCGCTGAAATACTTTAAAAATGGTGGAGTCTCTGATTTTGTATTCACCACTCAAAAATTTGTCGAACTTTAAGGTCGTTTCTTTAGTTGGACTCTCGTAAGTAACGGTACCTTTTTTATCGAAATGCGCATAACTACCTACCAATTCGCCTTTAGCAAATTGCCCTTCCGTTAACAAAATGCCATTTTGATCAAAATTTCTTTCGTAGCCATTTTTTTGACCCCCTTGATATATTTCTTCAGTTTTGGTACTACAATTGGGAAAGAATGAAACACTAGGACCATTCAGTACCCCTTTTAAATAGGTATTGCTAAACTCAATACAATCTTGCTCATCAAAATATTTGATTTCAAGGCCTTCTTTTTCGCCATTGTCATAATAAACTTCGTATTTTAAATCGCCATTGGGCCAGAAATAGCGCCAAAACCCTTGCTTTTTACCGTTCAAGAGTGTTTGGTTAATGGTATCTCCTTCGTACACTTCAAATGTTTGGGCATTTGAAGATTTAGCTACCAAGAAAAATATACAAATGAGTATGTAAAGCCTTTGCATGAAAGCCCAAATATACACTTGCAAACGAAAAGGTTTACAATAGTTTTTTTAATTGGCCGCTTCATTTTATAAATTGCTAAAAAAAGAGGTATGAAAAAGTTCGCTACTGCATGTTTGTCTATTGCAATTATAATTGGCTTTTTAGGCAATCAATTTCATTCGTTTGAAGCATTTGAAGAGGGCATAGAAATGGAGGGCATGGAAGAAGATTTGCGTGAGCGTGCAGAATGGATGAACCAAACCTTGGCCAACCCATATACCCATGAAATTCCAGAGGGAATTAGACAAGCAGAATTGGCCTTTTCAGCCAATTTACCTGTAGAAGATTATTCTGGTAAGCATGCACTTTTTACTCAAATAGGACCTTACAATGTAGGTGGAAGAACTCGTTCTATTGCCATGGACATAGACCATTCTGAGGTTTTGCTGGCAGGATCTACAATGGGTGGTATTTGGCGAAGCGGCAACAAAGGACAAACTTGGAACAAATGTACAACTAGCCCAGAAGTCAATAATATTTCATGCTTGATTCAAGATACCAGATCCGGCAAACATGCCAATTGGTATGCAGGTACAGGAGAATTGTATGGAGCAAGTTTGCCAGGTGCATTTTATGCAGGCAATGGATTGTATAAATCTAATAACGGAGGTATTACTTGGAGCAGGATAGGCAATTTAATTACACCTCCTGGTTCTTTGGCAAACAATTGGAGTGCCATTCACCGTTTGGCCATAAATACGGCCATTGATTCAATTGATGTGTTGTTTGCAGCCAATTTTGATGGCATTTTTAGAAGTTTAGATGGTGGCATTACCTGGAGTAAAAAAAGAGGAGGTGGCATCACAGCCGGAAAAAGTTATTTTACAGATGTTTTGGTTACCCCTTCAGGCATAGTATATGCTGCACTTTCGGGTGGAGGCAGCCATGCAGGAATTTGGCGTTCAAAAGACAATGGCAATACTTGGTCAAATATTTCTCCAGTTAATTTTCCTGCATCAACAGAGCGAGTGGTCATGTGTGTATCGCCCAAAGACGAAAACCAATTATTTTTTGTTGCCAACACCCCTGGTTCAGGGAAAGCCACTAAAAATTTTGAAGGAACAGCTGAATGGAACAGCCTTTGGAAATACACCTATTTAAATGGAGATGGAACTGGAAACAACGGAATTTGGTCTGATCGCTCTCAAAACATTCCTGCCATTGGCGGTGCATTTGGCGATTTTATTGCACAGGGAGGCTATTGTTTAGACATTCAATTTCACCCAACCGATACCAATGTAATTTTATTGGGCGGAACCAATTTATACCGTTCTACTGATGCATTTAGAAGCAGCCAAAATACCACCTGGATTGGCGGATACAAACCCGGCACTTTTTTACCAGATTTTAAAGTCTATACAAACCACCATCCCGATAACCATTTTGTTTTGTTTGATAAAAACCAACCCAATCAAGTATACTCTGTTCATGATGGTGGCATTTCTAAAACCGAAAATATATTAGCCAATGAAGTGCAGTGGAACTCTTTAAACAATGGGTACACCAATACCCAATTCTATACTGTTGCAATTAGTCAAACAGCTGGAGACAATAGGGTCATTGGAGGATTACAAGACAACGGATCCTTGTTGTGTTTGAACCCAAACTCCAATACCAATTGGATTCAACCGCTGAGCTACGATGGTAGTTTCTGTTTTATTTCGCCTAAAGCAAACGAATATTACATGAGCATTCAACAAGGAAGGGTTATGCGCCTGGTTTTGAATGAGGATGGATCGCTCAAACAATATGCCCGAATAGACCCAAGAGGTGTAGACAAAAGTAAGTACCAATTTATCAATCCATTTACACCCGATGCCAGCAATTTTGACAAAATTTATATTCCAGCTGGCAATATTCTTTGGAGAAATGATGACGTTACGCAAATACCATTGAGCAATGTTCCAGACAGCACCAGTTATACTACCAATTGGCACCTGTTGCAAAATACATTGCTGCCTACTGCAGGTGATGAAATTACTGCGGTCTACAGTTCTAAATTAGAACAAGATGTATTGTACTATGGTACTTCAAATGGAAAACTGTATCAATTAAAACATGCCAGTTCAGATACTGCAACCCCAATTAATTTAACCAGTAAAAGCTTTCCTTCGGGTTATTTGAATTGTATTACACAAGACCCAACTGATGCAAACAAGCTATACGTAGTGTTTACCAATTATGGCATATTGAGTGTATTTGAAAGTACAGATGCGGGCAAGAGTTGGCAAGCCATTTCTGGCAACTTAGAAGAAAATGCAACTGGAGCGGGCAATGGGCCTTCATGCCGTTGGTTAACCATCACACAAGTTGGCGATAGCAATATTTATTTTTTGGGAACCAGTACCGGTTTATACAGTTGCAAACAACTCAATGGGCCAGCAACTATTTGGTACAAACAAAAAGGGAGCATCATAGGAAACCAGGTTGTGATGATGATGGATTACAGAAAAAGCGATGGATTATTGGCAGTTGCTACCTATGGAGCTGGTGTATACACAGGAAAAGTAAACTCGCTAGACCCAAGCAATGGCATCAAACATTTGCAACAAGAAATCAATGTTCAAGCATATCCAAATCCGGCACAAGATGCCCTGACTATTCAATTTGAAAATGCAGCAAAAAGACAAATTACTTTATATAGCATGACAGGTAAATTGTTACTGACAGAAAACTGCACAGAAAAACAATTGGCCGTTTCGCTAAGTCATTTACCAGCAGGCCCGTATGTGCTAACAGTATTAGAAGCTCAGAAAAAATGGAGCAAGAAAATTTGGAAGAACTAAGCTTGGTCTAAAACCTGTTCTAGATCTTGCAATAAATCTTCTATATCCTCTACTCCAACACTCAGTCTAAGTAAACTATCTACTACACCCGCTTGCTCTCTATCTGCTTTAGGAATTGAGGCGTGGGTCATAGTGGCAGGATGGTTGATTAAACTCTCTACTCCACCAAGGCTTTCAGCCAAAGTGAACACTTTAAACGAAGAAGCAAATTTAAAGGTATCTTCTAGAGTAGCATCTTTTAAAACGATAGAAATCATCCCTCCAAAACCTCGCATTTGCTTTTTGGCGATTTCATGGTTTGGATGGTCTGTAAATCCAGGCCAATATACTTTTTCTATTTTAGGATGGTTCTTTAAATAATTGGCAACAGCTATGCCATTTTCGCAATGAGCCTTCATTCTCAAATGAAGTGTTTTAAGCCCTCTGAGCGCTAAAAAACTGTCTTGTGGCCCTGGAGTGGCCCCACATGAATTGTGAATAAAAGCCAAGCGCTCATACAAAGATTGGTCGTTTACACACAAGGCACCCATAACTAAATCGGAATGACCGCCTAAATATTTAGTTACACTGTGCATGACAATATCGGCTCCTAAATCGAGTGGATTTTGCAAATATGGTGATGCAAATGTATTGTCTACTCCTAACAGCAAATTGTTTGCCTTTGCAATAGCGGCACAAGCAGCAATATCAACTATTTGCATAGTAGGATTGGTAGGCGTTTCTATCCAAATTAATTTGGTTTTGTCATTGATGTATGACTTGATATTGTTTGCATCAGACAAATCAATAAAATGAAATTGAATGCCAAACAGGGCAAAAACTTTGGTAAACATGCGGTAAGTACCACCATATAAATCGTTCCCTGTAATGACTTCGTCACCGGGCTGAAGCAATTTTACAACTGCATCTATGGCACCCATGCCACTGCTAAAACAAAGCGCATGGTTTGCATTTTCTAATGAAGCCAAACATTTTTCAAGTGCAGTTCTGGTTGGATTCTTACCTCTTGCATAGGCATACCCTTGGTGTTTACCAGGGCTTGCTTGCCAAAATGTAGATGTTTGGTATATGGGAGTCATCACAGCACCTGTGCTTGGATCAGGTTCTTGACCTGCATGAATGGCTTTGGTTCCGAATTTCATTGTGTATATTATTTGTAATATGCCCACAAACTTACGCTCGAAAATGTTAGGAAAGAAACCTGAATTTATTTTGGATGCATTTAGTAAGCGCTTTAATTTGCTTAAAGTTAGAAACAAATATCCTATGCCAACTCAGTTTATCAAAAAAATGAATAAAACAGAAGCAGGTTTTCACTTGCTAATGATACTTAGCCTTGCAGACGGTTCTATACAAAGGGCTGAAAGTTCTGTTATTCTCGATTTTTTAGAAAAAAATTTTCATGAACCCATTGAAATTATTAAAGAACAGGCCTTTTTAAGAGCATTGCCAGAAGAAGAACGAAAAAACCACCTGCATGAAACGGCCGAGCATTTGTACAAAATTACCGACCAAGAAGAAAGACATAAACTCATAGAGTTTGCCATGAAAGTGGTAATGGCAGATAAAAAAATGGACCAAGAAGAAAATAGTTTTATCAATGCGCTATATGACGCATGGGATTTGGCCTAGAAACGGCTCTAATTCTTTTTTCTTCTAACATATAAAACAGTAAATGCTGCCAACAAACCAGTGATAGCACCTGCAACAAAAAACCAAATTGATTTATTTTTCATTGAAAAAAAGATCTATTAATTGCCCTTTTTTAAATCTTTAGACCTTTGTTTGTCGGCTTTTTTAGAGGCATTGCCAAACACCGAAACATTCACATATCTGGCTGGATAAGTTCTCAGATCTTTTAACAATGCTTGCAATTCAAACGCAGACTGATTGAGGTTGTTGTACAACATTGAATCGCTTATAAGTTTGGCGGCTGATCCATTTCCTGTATTTAATTTCTGTGCCAAGTCGTTGAGCGATTTTGCAGTTTGGTTTAACTCTTCAATCATGCTTTTAACTGGCGCTTTTGAGAGTGAATCAGAAATTGAATGGATATGTTGAATGCTACCTGAAATTTCTTTGTTATTATTTTTGAGATTGGTAGTTAGCGACTCCACATTTGCCAATGATTTGGCGATGTGTTCAGACTCATTTTTAACGATTGTGTTTAAATTGATACTTACCTGGCTCAGGTTTTTCATAGTAACAGATAAATCTTCTAAACCCGAAGCCAATTGCTGAGAACCGCCATTGCCCAATACAATTTGTAATTCACCCAATACTTTATTCAACGAAACCAATACATTTTCAGTTTTGTTTTTAACGGGTTCTATCATGCCAGAAATAGATTCTCCTATTCCAATTTCTTGAGTACCATCAATGGTATCGCCCTTTGAAATTGGGTTATTGATATCAGGGACAATTAACGAAATGGCTTTGCCCCCCAAAATATCAGGGCTCACAATACAAGCCTGTGTGGTAGTTGACAAAACCACATTTTTATCTATTGCAAGTGAAGCAATGATTCTGTTGGCACTATCTGTAGCCAAAAATGCCAACTCTTCTACCTGACCTACTTTTAAACCTTTGTAATAAATTGGGGTTGACTTATTAATGCCATCTATATTTTCGTAAACAACGTAATAGATATACTGCCCTGAAAACAATTTTTTACCCCTTAAAAAATTATATCCAAAATATAGCGCAGCCAACGAAACCACTGCAAACAAGCCAATCTTCGCTTCCCTTTTAATTTTTATCATGATAGAATTTGTGTCAAAAATAAGAATTTAGTTGTAAATAGAACTTGAATTATTTTGGCGTACTGGTTCCTTCAAACTGTAATTTATAATCTTTAAAAGCAAGGGCTAAGGCATTTGAAAATTCAAACAAGCCTTCTTCGCTGCCTAAATATTCTCTATCGCTTTTGTTACTTAAAAAACCTGATTCAACTAAAACACTGGGCATTCCTGTTTTCCAAAGTACTACAAAACCAGCTTGTTTGACTCCCCTGCTTGGCCTGTGAACCGATTTAGAAATATGTGATTCAACTTTAGATGCAAACTTGATGCTTTGCTCCATGTAGGCGTTCTGAAACAATGAAAAATAAATATGAGATTCAGGAGAATTTGGGTCAAATCCATCGTACTTATTTTGGTAGTCAGATTCGAGTAATAACACATCATTTTCTCTTTTGGCCACTGCTAAATTGCTGTTGGCTTTGTGTAAACCCATTGCAAAAGTTTCTGTACCTGAAGTTTTAGGATTTGGAGAGGAATTGCAATGGAGCGAAATGAATAAATCGGCATTGTTCCTGTTGGCTATGTCTGCACGTTCCCATAATTCTACAAATTTGTCGGTTTTTCTGGTGTAAATAATTTTAACTTCAGGAATGAGTTCAGTAATTCTGGTTCCAAGTGCTAAGGCCATGCGCAATGTTAGGTCTTTTTCTTTGACGCCACCATACATACAGCCCGAATCATGACCACCATGCCCCGCATCGATGATGACCGTCTGAACTCCCTTTTTTTTGTTTTTGGGTTGATCAATTGGAACCGCTGCTACAAATAAAAAGAGCAAATAAATTGGCATAATTTTTTCGTGCTTAGGGAATTTTAGCACTTTGATTAGTTTTGCAGCAGATTTTAAAAACAAACTGATTCTCATTTAACAATTGAAATTCAATAGCAAATATACAATTTTCGGCATTTTGTCGGCTATCTTAGGCCTGTTGCTATTGCATACAGTTGAATTAAAAGCAAAAAATATTGATTCAAAAGCCATTGATGCTAATTTGATGCTGGCTCCAAACCAGTATTTAGGACTAGATAGTTTGTATCAGGCAAAACAAGATAGCCTAAAAAAGGATAGCAATTATTTACCCAGAAGCAGCGCTGCTTTAAAATCTTTGGTGAGTTATTCTTGCAAAGACTCCATTGTTTACCAAACAGCAACAAAAACATCAACCCTATATGGCCAATCTGATGTAAATTACGAAGACTTGTCAATTCAATCATACCAAATAGCCATTAATATCAATAAAAACACGGTACACGCTATAGGAATCAAAGACAGTACAGAGAAATTAACACAAACTCCTGTTTTTAAGCAAGGAGGAAGTGAATACAAAGTAGAAGAGGCCACTTTTAATTATGAAACCAAAAGGGGCATTATGAAAGAATTTAAAACCAACGAAGGGGAAGGATTCATTAAAGGTGAAAAAGTAAAGCGTGACGAGCACAACAATTTTTTCATCAATCATTCTTATTATACAACTTGTAGTGAAGACCATCCGCATTTTTACATTGCTGCAGAAAAACTCAAAGTCATACCAGGTAAAAAGGTAATTACCGGCCCCGCCAACTTGGTAATTGAAGGTGTTCGCACTCCCCTATTTGTTCCGCTAGGTATTTTCCCGCTCAAACGTGGACAACAATCAGGAATCATAATTCCAAGTTATGGAAATGCTGTTGGCAGAGGTTTTTTCTTAGCCCAAGGCGGTTACTATTTGGGACTTGGAGACCATTATGATTTAACGCTATTGGGGGATATTTATACCAATACAAGCTGGAAACTAGGAGGCCGATTCAATTATAATTTTAAATACAAATTTGCGGGTTCGTTCAACGCCAATTTTGCTTACAACAAGCAAAACAATCCCGAAGACCCCAATTACAGTCAATTTAAAACATTCCAAGTTCAATGGAACCATCGGGTTGATGCCAAAGCCAGACCAGGAATTACATTTGGTGCTGATGTAAACATTGTAGGCAACCAATATTTAGTTTACAATGCATATTCAGCTCAATCTTTTAACAATGTATTGAATTCGAGTGTGTATTTTGGAAAGGTGTTCAACAAAGGCAAACAAAGTTTGAATTCATCTGCTAGGGCCTCACAAAATTTACAAACCAGAGACCTCAGTTTAACTTTGCCAGATTTAACTTTTACAGTAGCTTCTTTTCAACCTTTCAAACCAAAATCAAAACCCACAGCCGACCATTGGTATGAAAAAATAAGTATGAATTATACCGGTTTGTTTCAGCAAATAATCAATACCAAAGACTCTTTAT
Source organism: uncultured Bacteroidota bacterium (assembly GCA_903883965.1). Lineage (GTDB taxonomy): Bacteria > Bacteroidota > Bacteroidia > UKL13-3 > UKL13-3 > CAISCU01. The sequence goes on from CAISCU010000038.1 coordinate 10,929, forward strand.
TGTTTAAAGAAAGAAGCAGTAATGAATGGCAAAAGTATACCGATACCGCATTTAACAATGGCTTACGACATGGTATAAATATTCAAAACAGTTTCAATTTGTTTAAATATTATACCCTATCAATGGGTATGGATTACAACGAAAGTTGGACTTTTAAAACTCGTCAGAAAACTTGGGATGAAACGAGTAAAAGTATTCAATCTAGCTTTAACAGTGACTTTGACCGTGCCTATAGTTTTTCTTTTAGAGCAGGATTGAGCACGCGTTGGTATGGACTTAAAAATTTTAAGAAAGGGCGATTGGCCGCTATCAGACATGTCATGAACCCGAGTGCCGATTTTAGTTATGCTCCAGATTTTAGTTCAGATAAATATGGGTTTTATTCTAGAGTACAAAAGGATGACGCTGGCAATTATGAAAAATATTCGCGTTTTGAGGGCACCTTATTTGGTGGACCTGGAGCTGGCCGTCAGGGGAACATCAATTTCTCTCTAGACAACAATTTAGAGGTTAAATGGAAAAATGGGAAAGACACTACCCAAAAAGTAACCAAGGTTAAAATCATTGAAAGTTTAAGGGGCAGTGGTTCTTATAATTTATTGGCCGATTCATTGAATTTAAGCACCATCAATATTTCAGGTAGAACCACTTTATTTAAATTTATTTCTATCATTGGAGGCGCCGTTTTTGATCCTTATCAAAACCTAGTGGTTGAAACTGGTTCGTATAAATCATACCGAAGAATAAACCGTTTTAACTTTGACAATGGCATGCCTGCCATTTTAACTACCTCAAATTTGGGCTTATCGGCTAGTTTAAACCAAGACTTATTGAAAGGGAAAGAAGAAAAATCGAAGCTCCGTAAAAAAGAAATGGAAGCATTGGGTTTTATGCCCTTGACAATGCCATGGTCTTTGAGCTTTAATTATACCATAGCTTATGATTACAGAAGCAAACTGAGTAAAGTAAATGAAGGCATGACTCAGACGCTCTCCGGCTCTGGAAATATCAATCCAACTAAAAACTGGTTTATCAATTTCAATACTGGATTCGACTTTAAACTCAATAAAATTTCTCATATTTCAATAGACTTGAGAAGAGATTTGCATTGCTGGCAATTTACCTTTAACTGGACGCCACTTTCAGCTTATGGCACCAATTATTTCTTGTTCAACATCAATGTAAAATCAAGTGTATTACAAGATTTAAAAATACCGAAGAAAAAAGATTGGTACGACGATAGAAAGATTTAAAAAACAAGCCATAAATTCGTTCCCTCTTAAAAACAACCTCATACAAATGAAAACAGTTGCATTGAATGACTTACATGTAGCCCTTGGCGCTAAAATGATTGAATTTGCTGGGTACAATATGCCTGTGCTTTATACCAATTTAATTCAAGAACACTTAGCTGTGCGTAACAGCATTGGGGTATTTGATGTAAGTCACATGGGTGAGTTTATGCTGAAAGGCGAAAAAGCACTTGATTTGATACAACTGGTTACCTCAAATGATGCATCAAAGTTAACAGATGGTAAAGTGCAGTACAGTTGCTTGCCCAATGATAAGGGTGGTATTGTAGATGACTTATTGGTTTACCGCTGGAGTCAAGACGAATATTATTTGGTAGTAAACGCTTCTAACATTGAAAAAGATTGGAATTGGATAAGCCAACACAACACTTTTGGGGTTGAAATGAAAAATTTAAGCGATGAAATGAGCTTATTTGCCGTTCAGGGTCCAAATGCCATTAAAGCTCTCCAAAAACTTACCGATGTAAATTTAAGTGCAATGGAGTATTACACTTTTTGTGGTGGCACCATGGCTGGCTGTGAAGATGTGATTATTTCTAATACTGGCTATACAGGTGCTGGTGGATTTGAAATTTATGTATGGAACAAAGATGCTCATAAAATGTGGGATGCCATTTTTGAAGCAGGTGCTGAATTTGACATCAAACCTGCCGGATTAGGTGCAAGAGATACCTTGAGATTAGAAAAAGGTTTTTGTTTGTATGGTAACGATATCAACGATGAAACTTCTCCTATTGAAGCTGGCTTGGGATGGATTACCAAATTTACCAAACCATTTATTCAGCATGAATTCCACCAACAATTAAAAACAAACGGCACACAAAAGAAATTGGTTGGATTTGAAATGATTGACCGTGGAATTCCTAGACAACACTATCCAATTAAAGATGCCAATGGTAACTTAATTGGTGAAGTGACTTCAGGAACTCAGTCACCTTCTTTGAACAAAGCAATTGGAATGGGCTATGTAACTACATCACATAGCAAAGCTGAGCAAGAAATTTTCATTGAAATCAGAGAAAAACTGGTAAAAGCAAAAGTGGTAAAAATTCCATTCTTGTAAACTCATTATGAAATCGATTGAAGTAGTTTACTCTCCCAAATTATTGCCCTTGTATGACTTGAGCGGCAAATTGGTTGTGGTAATAGATATTCTGAGGGCAAGTAGTACCATTTGTGTGGCATTTGAAACGGGGGTCAACAAAGTATTACCTGTAGCTGGAATAGATGAATGTCTGATCTTCAAAGATTTTGATTTTTTAATAGCTGCTGAACGCAATGCAATAAAAGTTCCTGCATTTGACATGGGTAACTCTCCATTTGAGTTTCAAAACCCATTGCTTGCCGGAAAAAACATTGCATTTACCACAACCAATGGTACAAAAGCTTTAAAAATGGCCAAAGCGCAAGGTGCCAAAGAAATTCTGATTGGTTCATTTTTAAACCTATCGGCACTCTGTAAACAACTAGAAGAATTACAATTAGATGTGGTGTTGCTTTGTGCGGGATGGAAAGACAAATACAACCTTGAAGATTCTTTATTTGCTGGAGCGGTTGCCGCTCATTTGAGTGACTATTTTGCAAAAAATGATGACGCATGTATAGCTGCCATTGAACTCTATGAAAAACATGCCAATAATTTGGATGAAATCATCAGAAAATCTTCGCATGCAAACCGTTTTCAACTGTTACACCTGCATACAGATGATATTGCTTTCTGTAGCCAAATTGATTATACCCAAAAGGTACCAAAACTAGTTGGCGAATACCTTGTGATTTAAGTTATTAAGCCTGGGTTTAACAAACTGAATTGAACAGAAAAATTGCTGCATTACAATTTTTTTGTTCAAGTTTTAAGTTATAAGTTTGCCCACCTAAAAACTAGATTATGATAATTGGCGTTCCAAAAGAAATCAAAAACAACGAAAATCGCGTTGGTTTAACTCCTGCAGGTGTTTCTGCACTTTGTAAATCAGGACATTCAGTTTATGTTCAAGCAACTGCAGGTATTGGCAGCGGATTTAGCGATGAAGAATACAAATTAGCCGGAGCAACAATGCTTGCTACTATTGAAGAGATTTATGCCATTGCTGATATGATTATTAAAGTAAAGGAACCCATTGAAATGGAATATCCTTTGATCAAAGAAAACCAATTGTTATTTACTTATTTCCACTTTGCTTCATACGAACCCCTTACCAATGCAATGATTGACCGCAAGGCAATTTGCTTAGCATACGAAACTGTTGAGAAAAAAGACAGGTCATTGCCTTTGTTAGTTCCAATGAGTGAAGTAGCTGGTAGAATGAGCATACAAGAAGGAGCAAAATACCTAGAAAAACCAATGGGTGGAAGAGGTATTTTATTGGGTGGTGTACCGGGTGTTAAACCAGCAAATGTTTTGATTTTAGGTGGTGGTATTGTGGGTACTCAAGCGGCTAAAATGGCTGCTGGTATGGCTGCAGATGTAACCATCATGGACATTTCAATACCTCGTTTAAGAGAATTAGACGATATCTTACCTAAAAATGTAAAAACTGTATTTTCTAATGAATACAACATTCGTGAAGCCATCAAACAGGCTGATTTAATCATTGGAGCAGTATTGATACCAGGTGCTAAAGCCCCTCATTTGATTACCAAAGACATGTTAAAAGACATGAGACCTGGAACGGTTTTGGTAGACGTTGCCGTAGACCAAGGTGGATGTATTGAAACTTGTAAACCAACTACACACGAAAACCCTACTTATGTAATTGACGGTATTATTCATTATTGTGTAGCTAACATGCCTGGCGCTGTTCCTTATACATCAACATTGGCTTTAACAAACGCAACTTTACCTTATGCATTGCAATTGGCTAACAAAGGCTGGCAAAAAGCTTGTGCAGACAATGAAGAATTGAGATTGGGCTTAAACGTTGTAAATGGAAAAGTAGTGTACAAAGGCGTATCAGATGCATTCAACTTGCCTTACCACCCTGTTACTGAAGTATTGAATTAATTATATATTCCCATGAGCAAAATTAAAGTAAGCAATCCGGTTGTTGAACTGGATGGAGATGAAATGACCAGAATTATCTGGAAATTCATCAAAGATAAATTGATTCTTCCGTACTTGGACTTAGACATTAAATACTATGATTTGGGCATGGAATACCGCGACCAAACCAATGACCAAGTAACCATAGATGCAGCAGAAGCGATAAAAAAATACAATGTTGGCATTAAATGTGCTACCATTACTCCAGACGAAGCAAGGGTAAAAGAATTTAACCTCAAGCAAATGTGGAAGAGCCCTAACGGTACTATTCGCAATATTTTGGATGGAACTGTTTTTCGTGAGCCAATTGTTTGTGCAAACGTTCCAAGATTGGTACCTAACTGGACTGCTCCAATTTGTATTGGAAGACATGCATTTGGCGACCAGTATAGAGCTACCGATTTTGTAACCAAAGGCAAAGGAAAACTCACCATTAAATTTGAAGGCGAAGACGGCACAGTCATTGAACATGAAGTGTATCAATTTAAAGGTGATGGAGTGGCATTGGCCATGTACAACACAGAAGAGTCTATCAGAGGTTTTGCAAGGGCTTGTTTTAACCAAGCAATTATGAAAAAATGGCCTTTGTATTTGTCTACCAAAAACACCATTCTTAAAAAATATGATGGTCGTTTCAAAGACATTTTCCAAGAAGTTTACGAACAAGAATTTAAGTCTGAAATGGCAGCAGCTGGTATAACTTATGAGCACCGCTTAATTGACGACATGGTAGCATCTGCATTGAAATGGAACGGGAACTTTGTATGGGCTTGTAAGAACTATGATGGAGATGTTCAGTCTGATACCGTTGCTCAAGGTTTTGGTTCTTTGGGATTGATGACTTCAACCTTGGTAACACCTGATGGTAAAACCATGGAAGCTGAAGCTGCACACGGAACAGTTACCAGACACTTCCGCGATCACCAAGCTGGTAAACCAACTTCTACCAACCCCATTGCATCTATTTTTGCTTGGACCAGAGGTTTGGAGTTCAGAGGCAAATTAGACGGAAACACCCAACTGATTGATTTCTGTAAAGCACTGGAAACTGTTTGCGTTGAGGTGGTAGAAAGCGGTAAAATGACCAAAGACTTAGCTGTTTGTATTCATGGCAACAAAGTTGAACATGGCAAACATTACTTATACACCGAAGAATTTTTAGATGCCATTGATTTGGCACTTAAACAAAAACTCGGAATAAATTAAAACTTAAAAAGCAGCCTTGAGCTGCTTTTTTTATATACCTATATTTATTTTTTTAGTTTACTGCAACTACTGCTTTTACAAATGGCAAAGCGGTTTTAATACCACTTTCTATTCCGGCCTTCATGGTCATATGACTCATGCTGCAACTGCTACAATTACCTATTAACCTCAAACGAACTTCGTAATCACTGGTAACTTCTACCAGCTCTACGTCTCCTCCATCTGCTTGTAAAAAAGGCCTCATGCCGTTTAAAGCAATTTCAATTTTTTCTTCTATTTCTGTCAGCATTGTCATTGCAAATTAAATATTGGCATTGATAACCGCAATTTGTCTAGCCAATTTTTCTGTGAGCATAAAAAATGCTTTTTGTACTGGCGTATTGTTTTCCATGACTGCAGGTTTTCCTGAGTCGCCACCTTCTCTAATTTCCATATAAATTGGTAGTTCACCTAAGAATGGAACATCTAGTTCATTTGACATGGTTTTTCCTCCTCCATAGCCAAATAGGTAATACTTATTTTCTGGTAATTCGGCAGGTGTAAAATAAGCCATGTTTTCAACTATTCCTAAAATTGGTACTTTTACAGGAGTCATATTAAACATGGTGGCAGCTTTGTAGGCATCTGCCAATGCAATTGCCTGTGGTGTAGTTACCAATACAATACCTGTTAATGGAACCACTTGCAACATGGTTAAATGAATGTCGCCAGTACCTGGGGGTAAATCAATGATCAAATAATCGAGATCACCCCAATCGGTATCATTCACCATTTGCCTCAATGCAGAAGAAACCATTGGGCCTCTCCAAACAACAGCTTGCTCTGGTTCAATTAAAAAGCCTATAGATAACAATTTGATACCGAATTTTTCTATTGGAACCATCAAAGATTTGCCATCTACTTCTCTCATTAGAGGCTTTGCTGATAATTCACCAAACATCATCGGAACTGAAGGCCCATGAATATCGGCATCTAACAAACCTACTTTAGCTCCTTTAATTGAAAGTGACATGGCAATACCTGCGGCAACAGATGATTTTCCAACACCCCCTTTTCCGGACGCAACTGCAATGATATTCTTGACTTGTGGCAAAATCAGTTTGTCCTGTCTTTTGGTATTGACATTGGCCGTCATTTCTATCTGCACTTCAAGTACATCACCAAAAGCTTTGTGTAATGCCAAGCGACAATCTTTCTCAATTTTATCTTTGAAAGGGCAAGCAGGAGTAGTCAATACTACTTGAAAAGAAACTTGGTTTCCGTTCAAAGACAACTGTTGAATCATATTCAGGCTAACCAGATCTTTTCTAAAATCCGGTTCCTGAACCGTTGAAAGTACCGCTAAAATATCTTTTTCTGTTATGTTCATGAATTGCTTATTTAAGTTATAACAAGCCTAACAATGAATTGTTCGGTGTATTTTACTCGTTAAATGGTATGCAAGAATCAAAAAAAAAGCCCTTGAAATTCAAGGGCTTTTACCTGTTTAGTCGGGGTGGCAGGATTCGAACCTACGACCTCCACATCCCAAATGTGGCGCGATACCAGGCTACGCTACACCCCGATTGTTTTTTAAAGAACTGTAAAACAAGTTTTTAAAGAACTACAAAACCAATTGATTGATTTTGGTGGGTGCAAATATAAGCATCCTATGTAATAAACAAAGCAAAGCTTAAAAAATGTTTGGTGTTTTTATACTTTTTAAATAAAAACAGTAAAGGTTGGTGAGGATTCAAACTAATTATTGGAATATGAGCTTTTCAAATACCACTGCAACTGGTAGACAAATTTGTAAAAACAATAGTGGGGCCTATACTGCTGTTCTAGTTGAAATAAATTAGCTTGAAGTTGTTTCCATTGGTTGCGCTTCCAATTGAAAGTAGCAAAATTGAAACACTAAATATTTAGTTGCTAAAGCACTCAAATTAAATTCCCTGAGACCATAAATAATAGATAGATAGATAATCCTGTAAAGTTGACTTAAAGTTGATGCACAATCAATAATATCATTTCATTTGAAACTATTGATCATACAATGTACTTCCTTCAGAAAATTTATTATAAAAATATACTGTTGAACTGAACGTTTATGGATACTTTTTTAACAATTGACTTGGCTTTCTTTTTAGGCTATTGTCATGAGTTGATTGTGCTTAAGTTTCAAGTTCTTTAAGAAGCAATTAACTATTAGTATCTAAAATCTAATCATTGAATTTTATTCAGATATTTCAACTGTTAGCAGGTTTTGTTTAGGCAAGATTGGCTTCCAAAGGAAGCATTTATTCTTTATCGGGTTTTAGTTTGTTAAGCCGAGATATCGTATTGAAGTATACAATAATATCGTAATTGGAACTTCTATTTGAAGCTTTTATTCGTAATTAGCTACAATTGAATAATTGAGCATACCTCAGTAGTTAAAAAGGGCAAACTCAATACTTCTGGAAAAGTATTTTGTACTAATGAATGCGCATCCAAAGGATGCTAACATTTATTGAGATTATGGTTTGATGGCCGAATAGTATAAAAGCAATCGCTTCCTTGGGAAGCTATTGTCACGAGCCAATTACTGTTTAGGAAGTACTGCTTCCTTCGGAAGCTGTCGTTCCTAAGCAAGTTTGGTTGGGTAAGTAACGCTTCCTTCGGAAGCTATGGTTCGCAAGCAAGTTTGGATGGATAAGTGACGCTTCCTTCGGAAGCTATGGTTCTTGTAGCAAATACTGTTTGGCAATTTCACTTCCTTCGGAAGCTAATGTTCTTGTAGCTAATACTGTTTGGCAATTTCGCTTCCTTCGGAAGCTAATGTATTGTAGGCAAGTTTAGAAGGTAAATGACCGCTTCCTTCGGAAGCTATTGTTTCAACCTCAACGCTTACTTCGGAAGCTTTCATCCTAGAACAAAGTCTGTTTGATGAGATCGCTTCCTTCGGAAGCTAATGTTCTTGTAGCTAATACTGTTTGGCAATTTCGCTTCCTTCGGAAGCTAATGTATTGAAGGCAAGTTTAGAAGGTAAATGACCGCTTCCTTCGGAAGCTATTGTTCGCAAACAAGTTTGGATAGACAACTGACGCTTCCTTCGGAAGCTATTGAATGATAGACAACGCTTCCTTCGGAAGCTTTGGTATTGAATAACACGCTTCCTTCGGAAGCTGTCGTTCGCAAGCAAGTTTGGATAGACAACTGACGCTTCCTTCGGAAGCTATTGAATGATAGACAACGCTTCCTTCGGAAGCTTTCATACAATAGCAATTTTTATTTGGGGATTCTGCTTCCTTCGGAAGCTGTCGTTCGCAAGCAAGTTTGGATGGACAACTGACGCTTCCTTCGGAAGCTATTGAATGATAGACAACGCTTCCTTCGGAAGCTTTCATACAATAGCAATTTTTATTTGAGGATGCCGCTTCCTTCGGAAGCTGTCGTTCGCAAGCAAGTTTGGATGGGTAAGTAACGCTTCCTTCGGAAGCTATTGAATGATAGACAACGCTTCCTTCGGAAGCTTTCATACAATAGCAATTTTTATTTGAGGATGCCGCTTCCTTCGGAAGCTGGTATTGTTGAATGGGATTAGCGCTCTGCGAGCGCTGATCCCAAGGGGAGGCTATAAACAAGTAAAGTCAGCAGCTGCGCTGCTTGATTTTTTTGTGCCCCAAATTTTACTCAAGCAAGCTTGGTAAAATTTGGGGCACAAAAAAACCTGCAATTGCTTGCAGGCTTTACTTGTTTGGCGGAGAGAGCGGGATTCGAACCCGCGATACACCTTGACAGCGTATGACGGTTTAGCAAACCGTTGGTTTCAGCCTCTCACCCATCTCTCCGTGGGCTGAAATTTAAGGAAGGCAAATCTAAAGATGTTAGGGCTAAACTCCATACTTTTTTTTATTTTTTTTACGCTTGCTATGGTTTAGAGGTAGTTATTTTGTTAAGAACTTAGTTATTAGCCTATTAAATCATTTAAAAATGTTTTTTAATTTATTTTTCAAAATTACATACTGAATACGTGCTTTTAGCTGTTAATTAGTATGATAATTTGCCCATATGAACAAAGAAATTCACCAATACTACAAACTCCGTGACTTAAAAGTATTTTCTTCAACTGAATGGCTGGCAAACAATGAGAAGAAATATAGGACTGTATACGATGAAACAGAATGTGGCTTTATTTATTGTGAATGGTCGTTTTTCAACAAATTATTTGATGAAAAAGAGTGGTCTATAGAAGTTTCTTTGAAATGTGTCAACATTGGAAATGGCAATGAAATTTGCAAACTTCAAGTGATAAAACCCATTCAAAAAGACGAGAACATTGTATATATCAGAGAAGGATGGGGGGTTAAATTTCCAGGCAAATTTTGGGAGAAGGGCACCTACAGATGGGAAGCCTGGGTAGAAGGTACCCTTGTTGCCGAAAAAATATTTTACATCATAGACCTAGGTATTGTTTCAGATACTGTCAATCCTTATTTTGAAATAAATAGCGTTAAGCTTTACGAAGGACCTGGAAAAAACCTGTTACACCCAGAAAGAGCATATTTGTATGGATTTGATGGCAAACAAACCCGCTATGTTTGGTTAGAATTGATGGCCACTAATACCATTCAGTCTGCAAATGCCTGGCCATTGGAAATTCAGTACTTTTTTATGACCAAAACTGGGCAATTAAAAGGAGTTGTTGAAAGCCTCTTATTTATTGATCCTGAACAAAAAAACATTGAATTGAATGCAGGCTGGGGAAGCGATCATTTAGGAACATGGGCTGCAGACCATTACAATATTATGGTTGTTTTCATGGACCATGTAATAGCGGTGGTACCTTTTGAAATTGGCGATGAAATAGTGCGTGAAGAACAACCAAAAATTGCTACAGAACAGCCCAAAGAAATTGAACTGGTAAAAGCCGAACAAGCACCTAAAAACATTGAAGATGTACTTGGAGAGTTAGATGCATTGATTGGATTAAATGGCATTAAAAAGAAAATCAGAGAGTATACAACCTATTTAAATTTCATTCAACTCAGACAAGAAAAAGGATTCAAGGATGCCGAAAAAATTCAGCTTCATGCAGTATTTACTGGTAATCCGGGCACTGGTAAAACTACTGTTGCTAAAATGCTGGGAATGATTTACAAACAACTGGGTCTACTTACTAAAGGCCATGTGATTGAAGCAGATCGAAGCGATTTAGTAGCAGAATTTATTGGCCAAACAGCTCCTAAAACAAAAGAAATTATCAAAAAAGCAAAAGGCGGTATTTTATTAGTAGATGAAGCTTACGCATTGGCAAGAAAAAATGATGATTCAAAAGATTTTGGCAAAGAAGCAATTGAAATACTTCTAAAAGAAATGAGCGATGGAGATGGAGACATTGCCATTATTGTGGCTGGCTACCCGAATGAGATGGAAGATTTCTTAGGGTCAAATCCTGGTTTAAAATCGAGGTTTACCATGTTTTATGAATTTCCAGATTATACCCCTCAAGAATTAATGGAGATTGCCATTTATAGTGCCATCAAAAGAGGTGTCATTTTTTCAGATAGCGCTGCTCAATGCTTAAATAAGAAATTAATTGATGCTTACAGAAATAGAGATAAAATGTTTGGCAATGCCAGGTATGTGAATTCGCTAATTGATGAAAGCAAAATGAATATGGGATTGCGCATGATGCAAACCAAAGACCCTAAATCACTTACTAAATTAGAAATTTCTACTATTGAAGAAATTGATATTGAAAAAATATTCAAACGCAACATTCCCAGTATTGCGGAAATTCCTATAGACGAAGAACTGCTCAAACAAGCACTCAATACCTTGCACCACATGATTGGCTTAAGCAGTGTAAAAACTGAAATAGACGAGCTGGTTAAACTGGTTCGTTTTTACAGAGAAATTGGCAAAGATGTGAGGCAAAGTTTTTCGTTACATGCAGTATTTACTGGCAATCCGGGAACTGGTAAAACAACAGTTGCCAGAATACTGGCTCAAATTTACAAGGCCTTAGGCATTTTAGAGCGAGGTAATTTAGTAGAATGCGACCGTCAATCATTGGTGGGTGGTTTTGTTGGTCAGACAGCTATCAAAACCACAGAGGTTTTACAAAAAGCCATGGGTGGCGTTTTATTTATTGATGAGGCATATGCGCTGAGTGAAGGTGGAGAAAATGATTATGGAAAAGAAGCTGTAGAAACCATTTTGAAAAAAATGGAGGACAGCAGAGGTCAACTCATTGTTATAGTAGCAGGTTACACTTCAAACATGAAACATTTTTTAGAGTCTAATCCTGGATTAAAATCAAGGTTCGACAGAGAAATGCATTTTGAAGATTATGACGCAACGCAACTCAATGAAATTGCTTTAAAAATGTTAGCTGGAAATGCAATCACCCCAAATGAAGATGCTGCAAATCATTTAAAGAAGTATTTTGAGAGCATTCATTCACAAAGAGATTCTTATTTTGGCAATGCCAGAACTGTCAGAAAAATAGTTGAAGAGGCTATCAAAAATCAACATTTGAGATTGGCTAAAACAGACTCAGAAAATAGAACATTAGAAATGATTGGTACGCTAACCTTGGAAGATGTATTGGAGTTTACTTTGGTTCAAGAGCTGTCATCAAACAAGAAAACCATTGGATTTAAACAATCCTAATAAGCAGATAATGCCCTAAATACTCTTAATTTTTTCATTAAAGTTTCTAAATCAACACTTAAAATACGCACTCTTAATTTGCGCAATAGCTGAATTTATAAGCGTATGCTCTATTTTAAAAACGATGGGGTTCATTTTAGGTGTTAAAATAAAGGGGGGTTTTGATAAATTCGTATAAAGCTGAGTAAATGAGTAAAGATACTGTTGCACATATTTTGCTAGTTGAAGACGAGAAAACCCTTGCATCTCTCTTAAAAGAGAGTTTAAAAATTGAAGGGTTTACAAGTAAGTATTGTAAAGATGGTGAAGAAGCATGGGAAGTCTTCAAAACAGAAAAATTTGACCTCTGCTTATTAGATGTAAACATGCCAAAAATGAATGGCATAGAACTGGGCAAACGAATCAGAGAAAAAGACGCATTTGTACCCATTTTGTTTTTAACAGCAAACTCACAAGAAGATGACATATTAAATGGATTTGAAGTGGGTGCTGATGATTATATGACTAAGCCATTTAGTTTAAAAGAATTGAACATGCGTATTCGGGTACTTTTAAAACGCAGTCAAACACAAAGAAATTTCATTGCTACAGCCGCACCAGAACTATTTGAATTGGGCAGCTTACAATTTGACCTGTCTAATCAAATTGTAAAACATGGTGGAGAGGAGAAAAAAATTAGCAAAACGGAAGCTGAATTACTCAAGCTATTTATACAACACAAAAACCAAGTATTGACACGCAATACAATTCTTTTGCACATATGGGGAAGAGATGATTTTTATACTGCCCGAAACTTAGATGTATACATTAATAAATTAAGGAAGCTCATTAAAACAGCAGATCAATCTGAAATTATTAACATTCATGGAACTGGATTTAAATTGGCCGATAAACCAACTGGGTAATGCACAATAGATATTTATTATTGTTCAGTTTTGTATTTGTTTTCATGATTACGAAAACATGTTTTTGCCAACCTGTATCAAATATACAGGACAGTACTCAAATGGTTGTTAGAGCTAAATATTTACTGCAACAGTTCAAAAACAATCCAAATTATTCCAACGATGCTTTCAATAAATTAAATGAGATGTTGTTGGCTTGTGAAAAAGAAAATGCCGTTGATTTACAAATAGAAATACTTCAAGCACAACTCAAAATTGCACAACAACAGGCAAATTATAATTTACAAAGAGAGAAACTTTTTAAACTTGAAGTTTTATTTAACCAACTAAAAGACCCGTTGAATAAAGCGCAAGTTGCCTATCAAATTGCCAAAACATACCATACACAAGGCTACCAACCAGGGGCTATCAATTATTATTTTCAATCACTGAAATTATTTGAAATCTTAGGAAATGAAAACGGCCAATTGGTTTGTTTTACTGCACTTGGAGATGTTTATGCGCGTATGAAATTATTTTCAAAATCAATTGAATACAATTTAAAAGGATTGAAATTGGTTGAACAAAAGAAAGATAAATTTGCGCAAGTTTTAATTGTAGAAAACCTTGCAACTATATACCAAAACCAACGCAATCCCAAAAAATCATTTGAGTGTTTGTTAAAAACATATCAGTTATACGCAGACATTGGAAACAAAGCTGGTGCCTCCAATGCCTTGTTAAAAATGGCACAAAATGCAGCTGAAGAAAAAGCATATGTACAATCAAAAAAGCTTTTCGAACAATCATTACAGATAGCTTTGACTATCCATTCTAAACCGCTCATTGCTCAGAATTATAATGGTTTAGCTGCCATTGCAATTCATGAAAAATTGTATGTAGATGCTGGTAACTTCTTTAAAAAAACCATAGACATTGCAAAACCCCTAGGCTTAAATATTCAGTTAGAAGAAGCCTACCAAGGATTGTCTACTATTTATAAGTCACTCAATGACGAAAGTAAAGCGAAGGCCTTTAACGCATTGAGCAAAGAAATCAGCGATTCTATTTACAATGATTCTATTTTAAAAAAGGCTGCCGATTTACAATTGAGGTATGAATCAGAAAAAAAACAAAACGAAATTGAGTTGTATAAAAAAAATATTCTAGTAAACGAATTGAATTTTAAAAAAGAAAAACAATTGAGGTATTTTTTTACTGCTTTATCCGCTTTGTTAATTGTATTATTTGGAGTGGTATTTTTATTCTACCATCAAAATAAGCGCAGCAATCAGCAGTTAAATAGCCAAAACGAAGTACTCATTCATAAAAACAAATCTATAGAAAAACAAACTGAACAACTTGAACAATTAAACGAAGTAAAAGACCGTTTTTACGCAATTGTATCACACGACCTGAGAAATAATTTGAGTACTATGAAATTGTATTTTGATTTGATTTCAAACCCTCAATTTGAACCAGAAAACCAAACTGAATTAACAAGAGACATTGCCTTTTCTGTTCAAAATACCATTGATTTATTAGAGAATTTATTGGTTTGGGCATCGAGCCAATTAAAGGGAATAACCATTCAACCTTCAGCAGTTAATCTGCATGAAGTATGTAACAATACGATTGACCTTTTACAAGGAGCTGCTAGTCAAAAAAACATCCAAATTCAACCATTTATCTCTGCTACTGAAGCAATTTGTTTTGGAGATAAGAACATGATTGAACTGGTAATGAGAAACCTGATTTCAAATGCCATTAAGTTTACTCCTGAGAATGGGCATGTCCAAATTAAAAGCTCAATTGATGATACAAGTGTCTCTTTCTATGTAATAGACAATGGGGTTGGCATTGACCCCAATAAAATTGAACGCATCTTTGATGCTTATAAAAACAGCAGTACAAAAGGCACAGGAAATGAACAAGGAACAGGCTTGGGACTAATGCTGTGTAAATTATTTGTTGAAGAGAACAGTGGTACAATAGCTGTAAATAGCCAAATAGGAAAGGGTAGTACATTTACTGTTACCCTTCCTATTTTTAAAATATAGTATTGAGAACTTGCTCTTATTAATGAATGCGTATTGATTTAGTATAAACGTTATGATGGAATTGAATTCTCAAATAATATACTCCAGACAATCCTTGTGTTTTAATTTGGGCATGGGTATTGTCAATCATTGATTCAATATTTACAGCTGCACCTAATTGATTAAAAAGCTGAACGGATTCTATTTTGGTGTCTGTTGTATTTACATTGAAATAGCCATCATGAACTGGATTTGGGTAGATGGTTAATTGATTGAAATCTAAATTTTCGTTTAAACCAGTTGTTTCAATTTTCTTTAAACATATGGTTCTGATTGCAGATTGATGAATTGCCTTGTTGTACTTTTCTGATACATACCAATTGATAAAAACAGAATCGTTGACAGCAGTATTTGCTAAATAATTTGCATATATCTGCTGCTTTGAAACAGAAAAACGTGTTTGACCACTGTTCATTTCAAATGAAACAGAATCAGTTTTATTTGAGTTTACAAAATTGAGTTTTTGAGATGTAAATGGGTTGGGATTACTCCATTCAAATTCTACAGAATCTGTTTGAATAGTTGAATTATTATTTAAGTTAAATTGAACAAATGGTAATGGTTTGATGAGTTCTATAGGATTAAAATTCAGTACTCTTTTTAATGTTAAAGTATTAGAATTAAGTGCTTGAAGAGTATCGTTGAATTCGTTTTTATTGAACAAGGCATAAACCATGCATTTAACTGTTAAAGAATCGCCCCTGTCTAATGGATATTGATTTAAAATTGTAGCAATTGGGAATTTGTATTCTAATACGTTTCCAACATTTTCTGTAATCAAATCTTTGTTATTAATGAGCAACGCAATCCTAAAAGAAGTAGCAAAAGCTGAAGGTGACCATGCCAATTGAATTGATCCGGTATCATTTAATTCTACAGTAATATTATTGCCATTCAGAGGATTTAAAACATTGAAATTAGTTAACATTTTATTATCTCTTTTTACATTAATCTGCAAAAAATTTGAGCTCTTGATTGACTTGCCTTTTCTGTTAGAAGCTAATACTTGAAAGGTTAATAAAATTGAATCTCCATATTGCAGGCCTAATTTTTGAGTTAAACTATCCAATAGTCTTGCACTTAAATTGAGATTGGTATCAAAGGTATTTAAACTGTACAAATGTGAATTCCCATTTGATTGGTTGTAAGTTGTATCTATAGTTAATGTATAAGATTCAGCAAACTTTGAACCTTCCCATTCCAATTTTAACTCATTGGCTTTTTTAGCATTTGCCTCAAAATTATTGGAAATTGGTATCAATAAATTAAAGGCCTCTGGTATCAATGGCAATTTTAGGTAACACAAAATTGAATGATTGGATGGTAGTGAATCATTGAAATTGTTATAAGACCAAATTGTCAGGTAAATAGGAATTGAATCTCCTTTAGCAAGTTTTAACGATTGAGATAGCATTCTGAGTACATCAAAATTGATTTGAAAAGTAGTATCCGTAGATGAAGTAGTGTATTTAACCAATCCTGGTTTTTCAACATCAGCTGAGGTATCTATTGAATAAGCGTAGAAATCAGCACCTGATGATGCGCTCCAATTTAAATTCAATGGATTGAAATTGACTGAATCTAGCTCAATTGTACTTTGATTAATTGGATTAATCAATGAAAAGTTTCCTAAAGTATGTATTTCATTGTTGTTAAAATTCAATGTATTGAGTTTGAGGTCGCCAGTTAATTTAAGGATTGCAATTTTTGATTCAATTTCTTGAGAGGCAACTATAGCACCTTGAATGGTGGTTGAACTCAATCCATTGTTATTGTTTGAAACCAAATACAATGTGGAATCATTTTGTAAATGAATACCTGATATCTGATTAAAACTAAGAGGTAACCCATTTTTATACAAATCAATATAATTTATTTTAGTGGCAGGTACAATTTGATTTGATGTCAATCCAGCTTCATTGATGAGTAACTCAACTGGCCCAGTGCTTCCATTATAAGTAAATACCTTATTTTGAATTGGTGTTGCATTTTTTATTGATAATTTACTCATTCTTTTGATTTGCTGACTCTGATTTTCAGCATGCTCATATATTAAAAATTCATCATTACTGATTGCTATTAATTCATCAATTGTCCAATCAGCAGCTAAAATACCCGCCTCGGCACCTGAATTTAAAACCAAATAAGTAGTTAATTCATGGCTTATTGGATTCAATGAAACCAATCTGTGAATTCTATCTGCATTGGCAATCGAATCTTTGAATAAAGGCTTGGCAGAAATACTATAAAGCAAATGATTAGGAGTTAGAGTTAAACTTTTAAAACCATAACCTGGATTGGTAAATTTGAGTTGCTCATCTATTAAAAAATTTGAATCTTTCTCGAACGGGCTAAATTGATTGATTATTTTACGGTTTGCATTCAAACAAACAAATCCAGAACGCAATTCATCTATTAACCAGAAATTATTATTATATACAACCAAACCATTGGGATCATAGCCATTCTCTGAATATGGAACAAATTTAGAGGTTATGCCTTGTGCACAATCGGAGATAGTGTCTGTGACATACAGTTGCTTTTTAAATACGGTTAATTCCTCACTTAAACTACCATTGATTGGCTGTTTAAAATTATAAAGAATTGGACGTTCGTTTAAAACAGAATAAAAGTTACTATCTGTATTTATTTTAATAGTTAAAATACTAGGTTGAGTATTCGCATTTGGATGAATCTGTACTCCGTTTTGGGCACAATTAATATTAATTTGTTGTATTTCTGGACCTTTTCCTGTTACTAAATAAAATTCATTCGCTTTGGTGGCATTGGTTATAGATTGGTAATTGCCCTCTAAAATTGAAACCCCATTTGTATTGGTTAAAATTTGCATTTGTTTAGGTGAAATCAATTGAGGCATAGGGTGAGCTTTGAGTTGAACCAAATCAAATCTGTAAGTTCCAGAAGTGGCATAAGTTGATGTTGTTCCTAAATAACTACTTCCATTTGGCGAGAATGTAGAAACAATTTTAATGGCAAACATAGGATTGTTGTTTACACCAGTTATACCTGAAAAATCAGCAGTTCTGTATATAAAAGTATTTGAAACCAATGAACGGTATAAATTATTTGTGGTATCTGTTCCAGGCCCTGTATACTGTGACCAATTTATACCGTCAATTGTGTACAATAATTTAACAAATTTACTCGAAGTTGCTGAGTGCCTTTGGTACCATGAGAAGAACAAATTACAATAACCGCTGGTACTGATTTTAAATATAATTCCAGAGGTATCTCTTTTAGTACCATTTGCAGGAAATGTAGCCAATTGAATAGCAGAATTATCTCCAATACTACTTGAGTCATTTACAACACCATCACTAAAAGTGTTAATTACAGTACCTGAAAGTTGAATGGCTCCATTTCCTATTTGAGGCATTTTGGTTCCAGTTGAAACGGTTGCGTCAGCGTTAACCAATGAGTCTTTGGTATTAAATGTCCATTTGTGTAATGAAACTTGAGTAAATCCAAAATAAGGGATTAAACTAATGAGTATGAGTATAAACTTTTTCATATAAATACAAATTTATTGAACGTATTCTTTCCCAATGTTAACAGAGCGTTAACTATTAACTTAAAAACAAGAAAAGCGGCACTAGGCCGCTTTTCTTGTTTAATTAAAATACCTATTAAGGTTTTGAAACCCCAATAAATAAAGTATTGTTATTGTCGATCATGATAAAATCATTTCCATCGACAAATCCATCACCATTGGCATCAGTTACTAAATAGCCTGAAGCAAAATTGGTATTGTCATTGTCAACATCAATAAAATCATTTCCATCGACAAATCCGTCTTGGTTAATATCGCCTCCATAAATTGCAAATACATCATCTTCAACCATTACTTGGTTTGCACCATATGCACTTTCTGCAGAAACAGTAAAATCATACAATTTAGACGCTGCATTGAATAATACCGGATTAGCACTCCAAGTCTCTATTGAATTTCTATGCTTCACAACTATATAATATTGATTATTAAACATTGATTTTGGCAAAGTCATTGAAGTTAATCCTTCGATAGACAAAGTAGGATTCAGGGTCAATTCAGACAAAAGTGTTTCTGGATTAATAAAATCTACTGTGATTAAATCAGCATCTGTTTCTGCATAATTGCTCACTGCTGAATTAAACAAAGCTGATGTCATGGTTCTGTTTCCAGTAAATACCCCTTGTAACAAAACACTTAAATCAAATTTAATGCTAGCTGGTGCATTTGAAAGTTGATTGATATGATTGCTTTGATTGGTAATGTCTGATTGCAATTGTGTTGCTGGATTGTAAGCAAATATTTTAGTTGGATAAGCTTGATTACTAGTAGAAAAATTCCAATTAATTGAAGGTACACCAGCAAATTTCTTGTTATTAACCAATCTAATAGTTGCAATCAAAGTTCCATCTCCTGTTGTAGCCAATACTTTACCGTTAGCATAACCTCCTATTGGAGACTTAGGTGTTAACCTGATATAATTTGGCGAAACTAATTCCCAATAGGTTCTTCCTGATCCAGCATTAACGGCAACGGGTGTTTGACCAGAAGTAGTTAAATCGCTTGATGCAATTAAAACTGAAACTGTACCACCATTTCTGAATTCATTAGAGATAGAAAAACCTCCTTGAAATTGAGACATGATGATAGGGAAATTGGTAATATTTGGATTGGTATTTTTGATATATATCTTAAACTCATAAATAGAATCACTGATAAAAGTATCTTTCACCATTTTAGCAATGTATGAAAATTTAGAAATGACAGTTGATTGATTGATATGTGAGCTTTGATTGGTAATATCAATTTGCTGAGAAGTTGCTGCATTGTATGCAAAAATCTTTGTAGGATATGCTTGATTTGTTGCACTAAAATTCCAAGCTAAATTAGGCGTACCAGAGAAATTAGTAGAATTTGTCAATCTAAATCTCGCAACTTTGGTTCCATTTCCTGCTCCAGAAATAACTGTTCCGTTAGCCAAGATTTTAGGTGTAATACGGATATAATTTGGATCTGTTAGTTCCCAAAATGCTCTACCTGAACCTGAATTGGTTGGAGTAGGAATTTGTGCGGCTTGTAAAGCTGAACTTCCGCTAACTACTGATACAGCTATTGTACCATTGTTTCTGAAAGATGAAGCCAAACTAATACCTGCTTGAAATTGAGACAAAACAAAAGGAGTTGAACTTGTATTTGCACTTGTATTTTTCAAGTAAATATCAAATTCATACACGTTAGCAGATACCAGTGAATCATTTGTAATGATACACTGATATGCCGTTGGAAGTTGTGCATTTGCAGTAAGACCTGCAAATGCTACAATAACCAACAATTTTATTTTTAAAATAATGTTTTTCATTTTTTACTGTTTTAAACAGTTTCTTTATTAGAATGGTCTAATAATTTGAATAATGTTTCCAACGTTATTATCAACTATTGATAAATCTGAATTGTCTACAATTCCATCATAGTTGATATCTGAAGGGATGTATCCGATTACTGTTTGGTTATTACTACAATCAGCTAAGTCAGAAGCATCACACAAACCATCCTTGTTAACATCACCACTAAAAATCAACGAAACTGTGCCTGTTGTTTTTACGTTTTCGCCGTAAACATTTGTTGAACCACAAGAGAAACAAATATCTGTTGCTGGAGTAGCAAATGTATTTCTGATAGCGATTGGCTTAGCGCTCCAAGTTTCAATGCTGTTCCTTCCAGATAAAGCTATATAAAACGATTTACCCAATTCTGAACTTGGTACTTTTACATTTCCAATACCATTTGAATCCAATACTGTTGTATAAGTTTGAACCAATTCGAAAGGAGCTGTAGTTGTATACAATTTAATGGTAACTGAATCTGGCACTTGCTTACCAGAATTTGCATTGTAAGTACCTTCAACAAATGCTTTAACACTTAAAACTGCATTTGCAACTGGTACATAAGTAGAGTTTGTGTAGTCGTTGTTAATCGGATCAAAACTTGCCCAACCAGCTGTCCAGTCTGTAGAACCAAAAGCACCTTTGTAATTTACAGGAGTGATGTTTGGATTAGCCGACAATTTAGTAGAAGAAGTGAAACTATAATTAGACCACTGTGCAGCACCTGATGGAGGCAATAATTTAGCCATCGGATTGTTGATGTCTAAACCTGTTAAACCAACTTGAGAAAGTGTTACAGTATCGTTTGTTCTAGCACCAAACCAAGTACGAATAGCTGAAATAGTTGCAAATGCACCAGAGCCTAATAAGAAAGGTTTGTTGGTAGAATTGTTAGCAGTTAAATGAGCCATAGTATTGTTTCTGTATTCTGATGAATCTGCATTTTGACTCGCTGCTGACTCTGATCCATCTATGAATAAACCAGCACCCCAACCTGCAAATACTGAGTTGAAAATACTCAATTGTGAACCACGACGAATTCTTGCTCCTTTGCCACCATCACCATTTGCCAATGCTTTAAAACCACTAGCCAATGTTCCATCATAAGCAGCACGTGGACCTATAGATGTGACGTTTGAAAAAATAGCTCTAGTTCTTGGATTGGTATAGTAAGAAGGGAAAACACCATTTGTAGGAGCATCGTTGTTATCTGACTCAAAGCCTTCTGAAGTTGAAATTGAAGGGTTATCAGCAATTTGTGGATCACGAATAGCCAATGCAAATTGTACGGTACCTGAATAACCATTGTCGGTATCAAAATCATCATCCAATGTTTTGTAAACAATTAAATTTTTACAGTTTACAGAACCACCAAACCACTCAAATCCATCATCACCACTGTATGATACTTGCACATTCTCTATAGTAGTACCGCTACCAACACCTGCAAGAGTTAAACCATTGGTTTCATTATTAGAAGCAAATGCAATACCTGAAAATTCAATACGTAAAAATCTTAAAACACCCGAATTGTCATCAGATACAGATCCTCCAAATAAACCTGCAGTTCCAAATAAACCACCTTCTACTTGTCCATATCCAACAGGGAAGTTAACTGGAGCTCTTCCACAAATGATCACACCACCCCAATCACCTGTAGCTCTTGAACCAGCTGCTTGGTCTGACGTGAAAACAATTGGTCTGTTAGCAGTTCCTTCTGCAATGATTTTAGCTCCTCTTTTTACAATTAAAACGGCTTTATTGCTAGAATTCTTGATACCTTGAATGATGGTTCCAGGTTGTATAGTTAAAGTATAACCACTGTCAATATTAACTTGACCAGAAATTTTCCAAATTTTATCGTTAGTCCAAGTAGTATTGGTTGAAATATTACCTGTTACTGTTTGAACAGTTGGCTGGTAAGTTACTGTATAATCTGCATTGATTGGATTCCAATTGGTCCATCCTTGAGTCCAGTCTGTAGAACCAAAAGCTCCTTTATAAGATACTGGAGTAAAAAACGAGTTGGTTAATTTAGAAGAAGTAAAAGATGCACCAGTTAATTGTTTAGAACCTGAAGTTGGAATTAATTTAGTCATTGGACTGCTGATGTCTAATCCAGTTAAACCTAAATTTGCTAAAGTAGTTGTATCATTATTTCTAGCAGCAAACCAAGTGCGCAAGTTAGAAATGGTAGCAAATGCACCTGAACCCAATAAAAATGGGGTATTGGTTGCATTGCTGGCAGTCATATGACCGAAAATATTGTTTCTAAATTCAGATGAATCAGAATTTTGTCCAGTAGCAGATTCAGAACCATCTACGAACAATCCAACACCCCATCCTGCAAAAACAGAGTTCATGATACTCAATTGTGAACCTCTACGAATCCTCGCTCCTTTGCCTCCATCGCCGTTTGAAATAGCTTTGAAACCACTTGCCAATGTTCCGTTATAAGCAGCACGTGGACCTATACTTGTAATGTTTGAAAATACAGCTCTTGTTCTAGGACTGGTGTAGTAATTTGGAAATACTCCATTAGTAGGTGCATCATTATTATCAGATTCAAATCCTTCTGAAGTTGAAATTGATGGGTTATCAGCAATTTGTGGATCACGAACTGCTAAACCAAATTGTACATTTCCTGAGAAACCATTGTCGGTATCAAAGTCATCATCTAAAGCACGGTAAACAACTAAATATTTACAATTTACAGTACCACCAAACCACTCAATACCATCATCACCACTGTATGAAACTTGTAAGTTTTCTACTGTAGTACCACTTCCAACACCAGCTAAAGTTAAACCATTGGTTTCGTTATTAGAAGCAAATGCAATACCTGAAAATTCAATACGTACATATCTAATTATACCTGAATTATCATTGCTCACATTACCACCAAATAAACCAGCAGTACCAAACAAACCACCTTCTACTTGTCCATAACCTACAGGAAAGTTAACTGGAGCTCTTCCACAAATAATGACACCACCCCAATCACCTGAAGCCCTAGAACCTGCTGCTTGGTCTGAAGTAAAAACAATAGGTTGACTAGGAGATCCATTTGCAATAAGTTTAGCACCTCTTTTAATGATCAATACTGCTTTGTTAGAGCTATTTTTAATCCCTTTAATAATGGTACCAGGTTCAATTGTTAAAGCATAACCACTGTCAATGTTCACTTGACCACTGATAAAATAAATCGAGTCGTTGTACAAAGTTCGATTTTGATAGTTACCAGCATTTAAGGTGCTGGTTGGAGCCTGCGCAAAGGCCGAACCACCCAGGGTTAAGCCAATTAAAACGAGCAGAAAGAATCGTAGATTCATTTTCATATAAATTGTTGTTTGATAATTTTGATTCAAAAGTATAGCAACAATTAAAATGGAATCTTACTCATTTGTTACATTATGGTTAATTTAGAAATAATGAAGTTAGCTTATTAATTTGGTTGCTTTTTTTTAACAGTACCTTAACAAGGAGCGCGATAGGTAAAAATAAATTTGTAGAAAAAATAAACCTATAGCATGAAGTATTATTCTCTATTAATTGCTTTGATCACTGTTTCTTTGTTTAAAGCCAATGCTCAAAATCCAGATTACTTAATTTCAATTAAAAACGAAAGTTTGAGTGCACCTAATGTTCTTGAATTTGACTTGTACATTAAATCGGTTGGAAATATTTCATTAGAATATGCTTCATTTCAAACAGGAATTAATATTTCATCAAAATTTTTAAATGGTGGAACATTGTCTATTGATACCGTAAGTGGTAGCTCTGAGTTTAACACATCCAAACAGGCTCCAGTTATAAATAAACCTGGATCTTCATGGGATGCAATCAACAACAGGATAAAAATTATCGCACAACAACCTCCCGGAGCTGGTAATGGAAAAATTATCAGTCAAAATGGAGATGGAAATAGAATTGCACGTTTTAAAATTACAAATACTACAAACTTTGATACTCTGTTGCCAAACTTAACTTTTAATTTTGGTGCAGCAATCACTTGGACTACCAAAATATATGCCTATGTAAATGGCATTTCAACTGATATTACAGATCAAAATAAAATTGTAAGTAATACCACTAGTATTGTTCTTCAAGAACCAAAGAATATTGGCAAAACATTTAAAATAAATGATGTTCAAACCAATAGCATTCAAATGCAATTGAACGAAAAACAAAATGCCCAGAACGTTCTAGTACTGATTAACAAATACCATACTCCTAACTATCAACTAAATGATGGAGAACAATTCAGCCCAAATCAATCATACGCTAATGCTCAAATTTTGAGTGACAGCAGTAGAGTTGTATATGAAGGTGAAGCAAATGGAACTATAGATATTGCAGGTTTAGAAGAAAATAAAAAATACTATATAGCAGCCTATTTGTACAATGGAACTGATGCTAATAAAAATATTTTAACCAGACAAAATTTTAACACTGACACAACAACCAAAATTAGTACAATCAACAACCCCAAAATTGGTTCAATTAAACCAACTATTGGAAATATTTTCGATACCATACAAGTAATTGGAACCAAATTATTCCCTTACGATTCGGTATATTTTGGCAAAACTAAAGTAAATGTAATTGGTAATATAGGAGATTCAATCTTAAGCATTATCATTCCACAAGGGGAATTGAGCAATCTTGTAAAGGTATATACATCATATGGCACATCTAATTCACCTTCTTATTTCACAATCTTACCTAGTATTCAATTCATTGATTCTAACCCAGCCTCAATTGGACAAACCATAACTGTTGAAGGATTTAATTTTGAAGGTTTAGATTCATTGTTAATCGGAAATATTTCGCAAGAAATTATTGAATCAAATGACCACTCGGTTTCGTTCAAATTGAGTTACTACAATATGGACGAAATCGTTCATATTTACTGTAAAAATGGGACTATTTCATCTACGCAGAAAATCAGATTTAAACCAGCCATTTTTGATGTAACTCCAAAAATTGGTACTACCAATGATCCTATTCAAATTAAAGGTAGGAACCTTTACAATATTGACAGTGTAATGATTGGAAATGTAAAAGCAACCGTTACAGGAATTTACCCCGATTCATTGATTACCATTACTATTCCAAATATGGCAAGTAAATCATTGGTAACTGTTTACACTAAAAATGGCATAGCAGTCAGTGTAGATTCACTGAATGTGATTTCAGGAATTGAGGGTATCAATTATTCAAATCATATTTTAAGTTTTTTTGATTTCAATAACAATTTAAATGTTATTTCTACTGATAAAAACACCTTTATACTCCAAGTGAGCATCTATGACATAAAAGGTCAGATGGTATACCAAACAAAAGAGAACATCATTGGCCAAACAGAAATTGCAATTGCACAAGAAGAACTCGTAAACACAAACTTTATTGTGATAATTACAAAAACATCTAAAGGAATATCTAAAATCAAATTAATAAAATGAACCAATTGATTCCTTCACTTAGACATATAGCACTAAGTATATTTTTTACAATATTGTTTATTGGTTCTACAGCTGGTCAAAATGCAAGCATTAGTGGTAAAATAGTAGATCAAAAAAATGGAGAGGAGCTCATAGGTGCTACCGTGCGCATTAGCAATACATCTTTGGGTGCCATATCTGATGTCAATGGACAATACCTCATAAAAGGTATTCAACCAGGAACCTATACTATTGAAATGTCTTTGGTTGGATATGTAACAAAAAGTTTTAAAAATATCTCTCTAATGGCTGGAGAATCTAAGGTTCTAAGTTTTGAAATGCAGCCTTCAACCAAAGAGCTTCAAGAATTTGTAACAACTGCAAAAATAGATAGGCAGACATCAGGAGGTTTATTGATTCAACAAAAAAACTTGTCCAGCATTTCTGACGGTATTTCATCCGAAACCATTAAAAGATCACCAGATAAAACTACAGGTGATGCGCTAAAGAGGGTAAGTGGTGTAACAGTGCAAGACAACAGATTTGTAGTTGTTAGAGGACTGGCAGATAGGTACAATATAGCCTTAATAAATGGGGTTGATTTACCAACTACCGAACCCGATAAAAAGGCCTTTTCGTTTGACATTATCCCGTCTGCATTGATTGACAATATGGTTATATATAAAACTGCATCACCAGAATTAAGAGCAGATTTTGGTGGCGGTGCAGTATATGTGACAACCAAAGATATTCCTGAGAAAAAAATTTTTAATATCAATATCAGTTCGCAATACAATGAGTATACTACATTTAAACCTTTTGTAGATTATAATGGCGGTAAATTAGATTTTCTAGGTATAGATGATGGCTCTCGAGCATTACCTAAATCATTGTTAGGCTCAAAAGAATTTGGAAGTGCTACTATAGATGAAGAAGTTAGAAACTCTAAATTACTTGGAAATAATTGGGGTTTAAATAATCAAAATTCGCAATCCCCTGGCTACGGAATTCAAGTTGTTTATGGTAATAATTTCAAATTTCTGAATAAAGAATGGGGAATCATTGCATCTTTATCAACTAGCTCAACTCCTAAAACTTACAATAACAATATATTTACCTATGGTGGTGGTGGCTCCTCAAACGATACCATTAAATGGTTTAGCTTAGAGGACAATACGTATGAAAAAAATCACTTAACCGGTATTTTGTTCAATGCATCAGTAAAATTAAACAACAACCATAAAATTTCTTTAAAAAACCTAGCTAATATCAATGGAGAAGATGTTGTTATCAATAGGTTTGGTTACCAAAATGAGAATGGTATTTTTAATTTTGAAAAAGGATTTGCCAGACAATTTACAAGTAATATTTTTTACAGTGGACAAGCGAAATATGAAGGATATATTCCAAGTGTAAAATTAAAAATCAATGGCACAGTAGGCATCAATATTACTAGCAGGGATATGCCTGGACAAAAGAGATTGTTATACAATTCTTCACTAGATGCATCAGATTCTGTTTTTAAAGTTGCATTTCCTGCAGGATCTCCTAACCCTATGCTTTCAGGTATGACCTA
Source organism: uncultured Bacteroidota bacterium (assembly GCA_903883965.1). Lineage (GTDB taxonomy): Bacteria > Bacteroidota > Bacteroidia > UKL13-3 > UKL13-3 > CAISCU01. The sequence continues at coordinate 38,527 of CAISCU010000038.1, forward strand.
TACCTACTTAAAGGAAAACGGAAATATCTATGCCTTAGATTTAACGAGAACATTCAAATGGGGTAAATTCAAACCTACATTCAAAACAGGCTATTACCAATCTAACAAAGAAAGAAACTTTAATGCCAGAATTTTTGGATGGAGATTAAGTACTAAAATTTATTCAAATCCAGAATTACTAGAACTTGGACCAGGTGAAATATTTGCAGATTCAAACATTACTAAAGACCGGTTTAGAATAAATGAAATTACCAGTAATACTGATACCTATACTGCTTCCTCTAAATTGAATGCTGCTTATTTTAGCGTTGACCATTATTTGTTTACAAGACTGAGACTAAACTATGGCATAAGATACGAAAGTTTCAATCAGAAATTAGCTTCAATTGACCCTTACATATCTAAAGACACCACTTACGACAACACTTACAATAATTTCTTTCCAATTGTAAATTTGACATACAATTTAACCGAAAAAATAAATTTTAGAAGTTCCTATTCTAAAACGGTTGTTAGACCAGAGTTTAGAGAAATTGCTCCATTTACTTATTACGATTACGTAAACAATACCATCACATATGGTAAAAGTAATCTAAAGCCTATTCAAATAAGCAACTTAGACTTGAGGTTTGAAATATACCCAACAGGTGGACAGGTTTTCACATTCACTTACTTTTATAAAACCTTTGAAAATGCCATAGAGAATACTTTCGATTATGGTGCAGGAAACAGAACCAGAACTTTTAATAACATTAAAAGTGTAGAATGTTCAGGGTACGAATTGGAATTCAGATTGAATCCAGGAATCGTTTTCAATACTCCACAAAATTCTATGGCCAGGTTCTTTACTTTTAGCCTAAATTCATCAATAATTAATTCAAAAGTTGATTTATCTAATTTGGCTGGATTGGCTGGAAGTGACAACCATAGACCATTACAAGGTCAATCAGGTTATTCTTTGAATGCAGGTATTTTAATCATGCCACCAAGTGCAAAATGGAATTTTAACATTTTATACAATAGAATTGGCAGAAGAATGGCATTAGAAGGTGGTAGACCAGAATTACATATATGGGAAGTTCCAAGAGATTTAATTGATATTCAATTCAGTTACCAGTTGAACAAATTTGTAACTGCCAAGGCTATTTTTAGTGATATTTTAAACCAATATTACCGCCTTTACAGAGATACTGATTTAGACGGTAAATATACTCCAAACACTACAGATGTTATCACAAATCAGTGTAGGTATGGATCCAATTTCAGCTTTTCATTGGCAATTAATTTATTTTAGTTTCAATGACCTCTCAAAATAATACCATTATTTTATTGGTATTGTTTTTAATAATAGCTTGTAAAAAAGAAAATGCCGTATCAACCATTAAAACTATATATTCGGTTGATACGGTATCTTTTAAAAATACAATTGTTCCATTGTTGATTAACAATTGCAGCAATTCAGATTGTCACCCTGACATTGCTGTTTATGACAATCTAATGTTATATCCAAGGCCACTTGTTGTGCCTAATGATATTGCAAATTCTGGCTTATACCAATCTGTTCTGAGCAAAAGAATGCCCTTAAATATTAAAAAATTAAGTGACAATGAAGTTAAACTAATTGCAACTTGGATTTTAGCAGGCGCAAAAAACAATTGATCTATTGTACAATTAATAAAGTCTGACTTCTGTTTCCAAATTCATCTATCAATTCGAGGCTGTAAATGCCTTGTGCCAAATTCCAAACATTCAAGTTGAATTGTAAATTCCCATGAACTATTTCAGCGCAATTTTCTATTCTAACAATTTGTCCGAGTTGATTTGTTAGCACCAATTTTGCAGATTTACCTTCCAAACCTTGACATCTCAAAATCGCATTTGAAGCTATTGGATTCGGATAAACTTGCATTTTTTTTATTGATTGATTTTTTGGCACATAAAGCTGTTTATAATCTATAGCTGAGCCTTTATTTACAAAAATTAATTTGAAACGTTGTTCTCCTAAGTCAGCCAAACTTGATACATTAAAACTATATTGATTTTGTGTCTGAATGGTTGTCAGAGTTCCTAAGTAAGCGTCTTCTAACAAAACATCATATCCATCAAATTGAGCAAGTCCTTTGAAAATCAGTAGGTGCTTACCAGTAAAATTAGATTGAACAGCTAAAGGAATTGTAACAAAATTGTCTACCGGAGCAATGGTCTGAATGGCGCAATTAATACCATCTGTTGTTTTAGTATACACATTGAGGTTATTATTTCCCATTTTCTCAGTATCCATTTCATCTTTTGAATTTTGGGCTGATCCAACAATGGCTAAAATGGCCTCATCTTGAACTTTATCAGGCTTTACAAACAAAATTCGGATAGCCGAAATTTCATTTTTAAACATGGTACTTGCTAGCAATTGGCTTTGTTTTGCCATTTCAGTTATGGCAAGTGCAGGGTTAGTTGAATTTGCTTTTACAAAAAATGCGCTACCTGATTCAATGGTCTGGCTTGCCTGATTGGTTCCCATTTGTAAAGCCCCATTCCAACTGGCATAATGGTCTCCTGATGGCTTGTAAATCCAATAGGCATTTTCAATGTTGTTTCTTTGCCATGCTTGTGCGTTGTCAGACCAAACAATACTGCTTGGATATGGATTGCCTATTAAATTCCAACCTTTCCCATTAGCGGGAGTATAGCTTACATTAAATTGAAATGGTCCTGTTTGAATGGTACCTTTAGCAGACAATAAAACATCTTGTGCATTGTAAATTGAACTGCCATTTAACAAACTACATCCTTGACTCCGATTGCCTCTCACAAAAACATTGTATCCAGTTCCAGCAGCCAATTGATGTGTAATTGTTGAACTGATTCCTTTCCAAGCATTGGCATAGACTGTTGTACCATATGCTCCAGTTCCAAATGAAATTGCAGTTTGTTCATCGTAAGTAAGCATAGAAAAAGTACTGGTTAATGTGGCGTCAAATCCATTGCTATTGGGTGTTAAATTAGGGCAAATATTTCCGCCACTACCTAGTCCAGTGATATGAATTTGCTGCTGCCAACTAGAAGCAACATTGGGTCCTAATGTAAAAGGTGCTGCCAAATACCTGTATCTTCTTCCTGAGCTTCCCGGAATGTACCTTTCTACTTCAACTTCACCATTGAGATAGTTCCCATTTCCAGTATTGATTTGAGCGGTTTGTTGGGCTGTTGATTTCAACAGTAAATTTCCGTGCGTATATAAGGTACCAGCAAGTGGTACCAATTGACCCATTAATTCCAATTTGCTTCCCAAATGAAGCGACTGGTTATACGTTAAGTTATTTAATTTGCAATTGACAGAATCGAGATACAAAGTTCCGGCATCTGTTGTTCCAGTGAAATTTAAACTCCCACTCGTTGCTTTAATTTTTCCGGTGCCACTGATGCCTGTCAATTTCAATTCATTTCCGTTTAAATCTAGGCTTGCTCCCGACTCTAAAACCAATGCATTGACCGTTGTATTGCCTGTGAGTATTGGAGCTGCAAACACGCATGTACCTCTAGCTGGAATAATTACTTTACTAGTCAAAACTGGAGCTGATATACTTGGCTCATACGAATTTGTTGAAGATTGATAAACATACCAGTTAGATGGATCTGAAAATGAGCTACCAATTCCTCTTCCAAAAACAGCTTGAAGGTTTTCCGGAATAGTAGTTAAAATAGGCCTTTGAATACTAACAGTAATTTTATTTGAAATACTGTAACCACATTGCTTGGTTGAGGTTACAATTAAATGGTACTCTCCTGAATTTAATGCAGTATATGCAGCAGTTGTTGCTCCATTCAAAGCTATACCATTCTGATACCATTGGTAATTGACATTGGCTAGATTTGATGCCACAAGTTGAATGGCATTGCCACTGCAATTCTGAGTTGAACCAATTGATGAAATGCTTGCAATTGGTTTTTGATGAAGTCCAACATAACTACTGTCTTTTACTACACAGCCGTAACTATTGGTTGCTTGTACTTGGTACCAAGCATTTGTTTTGGCAAATATACTTGAACTTGTTTGACCCGTTTGCCAACTAAAATTGGTGAAACCCGAAGTGGCACTCAGCAATACACTATCGGTACATGCTGAAATGGAATCTAACAACAATACATTGCGTTTGTCGGTATTGAGCTTGATATAAATACTGTCTTTTACCACACAGCCGTAACTATTGGTAGCTTGCACTTGATACCAAGCATTTGTTTTGGCATATATACTTGAACTTGTTTGACCCGTTTGCCAACTAAAATTGGTGAAACCCGAAGTGGCACTCAGCAATACACTATCGGTACATGCTGATATGGAATCTGACAACAATACATTGCGTTTGTCGGTGTTGAGCTTGATATAAATACTATCAGAACCAAAACAGCCCAATGCATTGGTAACATTGACTTTGAACCAACCGGTAGCATTGGCATAAACTACCGAATTATTTACCGAGTTATCAACTGGATTGTATGTAAGCATTGAGTTTGGATCTGTATTAGGAGAAAGCCATTGAACGCTTGTAAACCCTGTTCCTGCATCTAATTTTACATAACTGGTACACGATTGTATAGAATCGGTATTTAATGTAATAACAGATCCGGAACAGCCCCCTTGACTGTATGGGCCAGCCAACAATGGTGAAGACTGTAAATAATTGGCCGTATGGTTCAGCCCATTGTATTCAATAACAGCAAGGTAATAATTGGTATTGTTTTGCAAACCACTCACCCAAGTTGTAGATCCTGAACCATTGTAAACGACATAAATATCATTGCCAATTTTTGTACCTGAACCAAAAGTTGAATTGGCTATGTATACCATGGAGTCAATTGGAAAATTATTGATTGCCTGAGCTGCTCGCATCAACACAATTCTATTTGAACCATTTCCTGTTTTCCAAGAAATTCTTAATTTATTGTTTGCAAATGAATCCACTTGCAAAGATTCAGCTGCAATTGTAGGCTGCAAAGGCAAAGCCAAGCCCCAAATTTTATTGACAAACTGCGGACTGTCTATGTAGGGATTGCGGTTACCTTGATACCCATAAATGGCATTGTTTCTGTTGATTTCTTTTACACTTGGAGGGTCTTGGTTATGCCATTTGATCAATAAATTTAAAAACCAGGCATCAAATACAGGATAGGCATTGCCAGCTAATATCTCATTAGAATTGCCATTTGCCACCCAGGATGCAATGGCTGTGTTGTATCGGGTAGCCATATAAAATTGTGCCCTGGCAACATCTCCTTTGTACTCGTCTACAGGCTCAAAAACTATACCTGAATAACCAGCTGTCACACTAGGCCCTAATTTGCCCCCAATTTGTGATGTATATGTAGGTGAATTTACTTCACCATATGGATAATTGTTGCGCATACCATTTACTTTACCATCGGTTGGGAAAATATGGTGCATATCCGAAACCATTGGACTGGCATCAGCAAACCAACTTTGAGGGAAACTGTGTTCACGGTTATAGCAATCTCCTTCTACTGCATAGGTACCGCATTGATTCACCGATAATGTATACACATAACTTGCTGCATTGCCAGTTACTGCAGTTGAGTAAATATCCCATAATTTGCCATCGTAATAGGTGTCTGTATTTGTATAAGCCGCCCATAAACCAGCATAACTGGTAACAGTATGCCCAGAAATTTTAGTAGACAGAGAACTCAACAAAGTACTTCCTGTTCCGGTTTGAGCACTGTAATAATTTAAAGGAATATTGGCACTTGCAATACCCGTTCCTGAAACTGCAATAGTTTTTACACTTACTCCTGTGCTAGTTTGGTTAATTTGTCCGGATAAAGCACCAACTACAATTGGAGCAAAACGAACATAAATTTCAGTTGAATCAACCTTACCAGCAACAGGAACCAACTGAATACTTTGACAGAATCCTTTATTTACATTGACAGAGATCTCAAAATTAGCCGTTGCAGTAATAACGATATTGGCTGTTAAACCTGAACCAAATACTTTGTAACGCTGAGTTGATGTTGCTTTATTTAATGGGCAATTGCCATAATTGGGCAATGTACTTTTGTTTGTAATGATAGTAGCTGATTTTAAACTATTCATTGAAACTGCAAACATCAAAAACAAAACAATTGACTTTAAATATTTTACCATAACATGTAAAAATACTATTTTTTATTTGTGTTCAATGAACCCATAAAAAAACATAAAAAAAGCCACCTTTTAGGTGGCTTTGAAATTTTTGAAAGACTTAAATTATTTCTTATCTTCTGATTTCTCAGGAGTACTTTTTTCTGATTTATTTGCACAACAAGATTTCTTTTCGCCTGACTTGCAAGATTTTTCTTCTTTCTTATCAGCACAAGCTTTCTCGTCTTTTTTACCCTGACAAGACTTATCTTCCTTCTTGTCTTTGCAACATTTGTCATCTTTTTTACCATGACAAGACTTTTCATCTTTTTTATCGCAATGCGATTTTGCAGGCTTATCTGTTGCAACTGAAGTTTCGGTTACAGTTGTATGCTCTGTTGTTTGCGCATTTACGCCGATTACCATGAATGCAACGAATGCTGAGGCTAAAATTAATTTTTTCATCTGTGGTGTAATTAAATGATATTCAAATTTAACGAAATACTTCCAAATATAGTGTAAGCTACCTGCTTAAATTTCTGCCAATATGGTCTTCCCACCTTTTACTTTCTGTTCTAATTGCACATTTACTTTGGTGCCAATTGGTAAATAAATATCAATGCGCGAGCCAAATTTAATAAAACCCATTTCTGTGCCCTGTACTACTGGTTGACCTTCTTTTACATACCATACAATTCTTTTGGCCAAAGCACCTGCAATTTGACGGAACAACACTTCAGTTCCATTGGGGTGTTGAATGACAGTAGTTGTTCTTTCGTTTTCAGTAGAACTCTTTGGATGCCATGCTACCAAGTATTTACCAGGATGGTATTTAAAATACTTTACAATACCTGAAATTGGATTTCTGTTAACGTGTACATTGAATGGACTCATAAAAACTGAAATTTGCAATCTTTTTCCTTGAAAATATTCTGGCTCTTCTACTTCTTCAATCACCACTACTTTACCGTCTGCAGGTGAAATTACATGAGCCGCATTGATTGGGGTTATTACAGTTGGATTTCTAAAAAACTGCAAAATAATCACCAAAAACACAATCGACAATGCCAATAAAACATTGTGTAACCAAGTGATTTCAGGTAAAAAATAGTGTACTGGAAAATTAATGACCAATAAAAACAAAAGGGTTAAAAAAATAGTTGCTTTTCCTTCTCTGTGTAACATAAATATGTATTTTATTATAACCAAAAAGAGAACACGGTAAACCCATGTTCTCTTCTTGAAATTGATTCAATTTAAATTCTATAGTCCAAATTTACCGCGTAGTTTTTCTACTTCGGCAACTTTTTCGATGGCTACCACATAAGCTGCAATTCGCATGCTGATATTGTATTTCTGAGAGGCTGCGTAAACACCTTCGAATGCTGTTTTCATCACACGATCAGCTCTGCGGTATACGCGTTCTTCTGTCCAGAAATAACCCAATCTGTTTTGTACCCATTCAAAATAACTCACGGTTACACCACCGGCATTGGCTAAAATATCTGGAACCACCATGATTCCTTTTTTGTTTAAAATTTCATCTGCACTTGCAGAAGTTGGTCCATTTGCACCTTCTACAATTAATTTGGCTTTGATGCGGTTAGCATTTTCCTCATTAATTTGGTCTTCCATTGCAGCAGGTACCAATACATCAACTTCCAATTCTAACAATTCAGCATTGGTAATTTTTTTACCTGCTTTGAATCCTTCAAGTGTACCTTTATTGCCATCACGGTATGCAATTGCTTCTTCAACGTTGATTCCATCTGGATTGTGGTAAGCTCCACTTACATCTGAAATGGCCACAACTTTCATGCCTTGTGATGCCAATAATTTGGCTGAAATGCTACCTACATTACCAAAGCCTTGAACAGCTGTAGTTGCTCCAACTGGGCTGATACCCAATTTTGATAATGCAGATCTGGTAGATACCATTACACCTCTACCAGTAGCTTCTACCCTACCTAAAGAACCACCCAATACAATTGGTTTACCCGTAACTACTGCTGGAGTTGAATGTCCTACTAATTTTGAATATTCGTCCATCAACCAAGCCATTTCTTGTGGCCCAGTTCCCATGTCAGGAGCAGGAATATCTTTGTCAGGACCAAAAACATTTACCATTAAATCTGTATATGATCTGGTTAATCTTTCTAATTCTCCTTTGCTCATGCTGCGAGGATCGCATTTGATGCCACCTTTACCTCCACCATATGGAATTCCAACTACTGCACATTTCCATGTCATCCATGCGGCCAAAGCTTTCACTTCATCTAAATGTACATCCATTGAATAACGGATACCCCCTTTTGATGGACCTAGATTGGCATTGTGTACTACCCTGAATCCTTCAAATACTTTTACCTTTCCATCGTCCATGGTTACAGGTATATTCACAATAACTGCTTTTTGAGGAGCAATTAATACATTGTAGTCGCTTTCATCGAGTCCGATGATTTTTGCGGCTACATCAAAACGTTTTTTCATTGACTCGAATGGATTTTCCGAGCTGTGTTTAATCACATTGTCACCTGCCATTGCTTAGTTTTTTATATTGAAAATTTGACAAACTTAATTGAAATTCTGATAAATAACAGAAACTTTATATTAGATACTGAATAAGAGGTAAAAATATACTGCAGGCACCGATAAAAAGATGCCATCAAAGCGATCTAAGAAGCCTCCATGTCCTGGCAAAAACGTGCCGCTGTCTTTGATGCCAATATTGCGTTTTAATAACGATTCTACCAAATCGCCCATGCTTCCAAAAACAACAACCAATGCGGCTACTACCATCCAATCTGTTCGGCTCAAGTCGTCCCAAAAATGAGCCATAACAACAGCTGCACCTACCGTTAAAATGAGTGAACCTATGAGTCCCTCCCATGTTTTTTTAGGACTGATTCTTTCAAATAGTTTGTGTTTACCAAAGGCTCTTCCGGCTAAATATGCAAAAGTATCGCTACACCATTGCAAAATGAAAATACCTAAAGGCAAGGTAAAACTGTAACTCAAGGCGTTGAAGTATCCCAAATGCGCCAACATACTCAATGGGAAAGAAATGTACATGATTCCTAAAACTTGAAAAGCCAAGGTTTCAAATTCATTTCCGGTGTTTTCAAACAACTTCACAATAAACAAGACCGAAAAAACAGGAATCAAATGGTAAAACCATGCCAATGACAAATCGTTTTTAATGATCAAGGCAAACATGAGGTTAATGATAGAACCCGCAATGACACCTAAGTATTTTTCTAACCACGATTTATCAGGCAACATCAGTTCATAAAATTCTAACAAACAAAGAAAATTGACCATAAACAACAAGGCCAAAAAACTCCAAGCACTGAAAAGTGTTGCAATGACCATGGCACTGACAAATACAGTTCCAGTTATAGTACGTTGCCAAAAATTATTCATTATCTATCAAATTAATACATGCAATTGCTTGTTCTACATCTTGATTGGGGCAATACACCTCTGCCAACCCAAAACTCAAATAAGAAGAATCAATTTTATTTACAATGATGCTGATAATTCCAGCGTCCTCCAATTTGTTTTTTACCACCTCTGCTGCAAAAGTGTATGGTGAGCTGAACACTATTTGCCAATTATTCATGAAACAATTGCCTGTATTGCGATTTGTGCTGCCAATAAAAAAACAATGCAATGCTTACAACACTCAAAATGGTTACCAAAACTGGAAACTGGTATTGGTCACTCAAAAAAAGCACATCTGGATATTTTTGAGAAAGGTTAAATACAATTAGCGCCAAACTGTTGTTTACAAAATGAGCCAGAACAGCAACCCAAATATTACCTGAATACATGTACAAATAACCCAAGCCAGCACCCAGAACCACTCTTGGAATAAACCCAAAAAACTGCCCATGAATACCGCTAAAAACAATGGCTGCAAACCAAATTGCAAGGTGGTTATTGTAAAAGCACATTCTGGTGAAATTTTGTAAAATTCCTCTAAAAAAGAACTCTTCTGTAATGGCAGGAAGCACAGCTACTACCAATAAACTGAATAAAAAACCGCCTGTTGTATTGGATTGAATTAAAATTTTGGTAATGGCTTCAGCCTGTATTTCCATTGCACGCAAACTAGCTTCTAGTGCTTTGAATTGCTCTGGAAACGTAAAACCTTGGTTGAGCACATTGAGCCAATTGATCAATGGCATTGCCACAACAATGAACAAAGGAGCAATGAGTAAATAATACATTTTAAATGGATAAACCACCCTAATAAAAGTCATTGCCTTTCTGCCAATTGCATTAGGAAACAACAATGAGGGTATAAGAAAGGTACCTATTGACCCTGCAAAGGCCTGAAAAAACAACAGTGCTATCCGAGATTGTTCATTTTGTGTTGCAGGATCTAAGGCTTGGGTTAGTTGGAGTAAATCTACCCCCATGGTCCATTTCATTAAAAACACCCCAGCCAATGAAAAAATAGAAGTAAAAACCAATACCATTCCGGCTAAAATCAATAATCTTGAAAAGAAAAACAGAAATCTGTTTCCGTTTAAAAAATTGGTAGCTGTCATCTTTGTATATTTGTGCCGCAATATACGCATGCAATTGTGGTAAAAATTGGAAAAATAGAATTGGGAGAATTCCCTTTGTTGTTAGCACCCATGGAAGATGTGAGTGACCCGCCATTTAGGGCGGTATGTAAAGATGCTGGGGCAGATATGATGTATACTGAGTTTATCTCTTCAGAGGGATTGATCAGAGATGCCATCAAAAGCAAAAAAAAGTTAGATATTTTTGACTATGAAAGGCCTATAGGCATTCAAATTTTTGGTGGAGATGAAGAAGCCATGATGCTTTCAGCCAAAATTGTAGATGCTACCGGACCCGACTTATTAGACATTAACTTTGGATGTCCGGTTAAAAAAGTAGTGTGTAAGGGTGCAGGTGCAGGTATTTTGAAAGATGTACCCAAAATGGTTCAGCTTACAAATGCGGTAGTCAAATCAACATCACTCCCAGTTACAGTAAAAACAAGATTGGGTTGGGACGAAAGTAGTATCAATATCATGGAAGTTGCCGAACGTTTGCAAGACATAGGCGTTCAGGCTTTAACCATTCATGCAAGAACCCGTGCGCAAATGTATAAAGGGGAAGCTGATTGGACTTGGATAGAAAAAGTAAAAAACAATCCCAGAATACATATTCCAATTTTTGGGAATGGCGATATTGATTCTCCAGAAAAAGCACTGAATTATAAAAATAAATTTGGGGTGGACGGAATCATGATAGGACGAGCTGCAATTGGTTATCCATGGATTTTCAATGAAATTAAACATTATTTTAAAACAGGAGAGCTGTTAAACCAACCTGGTATTGAAGAACGTGTTCAGGTTTGCAAAAAACATTTGCTCCGGTCTGTTGAATGGAAAACAGAAAGGCCAGGATTGTTAGAAATGCGTCCACATTACAGCCATTATTTCAAAGGGCTTGATCATTTTAAAGATTTTAGAACACAACTGGTAAGCTGTTTAGAATTGGATGGTATTTTGGCCATTTTAGACCAAATAGAAGTGCATTATTTAAATACACCTGCTATTTCTCCTGAGCAAATTTAATCTGAACCCATTTTACTATTGCTTCAACAACATCCTTCGATACATTTCCTGGGCTAAGGTATTCTGATGGATTAGGAGGACCTTCTCCAGCCATGAATAAATGATTCAATTGGGGGAAAGATAAAAAGCTAGCATTGCTTTTGAAACCTATTGTACTTTTCCATATTTCAAAATCTTTCATTGGCACTTGATAATCCCTTTCACCTTGCAGCACCAAAATGGGTTGCTTTATTTTTAAAACAGCTACCCGTGGATTGTAGTTGGCTAAATATTGCCAATAATGAAGCGTATGTGGTCCCATCACTTGTTTATTCGAAGTCATTTTAAAAACCTCTTTACTGGTAGATTGAAACATTTGCTGAATGACTGAAGCTCTAATTGTTGAATCCGAATCTGAGCCATCTAAAGCACTCAAATAATTTACTTGCTCTATGGCCAATTCAGGTATTTCCCTGAGTGTTCCAGCTAATGATATATATCCAGCAAATCCTTTTATTTTTTGATGAATGAGTGGTATCAAATACCCACCTTGGCTGTGACCCAAAAGAATTATTTTTTTAGAATCAATTTCAGGTCTTTTTTTGAGTTGGATAAAAATAGCTTTCAGGTCTTCTAAGTATTCATTTTGCACCGTAAATTTCTCTCCGCTAGAATCGGATTGTATTAATTTTTCTTGGTAGTTGAGTGTTCGCTTGTCATACCTAAATACCGCAATGCCAGATGAAGCAATGCCCCATGCCAAATCTTTGTAAATTTTATTTGAACCAATGCTCAAGTCCTTGTCTACAGGTCCTGAACCTGGAACAATCAAAATCAAGGGCAATTTCTGGGTTGATTTGGGCAAACTTAATATACCTGTTCCTCTATAATTGGGCGTTCCAAATTGTACCTTTCTTTCTTCAAATTTTTCGGCATCGACATAATCTGCGGGGGTATAACTGATTTTTCCGGGAGATAAAAACAAACCAGCTACCTCCTCTAAAGAATCAAAACTCAATGAAAGCACCATAGCTGACTTATCTGTTTTGATGGGCATTCGCACCAAAGTAAGCCCCTTATTTTTTTGAACAACTTTCTCTTTGGTTTCAATGGGCATGCCAAATAGGAGTTGAATTTGCCCCCAACTGGCTTCTAATTCATCCACCTTCAACATTCTCGACATTTCAGGATTAAACAACTGGTGTATGGCTTCAAATTTTTCTTTGACAAACCAGCTGTATATGCTATCTGTTTTGGCTAAAATAATTTGGTTTTGAGCTGTCAATAACTGAGCGTAAAAACTCGCATACACACATATAAATAATTTTAGGTATTTCATTTATTAGCAAGCAATGGGCATAAAAAAAGCCACTTGCGTGGCTTTTTTTATGCATCTTTTTTAAACCAAGATTTGCAATTTCCTTCTGGACTAACTGGCCCTTTGATCAATTGACAAGAGCCACATCCTGATCCATCTTCAGCAGCTTTGAAGAACCTGCAATTTGCACAATTCTTTTCAGCATCGGTAGAAAGAGCAACATAGCTAACAGATTCTCTTTGTTTGATATCTGCTTCACTTAATCCACTTAAATCATTGCAATCTGCTTTGGCAGCAGTTGGTTCTGAATTTGTTGAATTGGAAGTTGCACCTTCAGTACTCTCTGAAGTTGGTGATTTAGGATCATCTCCACAAGCTGATAAAACTACAGTAGATGCAGCTGCAGTCACAGCAAAAACCTTTAAAAAATCTTTTCTTTTCATGGATGTAAATATTTACATCGAATTTAAAGAATGATTACATAAAATTTCATTGAAGAAATAATTTAGAACTCATCTACACAAACCAATCAATTACTTTTTTAATTTGATTTTTTCTGAAGCTGAAGACGAAGACAACCCTTTTAAGGTTCTGATTAAATCTGCTTGAGATTCTACCAACCTTTTAAGGTAATCAACTTCTTGTTCTAAACTTTTAATTTTCTCTTTTGAAACTGAATCAGAACCCCCTTTGTACGTAAATACGCCAAGGTCTTCTGTAGATTGAGTCAACACATCGATGTCCAGGCCAAGCACATCACATATTTTTTTGAGGGTGTAAAAGTTTACCTTACCAGTCTGCTCAATGCTCGAAATGAGAGGTCGAGTTTTGTTAATCTTTTCTGCTAACTCCGCCTGGGTTATCTTGCGACTGATTCTAGCAACTTTTATTCTTAAGCCTAAATGCATGGGCCAAAGATGGTTATTTAGTTACTTTCATTCCACCAATATTAGTTACTTCTAGATATATTTACAAGCCAATTCATTATTATTATGTATAAATGACGAAAATATTACCAAATTAGCTGATTTTCAATAATTTACATTTAGCTTTAAAGTCCGTATGTGAAGTTAATATTAATTAGCAAATTTATACCCAATATTTAAATACAATTTTGCATCTGCTGGCATTTCATCTGCGGTTTTATTGGCCCTCAAGTGGCCTAATCTAACAATTAACAAATTGTGACGGGGTACACAAAAAACATATTGACCCAGAATACCTCTCGCATAAAATACTTTTTCGTTTTTAAAGGTTGCTAACCACCACTGATAACCATAATAATCTACTGGAAAGCCTTCGCTGTTTTTTATTAGAGAAGGACTGACAGCCTCTTGTACATAGCTTGAATCGAGGAGTTGAATGCCATTCCAATTGCCTTGGTTGAGTAATAACTTCCCAATTCTGGCAAAATCATGGGCAGTGGCATAAAAACAACAACTCACTTTTTCCATACCATTGGGCAAGTCCGTTCCCCATTGAGCTGTGAATTCACTGCCTATTTTAGACCAAAGTTGTTCTGAAGCAAATTGTGCAACCGTCTTACCCGTAATCTTTTTTAATAACATCCCTAACAATTGGGTATCTCCTCCTTTGTATTTAAATAAAGTACCTGGTTGGGCAACTACTGTAGGCTTCAAAACAGTTTCGTTCACATCAGTACCATAATATGCTTTTGCGGGCCATGCAAAGGGGCTGGAATAGGTTTCATTGAAATCTAATCCTGATGCCATCCAAAGTAGGTGTTTGATTGTTATTTGTTGGAAATTGGTTGAATCTAATTCTGGCAAATACTTACGAATTGGATCGTTTACACTACCTATGTATTTTTGTTTCAAAGCAATGCCAATTAAAATAGATTGAATAGATTTTGCCATTGAAAAAGAATTGCTTAGATAAGCCAAACCGGTTTCATCTGTATAATTTTCATATAAAATGCTGTCGTTTTGAATGACCAATAATGCAGTAGTTTTATAGGAATCGATGGCTATTTTTTCAGCGCTATCAGGTGACAAGGAGCCATAATAAGCCGATTTTGGCCAAGGTTGAGACAAGCCATTTTGAACTACTGCGGATGGAAATTCATTGATATCATTGATATCTGGACCTGTTTTACCTTGTAAAATAGTTAATTTAAAAAGGGTATTCAAATATTGGTAACCAGTCAAATAAATCAGCAGCTCTAGCAATAAGAAAACAGCTAATAATGCAACAAATAGTTTTTTGAAGAATTTCATTTGATGAAGATACGAAATGTCATACAAGTGCAAAAAAAAAGCTGAACCGCAGTTCAGCTTTTTCAAATATTCACTTTAAATTAATAATCCATACCCATTCCGCCTGGCATTCCTGCTGGCATAGCTGGTTTTTCTTCTTTTTCTTCAGCCAAAATACACTCGGTAGTTAAAATCATAGAGGCAACTGACGCTGCATTTTGTAAAGCTACACGGCTTACTTTAGTAGGGTCAATTACACCTGCAGTAATGAGGTTTTCATAACCTTCAGTTCTGGCATTGTAACCAAAATCTGCTTTACCTTCTTTTACTTTATTGACTACTACTGAACCTTCACCACCAGCATTGGCAACAATTTGACGAAGTGGTTCTTCCAATGCTCTTTTAATGATTGAAATACCTGTTGTTTCATCGTCGTTGGCACCTTTTAATTTTTCAAGAGTTTCAACCGCACGGATATAAGCAACGCCACCACCTGCAACAATTCCTTCTTCAACAGCTGCACGTGTTGCATGCAAAGCATCATCTACTCTGTCTTTCTTTTCTTTCATTTCAACTTCAGTGGCTGCACCAATGTACAATACAGCAACACCACCAGCTAATTTAGCCAAACGCTCTTGTAACTTTTCTTTGTCATAATCAGAAGTTGAAGATTCAATTTGTGACTTAATCTGTGCCACACGACCTTTGATATCTTCCGACTTACCAGCACCATTGATAATGGTTGTATTGTCTTTGTCGATGGTGATTTTCTCTGCCCTACCTAAGTAAGTGATGTCACAGTTTTCTAATTTATAGCCACGTTCTTCGCTAATTACAGTACCACCTGTTAAGATAGCAATGTCTTCTAACATGGCTTTTCTACGGTCACCAAAACCTGGCGCTTTAACTGCGGCAATTTTTAATGAACCACGAATTTTATTAACTACCAAAGTTGCCAAGGCTTCGCCTTCAACATCTTCAGCAATAATTACCAAAGGCTTTCCAGTTTGTACAACCGCTTCTAAAATTGGCAACAATTCTTTCATGTTGCTCACTTTTTTGTCGTAAATTAAAATATAAGGTGCATCTAAATCTGCTTCCATTTTGTCTGCATTTGTAACAAAATATGGAGACAAATAACCTCTGTCAAACTGCATTCCTTCAACAGTTTTAACTTCAGTTTCGGTTCCTTTAGCTTCTTCAACTGTGATTACACCTTCTTTGCCTACTTTGTGCATGGCATCTGCAATAAGGGTTCCAATGACTTCGTCGTTATTGGCTGAAATAGTTGCAACCTGACGAATTTTTTGGTTATCGTCACCTACTTGTTGTGATTGCTTTTTTAAGCTTTCTACTACTGTTTCTACTGCTTTATCAATGCCTCTTTTTAAGTCCATTGGATTTGCACCAGCTGCTACATTTTTGATTCCAGCTGTAACAATTGCTTGAGCCAAAACAGTTGCAGTTGTTGTACCATCTCCTGCAATGTCAGCAGTTTTACTTGCAACTTCTTTAACCATTTGAGCACCCATGTTTTCAATGGGATCTTTCAATTCAATTTCTTTTGCAACGGATACCCCATCTTTGGTAACAGATGGTGAACCAAATTTCTTGTCAATGACAACATTGCGTCCTTTTGGACCTAAAGTAACTTTTACTGCATTGGCCAAGGCATCAACACCTCTTTTTAAGCCGTCACGGGCATCTACGCCGTATGATATTTTCTTAGTCATAGTTTGTTTTTTGAATTAAATGATTGCAAAAATGTCTGATTCACGCATGATCAGATAGTCTTTTCCTTCAATGGCAATTTCAGTACCAGCATATTTACCGTACAAAACAGTATCTCCAGCTTTTACTGTCATTGGTTCGTCCTTTTTACCATTACCCACTGCTATTACAGTTCCACGTTGAGGTTTTTCTTTGGCTGTGTCTGGGATGATAATGCCACCCGCTGTTTTTTCTTCTGCAGTTGCAGGTTCAACTAGAACCCTGTCTGCCAATGGTTTAAGATTTACTGACATATTTTTTAGTTTTATATTGTTAAATGAGGTATCACTTGTAAGTCAATCTTTATGCCAAGGCAAATATGCTGACACTTTTTCCTATATTTTGAAATTAGAGCAACTAACTACTGAAAAAGCGGCACATTTTATACATGCAACCCTTCTTCGGCTATCTTTGACTATTGTAAGTTAATGCATGCGACAAACTGAACAAGACATGATTCAAGGCTGTATCAAAGGCAATTTGAGCAGCCAGAAACAGCTATACGAACAGTATGCTGGTAAAATGCTTGCCGTTTGTATGAGATATGCCAGAGACAGGTCTGAAGCTGAGGATATGCTTCAAGAAGCTTTTTTAAAGGTTTTTCAAAATATTGGCAAATTTAAATTTGAGGGTAGTTTTGAAGGTTGGATTAGAAGAATTATGGTATTCAGTGCCATCAATTATTACAAGCAAAGAAGCCGCAAATTCAAAGAAGATTTAGACCAACAACACATAGATGTAGCCTATAACGAAGAAATAATTGACCGCATTTCAGCTAAAGAAATCATGGAATTGGTTCAACAAATGCCTGAGGGCTATAAAATCATATTTAATTTATTTGCCATTGAAGGTTTTTCGCACAAAGAAATTTCAGAAGAATTAGGAATTGCTATTGGCACAAGCAAATCTCAATATGCGAGGGCAAAACAGTACATGCAAAATCTGTTAGCCAAACACGATCATTTTAAATACAGAGACAATTCCCATGCAAAATAATTTTGAACAACATATCCGTGAAAAATTATTGGGTATCTCTGAGATGCCGGCTGAAACTGTTTGGCCCAA
The DNA here is from genome assembly GCA_903883965.1 of uncultured Bacteroidota bacterium. Classification (GTDB taxonomy): domain Bacteria; phylum Bacteroidota; class Bacteroidia; order UKL13-3; family UKL13-3; genus CAISCU01. The sequence continues at coordinate 56,611 of CAISCU010000038.1, forward strand.
AATTGAAGAAAACTTAATAGAGAATGGTGCATTTGAAATCAACATCAATCAAAAGCTTGATGGCCATTCTATCTCCAATACAAATGCTGAAATATGGCATAATATTGAAAAAGAACTGCAAAAAAAGAAGAAGAAAAAACTCCTGATTTGGGTCTTTTGCATAACAACAGGAGTGATTGCTAGTATTTCGGGCATGTATCAATATTTGAATTACAGTAAAACAAATACCATTGATAGTGCTCTTCCTTTGGCACAAACAGCAACAGTATCAGAAAGTCTACCTCAAAAAACTGGATTGAAGGCAATTAAAAAGTCGGCTCAGCAACACAAAGTAACTGAAGAAAAATCTGCAGGTATAGGATCCATCATTGAATTGACTAAAACCTACAATAAAAGCAAGCGTACTATTCAAGGCAAAAAGCATGATTATAGACAAACTACAATAAATTCATCAGGCATAGAAATTGCTAACAATACCAATGAATCTACTAATAAGGTAGTCAAAGAAAATGGTTCTCAAAATCAAATTAATGCGCTTGATTCTACAGTTGCTCAAGTAGAAATAGTAAAGGAAATGCTGCCAACTGACCGCAAGGTGCAGGAAATTAAAAAGGATTCGAATGGTTTATTGAATTTTGCAAATTCAGAAAAGTATAGCAAACTAACAGACAAAAAAACAGGCAATTGGGCGTTAGTGATTGGCTTTGGAACAAGCTATACTGGTATGCAATTATTTAGCAACTCCAACCAAAATAATTTAACTGAATTGGCTACTCGCAAACAAATTGAAAAACCTTTTATGGATTGGAATGCCAATCTTTTATTAGAATATAAAATTGCAAAAAGATGGACTCTTAGCTCTGGTATCAACATTAGCCATTTTAGACAGCAATTGAATTTTAACAAACAGCCCGCGCAAACAACAGCACAGCATTCACAACCGGCTAGTTCCTATTTATTTGTGAACGACACCCTATTTAGTGGATCAAACTATTCGGGAGTTAATACTTACACATTTAATGAATTTCCAATTTGGCTGAATTATTCAATCAAAGAAAATGCCCATTATTGTTTGGATGTACAGTTTGGTTACGCATTGGGACTGCTGTATCATGTAGATGCTTATTTGCTTGACCCAAGTGGAGTTGGCCTATTGATTGCTAACAATGTTGAGACATTCCCCAAATTTAAGGAAGCCCATTTTATAAAAATAGCTCCAGGCATCACCTATAAAGTCAATCAACGAAACGAGTTTGGATTCCAATTCAATTGCAAAGCTGCATTGAATTCAATTATTGCGGAAAACAATTGGGTACAACAAAGGCCTTATGCCTTTGGACTTGAGTTGCGCTATAGAAGACGGTTCTAGTTCTTTTTTCTTAGGCCAAAAACAAAAGCCAATATGGCTCCAAACAAGATGGCTTTCAAACCCATCTTTGACATTAAGTTCCAAGAAAATGTTTCATTGTTAATGTAAAAAGCAAGTACACAACTGATTGCCAAATACAACCCAGTAATTTTTATAAACCTTGGGAAAATGAGCTTAAACATGGTTTATTGTCCTGCAAATTGGTTGGCCAACAAAATGGCTTCATACGCATTTACCACAGCTCCTGTTTTACACAATTCGCTCAATTTTGCTTTCTTTTTGGTGCCAGGAATTTTCACTTTTTTGTTATAAACAAGTGCTGATTTTAAAATGATGTCTTTTACCTGAACAGCCGTTAAATTTGGATAATAAGATCTTAATAAAGCTGCTAGACCAGCGACTACAGGAGATGCCATACTGGTACCACTCATCTCTTCATATTTATTTCCAGGCATGGTTGACAGAATATCTTCACCTGGAGCAAAAACATCTACTTTACTTTTACCGTAATTAGAAAAACTGGCAGTTAACTCTTTTCCTTTTTTCCAAGATGATGCACCTACTTCTATCCAATTACTGGCCGATTGAGAACTACCATTTAAGTATGGAGTGGGGAAATTATAGTTGAATTCTAAGTTTTTAGCATCGTTTCCAGCAGCATGTACCAATAAAACATCTTTGGATGCAGCATATTGCACGGCTTCATCTATCCAGTTTTTGTGAGGAGAAAATGATTTACCAAAACTCATATTGATTACTCTAGCTCCATTGTCAACCGCATACCGGATTGCATTTGCTATGTCTTTGTCTCTCTCATCTCCATCAGGAACTGCTCGCAATGTCATAATTTTAGCTTGAGGACAGACCCCTTTTACCCCTATTTCATTGCCTACATTGGCCCCAATAATACCTGCTACATGCGTACCATGTTCTGGACCTGGACCTTGAACTTTGTTGTTGCCATAAAATGGGCTGGTATTTTCATCATCATTGTCGCCTACTATGTTTCTTGGGTTAAAAGAAATGTTAAGTTGATAATTAACTGATTTATCTAAACTGTTTTTAGCTTCACTTAGTTGCTTTTGAACTGGAGAATTTTTAGCACCTCCAGTTTTAGCAATTTCTTTTAAAAACATTTTAGCAAAGAAGTCCATTCGATTGGCATTTTTAATAGACTTGATTTGATCTATACTTGGATTTTCAGTACCTAAAACTGTTCTAATTGAGTCCATTCTTTGCATGATTTGACTATATGAAACAGCAATATTCTTGTACTTTTGATAGGTAGATTCGTAATGCTTTTTGGCAGCTTCAAATTGCTGAAACAATGCAGTATCTGTTTGATTCAAACGAACCAAGCTGTCATAGGTTGGTTTTAACTTTACAAAAAGGCGAACACTTTCGTATGTATCTACATCAATGTTGCCGTTTTTACCACCAATGAAATTCCATCCATATACATCATCAGTGTATCCATTGCCATCGTCGTCTAATTGGTTATCAGCAATTTCTTTAGTATTGATCCATAATTGAGAAATCAGATCTTCGTGATTGGTATCGGTTCCCCCATCAATTACTGCAACTGTTACAGCAACAGCTTTTTTGTTTTGCAACAATTCTTTTGATGCTTTCTCAGAAGATATTCCCCAAATTTTGTCTGATTTAGGGTCCAAATGGTGCCAATTGGCAGGTGCCATTTTCTGGCCAAATGAAAAATTAGAAAACGATAAAGCAATAAAAGCTGTTAATAGTATACGCATGTTTGGATAGGTAATTTGAGTAAAAAGCTAAAAATATTAGTCTCTGATATCTACAATGTATTCAACTAAATCAGGGCTTGGACCTGTAATTTTAACGAGGCCTTTTTTGCCTTTTCTTGTCAATACAAAAATATTGTCTCTTTTATTTGAGATAGATTCATAAACAGGTTCCAACAGCAATTCTCCTTGTTCGTTGATCAGTCCAACCAAGAACCCAACTTCTACCCTAGCAATCCCTTTTTCAAATGGCATGATGTTGTCAAATTCTGGTTTGATAATTTCTTCACCAGTTGGATCAATGTATCCAACTTTGCCAGCTTTTATCACTTTTGCTTTGCCATTTTTAAATGGATAAATGACATCATATCCTTTGAGTAATTTTCCGCCTACCCTTTTTTGGGCATGGGCATTGGATATTGAAACGGTTAACAGTAAACCTAATAATACGATTGATAAGCCTTTCATAAAGAAGCGAATTTATAATAAAACCTCAAAATTCAAATTTATTCATGAATTTAGACCAGAATTAATTGTTTAAATGAACACTTTTTAAGATTTTTAAAAGATGAATGCACAACAAAGAAATGGTTTGTACTTACTAAGTTTGATACCAGGCTTGGTCTGTATTGCCGGAATTTGGATGGGAGGATGGTTTTGTGGAGCCAACCTGTTGTTCTCTCTTATTTTTTTGGGAATTTTAGAATGGATACTTCCTTCAAACGAATCTAACATACACAGTTCGGCAACAGCTACTTACCCTGAATTTGTTTTGTGGTTACATGTACCACTTCAAATGGCCAGTATTTTTGTTTTATTAGAAGGCATATTCAATGAAACCATTGTTGGTTGGGATATTGTGCTAGCCGCATTGAGCACAGGAGTGCAAGCTGGCACCTCTGCTGTAGTAGTTGCACACGAATACATTCATAGAAAAAATAAACTCAAAAAAGCTATGGGTCTTTTCTTACTTTTTAGCGCAGGCAATGTGTACTTTTATACTGCACATTTAAAGATCCATCACAAATGGGTAGGTACTGAAAAAGATCCTGCTTCTGCTAAATTGAATGAAAGTTTGTATGCATTTTTTTTGCGTTCAGTGATTGGTCAAATCAGAGATTCCTATGCATTAGAACAAAAACAAGGTAAAGCACTGAACCCTATTTTGTCACAAATAGCCGGACAAATTGTTTGGGTACTTGTACTAGCTGGTATACTTGGCATTGGGGGAGTTTTGGCATGGCTCATTCACTCATTAACGGCTGCATTTTTATTGGAGTACGTCAATTACATAGAACATTACGGATTAAACAGAGAAAATAATGAAAGGTGCACTGAAATGCATAGCTGGGATTCCAATAAATTGGTGAGCAGGTTTGTATTGGTAGACCTTAGCCGACATGCCGATCACCATTATTATGCATCAAAACCTTACCATACATTAAACGCCTATTCTCAGGGAAATAAATTGCCCGCAGGTTATGCAGGTTTGTTTTTTATTGCCGCCATACCACCCTTGTGGTATAAAGTCATACACCCAAGAATAAGTAAAGTCTAAAATGAATACCTTTGTAACATGCTTGATAAATTTGGAATTGCAAAGAGAATTGCAAAAGAACTAAAAGACGGATATTACGTAAATCTAGGAATTGGAATTCCTACATTGGTTGCCAACTATGTTCCTGAAGGAATAGAAGTGATATTACAGTCAGAAAATGGCTTATTGGGCATTGGCCCATTTCCGTTTGAAGGAGAAGAAGACCCCGATTTAATCAATGCGGGTAAGCAAACAGTTACTACCTTAAAAGGTTCTTCATTTTTTGATTCAGCTATGAGTTTTGGTATGATTAGAAGTGGCAGGGTTGACCTAACAGTATTGGGCGCTATGGAAGTTGCTGACAATGGTGATATTGCCAATTGGAAGATACCAGGAAAAATGGTTAAGGGCATGGGTGGCGCTATGGATTTGGTTGCTTCGGCAAAACATATTATTGTAGCCATGCAGCATGTAAACAAAGCTGGAGAATCAAAATTATTGCCAGCTTGTACTTTACCAATTACTGGACTAGGCTGTGTAAAGAAAGTAGTGACCGAATTGGGTGTTTTTGATATTGACCAACGCGGATTTGTATTGTTAGAAAGAGCCCCTGGTGTAAGTGTAGAATATATTAAAGAAAAAACAGCTGGAAGACTTGTAGTTGAAGGCGATATACCTGAAATGGAGTTATAAAAGAGACGGCC
>CAISCU010000039.1 GCA_903883965.1 uncultured Bacteroidota bacterium
TAATTGTTTTTAAAGGTGTTCGTGAATTCGGCCCTATTCTGTAACTTCTAAAGTTTCATCATCTCTCTTCTCGGGCCTCATGTAGCGAACGGTTTAATTGTTTTTAAAGGTGTTCGTGAATTCGACCTTTATACAATTTCTTCATTCAATTCATCATCTCTCTTCTCAGGTCTCATGTAGCGAACGGTTTAATTGTTTTAAGGGGTGTTCGTGAATTCGGCCTTTATACAATTTCTTCATTCAATTCATCATCTCTCTTCTCGGGCCTCATTTAGCGAACGGTTTAATTGTTTTAAGGGGTGTTCGTGAATTCGGCCCTATTCTGTAACTTCTAAAGTTTCATCATCTCTCTTCTCAGGTCTCATGTAGCGAACGATTTAATTGTTTTAAGGGGTGTTCGTGGATTCGACCTTTATACAGTTTCTTCATTCAATTCATCATCTCTCTTCTCAGGTCTCATTTAGCGAACGATTTAATTGTTTTTAAAGGTGGTCGTGAATTCGGCCCTATTCTGTAACTTCTAAAGTTTCATCATCTCTCTTCTCGGGCCTCATTTGAGGGAAGAGGAGGACGTCTTGGATGGAGACTTCGTTGGTCATGAGCATGCACAAGCGATCAATTCCAATGCCAATACCTGCAGTAGGAGGCATGCCATACTCAAGTGCTCTTAAAAAGTCATGGTCAATGAACATGGCTTCATCATCGCCGCGTTCCATTAATTTCACCTGTTCTTCAAAGCGTTCGCGTTGGTCAATTGGGTCGTTTAATTCTGTGTATGCATTGGCAATTTCTTTGCCGTTTACCATCAATTCAAATCGTTCTACCAAACCTGGTTTTGAGCGGTGCTTTTTGGTAAGCGGACTCATTTCTACAGGGTAGTCAATGATGAAAGTTGGTTGGATAAATGTGCCTTCACATTTTTCGCTAAACAATTCATCAATTAATTTGCCTTTGCCCATTGAAGCTTCTGTTTCTATATGCAATTGTTTGCAAACAGCACGCAATTCATCTTCGTTCATTTCAGACACATCAATGCCTGTATTTTCTTTGATGGCATCAAAAATACTGATGCGTTTAAATGGGGCTTTGAAATCTAAGGTTTTATCGCCACAAGGAACAGTGGTTTTGCCGTGCAAGGCAATGGCAGTAGCTTCCAACATCTTTTCTGTGAAATCCATCATCCAGAAATAGTCTTTATAGGCCACATAAAATTCCAAAATGGTAAACTCAGGATTGTGGGTTCTATCCATGCCTTCATTTCTGAAGTTTCTACTGAATTCATATACCCAATCAAATCCACCAACAATCAGTCTTTTCAAATACAATTCATTGGCAATTCTCAAATAAAAAGGAACATCTAATGCGTTGTGATGGGTAATGAATGGTCTGGCTGCAGCGCCTCCTGGTATATTTTGTAAAACAGGGGTGTCAACTTCCAGCGCGCCGTGATTGTTTAAGAAGTCGCGGATGGTTTTGATCATCAAACTTCTTTTTTGAAACGTATCTTTTACATGTGGATTCACAATTAAATCCGCATAGCGCTGTCTGTACCTAAATTCAGGGTCAGTAACTGCATCAAAAGTTTCGCCTTCTTTTTCTTTTACAATTGGCAATGGGCGAAGGGCTTTGCTGAGCATAGAAATTTTACTTGCATGCACAGAAATTTCGCCAGTTTTGGTAATGAATACATATCCGTGGATACCAATAAAATCACCTATGTCAAATAGTTTTTTAAAGACATTGTCGTACAATGATTTGTCTTCTTCTGGGCAAATATCATCACGTCTTACGTAGGCTTGAATTTTGCCTTTGTCGTCTTGTATCACAACAAATGCAGCCTTGCCCATGTCACGGATACCCATGATTCTTCCTGCAATGCAAACATCTTTCCACTTTTCTTCTTCAGGTTGGAACCCTGTTCTGATATCTGTTGAATAACTATTTACAGGAAAAGATTCTGCTGGATAAGCATCAATTCCTAATACTTGTAAATCGGCTAATTTTTGTCTGCGAATTCTTTCAGGTTCGCTTAAATTTTTAAGTGCATCCATAATTGAAGGCACGAAAATAAGGCCAATGAAACGATTTTAAAACTAATTCATCAAAGGCTTGATTAAAAATCCTTTTACACTGGTATGTGCTATGGATTTTTGCTGATCGTTTGGATCTATTGACGAACTGAGCATGAGTACAGGAATTTCGTTATGGCGTTTTTTTAATTCATCTAAAAAGCCCCATCCATCTAAGCTTGGCATGTGAATGTCTAAAAAAATCAAGTCAGCTGATTCTTTTTCTAAATAAGTTAGGGCCTCTCTGGCATCCAAAAACTCTACAATATTCAACATGGGTTGAAATTTGAGTAAGAGTTTCTTGGTTACAAAATTGTTGATAGGGTCGTCATCTATCAGAATTACTTTTGCGAATTGACTTTCGGTTATCATTGGATTGGCTGAACTTTATTTAAGCTTATTTATAAATAATTACGCAATTTACGCAAATATTTACGCAATATTGAGTGTTCTTTCCAAATTCAATTACAATTTGATGCCAAGTTATTAAGCGTCAAATAACCAGTTAATTATAAATTTATTGGCTTGTATTTTGGTTAAAAAAATAGACGAGTATTCCCATTTTGGGATTTTCTTAATTTTCGATGTCATGTAAGGCGTTTTGTGCTTCTTGCTCCAATGCACGTTTGCCATCATAATTGTCAAAGTCAAATACTTTTTTGATGGAAATAATAGCCTGTTCTTTTTGATTGTTCAATGCAAATAAATAGCCCATTTGTAAGTAAGCATTTGGAAGCATAAAGGAGTGACAGGTTTTCTGAAACTCCAAACATTGGCCGTAGTGGTATTGTGCCAATTTGTAGTTTTTGAGTGCTACAAACAAACGTCCTTTCCGGTAGTGCCATTCCAGTTTTTGGTAGTTGGATTGTAAACTTTTTTCTGTAACTGTTTCAATTGCTTGCAAAGCTTCATGCCACTCACCTCCATCAAACATCAAACGGGTTTTAATGAGTGTGATGGATGGATAAATGCCAGCCTTTAAATCTTGTTCAATGCACTTTTCTTCTTCAGATTGCGCATTGTATTTGATAGAAAGTTGTCTGTAGGTTTTATATTTTTCGGGATTGTTATTCAACAAGGCATCCCAAGCCAATTTGCGATAAGCATCTTTTTTTAAAAAGCTTCCAGGGTGAAAAGTCACATATTTTTTGAGCCAAATGGCAGCGTCTTTTTCCAAAAGGTTCAGCCTTGCAGAGCCTTGCAAGTAATCGAACAATAAAATTTCTTCGTAATCAGGGCCAACAGGTCGTTTGAGGCAGGTATTGATACATTCTTTAGGGTCGAAAGACTTTTCGGCGGCATAGGCCCTCAAATACGCAATTGCGGGGCTTTCTGTGTAATCTTGGCTATTTCTTTTAATAAATTCCCAAGCTTGTTCTTTTTGGTTGCTGTAGTTGAGTTTTAAAAAGGAATAGGCAAACAAGGCTTCACCTCTTTCACATTTTAGTGCAGGATTACTAGCACTTTTTAAAACATAATCTTTGAGTAAATTTAGGCCTTTTTCATAATTCCCTTCAATACCAATGGCCCTGATTACCCATTTGTATTGTTCTGGAAAGGTTCCAAAAGCGGCAGTTAATAATCCATATAATTTCTGATTTGGTAAAAAAGTAGGATTGTCTTGGTATAAAGTTTCGCTCATTTTAAAGGAACTCCTGAAATCGTATGCTGCTCCTAAATAATTGTTGAACAATACTTCACAAAAGCCCAATTGCATATGTATATGCGCTATTGCATAATTTTTGTAGGGCGAATTGGTTTCCCATGCTTCAAACTGGTCTAACCACTTGGCAGCATTTTTTTTGTAATTGGCATAATCTGACTGGTTTTGAGTAATCAGAATACGGTAACAAGCTAAAAAATTATTGTAAAATACAGCTGCTAAATTGTTGGGGTCTGCTTGTAGTTCTTGTTGTATGAGTAGTTCTGCTTTTTTGAGGCGCAGGCTAACCATATGATCTTGAATGCTAATGATCTTAGGTGTAATTTTAAAACCAGGTTCTCCAGCAAAACTGGGAGCCGATAGTATAAGCAATAAAAAAAAGAGGTAGTTTTTTAACATAAAAAAAGCCGCTATTAGCGGCTTCAATTTTAGTGAATATTGTTTACAAATGCATTTCGCTGCTTACTTCTTCTGAAAGTGCTGAATCAATCAATACACGTCCACAGTTTTCGCAAACAATGATTTTCTTTCTTTGCTTGATATCGCTCTGTCTTTGAGGAGGGATTCCAGCAAAACAACCACTGCAACTGTCTCTTTGAATGTTTGCTACACCAATGCCATTTTTAATGCCTCTTCTGATTCTTTCGTAAGACATTGCCAAACGTTCATCGGCAACTTCAGAAGCTCCTGCACGCACCTTCATTAACTCTTTTTCTTCTTTTTCAGTTTCTTTTACAATGGTATCCAATTCTGATTTTTTAGTTTTCAAATCGGTTTTACGACCTTCCAAATCAGTCTTTAAATTTTCCAAAGTAGTTTTCTTCTGTTCAATGTCGAATTGGATATTTTTGATTCTTTTGTCTGCTGCTTGTTGTTCCAAACCTTGAATTTCAATTTCTTTAGACAATGCTTCGTACTCACGGTTGTTCTTCACATTTTCCAACTGCTTTTCGTATTTTTTTACCAATGCTTTGGCATCAGTAATTTTAGTTTTGTTGGCAGTTATTGATTCTTCCATTTTTTTGATATCTGCTTGCAGGTTTACCAAACGGGTTTCGTAACCAGCAATTTCGTCTTCCAAATCAGCTACTTCCATTGGAAGCTCGCCTCTTACAGAACGAAGATTGTCAATTTTAGAATCAATCAATTGAAGCTTAAACAATGCTTTCAATTTTTGTTCAATACTTATTTCTTTTGCAGCTGCCATATTTAGTAAAAGTAGTTTACTGGGTTAGTATTAGTTTGAGATAAAAGAACGGCAAAATTAGGAAATTTTTTGATAATCAAGTCGCTTATTAAATCTTTCGTGTATTTTTCGCTCTCAAAATGCCCAATATCAGCGATTAACAGCCTTTCTTCGGCATCAAAAAATTCGTGGTATTTAAAATCGGCACTTACAAATGCGTCTGCCCCCTGAGCAATGGCTTCTTTGAGTAAGAAACTACCTGCACCACCACAAACTGCCACTTTTTTAATTGATTTTTCGTCAAAGTTTGTAAACCGTATCATTTCTAGTTTTATGCTGGTTTTCAGATGTTTCAGAAATTCTTGGGTTGGTAAAGCTTGGTCCAATTCACCAATCATTCCCGATCCAGTTGTTTGGTTTGGATTCAACAATTCTATGCATTGGTATGCCACTTCTTCATATGGATGGTTTTCGTGCAATGCAGCTAAAACTTTGTTTTTCAGGTGTTTTTGAAAAACAACTTCTATTTTTAATTCCTCTACAATTTCTGTTTTGCCCTTTTGCCCCGAAAAAGGATTGCTATTTTCTAAGGGTCTGAAACTGCCAACGCCATTTGTTTGAAAAGCGCAATGGTCATAATTGCCTATATGTCCAGCACCGGCATCAAACAAGCCTTGTTTTAATGTTTCGGCATTTGCTGCCGGAACAAACACACTCAAATGAATAATATTGCCGCTAATGGGTTTGAGTATTTTGCAGTTGCTCAAGCCAATTTTAGTTGCAAAAACATGGTTTACACCCTGAAATACATTGTCTAAGTTGGTATGCAGTGCCAATATACCAATTTGGTTTTGGATGGCTTTGATAACTGCTTTTTCTACATAATTGTTGCCGTTTAGTTTTTTCAATCCACTAAATACAATGGGGTGATGACAGACTATTAAATTGCAATTTTTTTGAATGGCTTCAGTTATAACTGCTTCCGTACAATCTAAACTCACCAAAATGCCAGTTACTTTTTCATCTGGATGCCCTACTATTAAACCAGAATTGTCATACGATTCTTGCAAGGCAAGCGGTGCAATTTCTTCAAAATAGGAACAAATAGCTTTAAATGTGGTCATGTTAGTTGTTTTTCTTTTGGGCAAAAACGTATTCGGCAAATCCGGCTAGGTCCCAAAAAACACCACCTGGTACAAATCCGTATTTAAGCGTTTCAGTAACCAGCGTGAGTGGCAGCAATACAATATATGGCCAATACCTTCTTCTGCCGCTTTTAATAGTAGTTAGTCCAACACCAGTGAGTACAGATGAAACTTCTTTGGTGGAATAAATGCGCACATGGGTGGGGTCATCGTAAAAGTTCAAAGTCCTTTTCATGCTGGGTAATTTAGTACTTGCCTCACAAGGATATTCAATGTAAACAAATCCGTTTTTCTTTAATTTAGGCATTAAACCAGCAATCACTTGGTCTCCATTGCTCAAATGTTCAATGATATGACTCATCACAATCACATCGAAAAAGTTATCTGGAATTTCTGAGAAATTGAGTTGAGTAAGATCCATTTGGTAAAATCCAGACATGGCTTGAAAATCGGCTTCGTCATTTTCATAGGATTTTGTGATATCTATGCCATAATAATTACACAGCGGATATTCTTTTTTGGTTTTTGTTGCACTGTGACTTCCAGCTCCAACATCCAACAAATTAAAAGGCTTGGTTTTAAAATGTTTTGGTAAAAAACGAAATTTATGTGGTGTAATTAAACTCATTGCGATAGTGCTTGTTGGTTTCTGAATTTTATTTTGCGGTAAAGTTTAAACAATGCCGTTTGTGTTAAAAGTCGGATAGCTTTTACTTTTATCCAAAGTAAAGGATAATTGAGGTGATTTTTAATGCTGATGTAAATAGGGAAATGTTGGGTTCCAAAATGCAAATACTCTTTGTAACCAGCCATTCTTTTGTGATAGGTGGTGCCTTGAATATCGTAATAAGCAATTGGTGTTTCTATGAACAACGTATCAGAAGGGAATTGTTGAAAGACCCTGAAAAACCATTCAGTATCGGCAGCTAATTTGTAATTGGTATTGAAATAACCAATGCTTTCAAATAAAGATTTCCGACTAAAAGTAGCTTGGTGACAGATGGGGTAACTGTGGTAAAAGTCTGAAATCACAACTGATTTTCCTGCTTTGTAATTGATTCCTGTTGGCTCGTTTTTGGTTTCAATTTGGCCATATATCAATTGAATGTGTTGCGGAATGTTTTTGTCGAAAAATGTACTTAAAACAGAATTGTTGTAAAAAGCATCGCCTGCATTTAAAAAATAAATCCATTTCCCATTGGCAGCTTTTACGCCCTTATTCATGGCATCATAAATGCCGTTGTCTTTTTCGGAAACCAAATAGCCTATTTTAGAACTGAATTTTTGCGCAATCTCAAGCGTATTGTCTTTGGAGCCACCATCAATTATTACAAGCTCAAAATCTTGGAATGTTTGATTCATGGCCGACAAAAGCGTATTTTCTAATACTTCCCCAGCATTGAAACAAACCGTAATTAAACTCAATAAAGGTTGCTTGTTCATTTAGAATGCCGGACAATTACATTTTTTATTGCGTGCAATTCCTCTATGGGTATTGCAACCAAACGAAGCAAATACCAATGCCAATACCAATCCTGCGAGCACAATTTTATACTTGAAAGCCATGATACAAAATTATAAAAAGCAACGAGATTTTAGTAAACTTGCGCTGCATTAAACCAAACTGATGGAAATTTTAGAAATTTTAAAAGAGCTACTTACCAATACAAAAGGCTTTTTGGAGGCTTTTGTTGCAAACCATGGTCCATGGATTTATGGCTTGTTGTTTTTAATTGTTTTTTGTGAAACTGGCTTAGTGGTTTTGCCGCTTTTGCCTGGCGATTCGCTCTTGTTTACAGCTGGCTTATTGGCTGGAAATCCAGCCAATCAATTAGAAGTTTGGTTAGTAATTGTACTGCTCGTATTGGCTGCTTTGTTGGGCGATAATACCAATTACATGATAGGGAAGTTTTTAGCCAAGAAAGGCGAGGGGGCTAAATTGTTCGGATTGTTTACCATTAAAAAAGAATACATCCAAAAAACCGAAACATTCTACGAAAAGCATGGTTCAGTTGCCATTATCATTGCCAGATTTGTTCCAATTGTAAGAACATTTGCGCCATTTGTTGCAGGAGTAGGCAGTATGAAATACAGTAAATACATTACTTTTTGTGTAATAGGTGCCATTATTTGGGTTACAAGCATTACGTTGGCTGGTTACTTTTTAGGCAATATTCCTTGGGTACAACACAATTTTGAAAAAGTAGTATTGGGCATTGTGTTTTTATCTGTCATGCCGATTGTGTTTCAATTGATCAAACACCAATTTGCAAAGAAGTAAGCTTTTTTTACTAAGCTTTTTTTTACTCTTGTTCGGTCAAATAAGAGCTGAAGAAACTGGAGGCATTGCAACCCTGTATGCCGAAAACGATTTGAGCAATTTAGTCGAAGTGCAGGTGCATACGCCCTTTTTTAGTCATCCATATTCTGCTCGTTTCGAAAAAGTATTGATGTATTGTATTGTTCAAAATAAGCAATTGATAGATGAACTAGCTGTTAAACAAAATGCCAAACTTTTTAATTTAAATGGAAAGAAGATTGGCAAATGTTTACAAGAATTTGTGCCTTTGAATGTATCTTCTTTCAACGATACTTGTTCAAAAATAGCAATTGTCGCCTTAATTGATAAAGCTTCTATTGATCCAATTTCTGTTCCTGAGTTGGCTTTAGCAAGCCTCATGAAAAATGCCAAATCAAATGAGCAGTTCGCGTTTTTTAAACCATACTTGAATACATATAGCTTTGATCAACTAGATACCTGTTTGGGCTATTTGCCTTATGTTATTCAACAATACGATTTTGAACAAAAGCAATTTACAATAAGGCTAATGTTGGTTTTTGTACACCAAGAATTGATAGCCATTTTTCACAAAAGACCATTGCAAATTCCTTTATTTGATGCAACTGAAGAAAGCTTAGGTTTTGGGATGATTTACAATTCAAAATTTTCGGAACATGATAAATCAAAATTAATGGAAGTGTATCAGTCTGGAATTCGAAAGGTCAATTGATTTATATTTGAATGTTCAATTTAAGCAGCGTATAAAATGGAATTAAACGACAAAATATATATAGCAGGTCACAGAGGTATGTTGGGGTCAGCATTGCATCGGTGTTTGAAAAAAGCAGGTTATACCCAGATTGTATTTAAAACCTCTGCTGAATTGGATTTGAGAAACACCCAAGAGGTGGCCGCATTTTTTGAAACGGAAAAGCCTCAATATGTTTTTTTAGCAGCAGCAAAAGTTGGAGGAATTCATGCAAACAATACCTACCGTGCAGCATTCATTTACGATAATTTGATGATTCAAAATAATATCATTCATCAGTCGTATTTGCAAGGTGTAAAAAAATTGATGTTTTTTGGATCTAGCTGTATTTACCCGAAGTTTGCACCACAACCTATACAAGAAAATGCCTTGTTAACTGGTTTATTAGAGCCTACCAACGAGCCCTACGCCATTGCAAAAATAGCGGGTATTAAAATGTGTGAGGCATATAGAGATCAATACAATTGCAACTTTGTGTCAGTGATGCCAACAAATTTATATGGCCCAAACGACAATTACCACCCCGAAAACTCACATGTATTGCCTGCGCTTATTAGAAGATTTCATGAAGCTAAAATAAACAATGCAACCGAGGTTCACATTTGGGGTACTGGTAAACCACTCCGAGAATTTTTATATGTAGATGATTTGGCTGATGCGGCTTTAATGCTGATGCAAAACTACCATGAAAAGCCATTTCTGAATATTGGCTACGGGTCAGATGTAAGTATTGCAGATTTGGCTCAATTGATTGCTAAAGTTATTGGATTTGAAGGAAACATTCTATTCGATTCCTCAAAGCCTGATGGTACTCCACGTAAATTAATGGATTCAACTAATTTATTTGCTTTGGGCTGGAAACCACAAGTACATCTTGAACAAGGAATTGCGCTTGCTTATGCCGATTTTATACAAAATCGTACAACTAACACTGCAAGTTAGGAACTAAGTGTACAAAGTGTAGATTTTTAACCATCTTTGTCTGAAACATTTAAGCAGGCAATGGCTGATTCAAAAACCAATTTTAGTATTTTCATCGTTGAAGACGATACCTGGTACCGTAATTTTTTGTCATACGCCGTAGGACTCAATCCAGATTACAAGGTAGAATCGTTTGAAGATGCAAAATCATGCTTGGCTAATCTGCATAAAAAGCCAGATTTAATTACCATTGACTACTCTTTGCCTGGCATGAATGGTGCTGAGTTACTCAAGAAAATCAGAGAAATTGACGACCAAATTCAAGTCATTGTTATTTCAGGCCAGGAAGATATCAGTACAGCTGTAGAATTGTTAAAATTAGGTGTATTTGACTATATCATTAAAAATGAAGATACCAAGCCACGCTTAATCAATTCCATTCAAAATGCACTCACCAACGCCCATTTGAGAACTCAAATCAGTGCATTGCAGGAGGATTTAGGCAAGAAATACGATTTTAGTAAAACGATTGTTGGCAACAGTGAATTGATTAAGAAAACATTTTCATTGATTGAAAAAGCAGCCAATAGTAAAATTACGGTTTCAATTACTGGAGAAACTGGAACTGGAAAAGAATTGGTAGCCAAAGCCATTCACTACCATAGCGAACGTAAAAAAGTAGCTTTTGTGCCGGTGAATGTGGCCGCTATACCAAAAGATTTAATTGAAAGTGAGTTGTTTGGTCATGAAAAGGGTGCATTTACTGGAGCTGATGCCAGACGCATTGGTAAATTTGAACAAGCTAACAAGGGAACTATTTTTTTAGATGAAATAGGAGAGCTTGATTTAAGTCTTCAATCAAAATTATTGAGGGTACTTCAAGAAAGGGAATTCACTCGAATAGGAGGCAACCAAACCATTTCAATTGATGTAAGGGTAATAGTGGCAACGCATAAGAATTTAGCTGTAGAGGTGCAAGAAGGACGTTTTAGAGAAGATTTGTACTACCGATTATTGGGATTGCCTATTGCTTTACCTCCTTTAAGAGAAAGAGGAAATGATATCATTTTCATTGCGCGCTCATTTGTGGAAGAATATTGCAAGGAGAACAAAGTAAAGAAAATCAATATCAGTGCTGATGCCCAGAAAAAGTTATTAGAATACACATACCCAGGCAATATCAGAGAACTCAAAGCCATCATTGAATTGGCTTGTGTGATGTGCGATGACAATGTCATAGATGTTAAAGACATTGTATACAACATGGAAAACGCAATGAGTAATTTCATGAGTAAAGAAATGACCCTTGATGATTACAACAACATCATTATTAAAACGTATTTAGAAAAATACGACGACAATGTCATCACTGTAGCAAAAAAGTTAAATGTAGGTAAATCTACCATCTACAGAATTATGAAAACGCCTGAATTTCAAAATATTTACAAGAAATAGACCCCAAAATGAAAAAAACACTACTCGCATTAGACGATGAGATAAGTATCTTAAAAATACTTGATTTCTATTTTGGTAAAAGTTTCAATGTGGTTGCCAAAAAAAATGGTAAAGAAGCATTAGAGTGGATGCAGCAAGGGGTTATTCCAGATGTTATAGTTGCTGATATCAATATGCCTGAATTAGATGGAATAGAATTCATTAGACAAATCAGATCGAGCGGTTTTTTTAAAGAAATTCCATTGGTTATTTTGTCTGGTAATGAAGAAAGTTCTGAAAAAATTAAATGCCTAAAAGCAGGAGCAGATGACTATCTGATAAAGCCTTTTAATCCTGAAGAATTAGAAGTTAGAATTGAAAATATTTTGAGAAGACTCAGAAAAATCTAATCATGGCAGTTAACAAAAGAAAGCCTCGCATTGCTTATATCTCCAATCACCCTGATTCAATTGTGGAGTTTTCTCATTTGTTTAGGGAGCATTTTGAAATCCATTATTTTCAGAATATTTTTCAGTTTATCTATTGGGCAAATAGGAACGAACCTTTAAAGTTAATTGTAACCCATTCCGATTTATTAGATGTAAATGGCATTAATTTACGTCAAAATTGCAAGCAAATTCCAAATACACAATTTGTTCCTTTTATTGCCATTTTTGATAGAATTACTTTTTCTAACCGTTCTATTGCAATGTCTGAACACTATGCAGACATTTTCGAAAGACCTATCCATGCCGAAGATTTTTTAACTAGGGCCAATTATTTAATTAAAAACCCACCTTTTTATACTCACGGAAATAAGCACAACGACTTTAACTTACCTCACTACAGAATGCCTATTTCTAAGCGCATTTTTGATGTAACAGTAGCTTCTTTAGCCTTATTGGTATTGTCTCCTTTTTTTCTAATCATCGCCATTCTCATCAAATTAGAATCTAAAGGGCCTGTTTTTTATGCATCCAAAAGAGTAGGGACTGGTTATGCCATTTTTGATTTTTACAAATTTCGTTCTATGCGCAAAGATGCAGATGAATTGTTAGAAGAAATCAAGCATTTGAACCAATATGCTGCAGCAAATAATGCCGCATTAGATGCGACCAGAATGGAAGAATACCGCAATTATTTATGTGAAGATTGTAAAATGAACCAAACCTCTTGCCGTAAAAAATTATACATGGACGGCGATATGATTTGTGAGAAGATTTTTGCAGATGTTAAAAAGTTAAAAGAGGGTTCAAAATTCATTAAATTTGAAAATGATCCACGCATTACACGATTAGGCAAAATTATTAGAAATACCAGTATTGATGAATTGCCTCAACTACTAAATGTATTAAAAGGAGACATGAGTTTGGTTGGTAATAGACCACTTCCATTGTATGAAGCTGAGAAATTAACAACCGATTATTTTGCTTTGAGATTCTTGGCACCTGCTGGTATAACTGGCTTATGGCAGGTTACCCAAAGAGGTAAAGCGGGCCCCATGAGTCAAGAAGAAAGAATGAACCTCGACAACGAGTATGCCAAGCAAAATTCATTCTGGAGCGATATTCAATTGATATTGAAAACCATTCCTGCATTGTTGCAGAAAGAAAATGTTTAAACCTTCTCCCAGTTTTTACTGGTAAAGTTATACTGTTTCACAATTCGAGCAGGATTTCCAACTGCAATAGAGTAATCTGGAATATTGCTTGTAACAACTGCTCCTGCACCTATTACACAGTGTTTGCCAATTATACAGCCCGCTGTAACAACAGCATTAGCTCCTATCCATGAATTGTCTCCAATATGTATATTTTTAGTAGTAACAACTTGTTTTGAAATGGGTAAAGCTATGTCTTCATATTGGTGATTCAAGCCACTCATGACAATATTTTGGGCCAGAATTACATTGTTGCCTATTTGAACTGGTCCTATGATCACATTACCAATTCCGATTCGGGTATAATTCCCAATAATTACTGGGCCTACACCGTTGTTAACTGTAGCAAAATCTTCTATGGTAGAAAAATCACCCAAAGCAAATTGTTGAAATGGCAGCACGTCCATTCTGGTATACTTACAAATGACAGCAGATTTCCCTTTCTGGTGAAAAAATGGATTCACAAACAATTTAACCCATGTTCTGGGTCTGGCTTGTTCTTGGGGTATCAATAAATAATGAACAAGCTTTTTTAAGAAATTATTTTGTTTGATGAATTGTTGAATACCCATTTGATGCGCTATTTTTTTATTCAATATTACAGATAATGCAAGTTACAATACTATTTTAATATTCTGTTTCAAATGCTAAAGAATTCAATGAAGGTGCCGTTTATAAAGGGGAAATAGGAATTGTTATATTTTTAATAGGTTCTCTAAAACTATCAAATGACAAGGGTTTAGCGTTTTTTTTAATGTGTAAAAATGAAATAGTTGAACAGTTCGTTTGATTGTTGCTTCAGTAAGTTAATGATCAATTGGATTGGAACAGACAGGGGCGTGTCAAAATATTGGACACTTTATATTTGGGGTTAATAACTGCTTTCATATACATAGGTGTTCTGTGTTTACTTTGTTGAAGTGTTGGTTCCACAAATACAGCACGGCTCTTTATGATTAAAAAGTTTTTTAAAATAGTGTTTATTTTGGTTGCGCTTTTGGGCTCAAAGCCTGTGATTGCGCAAGCTGTAGATCCTGTTTTTTTAGATCCTAAAGTAGATATTGAGGTATTGTTACCAAGGTTTGATTCATTGTATCAAATTGCTATGATTAACAATGCCACACAAAAGCAAGAACATGCCGCCATGTTATCTGCTATGTGGAATGAAAGATACACCCGTTGGTTATGGGCTGGAAATTTGAGTGTTTTTTACAACTATTCTTTTGGTAACCTTCCATTCTTTGCTTATGCAGATCAGTCGCAACCAACTGGTTTGACCCAAATCAAAGAAGGTTATAGAGCAGGTTTCAATGTTCAGATTTCTGTTTTTGATGTAATGGGGCACAGAGGTCGTGTAAACGAAGCCAAAGAAAAAATCAGATTGGCTAAATTTAAACAAGAAGCCGAAGCCCAAGAATTGAGAAGAAAATTGGGTATGTTTTATGCCGACATGGTTGGTTATAACCGATTGTATAAAGGAAGAAATGAAGATTTAATTACACAAACAGTTGCTTGTGGCGTAGCTGAAAAAGAATGGAGAGAAGGAACCATTCATATTGCAGAGTATGCTAGGCAAAAGAATGTGATGGCAGATGCTGAAGCTGCTTACCAAGAATCTTTCAGGTTTTATTACAGTTCAATCCTTCAATTTGAATCTGTATTAGGTGTTCCACTTGTAAGTTTGATAAGGAGAAAAAAGTAAGATGACAATATCTCAGTTCTTACGGATTTTCAATAGAAACCTAAAATGGTTAATTATTTTTCCATTCTTAGTGGCCTTGTTGGTTTATTTCCTGACGGCAAAAATGCCAAAAGAGTTTGAATCCAATACGAGTATATATACCGGTTTTGCATCAGGTTATGGCATTACCAGTGGAGAAGAGGTAAATAGGGTCGATTATTTTGCAGTTAATAATGCCTTCGATAACTTATTGGCAACCATCAAAGCCAGGCAAACATTAGAAGATGTTGCATTGAGTTTACTTGCTCAACATTTGTTATTGGAAATGCCCGACCCATTGTACTTAGGCCCAGAGAGTTTTGAAAAGCTGAAAAAAGAAATCAACGAAGAAACCAGAGCCAAATTAATTGTTCCTGGTAATTTTTCTGCTACTGTAGAACGCCTCAGAAAAGAGAAAAATAGTTCAACAGATAACGTAGTCATGCGTTTGCTTTCAGAGTCGGGTTCTCATTACAGTTTGCAACAAATTGCTTCCAATTTATCGGCAGAACGTAAATCAAATTCCGATTTCATCGATATCAAATTTAAATCAAGCGACCAAGGTGTTTGTTGGAATACCGTCAAATTTGCTAGCGAAGTATTTATCGAAAAATACAAGTTGTTAAAAGGCTCAGAAACTGTAAATGTAGTTAAATGGTTTGAAGCCAGGTTAAAAGATGCCGCTGTTGAGTTGAACAATTCAGAGAACAAGTTAAAAGACTTTGGTATCAGAAATAAAATCATTAATTACTACGAACAAGCCAAAGCTGTAGCCATTGAAAACGAAACCAACGAGACAGAATACTACAAAGAATTAATGGCTTATGAGTCTCACAAAAGAGCCATTGCACGTTTAGAGGATCAATTAGAGTCGAGAGAAATATTACTTAAAAACAACAGTGAGTTAAATAGGCTTAGAAAGCAACTAGCTGATGCCCATGAAGAGTATGAGCGTGCCAAGTTGTATTCAAATAACGATGAAAAAATTGCCAAGTTGGCTTCTAAAGTAGATGTCATTAAGCAAGAAATGAAATTGTGGGTGTTGCAGTATTATAGCATTAACAATACCATTGAATCTGTGCCTTCAAATGTGGTTTTAGAAAACTGGTTAAAAGAAGTAATAGGTGCAGATGCATCTGAAGCTCGTTTACAAGTTTATATTGATAGAAGAAAAGAATTCGACAGAAAATACAACGAGTTTTCTCCTTTGAACATGCAGGTAAGTAGATTGGAGCGCGAAATTACAGTTGCAGAAAAACAATACCTCGAAATTTTGCATGGCTTACATTTGGCTAAATTGAGACAACAGAACATTGAAATGTCTAACAATTTGCAAGTAATGGACCAACCTTTGTTCCCAACAAAACCTTTGGCATCAAGACGAGCCTTATTAATTATATTGTCTTTCTTAGGAGCATTCTTCTTGTTATTAATTTATTTTGTAGCCAAAGAATTACTAGACAGCTCTATTAAAAACACCCAAAGAGGCGAAATGCTAACAGAATTGAAAACATTCTCTGCATTGCCAAATAGAGCAGGTTTACAACATCCACAGATAGGTAAAGTAGAAAGTACTTTATTAGATTATGCAGTATCCAATTTAAAAATTGAGTTAGACAATGCCCCTGAGCAAACCACCAATTATTTAATTACAGTTCTAAGTTCAAAGGAATTTGAAGGAAAAACCTATGCGGCTCAAAAGCTTGCAGAAAAACTATACAGTTTAGATTATTCAGTTTTGTTCTTGTCTAATGATGATTCTTTAGAAGATGCTGAAACCGAAGACAGAAGGTTCAGAATGATTCATTACGATATAACGAGTAAATTGTTTACGGCAAAAACTGAAGACAATTTGTTGCCTGAGCTGTCTAGAGTTAGAAAAGATGCATTCAATTTTATCATAGTAGAAATTCCTGCTATCAGTGTCAATGCATTGCCTAATCAGCTCATCAGAAATAGCCGTTTGTCATTGATGGTAATAGATGCCAGAAGAAGTTGGACTCAGTCTGACGAATACATTTTACAATTGTTCAGAAAAGCATCTACTGCTGATAATAAAATAATGATGTGGTTAAACCATGTCGAAATAGAAAATTTAGAAAACTTAGTAGGGGCATTCCCTAAAACAAATAAGTCTAAGAAAAAAGTTGTTAGGCACGAATTGGAGCAATAATTTTTGATTGAATGCGTGCAATTACACTGGTGATAAGAAGCAAAAGTTTTTCTTCCCTTATAGGGAATGGAGTAGGCGCATTGCTTGGGTTATTCACTTTTGCATCGCTGGCTCGTTTCTTAGACAAGTCTGAATTTGGTTCTTGGATTGTTTTCTTGGCATTGTATGGTATTTTTGATACCCTCAGAATTGGCCTTGTATTGAACGCGTTGGTGAAAAATTTAGCAGGTGCAAAAACTCCTGAAAGTGGTCAAGAGGTTATTGGTTCATCTTTTTTAATCAGTTTAATTGTAACAAGTGTTTATTTGGTTTTGGTAGGTATAGGTTACATGGTATTTACAAGTTTTAATTTATTGCCAGAGTATTTGTATTTTTTTAAATGGTTTGTTTTAGTAGCCCTCTTTACTTTACCTCATAATTTTGCTACTTGGTTATTGAATGCCAAACTCAAGATTAAATCCATGAGTTTCATTCGTATCCTAAACCAGCTCTTGTTTTTAGGATTTGTATGGTTTTTTGTTAAGTCAGATCCACGCATAGAAAATGTTTTGTTTGGCTATGCATTAACCCACTTTATAGTAAGTATACTCTGCATGTTTTTAGGATGGTCGGGTATTAAACACATTTATTTAGCAACCAAAGAAGTGTTGTCTAAAATATTTCATTTTGGTAAATTCAGTATGGGCACATTGATAGGTGCCAATTTGCTCAGAAGTTCAGATACATTTATCATTAGCAATATGTTGGGCTCTGGAGGGGTTGCAACTTACAATGTGTCAACTCGTTTAAATGAAATCATTGAAATGCCTCTTAGGAGTTTTGCGGTTACAGCACTGCCGGAGTACGCCAAGATGTTTGCAAATGGTCAGCTCAAAGAATTAAAAGAAGTGTTTGAGAGAAGAACTGGATTGATTTTTTTTATTTTGTTTCCTATTTCTTTATTCAGTTTTATTTTGGCCAATTGGGTCATTTATTTAATTGGCGGTTTGGGCTATGCAGATTCAGTAATCATTCTTAGGTTGTTTGCACCTTATATGGCCATTTTACCTTTGGATAAATTTTCGGGCGTATTGTTAGATACCATTAATAAACCACATATCAATTTTATGAAAGTATCATTAATGGTATTGGTGAATGTGGTAGGTGATTGTATTGGTATTTTATTATTTGGAAATTTAGAATCTGTAGCATTTGTTTCTACACTTACGTTTTTAGCTGGTGTAGCTTTTGGTTATTATCATTTGAAAAAGCATTTAGGTATTCGTATCCGAAATGTATTTATATATGGTTGGGATGAATTTAAGTTTTGGACTAAAAAAATAATTGCAAATGGCCGTTAGACCAGCTACACAAGGCTTTATGACTCCACAGGTGAGCAATTATTTTATTGCTGGCCTGATATTTATTACTGGTGTTTCAATGGCGTTGGTTTTGGCTATTGGTAGTGTGGGTGTAGGTAGTTTGGTTGCATTTTTACCAGCTGTTGTTGGGTTGGTAGTTTTGATTTTTAACAATCCATTTATTGGTATTTTATTCTATATTAATTACTCGTATTTTTTCATTGGTCTGAATAGGTATATTATAGGTGCACCATTGGGTTTGACAGTTGATGGTGTGTTATTTCTAACCACGCTTTCTATTGTATTTAAATTAACAAAGGACAATATCAGGCATTTAAATAATGGTATTTTTTATACCACTATATTGTGGTTTTTATATACTTTGTTTCAGGCATTCAACCCTGAAGCGCCTAAGTTTCAAGCTTGGGCTTATGCGGTAAGGGGTATCTCCTTTTACGCCATTCAAACCATTCCATTGGCATTGATCTTATTTACGAAGAAAGAAAACCTGAATGCGTTTTTTAATATCTTAATGGGCTGGGGTATTGTGAGTTCTCTTTGGGGGATGAAACAAATATATATTGGGGTTGATGCATACGAAAAAGGATGGTTAGACCGCGAAGGTAAAACCACGCATATCTTGGGAAATCAGTTAAGGGCTTTCTCGTTTTTTTCAGATGCGAGTCAGTTTGGTGTTACAATGTCTTATACTGCCTTGATTTATTTAGTGCTGTCTTTTGGTCCATATTCAAGAAAGAAAAAAATACTCTATGCATTAGGTGCAATGTTGTGTTTGGTAGGGATGGGTTCTTCAGGAAGTAGGGGGCCAGTATTCGTGGTATTTGTTGGAATTTTGTGTTATTTATTTTTGGCGCGAAATTATAGAATTCTCATTCCAGGTATGGGTGCCATCTTAATAGTATTTGCTTTTTTAAAGTTTACCTATATTGGAAATACCA
Source organism: uncultured Bacteroidota bacterium (assembly GCA_903883965.1). GTDB lineage: Bacteria > Bacteroidota > Bacteroidia > UKL13-3 > UKL13-3 > CAISCU01. Next base: position 19,321 of record CAISCU010000039.1, read on the forward strand.
ATTACCAAATTTACCGTATTAGAACGGCCATTGACCCTAAAGAGGCTTCATTATTGGTACGTTTGGCTAACCAAGCAAAATTAAAAACCTATTTAATTGGTAAACCTTTTGGAGCGGGTATTGGAACCACGGACGTATGGGCAAGAAGGTATTACCCTGGTTCTTATTTGGCGAGTTTACCAACAGATAGCTGGTTCGTAAAAATTTGGGCCGAAAACGGGGTGGTTGGATTGAGCATTTATGCACTCACGCTGGCATGGGTAATTGTAATGGGTGTTGTGAATATTCGGAAATTACAAAACAGAGATACCCGGCAAAAAATCATTGCTTTATATGGAGGTTTTTTAGGAATTTTAGCTGCGAGTTTTGGTAACCCTGTATTTGGTCAGGCGCCTTTGGGTGCTTTGATGTATATTTCAATGGCCATCTTAAGTACTGCAACTTTATTTGATGAACCAGAAACTGCTTTAAGCCCTATTTAAAGATGAAGCAGCCGTTGGTGAGTATCATTACTGTCAATTACAATGGTTTGTTGCATACACAAGCCTTTTTAGCAGCTATGCAAAAGGTGAGCTACCCTTCAATTGAAATCATTGTGGTTGATAATGCTTCTAAAGAAGATGCTGCCATTTTAAAAGTGACTTATCCTGAAATTACACTCATAAAGAGTGAACTGAATCTTGGTTTTGCAGGGGGTAATAATTTAGGAATACAACGAGCCAAGGGCGACTATATTTTACTCTTAAACAATGATACCGAGCCGGCACCTGATTTTTTAGAGCCTTTGGTTACATTGATGCAAAGCCGGCCTCAAATTGGAGCTGTAACGGCAAAGCTATTGTATTATGATCATCCTCAAAGATTACAATTTGCTGGAGGTACGGGAATTAATTTATATACTGGTCGTGGCTTTGCAATTGGTTACGGTGCTTTAGATGGTCCTGAATACTGTCAGAATTATCAAACTAAAGCCATACACGGAGCTGCTTGCATGTTTAGTAGAGCTGTTTTAGAAAAAGTTGGAAACATGTCTACTTTGTTTTTTTTGTATTATGAAGAAACAGATTACTACGAACGCATTCACAAAGCAGGTTTTGAAGTTTGGTTTTGTGGCTTGTCAAAAGTGCTCCATAAAGAGTCTATGTCAACTGGAAAAGATAGTCCATTGAAAATTTATTATTTAACACGCAACAGATTGTTGTTTTTGAGAAGAAATACATCAGGAATTCAAAAGCTAGTGGCTGTTTTGTTTTATTGGTTTGTGGCCATCCCCAAAGGTTTTTTTCTTTATGTATTTAAGTTAGAATTTCAATTGGCATTTGCACTTTTAAAAGGGGCTTGTTGGAACCTGACTCATTTCAATATTTATAACGATTTACATATGAATAATCACAAATGATGATTCAACTCATTCATATCATTGAAATAGCTGTATTCATTGTGTTGGCATTGAATATAGTTTATATTGTTATTTTTTCTTTTGCGGGATCTTTTTATAAAAAAACAGATTTTACATCACTCAAAGTTAACAAGCAAAACAAGTTTGTTATTCTCATACCGGCTTACCAAAGTGATGATGTTATATTGAATACAGTATATCATACCTTAAAGTTAAATTATCCCTCTCATTTGTTAGACATAGTAGTTGTAGCCGATCAATTAAAAGCACAAACCATTGATCGCTTATTAGAAACGCCTATACAAGTTGTAGAAGTTGCATTTGATTCAAGTACCAAAGCAAAATCTATCAATGCAGCACTCAGTATTCTGCCAGATAATAGCTATGATTATTGCATAGTTTTGGATGTAGACAATATTTTGGAATTGGATTTTTTAACCAAAATAAATGCCAGGTTGCAAGCAAACGAAATTGCCATTCAAGGACATAGAACAGCTAAAAATTTAGACTCAACATTTGCCATTTTAGATGGAATTAGTGAAGAAATAAACAACCATGTATTTAGAAGAGGGCATGTTTCTTTAGGATTGTCTAGTGCTTTGTCTGGATCCGGACAAGCCATTGAATATGGTTTTTACAAAGAAGCCATGTTGCATATTGAATCTCCAGTAGAAGACAAAGAATTGGAGTTTTATTTAATCAGAAAAAAAATAAAAGTATTGTTTGAAGAAGATGCATTGGTTTTTGACGAAAAGGTTCAAAATTCAAATGTATTCTTGAAACAAAGAAAGCGCTGGATTGCATCGCAGTTTTTTGATTTCAATGCAGTTTTTCTAGAGGGTTTGTACAATTTATTTGCCAAAGGTTCGGTTGATTTTTTTGACAAAGCCTTGCAAAGAATTTTGTTGCCAAGGGTATTGTTATTGGGCTTTTCATTTTTTTGTTCATTTTTATTATTCGTTCCTATATCTATTTTAGGTACTTGGTTTTTTGTATTGTTCTTGCTTTGTGCAATTAGTTATTTGATTGCTGTTCCTTCTTATTTTTTCACATCCAATACACTATTTGCTGCTTTTAGATTGCCTCAAGCTTTTTTAATAATGGTATTGGCTTTTTTTAGAAGTAAAGGCGCAAGTAAGGTATTCTTACATACCCAACATTCAACTTTAGTGCAACCAGAATCTACTGTAATCAAATCTGATCCGCACGCATCAAATGAACAAGTAAAAGGCGTTTTGCACAAATTCAATTCAAAAAAATGAGAGTAGGTATAGAGGCACAAAGATTGTATAGAAAGAAAAAGCACGGAATGGATATAGTTGCTTTGGAATTGATACGCAATTTGCATGCCGTTCATACCCAAATAGAATTTGTAGTTTTTGTAAAAAAAGGCGAAGACAATACGTGCTTAAATGATGTGAAAGGAATTGAAGTGATTGCATTGCCCAATGCTCCGTATCCAATTTGGGAACAATTGATTTTGCCTTGGGCTGTTAAGAAGTACAAAGTTGATTTGTTGCATTGTACTGCAAATACAGCCCCATTGTTTCTTTCAGTACCGTTTTTAGTAACACTTCACGATATTATATACCTAGAAAACAAAACAGGTAATTCAAGTTCCTTTTACCAAAGATTTGGCAATTATTACAGGGCTTGGTTGGTTCCTAAAATTGTTAAAAAAGCAGTTGCCATAGTAACGGTATCTCATTTTGAAAAAAAGAACATTGATGCATACTTTAATTTCAAAGATGGCTTTGTTAAATGTATCTACAATGGGGTAGGTGCTCATTTCAAAAAAATCAATGATGAAAAGCAATTAGCAGCTTGTTCTTTTAAATATAAATTGCCCGATAAATTTATATTTTTTATAGGCAATACCGATCCCAAGAAAAATGTTATAGGGGTATTGAAAGCATTACATCTTTTAAAGAAGAGTGGTCAATTGCAGTACAAATTGGTAATGCCAGATATCAATATACAATACATACAATCTTTGTTAGTTACTATAGGTGCACAAGACATCATGCAAGACATTCATATTTTGCCTTATGTTCCAAATACAGAATTGCCTGCTATTTTAAACAAGGCAAGTATATTTTTGTATCCATCATTGAGAGAAAGTTTTGGTATTCCATTGTTGGAAGCAATGAAATGTGGGGTGCCTGTAATTGCATCTAATACATCCTCCATGCCCGAAGTTGCTGCAGATGCTGCTTTGTATGTCAATCCATTAGATTCGAATTCAATAGCCAAAGCAATTGTTGAATTGTCAATCAACGAGCCATTGAGCATTCAATTAGTTGAAAAAGGGCTAGCTAGATCACAATTCTTTTCATGGCAGCACAATGCAACAGAAACCATTCAATTGTATCAAACTATTCTTGCAAATTCTCATAAGCGTTTAAAGCAGTAAGCTATGTCAAAGGAATATTATTCATATACATCCTACTCTGATGTCGAAGACTTAAAACGACTCGACTTTATTGTATCGCAAGTTGAAAGTTTGAATAAAAAGGGGGCTAAGGTTATTGATATTGGTTGTGGAAATGGCAATATCAGTTTGGCTTTAGGTTCATTGGGATACGATGTTTACGGGGTTGATATTGATGCAAATTCAATTGCCATTGCCAGGCAAAAAAACACTTTCAAGCAAGTTAAATTCGATGTATTAGATGTGAGCCTATTGCAGTTAGGTGAAAAGTTTGATGTGGTGGTTTGTAGTGAGGTATTGGAACATCTTGAGCAACCAGATAAAATGGTAGCTACCATTGCTGGAATTCTAGATACAAATGGCCTATTTGTAGCAACTGTTCCAAATGGTTTTGGACCAAGAGAAGTTTTAATAACACGCCCTATGCAATGGTTAACTGCTCGTGAATTAGACAAAGGCATTACTGCTTTTAAGAAACTATTGGGCTACAATGCAACTACTTTACAGTCATCAAACGAAGACCTTACACATATTCATTTTTTTACTTTTAGTGCCCTTCAAAAAATGATGATCAATGCTGGATTTGCTTCATTTAACTACCAAAATGGCGATTTTTTAGAACGGATATTCCCTATTTCTTTGTTTACCAAAAGGTTTAAATTGTTGCAAAAATTGGATTGTTGGATCATCGATTTTTTACCAAGGCAATTGTCGGGTGGTTTTTATACTTCATGGAGAAAAAAATAAGATGCAGTGTGTTGAAACTATATTTTGGATTGCACTTGGAATGATAGCTTATAGTTATTTGGGTTATGGTTTGATTTTGTGGCTGTTTAATTTATTAAAGCCTCATCAAGTAGTAACTTTTGACAGCGCTTATGAACCAACTGTAGCATTGGTTGTGCCTTGTTTCAATGAAGCGGCATACATTGAAGATAAAATTCAAAACTCGCTTCAGTTAAATTACCCAAGTCACAAATTGCAATTTATTTTTATCAGTGATGGTTCTAGTGATGAAACACCTGCCATCATCCAAAAATACAATCAAGTACTTGCTTTGCATGAGCCTGCTCGAAAAGGCAAAGCTGCGGCTATGAACCGAGCCATGCAATATGTCACTGCAGAAATTGTGGTGTTCTGCGATGCCAATACAGACTTAAATCCTGATGCCATTAGAGAAATGGTAAAACACTACCAGTTTTCGAATGTAGGCGCTGTTACAGGTGAAAAGAGAATTGCAGTTAAGAGCAAAGAAAATGCCAGTGGCGCAGGAGAAGGTATTTATTGGAAATACGAGAGTTTTTTAAAGCAAATGGATTCTGATTTTTATACCATTGTAGGTGCTGCAGGCGAGCTAATGAGTTACCGGACCAATTTGTATAAAACATTGCCTGAAGATACTTTATTGGATGATTTAATGCAAAGTATGGGCGTAGCCCTTTCAGGATACAGAGTGGTGTATGAGAAAGCTGCTTGTGCCACAGAAACAGCCAGTGCCAATGTAAATGAAGAACTCAAAAGAAAGGTTAGAATTGCTGCTGGAGCCTGGCAGAGTATGTTCCGTTTGAAGCAGGCATTCAACCCATTTCATAATTTCAAAGTCTTTTTCTTGTTCTTCTCACACAGGGTATCTCGTTGGACATTGGCTCCTCTTAGCTTACTTGTGGTATTTATTTGTAATGCCTTATTAGTGAATCAGCATGCTGGAATGTTGTATGCAATTTTAATGACTTTGCAAGTAATGTTTTATGCCTTTGCTTTGATGGGGTGGTATTTAGAAAACAAACAAATGAAAGTAAAAGTATTGTTTGTGCCTTATTATTTCTTTATCATGAATTTGTGCATGTATTTGGGATTTGTCAAGTTCATTCGCGGTAAACAATCTGCCAATTGGGAACGCGCTAAACGCGCTTGATATTTAACAATGACAGTTCAAATTTTGCCGAGAGGAGTTGAAGCAAAACCTCAGTAGAATAGTGAATCTTTCAGTTAAAATTTTAGGTAAAATTAAAATATCATTTTCTGTAATTATTATTATATTGTAAGTTAAAATTGATATTTTTGAGTTTTACATAAGTAAGAATTAATAGCCAAAATCATGAAACATTTGTTCCCCTTTGTTAGAAAAACTCAACTTTTACGCAAGTTCAATACAAGTAAATTGTACCTCATCCCAAAACAGTTTGCACTTATTTGTTGTAGCTTGTTGAGTACCATTCAGCTCCAGGCTCAAGAAAGCGTGAATGCCGCAGGAAGCAATGTAGCAAACAATACTGGGAGCATAAGTTATAGCATTGGTCAAGTATTTTATTTGCAAACAGAAAGTGCTGCCGGGAAGCTGAGCCATGGCGTTCAGCAAAGTCAACAATCTTTACCCGTTAATTTATGTAGCAACGACACCATCAATACCCTTCAAGGGTTTAGTTTAAAGGGGGTAGAAACTTCTTTGGTGTATTATTCAAACCTCTACTTACTTGCAGACAACAATGGCAATCCAGGTTTTTTTAAATACAAACCCGACAGCAAAATACTAAGCAATTTGGCCTCAAATTTTACCCATAGAACCCAGTGTGGCTTGGCAGAATACAAGGGCAAAATTTATTGCATGGGCGGGCAAACCAATACCAATACAGGGGGCAATTTGTGCGAGGCTTATGACATTGCCAGCAATACTTGGCAGCAATTGGGTAATATGCCCGTAGCATTAACAACTTGCAAAAGTTTTACCTTGGGCAATGTCATTTATGTATTGGGCAATACCAGCAATGGCAACTCCTATTTTTACCAATACAATCCGGTGAGCAATGTATATACAGCCTTGTCATTACCTATTCAAAACAGAAGCAATGCGGCGTTTACAACTTACCAAAACAGGCTCTATGTTCTTGGAGGAATAACCGCAGGTACAAGCATAAACAATGCAGATGTGTATGACCCCGCCAGCAATACTTGGTCAAGCATTGCCTATTTACCACAAGCCTTAAACAGTGCAGGAGCTGCCATTTACGACAACAAACTTTATGTATTTGGTGGTACAAGCAACAATAGCACCTACTCTCAAAACATTTATGTGTATGATTTTACCTCGGCACAATGGAGCCAATCGGCTTATTCAGCACCTCAAGTTTTAAGCCCTGAATCATTTTTGTTGAATGAGGTGGTTTATTTATTGGGCGGAACCTTGTTCAATGGCACAACGGTAAATGTGCAATCTAAATATTACTGCAAAGACATTCTTTGCCAATGTATGTGGTAAACACAGGAGTTAAAAATCAATAATTAAAATACCATACCCAATTTATATGAAAAAAACATTACTCAACCTGGCATTCAACCTAGTATTAGGCGGTTTGCTATTTGCCCAAGCACCAGAAAAGATGAGCTACCAAGCAGTGGTTCGCAACAACAACAATGTGCTGGTAAGCAACCATGCAGTGGGCATGCGCATCAGCATTTTGCAAGGTTCAGCAACAGGCACTGCTGTGTATTCAGAAACCCAAACACCCACCACCAATGCCAATGGTTTAATAGCCATTGAAATTGGAACTGGAACGGTTGTTACAGGAACTTTTGCCAATATTGATTGGTCTAACAGCCCTTATTTTGTAAAAACAGAAACTGACCCCAATGGCGGTACAAATTATACATTAACGGCAAACAATCAGTTGTTGAGTGTGCCTTATGCGTTGTATGCGAAGAAAACCGATTCAGCAAGAGTTGCCCAAGTTGCTTTAAATGGAGTTCCATCAGGTAGCCAACATGGACAAACCCTTACCAATTGTGATGGCAATATAGTTTGGACATACAACGGACAATGCCCTGCTAAAATAGCAGGTTTCAATTGTGCAGATACGCTTCATACTGGTGCTTTGGTTATAAACCAAACTACAGGAACCGCAACAACAACAGTCACCTATAGTGGAGGCAATGGAGGGATTTATACTTCACAAAGCATTGCATCAACAGGCGTAACAGGCTTAACAGCCACCCTTGCAGCAGGCACCTTGAATAATGGCAATGGCACACTCACATTTGCAATTTCAGGTACACCCACAACAACGGGTATTGCTAATTTTACCATTACCCTTTCGGGAAAAACTTGTACTTTTTACAGAACAATTTTGGCAACACTACCTACAATATTATGCAATGGCACCGCTACTGCTGTTGTAAATGTTACCAACCCCACCACAGGCAAAACTTGGATGGATAGAAACCTAGGCGCTACCCAAGCCGCTACCAGCAGTACTGATGCTGCTGCTTATGGAGACTTGTACCAATGGGGTAGAAGATCAGACGGTCACCAATGCAGAAATTCAGGTACAACCAGTACCTTAAGTAGCACAGACCAACCTACACATGCCAATTTTATAGTATCTCCCAATATCCCTCATGATTGGCGGACACCTCAAAACGACAATTTGTGGCAAGGGGTAAACGGCGTCAACAACCCTTGCCCAACCGGCTACCGATTACCTACATCTACTGAGTTGGAAGCTGAAAGAACCAGTTGGTCTCAAAACAATAGTATAGGTGCTTTTGGCTCACCCTTAAAACTCCCTATGGCTGGCTACCGTTACAGCGACGTTGGGTCGCTCAACAATGTGGGTAGCTACGGCTACTATTGGAGCAGTACAGTAGGTGGTACCAACGCTTGGAACCTGCTCTTCGACAGTGGCAGTGCCATCGTGGGCTACAACCTCAGGGCATATGGCTTCACGGTGCGTTGTATTAAAGATTACATTTTACCTGAAGTTGGTACTTTAGATACGGTTGGTTCGACTAACCAAGGAACCTTAACTGAGGGTATTGCTGCAAGCAATGTAAGCACAATCATAGCTTATACCAATGGAAATGGGGGTATTTATGAAACTCAAACAATTAACTCAACAGGCGTAACGGGTTTAACCGCCACCCTTGCTGCAGGCACCTTAAACAATGGCAATGGAACGCTTTCATTTGCCATAACTGGTACACCCACAACATCTGGTACCGCAAGTTTTACATTTACCTTAGGCAGCAAAACTTGCACATTCACCAGAAATGTTTTAGCTGCTACTACGAATTCAAGTAACCCAGTTTATTGCAATGGCACCGCTACTGCTGTTGTAAATGTTACCAACCCCACTACAGGCAAAACATGGATGGACAGGAATTTGGGAGCAACCCAAGCCGCTACCAGCAGTACGGATGCAGCTGCTTATGGTGATTTGTACCAATGGGGTAGAAGAGCAGATGGGCACCAATGTAGAAATTCTGGTACCACTAGCACACTCAGTAGCACTGACCAACCTACCCATGCCAATTTTATATTAGCTCCTAATAGCCTTTATGATTGGAGAACACCCCAAAACGACAATTTGTGGCAAGGGGTTAATGGAGTGAACAATCCTTGCCCAAGCGGTTACCGCTTGCCTACTAATACTGAATTGGATGCTGAAAGAACCAGTTGGTCTCAAAACAACAATATAGGCGCTTTTGGCTCACCCTTAAAATTCCCTATGGCTGGCTACCGTTACGGCAATGATGGGTCGCTCAGCATTGTGGGTAGCTATGGCTACTATTGGAGCAGTGCAGTTTATGGTACCTACGCTTGGAGCCTGCACTTCTCTAGTGGCAATGCCAGCATGTACGGCAACAGCAGGGCCTTCGGCTTCTCAGTTCGTTGTCTGAAGGATTAAATATGCAGAAGTACATAGACACTTTGATACTTGAACCCTGAGCGCATGCGAAAGGGTTGACACTTCAACTCCCTGTCCCGTAGGGCAGGGAGTTTTTTTAAATGAACATTATTTAAATTGAATCAATTACCCAATTAATTTAAAATATGACAATAGCTGATAAAGTTGAGTTTTCCCAAAATGAAAAGTTATTTACGCTTTTCAAAGAAGGTTTGTTTTATAAATGTTACAATGAGGATGCAATGGTTTTTACTCAAAGAGTAAAAAGCTATAAAATGATAGCTAAGTACATTAAGAGCATTGGTAACTATGTATTGAGTATAGGCTTTCCAATAAGTGAAGTTGAAAACAATAAATTAAGTTTTGAAAAACTTAAAAATGAAATCGGAGCCACTTCATTTAATTTTGAATCCAATTTAGTTCAATTTAATTTAGTTGAGTCGGTTAAAAATAATTACCAAGATTTTTTAATGAATCAATTGGCTTCTAACAAACAAAATTCTGAAACTGACAATTCCACATCAATGAATCAATTATTGGTTAAAATGATAAATGAATTTGATCTTGTCAATAGTAGTCCTATGCAAAGCATTTTGTTTGTTCAGGAACTTAAAAAAGTATCCAATATAATTTGTAAAAGTTAAAACAAACATCAATTAACTTTTTCAATATGGAAAGTTTTGAACAGTTGCTTTATCAATTGCATTTGTCATATTTACAAGCTAGAAAGCACAAACGAAATACTCAAAATCAATTGAAGTTTGAGATGTACCATGAATCTCATTTGTATGATTTGGCAAAATCAATTCACGAAAGGAATTACTTTCCTAAGCCCTGTATCGCGTTCATTATTCATAAACCAGTAATGAGAGAAATTTTTGCAGCTGACTTTATTGATAGAGTAGTACATCACCTAATTTACAGATGCATTTACCCAATTGTAGACAGTAAATTAATAAATGATACATATAGTTGTAGAGTAGGTAAAGGTACATTATATGGTATAAAAAGAGCTAGAAGTTTTATACGTTCATGTTCTGAAGACTTTACAGAAAATGTATTTTTTTTAAAGGTTGATATTGAAGCGTATTTTATGAACATGCAACATGCAATTATTTACGAGAAAATAGTTGCATTACTACCTAGTAATAAAGAGCATTTTTTAGGAATTAGTAGAGAAACACTTTTATATCTACTTCGACAAACAATATTTAATTCTGTTACAGAAAATTGTCGTATAAAAGGAAATAAAACAGATTGGAATGATTTGCCTTTTGGCAAAAGTTTATTTAATTACCCTAAAAATATAGGCTTACCAATAGGGAATTTAACAAGCCAATTATTTGGAAATGTTTACTTGAATGAAATAGACCATTATATTAAAAAAACAATTGGCGTTAAATACTATGGTCGTTATGTTGATGATATGATTTTTTTTCATCAAGATATAGATTTTCTTGAGTCTATTATACCAAAATTGAATGAAATGACACAAAAAATAGGATTGCGTTTACACCCCAGAAAAAGTGTTTTAAGGCCAATAAAAGAAGGAGTTCCATTCCTAGGGCACATTATTAAACCATACCGCAATTACATTAGTAACAGAACTAAAAATAATTTTTATAAATCAATTCTTGAAATTAATACCAAAATGGCTGTAAATACACATTTTACATGGCAACAATTGTGTGATATGAGAGCTGTTCTTAATTCTTATTTAGGGATACTAAAGCATGCTAACAGCTTTAATTTAAGAAAAGCAATGATTTACAAGTTAGATAAAAGATTTTTTGGTTTTTATTTTATAAGCAACGATTTTGATAAAGTCGTAATTAATGAAAATTTTTGGCAATGGCACTCTTCTCAGAATTACCAGTATACAAATTAGGGTATAATTTATTACTTCAAATTTTTCATAGAACTGTTGTATTTACTAGGGAATACAAATATACAATTGGTGAAAAGTTAAAAAATGAATCAACCGAATTATTACTTAATATTTATAAAGCTAATAAAAGTAAAAAAGAAAATAGAGTTCAGTTTATAGAATTGGCAAGGCAAAACTTAGAAGTAATTAGGTTACTTCTAAGGGTGAGCAAAGATTTAAAAATAATTGGAATTAAAGGTTTCGTTGCTTTAAATATTGAAGTGGAGGAGTTGTCTAAACAACTCGTTTCATGGCAAAAATATGCTGTCGGAGCTCATACTAATGATTAAATAACGAAAGTATGAGGAGTGCGGTATTTAATCCTAACATATCGTCATGTTTGATACATGATTCAAGCAAAAGCAGTTTTAAAATAATTATTTTATTTTATGATGTGAACAAGATATGTTTATTTCCCTATGGCTGGCTACCGTAACAACAATGATGGGTCGCTCAACAATGTGGGTAGCAATGGCAACTATTGGAGCAGTACAGTAAATGGTACCAACGCTTGGAACCTGAACTTCAATAGTGGCAATGCCAACATGAACAACAACAACAGGGCCAACGGCTTCTCAGTTCGTTGTCTGAAGGATTAAAGACGTAAAGGCTGCCATTGGCAGCCTTTACGTCTTTAATCGAGCGTGATGGCCTTTTTTTGTTTTTGCACCTGCGGTGCTAGTAATATACCACTCCTCCGGAGTTGGTTGATGATTTTATATTCGTATATACAATTTTTAATGAGTCCCATTAGTAAGACTATATCCAATTTCATCCTTTAATTAAAAAATGTTCGGAAGCTCTGACCATTGCCCTGATGAAGCGAAGCTTATCAGGATAGAAATCAAGCGGCGCACAAAATCACAAGTAATTGTTGTGGGTCAGGAAGTGTGCAAGCAAAAGCGCTAGGA
>CAISCU010000040.1 GCA_903883965.1 uncultured Bacteroidota bacterium
GCGCTTCTCTTTTTAAACTATTTTATCTTCAAATAAATAAAGTAGACCACTCCAATTAAACAAGCTAGCCATACCAATTTTAACATGGTTTTTACCAATATGGCTACATAGGCTAGTATTGCAATTCCAGCACAAACCAAGCCTATGCTCAACATTTGTTTTGGATAGTTTGATAAAAAACTAATATGGTCGTTTTCTAATTCCAATAACCATTTTTTGCCAAGGGGATAGTTTGGTTGCAATTCAAAAAAACGAATGCGCACCCATTCACTCAAAGCCTTATAGGCCACAAATGGGGCCAATAGCATTAAAGCAATGCCAATTATTTTTGAAATGATATTTTGCAACATATTAATTGGCTAAAGCTTGTTCAACAATTGCCAATAATTGATCGGCCTCTAAATGGTTTTTGGCTAAAAGATCTTTTGCCTTTTGAATCATCTCATTTGCCCATGCTTTGTCTTTTAATCCGTTGGCATTTACCAACACATTAAAATAAGCACCTCTTACAGCAGTTTTCACACATAAAACACCTACACCAGCGTCTGTAATTGAATTGGGATTGCCTTTTTCTATCATTGCTTTTAACAAAGCCAAACTTTCAAATGAAAGTTGCATGACTTGAAATGGCACTTCACAAGCATTTTTAGTGGCTTCTTCAATGGCATGAAGCCTTGCAGCTTTTTCTTCATCTGTTTGTTTAGGCAAACCAAAACCTGCCATAATCTGGTTAAATGCATGCGTATCTTCATCAACCAATTTCAATAGACGGTCTTTGAGTGATTGACCCTTTTCGGCCCATTCAGAAAAATACACAATTTGATCTTCCCAGCCTCTTTTTCCGGCAGACAAATTGGCAACCATGGTTCCCAATGATATTCCCAAACTACCACAATAAGCACTAATAGAACCGCCGCCTGGTGCAGGACTTTCACTAGCTGTTTCATCAGCAAATTCGGTCAGTTTCATTTGCACCAATTTAGAATCGGCGTTATTTTTTAATTTGTATTCTATGATTTTTTTAGCAGGGTCAAACGGAGCCAACTCATCTAAACCCATAGATTTTACAGCAATTTGAATGAGTTCAGCCTCACTCACTCCAACCGAGCGGTTTTGGAGTTTCAAGTAATGTTTGCCCGCATCTAGTAAAGCTTGCAATGGAATCAATCCAACCAATTCGCTACCAGTTACTCGCATGCCTCTTTTTGAAGCGCTTTTACTTACCTCATCAAATGCTTGATGTACAGAAGTAATGTTGTAATTGGTAAGGTTCATGCTTATTTGTGCAATGCCGTATTCTTCAATGTACCAACCGATGGCCTTGCATGCCTTTAAAGTACCAGGAATACGTACTTCATTTCCTTCTGCATCTTTTACAATTTTACCTGTAATAGGATTGCCCTCTCTTTTAACCCTTCCTGCTTCTCTCACATCAAAAGCAACTGAATTGGCTAACCTAACCGATTTGGTATTTAAGTTTACATTGTATGCAATTAAAAAATCTCTTGCTCCAATTACGGTTGCTCCAGATTTTACCGGAAATGTTTGTGGGCCAAAATCAGGTTTCCATTCTGGCAGTTTTATTTTATCAAAGAAGCCTTCGTATTCACCTGCTCTAATGACAGATAAATTGCTCCTGCTTTTGTTAGCTTGTGCATGTTCATATAAATATACCGGTATGGCCAATTCTTCTCCTACACGCTTGGCTAAAACTTGAGCCCATTCAGCAGTTTCTTCCATTGAGATGCCACTAACTGGAATAAAGGGGCAAACATCGGTGGTTCCCATTCTTGGATGTTCGCCTTTGTGCTTGCTCATGTCTATTAAAGTTGCTGCCTTGCGAATACCTCTAAATGCGGCTTCAACAACCTGCTCAGGCTCTCCTACTATGGTTACAACTGTTCTGTTGGTTGCTTTTCCGGGGTCTACATCTAAAAGCAAAACGCCTTCAACGGCCTCCATTTCATCAGTTATTTGTTTGATGATATTTAAGTCCACTCCCTCACTAAAATTAGGGACACATTCGATGATCTTTTTCATACAAAAAATTTGAATACAAGATTAAACCGAAACTAACAATTACGCAACAGCAATTGCTATTCAAAATGCACAAGTGTTTCAGCATTGCCTTAAATAAAAGAATTCGCTAAATGAAACACCATGTAAAGAAAAAATCAGTTACTTCATTTTGAACAAGTTATCCAATTGTAAAAAAATAACGCAAGAATATCTGCATTTTTGAATCTATGTCTATAGATGCCGTCATACTTGCCAAATCCATCATCAACGAAACAGGTGCACATCTATTTTTAACTGGTAAAGCCGGAACCGGAAAAACCACTTTTTTGAGAGACATTGTTCAACATTGCAAAAAGAACTTTGCAGTATTGGCTCCAACTGGAGTAGCCGCCATCAATGCTGGAGGAATGACCATTCATTCCTTTTTTCAACTGCCATTATCTCCTTATATTCAACCTGGAGCTACAGGTGCACTTTCAAAGTTTTTGCTGCTAAAACATTTGAAATACAATGACGAAAAACTGGCCTTGTTTCGCAACTTAGAACTGCTCGTTATTGATGAGGCAAGTATGCTAAGGGCCGATATTTTAGACGCAATTGATGATATTTTAAAACATATTCGCAACAATCCATTTGTACCATTTGGAGGCGTACAACTGGTATTAATTGGCGATTTATACCAGCTACCTCCTGTGTTAAAAGATACAGAATTACAGCTTGTACAATCTTACTATACGAGCCCTTTTTTCTTTGATGCGAAAGTGATGCAGCAAGCCAATTTTAGAACAATTGAATTGACAACCATTTACCGTCAACAAGATGTAACATTCATTGGTTTGCTCAATCATATCCGAAACAATACTTGTACATCAACAGAATTTGAACAGTTGCAAAGTATGCAACAAACCTTCCAACAAGACCCTGAAGATGGTACCATTATTTTATGCACCCATAATTTCCAGGCCGATGAAATTAACAAAAATGCATTGCAAAAAATTGCAAGCGAAGCTTTTGTATTTGAAGCTGAACTAACCGGAAATTTTACAGAGAAAAATGCACCTGCAGACTTAAAACTAGAACTCAAATCTGGCGCTCAAGTGATGTTTACCCGAAATGATAGCAGTGGCAAAAACAACTATTTCAATGGTAAAATTGGCACCGTAAAATCAGTTGTAGAAAACCAAATTATCATTGAAACTCAAGAAGGCAATACCATAGAAGTTAGTAAAGAAATTTGGAGCAACCACGAATATTATTACGACGAAGAGACCGAAGAAGTTGCTAAAAACGAATTGGGTAAATTTACACAATATCCATTGCGTTTGGCTTGGGCAATAACCATTCACAAAAGTCAGGGACTTACTTTTGACAAAGTTTGGATACATGCGGGTAAAGCATTTGCACCAGGCCAAGTTTATGTTGCACTGAGTAGATGTAAAACTCTCGATGGCATTCAATTGCTATCACCCATCCAACAAAACCAAGTTTTTTCAGACCCTCAAATTGTGAGCTTTCTTAATAAACAAGCTCCAATTGATAGCTGGATAGGCAGTCTCGAAAATGAGAAACAACGCTATGCCATTGGGAAAATTAACCATACTTTTAATTTAGCGATTTTAAAAGAAAAGGAAAGGCATTTTGCGCATCAATTAGCCACCAAAACTGCATTCAATGAAAACTTGTGGAGAGCAGAATGGAAAACTATGCACAATTGCTTGCACAATTTGCATGAAATGGCCGATAAACTCAAACACATTCTAGAACATAAATTCAAAGAGGACCCCATACCTACTGCATGGATTGAACAAAAATTAAGGGGCGCCAAATTGTATTTTGTTGAACAACTCAACGAACAGTGTTTGAAAACACTCAAAGGAATCAAACACAAAACACAGGAACAAAAAAGAGTCAAAGGTGTAAATAAATTACTCGACCAATTTTACAATGAGGTTCACAATAAAAGAAAGCGGATTGCCCAAATTTCAATTGAAGGAATGGATTTAACCATTGTCTACGATGAACTCGAAAAACACATTAAACCAGTTAAAGGCGACAGCAAATTAGCTACCTTAAACTTGGTACAGGCCGGAAAAACCATTGAAGAAATTGCCAAAATCAGAGACATGACAATTGGCACGATTGAAACACATCTGGTAGAATTGTGTCTCGACAATTTATTAGACCCCACCTATTTTATTACAGCAGCTGAAATTACCGAAATAGCAGCTGTGAATATTGAAAATGGATTGAAAAATATTCATGCATCTTTAAATGGTAAATATTCTTATGCCAAAATTAGGCTGGCAATTGGCTTGCATACTCAAACCAAAACCTCAAACAATCAGTAAAGTGATGTACTGATAGTAAATGAGCAGTACAACTTCCCATTTATTTTACAAAGAGCCTCGCATTTGACTTAAATTGCAGCATGTATTATATTCAAGGAGATGGATTTCCGCACCCCAATGAAGCCAATGCCGATGGGCTATTGGCAATTGGTGGAGACCTAAGCGTTCAGTCGCTCCTGAATGCATACAGTATGGGTATATTTCCATGGTTCAACGAAGACGAGCCCATTTTGTGGTGGCACCCAAACCCCCGATTGGTTTTGTTTCCTAAAGAAATAAAAGTGAGCAAGAGCATGAAACAATTGCTCAACAAACAAGTATTTGAATTCAGTGTAAACGAAGATTTTGAATCGGTTATTTTAAACTGTAAAATGCTGAGAGCCGAATCAGGTACCTGGATTGGCAAAGATGTTTTACAGGCTTATTTAGATTTACACATAGCTGGCTATGCCCATTCATTTGAAGTGAGAAAAGAAGGCAAACTCATTGGAGGTTTGTATGGTGTTGGCATTGGGAAAGTATTTTTTGGAGAAAGTATGTTTAGCCTAGAAAGCAATGCCAGCAAAGCTGCTTTAATTTACCTGTGTTATTTTGCCATGCAAAACGGCATTGAGCTCATAGACTGTCAGCAATCGACTGCGCATTTATTGAGCATGGGAGCCAAAGAAATTAGCCGAAATGACTTTTTAGACTTGCTAGAAAAATGGATTGAATAAGAGTTTGAACTAGAAACTTTTTAGCTCATTCACCCGGTTGGCATCTAACCTGATAAAAATAAAAAGCAAAACTGTAAAGCTCAACAAGGCCGAACCACCATAGCTAAAAAAAGGCAATGGAATACCAATTACAGGCATTAATCCGAGGGTCATTCCTACGTTAATGAGGAAGTGAAAAAACAGAATACTCACTACACTATACCCATAAATTCTGTTAAATTTTTGGCGTTGCCTTTCTGCCATCATCAATAGTCTAAACAAGAGATACATGTATAAACCTATAAAAATAACTGAACCAACAAATCCATATTCTTCGCCTATGGTACAAAAAATAAAATCGGTACTTTGTTCTGGTACAAACCTGAATTTATTTTGAGTGCCTTGTAAAAAGCCTTTGCCCCAAAATCCACCTGAACCAATGGCAATTTTTGATTGTTGTACATTGTAGCCTGCTCCTTTTATATCTACTTCTTTGCCCAACAACACATTGATACGTGTTCTTTGATGCGCTTGTAATACATTCTGAAAAACATAATCAATACTATTTACCAAAACACCTGCAAAAAGTAACATTCCCATGGTAATTAAAACCAAAGACTTGGTTCGTCTAACCATTAACAAGAAAAGCAAGGCAACAATAGCCAAACCAATTAAAATATAAGTGGCAGGAACCAATAATGCCAATATTGCCAATATGCCTAAAACCAATCCAGCCAATAAAATCCAGCCAGGTAAACCTTCACGGTACAAAACAAAAATGAAAGAGAAAAAAACCAAGGTGGAACCCGTTTCGTTTTGCAATAAAATTATGACCATTGGCGCTAAAATAATAGCAGCCGAAATGTATTGATCTCTTCTCTTTTTTTCGAAATTTTTATTGTATCCACTAAGGTATTTAGCCAAAGCCAGCGCAGTACCAAACTTAGCAAACTCTGCCGGCTGCATTCTAAACCCACCAATTTCTATCCACGATGATGAACCTTTTACAGTTGTACCAATTGCCAGTACTAAAACCAATAAAAAAATAGTGATGGCATAAATAGGATAGGCAAATGCATAAAAGAATTTTTCGTCAATTAAGAGAATGAGTAGGCCTATAAAAACAGAAATGAATATCCAAATCAATTGTTTACCGTAATTCATTGAAGTATCCCAAATCATGGGTTTGCTTTCTACATAAACTGAGGCATATACACTTAACAAACCTATTGTTATGAATATGAAATAAAGCAGTAAAGTGATCCAGTCGATACTACTGGGTTTGGGTTGCAGTGGTGTCATTTCTGTGGTTTAAATTGCCTTTAATCATTCTTTCTTTCAAATCTTTTCTGGTATCGTGTTTACCTGTTAAGTATTGCTCAATCATGAGCGATGCAATTGGAGCAGCCCATGTTGCACCAAATCCAGCATTTTCAATTACCACTGCAATGGCAATTTTAGGATTTTCAACAGGTGCAAAAGCAAAAAAGATACTGTGGTCTTTGCCATGCGGATTTTGTGCCGTACCTGTTTTACCTGCAATATTGATTCCAGGTATTCTAGCTACATATGCTGTACCACGTTCAACCACATCTTGCATGCCTTCTATCACCACCGGAAAATAACCTGTATCAATGGTGGTCCAATGTTTGTTTTGGTATAATGTATCGGGATTGCGCTTGCCTTCAATTCTTCTTACAATATGAGGTACTATGTAATAGCCTCTATTGGCAACTGTAGCCGTTGCGTTGGCCATTTGTAATGGAGTAATACCCAATTCTCCCTGACCAATTCCCAAAGAAATGGTAGTGGTTGCTTGCCACCTAAATCGGCCATAAATTTTATCGTAGAAAGTTGCCTTGGGTAAAAAACCTGAACCTTCACCATATAAATCTACACCTAATTTACTTCCTAAACCAAAACTGGCAATGTGCTTATAGAAAACATTGTAGGCATCTTCGGCATGTTTATAGCTTGGGTTGTTTACAATACTTCTGTATACCTGACAAAAATAAGCATTACAACTGACGGCAATTGCAGGCCTGAGTGGCAAAGGTGACCCATGCGGATGACAACCCACAAACATGTACCCATGGTGACAACCATAGGCTGTATTTGGAGTGAGCACATGTTCTTGTTGACCTGTCAAGGCCATTAAAATTTTAAAAATAGACCCAGGAGGATAGGGAGCTGCAAGGGTTCTGTTGAACAATGGCTTCATTGGGTCGCGCAACAATTCCATGTATTTTTTGCCTCGGTCTCTTCCAATTAACAAATTGGGATTGTAAGAAGGACTGCTTATCAAAGCTAAAATTTCGCCAGTTTTAGGCTCCAATGCTACCACACTGCCTGTTTTATTGGTGAGCAATTCTTCTCCCAATTGTTGCAAGCGGTAGTCTATGCTTAAGTTGATATTTTTACCAGCCACAGCAGGCGTATCAAATTCGCCATTTTTATAGCGTCCCTGCGAACGACTTTTGCTATCAACCAACACATAGCGTGTGCCTTTTTTACCACCTAATTGTTTTTCATATGTTCTTTCAACACCACTGATACCAATAAAATCACCCATGCGGTAATAGCCATCACTTTTTTCAATGTCCTTGTCTGTTACTTCACCAATATAACCCATAACATGGGCAGCATTGTTGTGTTTGTATTTTCTGTCTGTTCTTACTTCAACAAAAAAGCCATGAAAATCAAACAGCCTTTCTTGGAAAGCAGCATAAGTTGGAATGGTAATTTGTCTTTCAAATACACATGGTTTCCATGGCGCATACCCTTTTTGGTGTTTGAGTCTTTCAAATTTTTTAATGAACTCTTCTTTGGTAATATTGAGCACTTTGCAAAATGCCAAAGTATCTAAATCCTTTACCTGTTCAGGCATTACTGAAAGGTCATAAATGGCATCGTTGTATACCAATAATTCTCCATTGCGGTCATAAATTAAGCCTCTAGCCGGATAAATGGTTTGCTCTTGCAACACATTGTTTTGTGCACTTAAAAAATAGCTGTCATCTATGATTTGTAAATAAAACAGCCTACATATATAAATGAAAGCAACAACAATAAAGATAATGAGCAGCGTGTGTTGTTTGAAAGTTTTATCCATTAGTTTTATTGGCTACTCTGTAGAATAAAATTTGTCCAAGACCAATGAGCAGCACACTAAAAATAGTGCTTAAAAACACCCTGAAGAAAGTTCTAAAGAATTCACTAAAACCATACACTTCAAAATAGAACAACAACAAGTGGTGAAAAAACAACAGCACAAAAGCGTAGAATAAGAACCATGCCGGACCTTTTTTAGACAATGTAGGGCTGATTCTACTTTCAAAATCTTCTTTTGTAGCAGCAAATCTTAAAAAATAAATTCTTAAGTAGCCCATAAAGGTTGTTGCTGCCATGTGTAAGCCTGGAGTGCTACTGAATGTATCCATTGCCATACCAATTACAAACGAAATACATACCACTTGCCAAGGTTTTGTATTTACAGGCAATGTCAATACAAACAAGGGATAAATGTATGGGTTGATATACGTATTCAATTCAATGTTATTGACTACCAATAACTGAATGAGCAGTAAGAGCACAAAGCGCAATAAATATGTCAATAAATCAATGATCACCTTTTAAATTGTTTTCAAGATTTTTTTGTTCGTCTTTTAAAATGTTTCTAATAACATATACTGTTTTCAAGGTATTGAAATCAGTAAATAATGCCACATCTAGGGTATAAAAATTGTCTTCAGCTTCTAAACTTTTTTCTTTGATGGTACCAATAGGAATGCCTACGGGAAACAAGGTCGAATAATTATTGGTAACAATTTCATCGCCAATTTCAACTGGAACATGTTTGTTCACATGCAACAATGAAGAAACCCTTGGATTGTCTCCATTCCATTCCAATGAACCAAATGCACCATTCTTTTTAACCATGGCTGAAATTTTGGTATTTGAATTCAAGGCCGATCGGATGGTTGCATAATGGTCTGAAACGCTGGTAACAATACCAACCACACCATTGCTCCCAATAACACCCATATCGGTTTCAATGCCATGTAAACGGCCTTTGTCAATGGTAATGTAATTGTTGCGCTTATTGATTGAATTGTTTACAATATTGGCTGATATATACTGGTATTGTTGTTTGTATACGGTATCAACTATTGAGCTCAATGTAAACCCATTTTGGTAATACGCATTCAATTGCTGTGCCCTCAACCTCGCATTTTCATACATTAAACTGTCGTTGATACGCCTTAGGCTTAAATAATTAGAAGCGCTGTTTACACTTTCGTAAAACTTAGAAGCCATGCCTCCGGTATAATTTAAAAAACTGGCTCTTTGGTAATTGTTGTAGCGATACAAAATCACCAACGACATCACTTCTAGAAAAAAGAAGAGAATAAAGGTATAGTACTTGTAAAGAAAAAATATCAGGTTCCTCATGCTCGCTTTGGGAGAATCAAGGCATCAAGAATTTGTAATTTTTAAGATTCTTCAAAGCCATTCCAGTGCCTCTTACAACTGCTCTAAGTGGATCATCTGCTACATGCACTGGCAATTTGGTTTTAATTGCAATGCGCTTGTCTAAACCTCTTAACAAGGCTCCACCACCAGTTAAGTATAAACCAGTAGAATAAATATCTGCAGAAAGTTCTGGAGGTGTTAATTCCAAGGCTCTCAAAATGGCTTCTTCAATTTTGGAAATAGATTTGTCTAACGCAGATGCAATTTCGCTGTAGGTAACAATAATTTGTTTAGGAACACCCGTCATTAAATCTCTTCCACTTACTGCAAAATCAGGTGGCGGATTGTCTAATTCAGGCAATGCAGAACCTACTTCAATTTTAATTCTTTCTGCAGTTCTTTCACCAACTAACAAGTTGTGCTGTCTGCGCATGAAATCTAAAATGTCTTCTGTAAATTCATCTCCAGCTACACGAATAGATTGGTCGCAGACTATACCTGCCAATGCAATTACTGCAATTTCAGTAGTACCACCACCAATATCAATGATCATGTTGCCCATAGGCTCATCTACATCTATACCAATACCAATTGCAGCAGCCATTGGCTCATGTATTAAGTATACTTCTTTTGCACCAGCACGCTCAGCAGAATCTTTAACCGCTCTTTTTTCAACTTCTGTAATTCCAGAAGGAATACAAATCACAATGCGTTGTTGAGGCTTGATAAATTTATTGGTTTGAGGAATCATTTTAATCATTCCTCTAATCATGTGTTCTGCTGCTTGGAAATCGGCAATTACACCGTCTTTTAATGGACGAATTGTTTTGATATCCTCGTGTACTTTACCTTGCATTTGTCTGGCTTGGCTTCCTACAGCAATGACATTGCCATCTCTTCTGTTGACAGCAATAATAGATGGTTCGTCTACTACTACTTGATCGCGGTGTATTATCAATGTATTGGCAGTGCCAAGGTCGATTGCTAAATCTTGTGTTAAAAAACTAAAAACGCTCATGCTCCCTGATAGGTTAGATTATTGCAAATTATAATATTTGTGCTTGAAAGTTAAGGAAATTATTCAATTAATGTTTAAAATGTCTAATTCCTGTTAAATACATGGCCATTTTGTTGTTTTCGCAATAGGCAATAGATGCATCATCTTTGATTGAACCACCAGGCTGAACAACCTTGTCAATACCTGCATTGTGCGCTATTTCAACACAATCTGGGAATGGAAAAAAAGCATCGCTGCTCATGACCGCACCCTTTAAATCAAAATTAAAATGATTGGCTTTTTCAATGGCATGTCTGAGCGCATCTACCCTACTAGTTTGACCACAACCAATACCCAACAGCTGTTTGTTCTTTGCCAAAACAATGGTATTTGATTTGGTATGTTTGGCAATGGTATCGGCAAAAATGAGGTCTTCTAAATCGGCATCATTTACAACATGAGTAGTAACTGCTTTTAATGCAGATTTGTCTAAAACTACCAAGTCTTTCTCCTGCTCTAGCATGCCATTTAAGGCCGACCTAAATAAATTTTTATTGGGAAAAATGCCTGTTTGTTTTAAAATAATTCGGTTCTTTTTAGCGCTCAATTTTGCGATGGCTTCTTCGGTAAAATCGGGCGCAATCAATACCTCAAAGAAAATTTTATCTATGGCTTCAGCGGTTTCAATGGCTATGGGTCTATTTAAAACTAAAACACCTCCAAATGCAGACACCGGGTCTCCAGCCAAAGCATCATTCCAAGCCTCTAAAATAGTAGCTCTTGAAGCCACACCACACGGATTATTGTGTTTAATGATAGCAACAGTAGGTGCTGTAAAATCAGCCATTAAGTTCATGGCTGCATCAATATCTAAAATATTGTTATAAGACAATTCTTTGCCTTGAATTTTAGTAAATAACTCGTTTAAATTGCCATGAAAAATGCCTTTTTGATGTGGGTTCTCTCCATACCTCAAAACAGCTTGATTTGATGTGCCAATTTGCGCTGCAAAATAAGCGGCAATGTGTCCGTCGTAGGCAGAACTTGTTTTAAACGCTTTGGCTGCAAATACTTTGCGTTGTTCAATGGTGCTGCTTGCCGATTGCGTGCTGATCAAATTTAAAAACTCAGGATAATCATTTTTATCAGATACAATGAAACTGTGTTTGAAATTTTTTGCAGCCGCACGGATCAATGAAATACCACCAATGTCAATTTTTTCAATAATGGTGGCTTCATCATTGGTTTGTGCTCTGGTTTCCTCGAAAGGATACAGATCAACCATTACCAAATCAAACAAAGGAATTTCATAAGCAGCAATTTCTTCTAAATCTTTGGCTTCTTCTCTGCGGGCTAAAATTCCACCAAAAACTTTTGGATGCAAGGTTTTTACGCGACCGCCCAAAATACTCGGATAACCAGTTAATTGTTCTACTGGAACAACAGGAATTCCCAATTGTTCTATGAAACTTTGTGTACCACCTGTAGAATAAATAACTACACCATTTTGGTGAAGGGTTTGAACAATAGGCGCCAGTCCATCTTTGTAAAATACTGATATTAAGGCGGTTTTGATTTTAGAGAGCGCTTCCATGCGGGCTTTTGATTTGAGCCCACAAAGGTAGTTAATTCAAAGCTGAATTGATTTGATTCTTGAAAATAATTCTATGAAAGATTTAACAAAATAGTTTCAATCACAACTGGTACATGTATTTGTTCCAAATGGTGAATTTTTTCGGCAATGCCATCCGGAGTATCGGTATCAGAAAGTGGGGTTTTGAATTGAGCAATGAGCTTGCCTTCGTCGTAGTGTTCGTTTACATAATGCAAACTGATTCCAGTTTCTGTTTCACCCGCTAATTTAACTGCTTCATGTACATGGTGACCATACATCCCTTTTCCGCCAAATTTAGGCAATAACGCCGGGTGCAGGTTTAGCATTTGCTGTGGGTAAGCTTGAATTAAATATGCTGGCACTTTCCATAAAAAACCTAACAAAGCAATGAGCGTTGGCTGATAGGTTTGTATCAATGGCAAAAATAAATCAGGATTTTCAAATTGTGCTTTGTTAAAAAGCACCAATGGCACTTGGGTTGATTTTATTTTTTCAATGATGCCCGCTTTGGGATTGTTACAAAAAACTGCTGCTACTTGAACGCCCGGATTATTGGCAAAAAAAGCAATCACATTCATGGCATTGCTACCGCTGCCACTGGCAAAAATAACCAGTTGTTGAGGTTTAGAATTCAAGTTGTTCAATAAAAATTTTCTGAAAAAGACTGTCTGTATTGCTCTTTCCATTCATTCTTTCAAGCGGAATGCTGGAAATGATAAAATTGCTTTTTTGGGTGCTCGGCTTATATCTTCTTGCAATGGTTACTGCGCCACCCTTCCATTCAGCAGCAGGTTGTGGAGCTGCTTTGCTTTCTATGATACCCCCTGAATACAAAGAATCGTAGGCTACGACAGCCCCATTGTTATTTGGCAAGTTAAATGGCCTTGCCGATGAAATAACTTGGGTAGAATTTAAAGTTGGCCAACCCGATTTTACTGCTGGCAAATCTGTATTTGAGCCAATTCTAAAAACTGAACCTGTTGGGGCATTTACCAAGCTTTGTATGGGTGTCCAGTCTAGGTAATTGCTGAACACATTGTACGAAGAAGTAAAGGTAACCGCCATAAACAATTTGCCACCTGCATCAAAAAATGGAGCGGTGGTTCTTTGTCCCATAGACAATGAACTTTCAGCATCATCACTGAACCAAACTATCTTTTTAAACAAAGAAAAAGTACGGCTTTGGGTTAAAAAATCGGGTTGCAATTGGGTGTAATTGTCGTTTATAATTTCGGAGGCCTGCAAGGTATCAAAGGAATTGATGCCAACAGCATTTAAGCGCTTGCAATAAAAATTTTGCACCAATAATTTGCTATTATTATAGCCGTTTACTACCAATACATCTGAGCTTACTTTTTTAACCCAAACCTGACGGCTGGCTACATATGGTGATTTTGAAAATGCTTTGTCAACCGCTCTGATATAAATGGTATTGAATGCCCCTTGTTTTAAGCCACTGATTGTTTCGGAAAATTGATTGGTTGAGTTACCAATATAAATATCACATACTGCACTGTCGGCCCGGGGTTGTTTAGAAATGAGGGTAAATGCAGCACTGTTACCAGGAATCAATACAGGGCTATTGTTGGTATCGTTGATGTACAATTCAAAAGCTTGCAATACATCTCCATCAGGGTCTAAACCCGAAATGTTAAATTTGAGCACAGGAAAGGTGTTTTCAATGTTACGCGTTGCAATACCTGATTGAAAAACAGCATAAGAAAATGAGGCTACTGGAGGCGAATTTTTAATAGGAAATAAAGTAGATGCCGGGCTTGGATCTTTTTGCCCCAGTTGGTCAACGGCTCTAACCATAACCAAGGCATCGGCGCTATCTGAACCTATGGGTATTTCAAGTAAAAACAAACTGTCTTGTGAGGTGGTTGCAAACCAGGTAGCACCTTTGTTCAAAGACACTTCATAATACTTGATAATACCATTTGCAGAACTGCCCCACCAATGAGCCTCAACTTTAGTTGGCAACCTGTTTGGCCCTGTTCTATAAATAGAATCAACCACCATAAATGTTTCAGGTAAATCTGTAGCTTTAGGTGTTCCATCAAAACCCTTTTTACAGGCATTGATGGCAAGAATTCCCAGTAACAAAACCGAGAGTGCACAAACTTGAAATAAATTTGATCTTAAACGCATCACAATTCAAACTTAATGGAAAGCACCAACAAAAAATAGTTTAAACAATTGAATTCTTTAGCAAGCACATTTTTAAAGCAGTTTCGGCAGCTTCAATTCCTTTGTTGCCATGTTCGCCTCCACTTCTGTCTTGAGCTTGTGCAAGTGTATTGGTGGTTAATACCCCAAAAATAACTGGCTTGTTGTACTTTAAACCCACTTGTGTAATACCATCAGCACATGCAGAACAAATAAAATCAAAATGACGGGTTTGGCCTTGAATCACACAACCAATAGCAATTACGGCATCGGTATGTTGTTGAGCAGCCATCCATTGTGCGCCCAATGGCAATTCAAAAGTTCCGGGTACGGCATGCAAGTGGATTTGGGTATCTGGAACACCTTGCTCCTTTAAAAATTCAATGGCAGCATCGCGCATTGCATGGGTAATTTCGGGATTCCAATCTGCTACAACCAAGGCAATGTGTAAGCTTTTAAACAGATCATGTGCAGTGAGGTTGCTGAGCGATAAATTTTTTAATGTAGTTGCCATTGTAATGAAATGAAAAAGCCAATCTTAGAAAAGATTGGCTTCTTGGTTAAAATAAGTTAGGATTAATTAGCTGAAGCAGCTGAAGCCCTTGCAATGTATTTGTCAATATCTGCAGCTTCTTGTGATTCTGCAAAATCAAATTTAATTTTTTCGTAAGCATCAACTGCTTTTTTGAATTCTTTGGTTTCTTCAAAAACCATACCTGCCTTTTTAAAGAAAATAGGCGAAGTAATTTTGTTTTTGTTCATGTTGCCTGCTTTCATGTATTGTGAACCAGCTTTATCTAAACTGCCACTTTCTACATAAGCATCTCCTAATAAACCAGCAGCAATAGGACCTACCAATGCATTGTCTGAGCTGAAGCTTTCTAGGTGACCAACGGCCTCATCAAACTTTCCAGTTTTCATGCAACAAACACCTGCATAATAATGTGCTAAATTGCCAGCTTTGGTTAAACCATAAGCTTCAGCAATTTGTTCAAATCCCATGGTTTCTCCTTGTCCGCTCAAAGCAACTGCAAAGCTGTCTTTTTCGAACCAATTTTGAGCTTGGAACATAGCTGATTGAGCTTCTTTTTCTTTAGGCTCAAGGTAAAATGATTTAAAGCCTGCATAAGCTCCAATCAATGCTACCAAACCAATCAACGCACGAAAAATGTTTTGTTTGTTGTTATGGTAAAATTGTTCAACCTTATGGGTTGTTTCTTCTAGTTTAACATCTAGGTTTAATTGTGATTTTTCTTCCGAGTTCTCCATATCTGGTTCTTAATTCTTATTCAATAATAAAAGGATAATTTGGTTCTGCATATACATCAGTAAATAATTCTGACTCGTCTGGGAACGGAGAATTTTCGCTGAAATCTACTGCATCTTGTACAATATTATTAATGTTTTCTTCAATTTTATCTAAATCTTCGGCCGAAGCCCATTTTTTATTCAAAATTGAAGTTCTCACTTGCTCCAAAGGATCTTGTAATTTGTAAGCTTCTACTTCTTCTTTGGTTCTGTACTTAGCAGGGTCGCTCATACTATGCCCTCTGTAACGGTAAGTACGAATTTCCAATAAAGTAGGACCATCTCCATTTCTGCCTCTTTCTGCTGCTTTTGCAACTGCTTCGTGTACTGATTCAGCTTTCATGCCATCAACAGAAAAAGAAGGCATATCAAAGGCCAAACCTGCTTTATAAAGTTCACCAACATTAGAGGTTCTTTCTACAGAAGTACCCATGGCGTAACCGTTGTTTTCGATGACAAAAATAACTGGCAGTTTCCACAACATGGCCATGTTAAAGGTTTCGTGCAATGCACCTTGTCTCATTGCACCATCACCAAAATAACAAACAGTTACTTGCTTGCCACCACGGTATTGGTCGGCAAAAGCAATGCCCGCTCCTAATGGAATCTGACCGCCCACAATACCATGCCCACCAAAGAAATTGTGTTCTTTGCTAAACATGTGCATAGAGCCGCCTTTGCCCTTAGAACAACCCGTTGCTTTGCCATACAATTCAGCCATTACAGCTCTGGCAGAAATACCACAAGCCAATGCATGGGCATGGTCTCTGTATGCAGTGATAAGTCTGTCATCTTTTTGAAGCGCACTCATGGTGCCAGCTACAACAGCCTCTTGGCCAATATACAGGTGACAGAATCCTTTAATTTTCTGTTGGCCGTACAATTGGGCTGACTTTTCTTCGAATCTGCGCATGAGCATCATCGACTCAAACCATTGCAGATACGTTTCTTTTGTAAATGTTAATTTTGCCATTTTATGAGAATTGCAAAACTAATCAAATTCTTGTGATTGCCAAGTCAGATAGAACTATTGATTATCAGCACTAAAGGAATTTTAGGCTGTGCATTCACGGAAAAAACTAATTTTACAGCATGCATTTGCGTCGATTAAAATTGCAAAACTTTAAAAACCACACATTTGTGGAATTTGACCTCTGCCAGCAAGTGAATTGCTTAACAGGGCTCAATGGCATTGGCAAAACCAATGTACTCGACGCCATTTATTACCTGAGTTTTACCAAAAGTTTTTTCAATAGCCAAGACCAATATGCGTTGCAACATGGAGCAAGTTGGTTTACCATTGATGCCGAATTAGAAAGTGCTGCCGGCTCAAATACCCTCAAACTCATTTACCAAACAGGGCAAAAAAAACAATTGCTCATAGACCAAAATGAAGTAGAACGCTTTGCCGATTATATTGGCACGGTGCCCCTAATTATGATTTTACCGGGTGACATTCAGCTCATTCATGAAACCGCAGAAGCCCGCAGAAAACTCATAGATTCGGTGATTGCGAGCTGCAATAAAAAATACCTGGCCAATTTGATGGCCTACAACAAATACCTCGATCAACGTAACAAATTGTTGAGAGATTTTGCCAATGGCATAACCTACGACGAATCGTTGTTGAGCATTTACAACCAACGCTTACACGAATACGGGCAGTTGGTTTTTGAGGTAAGAAAACAGGTATTAGAAGCCATTCAAAGCAATTTTCACAGCCACTACAAAGACATTTCGGGCGCCAAAGAACTGGCACAACTGGTATATGTTTCTGATTTGCATGAAATGGATATGCAAACTTGGCTTGCGCAACAATCCTTTACCGATAGGCAAGCACAACGTACCACCAAAGGCATACACAAAGACGATTTTTTGTTTTTGTTAGATGATTTTGCCATTAAAAAATACGGCTCACAGGGGCAACAAAAATCGTTTGTTATTGCACTCAAGCTAGCCTTGTACGATTACCTACAAGCACAAAAAGGGGTTCAACCTTTGTTGCTCTTAGATGATATTTTTGAAAAATTAGATGCCCAACGCTTGCGCTTGCTCATTCAACGCATTAGCCAACAAGCATTCGGACAAATTTTTATTACCGACACCCACCAACAACGCGTAGCCGATGCATTTGCCAGCCTGCCACATGTGCAAGTGAAATATTTTGAGATTGCTGCATTTAAACCTACCTTAGACCGATGAGAAATTCCAACGAACAAAGTTTAAAAGAAATTATTGGAACTTTTTTAACTAAAAACCAATTGGGCAACCAACTCAAAGAAGCACAATTGATAGCCGATTGGTCAAAAATTGCGGGTGATATGATTGCCAAATACACCACCAAAATGTATGTCAACAAAGGGGTTTTGTACTTGTACATTCAATCGCCGGCACTCAAACAAGAATTGAATTTTCAAAAAACACAGTTAATAGAACTCACCAACCAACACATGGGTGCTGAGTTTATCAAAGACATTGTGCTGAGGTAACACGCCAAGGCATTTATACTTCACGGGCCAACAAATCTATTTCAGGCTTGGCAAAATCAAACACATTTTCACCCGACAACCAAGCTTGTTCTGTTTGGGGGTTCAATACCACCGGCATGCGTTTTTTGCTGTTATGAATTTCGGCCATCAGGCCCACAGCCTCTGTGGTAACAATGGCATAGGTTTGTAACAAGTTGCCCGTTTGTGGATGCACACAACTGTTGTAAATACCTGCCAATGCAAAAGGAGCATCGTTTGCCATGCCAATTAAAAATTGCTGCTTTTTTTGTCCTTTGGGGTCGAGCCATTGCCATTCGTAAAACCCATCTGCCAAAATTAGGCAACGCTGTTGCACAGCATCTTTAAAAGAAGGTTTTTGGTGTAAGGTTTCTATGCGGGCATTTAAGGTATGTGTTTGTATGCTAAGGTCTTTGGCCCATGAAGGAACCAATCCCCAAACAAAGTGTTGAATGTGTTGCGGATCATGCTTACAAATAACTGGCGTTTGCGGATGGGCAAATCCAACATAGCGGTCTGTGGGTTTGTAAGCAGGCTTGTCGAATTGCGCCTTAAACCTTTTTTCGATGCTTTGTGCATCGGCACTTAATTTAGAATGGAAACACATTAGGCTTTTACATGAATGACATCGTTGATACGTGTAGAATAACGGGGCGATAGTTTTTCTTGCCGCATTTTCCAGGTGCGGTCTTTGTCTTGTGCGCCTAATTTTACTTTCACCACCCCAATGGCATCGTTTACTTGGTCCATAACCTGCATGAGCTTGCGGTGCTTAGGGTTGCTGTTTTGAAACAGGTTCAATTGAACTTGGCTACTGGGTTGCAAGTCCATCACAATAACCCCAGCTTTTTTATAGGCATAGCCTTGTTTAAAAATTTTTTCTAAACCAATGCTAGCATACTTGGCCAGTTCAATGTCTGAATTGCTCGGAAAAGGCAATTGCAACACCATGTTTTTAGCATACTGCGGTAAGTCGGGGCGATGCGCATTGGTATGCACAAAAACCATTATGGCATTGGCTACTGTTTCTTGTTTGCGCAGTTTCTTGGCGCATGCCGTTGCAAAAGTAACCACCCGCTCTTTTACCAAGTTGATGTCGGTGTACTGCGTGTCGAAACTACGGGCAGTGGTAATGTGCTTTTTGGTTTGGGGCTGCTCCAATTCAAAACAAGGAATGCCTTTGAGTTCTTGCTGCAAACGCAAACCCATAATGCTCAAGTGTTGCTTTACCCAAGCTTCGGGTAATTTTGTAAAATCATACGCGTTCTGAATGCCTTGTGCCCTGAGCTTTTTGGCATACCTACGCCCTATTCCCCACACATCTTCTATGGGCAACCATTTGAGTGCTTTTTCTATTTTTTGTGGCGTATCAATGACGTGCACATGCCCTGTTTTTTCAGGAAATTTTTTGGCAATTTTATTGGCCAATTTTGCCAATGATTTGGTAGCCGCTACCCCAATGCTAACAGGAATGCCCGTACCTTGTGTTACCTGCTTGCGTATTTGCAAAGTATAGTTGAGCAGTGCCTCAGCATCTAAACCTTTGATTTGCAAAAAAGCCTCGTCAATAGAATACACTTCCATTTCGTCGGCAAAGGGCGCAAGTGTTTGCATGACCCTATTGCTCATGTCTCCGTACAAGGCATAATTAGAAGAAAACACTTGTATATGCTGTTGCTCAAAAAGGGCCTTGTATTGAAAAGCAGGCGCACCCATTGGCACCCCTAATTTTTTGGCCTCGTTGGAACGCGCAATGACACAGCCATCGTTGTTAGATAAAATAACAACAGGCTTGTTGCGGAGTGACGGTTTAAAAACCCGCTCGCAAGAGGCGTAAAAATTATTGCAATCAACTAAAGCAAACATGTATCAATGTCTTTGAATAGAATAGGTAACCATACCCCATATTTCAAAGTCATTAAATTCGGTAATTTTTGTGGGTTTAAAAGCAGGATTTGCTGGCATGAGCCAAATACCCTCATTGTCAACCCGTAATCTTTTTAACACAAACTCTCCATCTAAAATACAAACTGCAATTTTGCCGTCGGTGGGTTCTAAAGATTTGTCTATGATGAGCAAGTCTTTGTTGGCAATGCCCGCGTCCATCATTGAATGGCCATCGGTTACCGCAATAAAGGTGCTCGATGGGTTTTTAATTAGGTATTTGTTGAGGTCTATGCCTGCATCTAAAAAGTCGGAAGCCGGCGATGGAAAACCAGCACTAATGCCTCCCTCAACTAAAGGTAGTTCCAATTCGGTGGCATTGGAAAGCGGATAAATCCGCAGGCCTTTTTGCATTTTTTTGTCCATTGTTGCTGCGCTGTTCTGGGGCTCAATATCGTTAAAATGCGCCGAAATGGAAACAGGTAAAGTGCATGAGCGCCCATTGCTTCAGGTTCAGGCAAAACACAACACCACCCTACATTTATTTGCCAAGAAGCATATAGGTAGATGGGCTGCATTGCGCAAATTTACGAGGCGCTTGAATGGGATAATCAACAGATTCGATTGATTCTCATATTAAGGGGATTGAAATTATTTTAATTCCCAACCTGATTTTATGAAGAATGTTTTACAAAAGTTTGAAAGGAGCACTCCGCTTCAATTTTGCAATCACCGCCAATTGAGGCAACACGGTGTTAGCTGTGGTTTTTTCTTGGTCAACAAAGTCCGTCAGAGTTTGATGGAGAGTTCTAGGTGTCCACCAAGTCCTAACTCTACAATTTTTTGAAGGGTCGAAATGCGAACTTCTTTAATGTTGTTCTCAATCTTTGAAATATATCCCTTATTTGTTCCACATTTCTCTGCAAGTTCTTCTTGTGTCAAGCCTCTTTCAAGTCTTGCTTGTTGTATTAGGACACCAAGTTTAAACAATTCATAACCTTTCTCAAACTTGTCACGTTTGGGTGTTCCTTTCTTGCCATATTGCTCGTCAACAAATTGGTCAAGTGATTTTAAATTACTTTTCGCTTTCATATTCTTTTTTAATTTCCCAAGAGGCATATAGGTGGTTGGGCTGCATTGCGCAAATTTAAGAGTTAGCGGTCATGCTATCAAATAGCACACAACAGATAATCATCTTGGTAAAAAGGTAGATTTTTCTTAACTTAGATGGGAAAAAAAAGGAAAGAAAAAGCTTTATAAAGGAGTTGCTGGAAATCTGGTTGCTTTTGCTTGTAAAACCTCATTTGAAAACGGTTATGGCGGAATTGTCTCATTTGTTGCCAAGACCCAACTCATTGAACATTACTCACAGACCTTGGGGGCAAAGGTTTTTGGGGGCAATAGAATGTTTATTGATACAAAAGAAGCCCATATCCTTACATTAAGATACTTTAACTATTTTCAATTATGATAGACTTCAAAAAAATGGACGACAAAGACTTTGTTTTCATCAACAAACCGCTAAGCGATAAAGATGACAAAGCATTTAGCGACTTTTTAAAAAGCCGTAAGACAAAATCACTGGGTGCAAGAACACAGAAAAAGATTAAAAAATTACACGCCTAACAATAAGCACGAACAGCTGTATGTAAATTCAAAAGGTATCAGCAACCAAGGTTCAAACTTTCACCAACAGGGGTTTGATATTTTTTTTATTTACCAAGAGGCATATAGGTAGATGGGCTGCATTGCGCAAATTTGCGAGGCGCTTTGATGGCAATTTGGTAGTCTTTGATAAATGCATTGAGCAGTTGCGTAAATTGTTTTTCTCTTGCTGCTGAAGGTTTGTCGGTAGGCTTCCCTAAAAAATTAAACAGAAAATAGTCAATTGTGCCATCTGCACTGAAATAAATTCGGTTGAAACATTTGGTTGGGCGCTCCCATTTAAAATTGTTTGCACTTAAAAACTTGCCAAAGTCTTGAAGCAATTTCACATAAGCTTCATATAGGTGTTGTTGTTCTAGTTCGGTTTTAAACACAGCCTCTGCCGAGTCAACATGCATGGCACTTTGGTACATGCTGTCTAAATAGGGCTGGGTAAGCCCAGTTTTTTCTGCCTCCTGAAAAGTAAGGCCCAAGTGCTGCCCAAAAGAGGGTAAACTCAGCAGCAGCAAAACAAATAACAAGCTTATGGTTAATTTCATTGGGTTGGGTTTAAAATGCAGTCAAAGAGCTTGGAGGAAAAGTTGCAGGGGGGAGGGTAAATGGCAGGTATTATTTTTTAAGCGTCAACATTTCTTTGAGTCGCTTGCTTCTATTATTGAGGCTATTGTAATTATTTTAACTCCCAACCTGATTTGATTAAGAATGTTTTACACTTTAAGCAAAACTCCTTTTCATCATTTAGATTGTCTTTCCCTTTTGCATCTCTCATCAGGCAGGTTTTTATTTGACCATGTTTCAAACCCTGAGTATGTCCCAGCTCATGAATTGCTACCTTAAATAATTTTTCAAGTTTATTCTTCCCTTTCAATCTATAGGAAGAAGCTATACAAGACTTTCCAGGGCAATAACCAAGTCCAAAAACACCCCAATCTTTGTTTGTACCTTTGGTTGTACTCATGTCTTTTTGGGTTAAACCTATTGTTAGGAAACCATCTGCAGTTTTGCTGCTAAGGTATCGGATCAATGAATCGGCCCTGTATCTTGTTTGGGTTTGATTCAGGGTATGAATAGGAAAAAGTATTGGTTTTCTAATGACTACAGCACCTGCATACATTACCTTTAATTCATTGGCAATACATTTAGTGAATGAAATTGGAAAGTCTTCAAAAGGCTGAATGACTATCTTAATTTTTTTATTTTGTAATTGACTCGTTTGGCTTATTGACTTTGATTCATGATGGTTCTCAGAATTGTTATCCTGACAACAAATGAACATTGACAATAACATAAAAACTTTTACAGTAGCTATCGTTCTCATTTTGCAATTATTTTTGAGTTTGGCAAACTAACTATTAATAGCACTTATATACGTGTTTCGGAATAACTATAGTTAATACAAGCACAATTCCTATTGCTATCGGGATGATTTAACCACTACACCGCCAATTTATTGCAGGTACTGTTGTTAGCGCCTACCTGATCTGCGTGCAGGTTTGCCTTTTGTATTCCTGTTAAAATTGTACGAATGACCCTGTACAGGTTTTTTTGAACCAGATTTTTTGGGTAGCTCTGGTTTGCCTTTTTGAGTGGGCTTTTGTGACTTTGTTTTTCTTTCATCTACACCTGATGATTCTTCCAGCAAACTGAAAATGATCTCCATTTCTCTTTTGGTTAAATCTCTCCAATCTCCAACCGGTAAGCCTTTCAAATCAATATTCATAATGCGAACCCGTTCCAGTTTAATGACATCATATCCAAAATGTTCACACATTCTGCGAATCTGACGGTTGAGCCCTTGTATCAAAATAATCCTAAAGGTATTTGCTGATTCTTGAACAACCTTACATTTTTTGGTAGTAACACCAAGTATGGGAACGCCATTTGCCATACCGGTAATCACATTTTGGGTTAAAGGCTTGTTCACTGTTACAACATATTCCTTTTCGTGATTGTTTCCGGCCCGTAAAATCTTGTTTACCATGTCGCCATTGTTGGTTAAAAAGATGAGTCCCTCTGAATCTTTATCCAAACGGCCAATAGGAAAGATACGTTGGCTGTGGTTTACATATTGTACAATGTTATTGCGCACATTTTCTTCGGTTGTTGATGTTACACCAACAGGTTTATTCAATGCAATAAAAATAATATCATCGCCTTGTAATGGTTGCAATTTGTTGCCATTTACTCGAACGCTGTCACCTACATTCACATGATCTCCTATATTGGCTCTGCGTTCGTTGATGAATACAACGCCTCTTTCAATAAAACGGTCGGCTTCTCGCCTGGAGCAAAGACCGCTTTCGCTAATAAATTTATTGATGCGCATGGAACTTTGTTTCATGTAGCTATGGTGATTTTTGTTAATGCCCTGTAATGGTTTGGGGCTTTGCGAAGATGGTATTTTTTAATACAAATATTGCTGCAGAGAACTAAACTTTGATTCACCACAGATGTGTCATACGAAGTACAACAACTAACACTATGCCAAACCGATACTTTTCTGTTCTTTATCATTTTAGAAGTTCTATCCTTTCCAAAACCATTTTTTTAAAATCGTTTTTATGTTCCGTAGGCAGAAAAGAATGATCAATCCACCAATTTAATTGTGTTAACCTATCAATAATTAAATTGTAGCAATTCTGAATTTGTTTTTCTGTCAACTGTAAATTAAAACCTAAGGCATCAAAGTCCTTCCTTGAAATTTTATTTTTCTTACCATTTACATTCAAACTCATTTGCTCGGTTTCGTCTTTTATAACAAGATTCGTGCTAACTAAGTCATATGCAGGACTAAGGCAAAATGTCCCATCTTTTTTCTCAATCATAGAAATATTTTTTAGGTGCATATCTGCATTACCCGAAATGAAACTAAATAATACCAATTGAAAATAATGCAAAATATCCAATCCAGACTGTGTTGAATATTGATTGATAGTTTTGCCAATTTTTTCGTAGCTACCTCTGTATTTATGTTCTGTAAGTGTTTCTGTAAGTTGACACAAGTCTTCGCAAGCTATTTTGTTTGTTTTTTCTCGGTCAAATCGCTTTGTCATGTAAGCAAGTTTTCCGCTCTTTAATCTCACCAAACTATGTATTGCTACTTCAATTCCTAATTCATTTGCAAGGTGCATACACAAGTCCTCATTTTCAGGTAAACATAAATAAGTTTCACTTTGAGGTTTGATGATGTAGTTGCTTTTATCATCAACAATTGTAAATCGGATACTTTTTTTTGTTTCTTCAAGCCATAAACTTAGTTTTGGTTGAACACCAGTTATAGCAGTGTTTGCACCAATAATTTTCTTTGCGTAATCACTTAATTTATTTTCGTCAATATCAAATTCTGGCATTTGTTTTAAGCCAAAAATACTGGCTATACACTTCTCGTGATAGTCAGTTTCTTGTAGCGTTAACGGTTTATAGCAAATTAAACAATTCATTGTTTTTAGTTTTGAATAATAGAGATATCGCCTATACAATCTTTACAAAGTGTTAGCAAAAGGCTCATGCGGTTTCTTGGGTTAAGTTTCCAATTTTCAACTGCTATTTGTAATAGCCAACCTTCGGGAATTAGTCCATCAAAGAAGGGCAACATTTCATTGCTTGTAAATACTTCTTGGCGCAACGGCAAAGTTCTACTTACGTCTCCATAAATAGGATTAGACAAATAGTCTTTATGGTATTGAAAAGAATAGCCATTGTCATCTTCCCATATCAAACCCACCAATTTGTCTTTTTTATAAACCAATCCTTGTTTCATTACTAATTCATCTATTGATTTTCGATTGAGAAGATATCTGAATGATTAATTATTTCAGTCAGTTTATCATCGGGTTTTTGTTGAAATTGTATGGCGTTATTGTTTGGGACGAATTTCCAAGCATCAATTTTGTTTTCTTTTTTGTTTATCATTTCCTGTACAATAATGCCATATTTAACTACTTTATTGAACAATGTAATTTTTACACCTTTGTTCAGATAATTCCAAAATATGTCATAAGGGTCAATTTGTTGTTTGTTTGGGGTTAGTTGAAAGCCAAATAAATGAAGTACCTGTTCAACTTTGTCTAATTGCAGACTTTCCTTACCCTGTTCTAACTCACGAATAAAGCGAATGCCTACACCCGCTTTTGTTGCAAGCTCTTCTTGGGTGATGCCAAGTTTTTTCCTTTGAAATCGGATAAATGACGACAGATTGTTCATTATATTATACCTTTACGGGTACAAATATAGTAAAAAACTAAATAAACAAACCGTTCGGGTATAAAATATGAAGAAAGTGCGAATCTCGTCCTTTTCGGGTATAATGATTGGATTTTTTTTGGTTTGATATTGAAGGATTGCTAGTAAGGGGTTGAGGACTTTGCGAAGGTGGCGATTTTCACCAAAAATGTTGATGCGGAGAACCAAACTTTGATGAACCACAAATGTGTCTGAGGAGCACTGAACCGCCACTTTTGCCAAACGCCTGTTGTGGGTTCGTTGTTTACATACTCTAATTTTGATTCTTCATTTTCAATGTTATGTCTCCAATATTATAACTATATATTGAAGCTGGTAAAAATGAAAATAATAAACCTTCTATTTGCTTTATTCCTAGTTGGTCTATTGATGTTACTAAAGCATTTTTAAAATTGTTGCTTTTACAAAAACGTATTAAACTTTTTAATTCGTTTGGTTTTTCAAAATATCGATTACTCCATTTTATCTCAACACCCCATTGAGGCTTATATTTTTTATCATCAACTAATACTAAGTCTACTTCACCTTCATTTCTTCCTTCTTTCCATCGGGCATAGGTTAGATCTAATTTTTCTCTATGCATCCATTGCGATAACACTGCTGTTTCCACCATATTTCCCATTTCACTGTCTGTTTCACTAATTGGTGAAAATAAGGCTGTCCGCAATGATGGATTTGTCAAGTACACCTTGAAGCTAGTTATTCGTTTTAGTCGTTTTGCTGTTACGTCAACTTTGTTTAATACTTTGATTAAGAATGCAGCTTCTAAATATTCTAGGTATTTTTTCAAAGTGTCTTTTTGTATACCACTTTCTTTACTCATTGTTTCATAAGAAAATTCATTCCCAGTATTGTAGGCTATGTATGTAAAAAATCGGTTTAACTCTTGTACGTCTTTTATCCCGTATAAGCTTGGTAAATCTCTAAGTAATACTTTATCTACAATATCGTTTTTTACGTAACGTCCCATATCACTTTGTATCTTATCACTTAAAACAACTTCAGGGTAGCCACCGAAGTTTAAGTAATGTACAAACTCTTTATTTAAAGCCTTTATATCGTGTGAAAGACAATACGGTATTTGATTTTCTCCATAGCTAATTTCTCCATTGTACATTAAGTGGTTCATTTCCTTGAGATGAATGTATTCCTGAAATGTAAGTGGAGGTAACATAAAATCTGTAAATCTACCCGCTCCACTTTCCGAGCTATGCCATTTTAATGCTGCTGCGGCTGAACCTGAAACAATAAATTTTGTTTCAGGAAATGAATCAACTAACACCTTAAGGTGGCGTTCCCAATCTTTCAGGTATTGTATTTCGTCAAAAAAAACGTAGCAACCTTTTAGATTGTCTTGATTGAGTGATTGCTTACATAAATTTAAAATGTCTTCTAAACTTAACTGCACATAAATAGGGTTGTCTATGCCTATGAAAAATATTTTTTGCGGATTTACATTTTCAGTCAATAATTGTTGAATGCTGTGAAATAACATTACAGTTTTTCCAACACGTCTTGGCCCCATAAGAACCAATGCTCTTTTTACATTTTTTTCAATTACAAATGGATAAAACAAGTTAAAATATAGTCGCTTGGCCATTGCGCTATACACTTCAGGTATTTGTTTGTTAACCCACCAAGGATTTTCATACCGTAAGCGTGCTTTTATTTTTTCTGTTGGAATAAGACTTATACTGCCCATAAAATCATTTGTTTTTACAAATTTAGATAAAATAGATAGATTTTAACCTACTTATTTTTTACTTTTATGTAATTATAAGAAGTTTATTACCTAATAACTCATCCATTTTATCGATTTCAAGTAAGTCAGTACTCAGACGGTTCGTATTAAAATGACGCACAACGTTTTGCAGCTACCCGAAGGGCGGGACTTTTAACACAAATGTTGATTTGAAAAACTAATGTTTGATTAACCACAAAACTGTCTTTGGAATACGAATTGAAAATCAGCGAAGCTAAATCCCGCCTTTTGGGTAGGTGCTGTTATGCGTTCGGGCTTCTTTCTCTATCGTTAATTTTCTGTCTGAATTCGATGTTGTCATTGAAGTAATTTGTTTAATTGTGTTTCAATAGTCTCATATAACATTGAGTCTAATTCGTTAAAATTTGTCAATGATGAAAAAGGAATCTCCATCGCTGTTATTGTTATTTCGTCTGCTCCACCAAACCCTGAAATAATTTTAAAGTTGTCTGATGCATTTAGGTCATCTGCAATGTTTGGGTAAACTAATATTATATCTGTGCAACCTCTCTTAAAAGCATAACTAACCATTTGATAAAGGTCTGATTGTGCTACACCTTTTTTTGGGTCTGTTTTGAAATTGTCTTGGCGTAATTTGTATTTAGTGTCAATGATAACTTTTCGTTTTGAACCATGTCTTGCCGTAAGAAATATGTCATGTTGCATATTGAATACTCTAGGTATATTTGACAAGTATTCGTCTGATTTTTGATATTCAATTTTCCAATCTTTTGAAAATTTGTTTTCTAAGAACCCTGCAAGAAAATCTTCAAAAATATATTCCATTGGGAAAAGTAAACACCATTGAGAAAGGTCATATGTATTACTTGAATAGAGTTGTTGACTAAGGATAAGTTTGCAACTGTTAAGTAGATTAGTGTAATCTGAAAAGAAGGTATTTAGGGAAATGTTTTCAATGTCGTGAATAGTGCAATGTAAATCCTCAACTTCGTCTAGGATGAATACAACATCTTGAAGCATTCGCAAATTTTCTGAAAACTTTGTTTGCTTCATCAACAACCGTGAACAATATTTAATTACTCTGTTTACTTTATTGTCAAACAGAAATGGTTCATAGTCACATTCAATATTTTGAAAATTTCCGTGTGATATACTACTGCTTAAATACCGTTTGAAATTTATTGAACCTCTTGGAGTAATTAACGC
Source organism: uncultured Bacteroidota bacterium (assembly GCA_903883965.1). GTDB lineage: Bacteria > Bacteroidota > Bacteroidia > UKL13-3 > UKL13-3 > CAISCU01. The sequence continues at coordinate 28,852 of CAISCU010000040.1, forward strand.
TTCCTCCACTTCTTGATACATAGTCAAAGGTTGCTTTGAAACAGTTTCTAAAAACTGATTTGCTATTAAGTTTATAATCAACTCTGGGAATTCGTTAATGTCAATTGTATCAAGAGAAGCTTGATTAAAAGGGAAGTTCCATTTACGACAATAGCTAAACCAATAAAAGATGTGGCGAAGCATCAACATCTTTTCATTCTCGGATGGGTTTGGTAAATGTTGTCGAAATACTTTTGGGTAAATCTCAATTACTTCATCTCCGTTTTGAATGAAACCAACAAAATTGTTTGCTCTTATTTGGTTGTCGTCAAACTGTAGGAATGGTTGATAATGATTGTCTGTTTCAGCTTCTGTTAATTCAGAATCTGTTTCAACAAACATGCGTTGCTTCCAAATGCCTTTCAACATTTGGTGTAAAGCATTTTTGTCTTTTATGCTCTGCCATTTTCCGTATTCAAAAAGTAGAGCCATTTTATCTTTGTGAAATATCCCAAATGAAATTTGTTGTATCGTAAGTTACATTCCAATTGGTGTCTGCAAATATTTTTGAAACGATGTCTGTTTTGCCTGAAAAATATTCCATCAATAGGGGGACAACTTTGTTTTTCAAAACAATTTCAATTGTTTGACCTTTCATGAAGTAAGCATGCCCAATCAAATAGTCAGCAGATTTTTTTTCCTTGAAAACTGCTTCATTGACTTTTCTTAGTAGTGTAGATTCTTCTTCATTCAACTCTTCGTAATCAGGATAATAACCAATGAACTCAAATCTTCTCCTTAAAGCAATATCAATTAAAGCAATAGACTTGTCTGCTGTATTCATTGTGGCGATGATGTAAAGATTTGGCGGAACGCCAAATTCTTTTTCTCCATTCGGTAAAGTAATTTTCAATTCGTTCTCACCACCCAATCTTTTATCATCTTCAAGTAGCGTAATCAATTCACCAAACACTTTTGAAATGTTTGCCCGATTAATTTCATCAATAATCAGAACAAAATTTTTCAATTGTTCGTCTGCTGATTTTTGTGGTTCAAGTGTTTCAGCAAACTCTTTTAAATGTTCTACAAGTGGATTGTAGTAAACTCCCAAACCCTCAACACCATAATCTAAGCTGCCTTCGTAAATCGCTTTGAGATTCTTTACAAGCAAGTCGTGTCCTGTTCCTCCGCTTTGTTTAGTAAACTTTATTCTTCCCTCATCAACGTCAATTTTAGTTATTTTAAACTTGTAACCTTTGCTCTTCATGGGTATTTCAACCTCCTTTACTTCTTCTTCAATCAACTTTGAAAAGAAAGTATTGAAAACAAAATTGAAGTCAATTGTGATTTCTTTTTTGTTAGTTGTTGCAATCCAATTTTGTTTTGCTCTTTCTGATAACAGCTTGAAAATACCTTCTCGTTTGTCAAAACGTAAAGTTCCAGATGTAACATCGGGAGAAATCCCAACTACAAAATCTTCATAGGAATAATTTTGGTGGAAAGTAACGAACTCAATTTGCCCAGCCTTTCTTAATTCGTCAAAAATATTTTTGTTGGCTGTATGATTGTTCAGATTAAACCTATCTCTTGAAGCAATCTCAACTGCCTTGTCAATGCTGTTGTAAGTCTTTCCTGTTCCAGGTGGTCCGTAAAGGATTATATTTTTTGGTTGCATTTCTTCTGTGTTTTCTGATTCTCTAGAATCTTTGATTAAATCGTAAATAGTTTTGTATTCCTTTTTTGTTGCAGAAAAATTTGTTCCTTGATTTCCAACTTTTAAGTTTTCTAAGCCCTTAGTCCCTTTTATTTTAATCCAAAGCAATGGATTGTCAATTATGTTGTGAGTAATTTTTATACCTGCCTTAATTGGATTTTTATCCTCTGTTTTCCAAAGATGTGAATCTTTGGAGTTCGAAATATTATGCGGTTCACTTGTTATTTCGGCAAGGGAATAACAACCAGAATTTTTTCCTGAAATCCATAAAATTACTTTGTCACCAATTTTGATTTTATCTTTGTGAGCAGATACTGTCCAATCTTCAAGCAAGTTATTTCTTATCGCTGTTTCAAAATCAAATGCGTTTGGATTGCCTTGAAAAATCCAGTAGTTAGAATTTCTGTTGTTCCATAAGTCAATAACTCTTTGTTTGACTTTCGAATCTTGAACTTTCCGAATTCCTGCTTGAAGTTGATAAGTGAATCTTTCATCTTCATCTAATTCGTACCATTCAACATTGGAAATATTAATCCAATCTTCAAAGGGAATATTTAGTGACTCAAATGGCTCCTCAAATTGTTTGGTTTTAGTTACCAATTGAGGGGATTCTAAAATTTTAGCGATTGACATTGCATTAAAACCTTCGGTTACCAGTATTAAATCACCAACTGCATATTTCTTGTCTTCAACTCCAACTACAATTTCATTCTCTTTTATTAATTCATAGAAACTTGGATTACCCTTGTCCCAGTTACAACCTAATTTCCAAATGTTACCAGTAATTGGTTGTTCATTCAAAATTGAATCTGATTTACTTTTGATTTGAAAACCTAGAGCAGTAAAATATTTGTTGGTTGGTTCACCACCACTCCGTTCCCAAATATGTTCACCATTCATTAACTCGTGAGCATATCGCATTACTTCTTTAGGTGGGTAGGCTTTGCCATTAACAATTACATCAAACCTTGTCGAAGGTTCTAGAGGGATAGACTCGCTGTCTATTTTCTTGACTGCGTCAAGTACATGCTGTTTAGTTATTTTGTCTGGTTCAAAAGCCATTATTATTTTCTTTTTCTGTCGTATTTTTTATTATGTATGGTCGGCTTTTAGCCTGACGCATAACGTTTTCGGGCTTGGCGAAGGTGGCGATTTTTACCACAAATGTTGATGCGGAGAACCAAACTTTGATTAACCACAAATGTGTCTGCGGAGCACTGAACCGCCACTTTTGCCAAATGACTGTTACCTGCATGTGCATCTCCTTATTTGATATTGGAAATAGTAATTGTATTCTTCTGGTTGTCAATAATGATTTTCCCGTATTTACTTAGAGCACTCTGTCCAAAAAGAAGAGGTGCTGTTTTATTATTTACAACGGATGCTGATACATTTTTTAAAACCAAACCACCAAATTCCACTTTCCTTAATATTATTTTCGTTCCGATTTCTATATCCCCATTAGCATCCATGTAACGTTGATTCGAGCCAATGTCTGTTGAATTTAAATATCCATTTTTGAGCATAAAAAGTGCTTCGGTTTGTGAAATGGAAATGTCACTTGCACCAGTGTCAAAAATGAAGTTTAAACGCAAATCGTTTACCTTACAAGACACCTCATATATTCCAGACCCTTTAGGTGTCATGGGAATTGTAACTGTCTCAGCTTTGTTTTCAGTCACACTAGGTTTCTGATTGGCTTCCTTTTTTAATGACTCATCAAAGTTGGTTCTCCATTCTTGAACAAGGTTCTTAAACTCAGGCATATTTCTGATATTATCCAAATCATCATCAATAGATAAATGGACAAAATCTCTATACCCTTTTGTAAATGCAATTTTCAAATTTGATAAAGCCTCTGTTGAATTATTCATTAATGAATACAAACATGCAGCATCATAGTAGTTTCCTTCATTGGGGTATTGCTCTATAATTTTATCCAACCATTTTATTGCATCATCAATACGTCCTAAATGGAAAAGTGCATACTGTCTACAATTGCCTTGCTCATCAATTGTAGTGTCAATTGATAATATATTTAAATAATCTTCTTTTGCTTTGTCGGTTTTTTTTAATTGGGATTCATATAAACGCCCTCTATTCAAATATGTGTATACGTATTTGTCGTTTATCGATATAGACTCATTATAGTCATTCAGTGCTTCTCCAAACTCTTTCAAAAACTCTCTTGTCCAGCCTCTTCTATAATAAAACCAGGACTCTCTTGGTTCAATTTCAACAGCTTTGGTGAAGTCTTGAATCGCACCGGTGTAGTCACCCATCAATCTTTTAGCATCTGCTTTATAAGCATAATTATATGCGTCAGTTGAATCAATTGAAATTATTTCATTATAATCAGAAATTGCCAATTCATACATTCCAGAATTTGAATAGCATTTTGCTCTATAAGCTAATAGATCGGGCTTGAAACTTATGTCAGACAATTCTAATACTTTATTGTAATCTTTAATAGCTGCAGCGAAATTGTATTTTCCTTCATACAACTGTGCCCTAATAAAATACCAAAGTTCTTTTTCTGGATGGGCAGAAATTTGTGAATTAACTTTAGAGAGCGACAACGAATAATTTTTTTCAGAATACGAAATAAAAATACTGCGCATTATTTTATCTGAATCGTCTAAAAGAAAAGCATAAAAAATATCCTCAATGGCATCATTATATTTTTGCAGCTCATAATAATAACTATAATACTCCCTGAATCCTGGACCAGAGGTTTAGTTAAAAAATCACTTAATTTGACTAAACGATATGACCAAACAAACCCGACGCAAATTCACGCCTGAATTCAAGGCAAAAGTTGCATTAGAAGCGGCTAAAGACCAAC